>NZ_CP019704.1:3147500-3254403 GCF_002005425.1 Polaribacter sp. BM10 | reverse complement strand
GTTTGTTTAACAGAACATAAAATACCTCAAATTAAAGTTCCAGATGGCTATATTTCAGAAAATGTTAACTTGGTAGTAAAAGGTATTTGTGATAAGTGTAGTAATTAAAAATGCACTTCCATTGCACTGAATTTTACTGCACCTTTGTTGTGCTTTTATAAGAATAAAATGAAAAACAAATTATTCGGTGTAGGTTTACTTACTGCAATTACAGCATCTTTATGTTGCATAACACCTGTTCTGGCTTTAATTGCAGGAACAAGCGGAATTGCTTCAACATTTTCTTGGATAGAACCATTTAGACCCTATTTAATTGGGCTAACAATTTTAGTTCTTGGTTTTGCTTGGTATCAAAAATTAAAACCTCAAAAGGAAATTGATTGTGAATGCGAGACGGATGAAAAACCAAAATTTATGCAGTCAAAAACTTTTTTAGGAATTGTAACTGTATTTGCAATAGTGATGTTGGCTTTCCCATACTATTCAGGAATTTTTTATCCAAACACAGAAAAGCAAATAGTCGTAGTTGACAAATCAGACATTAAAACGAAAGAATTTAAAATCAGTGGAATGACCTGTGTGAGTTGTGAAGAACACGTAAACCACGAAATAAATAAACTCAACGGAATAGTTATCTCAAAAGCATCCTACGAAAATGGTAACGCAATCATTGAGTTTGACAAAACCAAAACGAATGAAACGGAAATCGAGAAAGTAATTAACTCAACAGGTTATAAAGTAACCGACAAAAAATAAAACTAATGGAAACCACACTAAAATCAGAAATTACTTGTCCAGAATGCGGACATAAAAAAGTAGAAGATATGCCAACAAATGCTTGTCAGTTTTTCTACGAATGTGTGAATTGTAAAAAAGTTCTGAAACCTAAAAAAGGAGATTGTTGTGTGTATTGTTCATACGGTACAGTTCCGTGTCCGCCAATTCAACAAAACAAAAGTAGTTGTTAAGACCGAAGAAAAGATGAAAAAAAAGAAACTGAATTTAAGAGATATTAAAACAACCTCTGAAAAAGGACACAGTCACGATCATGGTCATAATCATAGTGGTCAATCTAATAATTATAAAGCTTATGTACCAGCAATTATAAGTTTTATAATGCTAATTATTGGTATTGTATTAGATTATTTTGATGTTGAATTTTTTAAAGATTGGACTCGCATTGTCTGGTATGGTGTTGCTTATATTCCAGTAGGTTTTCCTGTAGTAAAAGAAGGTTGGAAAAGTATTACAAAAGGCGATGTTTTTACAGAGTTTTTTCTAATGTCTATTGCAACCATAGGTGCATTTGTAATTGGAGAATATCCTGAAGGAGTTGCAGTAATGCTGTTCTATGCAGTTGGAGAATTGTTTCAAAGTGCAGCAGTTAATCGAGCAAAAAGTAATATTAAAGCGCTACTTGATGTTCGCCCAAATGAAGCGTTAGTGTATCGAAATAATGATTATAAATCGGTAAATCCTGAAACTGTAGAAATTGGAGAAAAAGTGAAAGTTCGTGTTGGTGAGAAAATTCCTTTAGATGGAATTTTATTATCCGAAAAAGGCTCATTTAATACAGCTGCATTAACTGGTGAAAGCAAACCTAATACGATTACAAAAGGAGAAAAGGTATTTGCAGGTAGTATTAATATGGATGGTGTTATCGAAATTGAAACTACTAAAGAATTTAAAGACAGTTCTATTGCCAGAATTTTGGATATGGTTCAAAATGCAACAGCTCGTAAGTCTAAAACCGAATTGTTTATTAGAAAATTTGCGAGAGTATATACACCAATTGTTGTGTTTTTAGCAATAGCTGTTACATTTCTACCTTATTTTTTTGTAGATGATTATGTGTTTAGAGATTGGCTATATCGTGCATTAATATTTTTAGTAATATCCTGTCCTTGTGCTTTGGTAATTTCTATTCCTTTAGGATATTTTGGTGGTTTAGGTGCAGCTTCAAAAAATGGTATTTTATTTAAAGGTGCTTCTTTTTTAGACGCAATGACCAAGATAAATATTTTGGTAATGGATAAAACTGGAACCGTAACAAAAGGAGTTTTTAAAATTAAAGATATTAAAGCCATTAACTGGGAGGAAAAGGAATTTATGAAATACTTAATGGCTATGGAGGAACAATCTACACATCCTATAGCAAAAGCTATTTTAGAGTATAAAGCAGATGGTAAAGATTTTCAAGCTTCAGAAGTATCCGAAATTGCAGGTAAAGGATTAAAAGGAAACGTAAATGGCAAACCTGTTTTAGTTGGTAATAAAACCTTAATGACAGCAAATAATATCGAAGTTTCCAAAGAAATTGACACTATTGTAGAATCTATAGTTTTAGTGGCTATTGATAACGCTTTTGCAGGCTATGTTGTTATTGCAGATGAATTGAAAGAAGATGCAAAAGAAACAATTACAGCATTACATAAAGTAGGCTTTAAAAAGATAATGATGCTTTCTGGGGATAAGGATTCTATTACTCAAAAAGTAGCATCAGAATTAAATATTGAAGAAGCCAAAGGCGGTTTATTACCTGAAGATAAATTAAATGAAGTAGAAAAGTTAAAACAAAATTCAGAAAATAAGATTGCTTTTATTGGTGATGGTATTAATGATGCACCTGTTTTAGCAGCAAGTGATGTTGGTATTGCTATGGGTGGTTTAGGTAGCGATGTTGCCATTGAAACTGCTGATGTTATTATTCAAACAGATCAGCCATCAAAAGTAATAAAAGCGATTCAAATTGGTCGCTCAACAAGAAAGATTGTATGGCAAAATATTGGATTAGCATTTGGTGTAAAAGTGATTGTGCTAATTTTAGGAGCAGGTGGTTTGGCTACAATGTGGGAAGCTGTTTTTGCTGATGTGGGTGTTGCTTTGTTGGCTATTCTAAATGCTGTTAGATTACAGAAAATGAAATGGAGAGTGAATTAAAAATAACTAAATAAGATAAATATTAATGAAATATAAATATGTGAAATAAATAAAGTTATAACTAAAGTCATATTAATTAAGATATTGGTATGATTTTTTACAGATTGAAAAAAATTGAAAAAGAATTAGACTATAATTTAGATTTTTTAGAGAAAGAAACAGAAGGCGTATTAGAAAAAGCAGAAGAAAGTATTAGAGTAACAAAAAGAGCATTAAAACAAATAAAAATACTTTTTTTAAGGAAAAAATTAATTCCAAAAAATGAAGAAATACTTTTTTTCAAAAATATGAAGCCTTATGTTTTTAGTAAATTAATATATTATGTCAAATTATTCAGTATAGAAAGTAAAAGACCTAGAAGTAGTAATAAATCTCAAGTAAAATACTTCAATAATCACATAGATAGGCTTCAAAACTATTTTAATGATAACCTAGAATTTTATCATTATTTCAGAAGAGGTGCTACTTTTTTAGATGAAGAATATTTTATGAGAGGTAAAGCAGATATAAGGCTATTTCCAGATTCATTATCGTTTTTTACGGACGATAAATTTTCTACAAGTCACGATACAACAGTGGCTACTATTATGGCATACGATATGTTAATTATTTATCTAAAAAGAGAAATAGATAAACTTGAAAACAATAATAGTATGGAAACTAATATCAATGCGTTTAAAAAACAGTCAAAACTTTTTTGGACAGGCAATAAAACCGATTTAATAGAATTAATTTACGCGCTTCATAGTTCTGGTGCTGTAAATAGCGGAACAGCAGATATTAAAGAAATGGCATCAGCTTGCGAACAAATGTTTAACATTGACCTTGGTGATTATTACAGAACATTTTTAGAAATCCGTTCACGTAAAATGAATCAGACTAAATTCATAGATAAACTAAAAAATTCTCTAGAAAATAAGATGTTAGATTCAGATGAATAAACACCCAAGTTGGGTGTTTCTAAGTGCAAATTATTTTTCATATAATTTGCACTTTTTTGTTGCTCTTATAAATAATCACAATAACAATTAAAAGGAATATAACCTATTAAAAATGAGTACGTAAAATCACCCAAGTTGGGTTTTACCTGTGTATAAACTTCAATAAATCATATCATATTTGCCAAACGAAAGTCAAATCGTAGGTTCACGAACACATATGTATAGTAACAGAAAACTCGTGAACTAAATTAACCCAAAGAAGCTGTTTGAATGTGGGGGCATTCAACAGCTTCTTTACAAAAATTGTTAGAAAATGGCAGCAACTATTATTACTACAGAAGATTTACAAGAATTCAAACACGAATTATTAGAAAACATCAAAGCAATGATTAACCATCAATCAGGTTTTGCACCTAAAAAATGGTTAAAATCTCCAGAGGTCAGAGATTTATTAAGCATTTCTCCAGGAACATTACAAAACTTAAGAATTAATGGCACACTCCCCTACTCTAAAGTTGGTGGAGTTATCTATTACGATTATGAAGAAATTCAAAAAGTATTAGAAGAAAACCGAATCCATAACAAGTTTTAATTGTCACTTCGAGTGGTTTTAATGTCCTATTGCGCATAGCGGAATGCGTCAGTAAAATTGTATCGAGAAGTTTAAGCTATGCAAAAAGTAAATTACATAAAACAACTGAAAATATTTGAAATACAGTTAAAATACAATGTATTAAGATTTATGGAAATGCTTTTATGCTAGTAAACATCTCATTTGTCATAGCATCTGGCAGGCGAGTGTCAATCATTTGAAAAAAGTGTAAAAAGAAAAGCTGTTTGACACTGACTAAAAGGAAGTGGAGTTCTTTTCTTTTAGCTATTGAAAATTGATTTGACCGCCGAAGATGCAAGACTAGATTTTTTTGTTACTTTTTTGATCAATGCAAAAAAGTAAGAAGTAAAAAAACAGAAAATAGTAGAAATGCAAAACGTAAACTACATAAAACACTTAAAAGGTGTATTCATTCAATTCTCTAAAGACAATCGTTTAAATCCAACACATATAAGTTTATATATGGCATTATTCCAATTATGGAATATCAACCGTTTTGAGGAGGTCTTTTTTATCAATCGAGAAGAAGTGATGAAGTATTCAAAAATAGGTTCAAAATCAACATATCATAGATGTATGAAAGAATTATGTAATTATACATATCTAATTTATTACCCATCCCACAATCCATTTAAAGGCAGCAAAATCAAGATGCTCAAATTCGAGACAACCTCTGGACAAGTAGAAGTACACAACCGTCCCAAAAATGAAACAAGCAGTGGACAAGCACTGGTATCTATTAATAAACATATACAAACTAATAGAAACAATAAAAACATTAATAAACTTGACCAGCCAAAAAACGAAAAAGAAGTAATTGATTTTTTTAGAAAAGAAAAATGGCCAATAATTGAAGCTCAAAAATTCTTTAATCATTACCAAGGTATTGGTTGGAAAGTTGGTGGCAAAACAATAATTGTCAATTGGCAAGCAACAGCTAAAAATTGGATGATAAAATCCGAAGAAATAAAAAATAAAGAAACGCAAAAATCAGTTAGCCAAAATCAAGACAACCTAAAGACCAGTAAAAATAAAAATTACAACGAACCTTTATGATTAAAATACAACCACATATCATTCAAGAAGGAAGTGTGCAATTTCAATTGGGCGTACAGAATGGAAATCAAATAAAATACGATTTTCCAAAAATGTTAATCTATTTAGAAGCAAAAGGAAAATTATTATTTGGCAAAAATTTCAAAATATATTCAGAAGATGAAACTGTTTTATATAAACTATGTATCTATTTCATTCGTGATTTTGAAACTTGCAGAAAATTAAAGATAGATCCAAACAAAGGTATTTTATTGTCAGGACCAGTAGGTTGTGGAAAAACAAGTTTAATGAAATTATTACCGTTTATTGTACCTCATCAAAATCAACATAGTCTAATCCCTGCAAGAAATATCACTTTCAGTTTTAATAAAAGCGGTTTTAAAATTATTGAGGATTATGGAAATAATGGCTTTTATTGTTTTGATGATTTAGGTGTAGAAACCACAGGAAGACATTTTGGTAAAGATTGCAATGTAATGGGAGAAATTCTCTTGTCTCGCTATGATTTGTTCTTAAAACGTAAAATTAGAACACACACCACTACAAACTTAAATGCACAAGAATTAGAGAGCAGATATGGTATTCGTGTACGTTCCAGAATGCGTGAATTATTTAATTTGATTGCTTTTGATAAAGAAAGTTTAGATAAACGAAAATAGTTTTCAAATCATTTAGTTTAAATTTTGTAAATTGTTAACTTTGTAAAATAATGCAAGTAGCTAAAAATATAGAAAGTTTAAGGAATTTATCACAAATTCTATCTCCTGCTAATTTTAAAAAAATAGTAAAGGATAAGAATTATTTTGATACATTTTATCGTATTAACAAACACACTAAAATATCAGATTCTACCACTAACTTTGAAGTCATTAATGCTATTTACAAATCACTTTTAGGTACTTACAAAAATGAATATATTTATAAAAACATCCTTTTAAATCAAAAACTTCTTAAAAAGTATAGCTTAAAAAATTCAATAGCACTATCAGAATTTAAAATTGGTAATTCAATAGCAGACTTTGTTATTTTAAATGGTGAAGCTCGTGTTTATGAAATAAAAACTGAATTAGATGGTTTAGATAAATTGGATAAACAATTAGCAGATTATAAAAAATTTGCTGATAAAATCTATGTGGTTTCAAATTCAAAACACATTCCTAATCTATTAGTTAAGTTTCATAACACAGAAATTGGTTTAATTGAATTAACAAAAAGAAACGCGCTTAAAACTATTAAAAAAGCAGAACAAAATTTTTCATTTTCCCACGAAACACTATTCAAGAGTTTAAGAAAAGATGAATATATTAGTTTACTGAAAAAACATTTTGGAGCAATTCCTGTTGTTCCTAACACACTAATTTTTAGAGAGTGTTTTAAACTTTCAAAAAAAATAGATATTTTAGAGTTTCAAAAATTAGTTATCAAAGAATTAAAATTTAGAAATATTTCTAATCCAGAATTATTTAATGATGATTTAGTCCCAGATTCATTAAAACATATCTGTTACACTTTAAATTTTTCAAAAAAAGATTTCATTGAATTAGAAGATTTTCTTTATAAAAAAAGTAAGCTATGTATTTCCCATATGTCAGAGGTAAACAATTTGAATTAATCGCGTTACGAGAATTATGTGGTTTACTACCAAATTTTTCAACTAAAATTTCACCTGTAATCGAACCAATTAAAGGTTCTTCTACCTTAAAATCTGCATTAAAAACTTTAGCATCTGAAAATGTAAACTTTAGTGTTATTATCAATCCTAAAGTGGGTGGTTTAGTTGGTGAGGGTAATAAAATTATAGGTCTTTTAAAAGAGGTATTGCAACATTATAATAATTATCAAGTTGCAATAATTATAGACACAAAAATTGAAGAGCAAATTCCAGCTTTAATTGAAGGTGTAAATAGTTTAGAGTTAGATTATAAAGGCGTTACTTTAATTCATAATTCTGAAATATCAGAAGTTAGTATTACTGAAATTCAAAGTAACATAAACGTTATTTACAATATTATTTACTTTAGTCATACAAGTAGGCGTTATTATAGATTATTCACTGAAGATAGCAGAATTTCATTAGATGATTATTTTAGAGATATGCCAAGAAATGCAGATTATCTTGAAGTAGGGGAAAGTCCTTTTTCTGAAGAATACAGTTTTTATAAAGCTGAAGGGTTTTTCGGTTTTTCTGATTTTTTAACGGTTGGTGACAATTATTCAGATTCAGGTTTTTTACCAAGAGCTGTTGCAATGCATTTATCTTACATTAATGCATCAGGTAAAATAATGGTAAAACATTTTGTATCTGACTCAAATGGTGATGTATCTGATATAGGAGGTAAATTCGCAGAAGCACTTGAAAAACTTGTTAATTGGTGTGTTAGCAATAATATAAACACCAAAGCTGTTGAAGTTTATAAAGATCTTCATAATCGAGGTCACTTTCCTGGTTTAGGTACTTTAAAAAAACTATCAATAATGAATCATATCGAATTAATTGTAGATAAGATTTAATTATGAATTGTTGTGTAAATTGTTTCAATAGTATATACCTAAAAAGTATTATCGATTCTTATAATAAAAAAGGTAAATGCGACTTCTGTAAATCCGATAATGTTTCAATTTATTTAGCAAAAGAATTAGCAGATTATTTTAGAAATATATTTTCTCTTTATGACATTGATACAAAATCTAAACTTGATATTTCTGCTTCTATTAAAAAAAACTTTAACCTTACAACAGATTTAGTTGTTGATAATAAGTTTCTTTTTAAATCTATTTTCATAGATGAAATCGAAGATTTCAATCATTTATTTGAAAATCAAGTATCATCAAATATTCTTCAGGAAGAAACAAAGATTCACAATATTTGGAATGATTTTAAAAAAGAAATTAAATTTGCAAACCGTTATTTTGCCAGTAATTCTCTAAATTTTGATATTTTTAAATCGATTATACAAAGTAGTTTAATTAGAGATATTAATATTGATGAAACTTTTTACAGGTCAAGAATTTCTGATAAAATAGGTTTTGATAAAAATAATATGGGTAATCCACCTAAACCAGAATTAGCTACAGCTGGTAGAGCAAATCCTAAAGGAATATCATATTTATATATAGCAAACTCTTTAGAAACTGCTTTATACGAAACAAGAAGTACCATCTTTGATTATGTCACAATTGGTGAGTTTGCAGTAATAAAAGAATTAAAAGTTATTAGTTTTAGAAATATTGAAACAGATCCTATTTATTGGTCTGAAAGAGAGGATATAAAGAGTTACATAGAATATTTACCTTTTATTTATACTTTACAAAAAGAATTATCACTTCCAATAAGAAAAAAGGATAAAACATTGGATTACATTCCTACTCAATATATTTGTGAATATATAAAATCATTAGGTTTTGATGGTGTAGAATATCAGAGTTCATTATTTGCTGAAGGTTATAATTTAGCCGTTTTCAATCCAGATAAATTAGAATGCATTGCTACAAAAGTTTATGAAATTGAAAATATAAAACTACATCATAAGTTACTTGATAATAGTTAAACTCCCCACAAACCAAAATCCAGTTTGTTGCAAAAGCAAAAAATCTCTGTCTTTTGGTTTGTTCCGCGCGCCAATGCAAGTTTAGCGTTTTAAAACTCTAAAGGTAGTTGCATTTTACAGCTTGTTCCATTCGCAAACTCATTACACAACTCTAAAAAGCAACGCGTTTATATTATTTCATAAAACACAAAACTCCCCAAAGCTATCTTTACATAATGCGCAATTATACTGCTCTTCCACAAAAGTTCCAGGCACTATAACGCCATTATGTAAAATAGCGGCGCATCCAACGCTCACTTCTGATATTAATAATAACATGTAGATATTTTAACAACAATTCTTCTATGTTACATTGTTTTTATAAGTGCTTATGGGTACTATCCATTAAACTTAAAAACTATATAACTAAAAGTAGAAAATTAAAGAAAATTTAGAAAGCACATATAAAATCAAAAAAAAGCCAATAAGAGTAAAACTCTTTATTAGTGTAGAACATACGTTGTAACCGTTTTCACTAAAAGTAAATGCTATGTATAAAACAAATAAAAAGTTTCATTAGTAAATCAATCCTTTAAAATTTAAAATAGTAAGCATTCACTTTTAATAAAACCTCAATAAAATTAGAAAGCACAAATAAAAAGTCTTTACACTTATTCTCGCTGCTGCTCACGCACTAGGTACTACGTCTTTAATTATTCAAAAAAAGAAACCCACATCGTGGAGAGGTGGGTAAAAATTGCTATGAAAAAGAATGTGAGTTTAAACTCACAATAGTAAAGATACTAAATTTTTAAAAATACTTTTAGTTAATTATTCCTTATCTCATTCAACTGCACAAAACCATCGCTAAGTCCAAGCATTCCTTATCTCAAGTCTTTGTTTGTTTCATTTCGTTAAGTAATCACAAAAAAAAATCCAGATAAAATCTATCATTTTAGATATAATAAAAAATAAAGGATAAAAAGAAAAACAAAAAAAAGACAGCAAAACAAATGGTTCCCTTAATGTTGTAGTGGTTTCAACATCTGTTTCATTCAAGAAAAATGTAATTGCATAAAATTTTGTCTTTTTAAAGCCTCCGCTTTTAGCCTATAAAGGTCAAGCCCTTCGGGTTTTAAAAAAAATCTCCACCAACTGACAACTTAATACTCAAAATTCAACATTCAGTAGTTGGTAGTATTTTTTTCAAAAACCTTGATAGTCTACCCTCTCCATTTAGAAACAGCTTTCTTTTTGTTATTTTCCTTTCCAAAATTTTATGGGCAAAAAAATAGCAAAAGAATCTGAACCTAAAAATGGATACTTATGCAAATTTTTGAAATCAAAACCCACAAAATTGGACGAACTTACTCAAACCCACATTTTTTTATTTTGAATAAAGGATTAAATTCTGGAAAGCCATTAGACAAACCTTGTGCAAACTGTTTTGTAATTTCCACAACTTCTACAGCAAATAGAGAGTCTTTGTATTACCTGTGTTTATCTTTAAAAGTTGGTCAGTACTTTCGGTATTATTTAAAAGGCTCTGTCATTCCATTTATTGGTATTTCGGATGTGAAAAAAGTAATATATACAGCACTGCAGAACTATGAAGAACAACAATGGCAATTGAAAGTTGAAAAGCTCAAAAAAATAACTGCTTATGAAGAAAACTTACAACATCAATTATCAACTATTTCAAAACTAAAAATAGCCTTACTAAGATCTTAACAAATTAAACTATGAAAATAATTATAGCTGGGAGCAGAAACTTCACCAACTATCAAAAATTAAAACAAGAATGTGATAAATTCCTCCAGGATTATAAAAATATAGAGATTGTATCTGGAGCTCATTACAAAGGTGCAGACAAATTAGGAGAGAAATACGCCTCCGAAAAAAAAATCAAAATCATAAAATTTCCGGCTGATTGGATAAAATATGGAAAAGCTGCTGGACCAAAAAGAAATAAACAAATGGCAATATACGCAGACGCATTAATTGCTTTTTGGGATGGAGAAAGTAAAGGAACAAAAAATATGATTCAACTTGCAAAATACAACGAATTAGAAACCAGAATAATTCTTTTTGAAAACGAAATTCTGACTATTTAGTCAATGAAAACAAAAGAATACCCAGTACTAAAACTAGGTATTCTTTTTTTGCTTTCTAAAAAATAACCACTTTAATAATGTAGAAACAGAAAAACTAACAATTGCTCCAATTACAGCCATAATAATAGTAAAAAGTATATCGTCTAAACTAATAGTAAAAACTGTAGAAAGCAATGTTCCTCCAACAACACCAGACTTTATTTGAATATCGTTCTGTAACATATTTTTACTAATCCTTTTTTTCATCAGAAACTACAGCTTGACTAACGGCTGTAGCAACTGTTCCTGCAACTGTCATATAGGTTGCAATGGTTACTATTGTAGCAGGTATTGAAACAGGGGCAGCAATAATTGCTCCTCCAGCTGTAGCCAATACAATACCAATATTTCTTAAGAGTCTAAAAAACTTTGGTGTTGGTTTTTTATAACGTTCTATAATTTTCATAATTCTGTGATTTAATGGTTAATGTTATTTTTTCTTTTCTATCTTTTGCTTGATACACCAAAGACAATAGTTTCTGCATTGCATCCTTTGAATAAATGCCTTTACCAATGCCGCTCAAATAAGTTACAGGAGCAATACAACCCTCTAAATCCCTTAGTGCATCATTAGCTGGATGAAATAAAATAAAGCTTCTACCTCGAACATTTTTCAAAATCAAATGATGCTGAAAACGTTTTGAAAATCTTGGTATAATTTCATACACTCCTTCAGGAATACAAGAAATATTTCTTTTGTTATTTCTCCAGGGTAACTCAATGGTATGACAAAGGAACCTGTCTTGAACACTGTCGAAAGATGTATCAGAAGCAAACAGAGTACCATTGGTACCCTGTTTAAAATATGCTCTTTGCAATAGCAACTCCATAGTTATGGTTTGTCAATAATCGCAACTGATAAGGCATTATAAGCACCATTTTTAAGGGCATACATGTCGCCATTTACTTCTTGATAAAACTCTACGCCAATTACTTGGGTTACTGGTTGTGTAGAATTCGCAGTAATTGTTGCAGATAGTGCAATTGCAGCAGTGTCAGCAGCTGTATAGGGTAAGATAGCAGTTGCATCACTTTCAAAAGTTGAGGTTTCATTTTCAAAATCCAATTCTGTAGCACCCATTACAATTTTAAAATGTGTCGTTCCTGCAGGAGCTGCAATTCTCACCACTGGTGAAAAAGCAACCAAATCTAAAGTTGCTTCACCAGTTACTCTGTCAAAAGCTTTGGTAAAAGGAGCGAATAAAGTTGCTCCCAACTTTCCATTCAAATTGAATTCAAACCCTTCCAAAAGTGCTAAATTTCCGTCCTGCAAGGTTCTTAAACCTCGCTCATTAACCACATCAGTTTTAGTAACTGCCACTAATGTTTTGGTTAATCGAGAAACCACTCTTTTATCTTTTGCATTCTGTAAAAGCAAACGAATTGCGTTTCGCAATACTCTTCCACCTTTACCAGCTCTTCCAAATTCAGAGCCATTTTCACGCGTTCTTTGAAACGCAGGATCATTCTGAATTCTGTTTTTGTCCACTCCACCTTTTTCACGAGCCAAATGTCCATCTGAAGTTTTGTAAAAAGAAATACCTCCGATAGTTCCTTTTAATTTGATAATTCCTGTTTGTTTTGCCATAATAATTTTAATTTATTTTTTAATAATTAATCAAAACAACTAACTTTATGAGCAATAAAGAAAAAGCGAATACCATATACTACCATTACTTCCGATTTCGCCAAAATCAGCATATAAATGAAGTTTAGTATCAGTATGGTTAAAGCATAGATAAAGTATTATGAATACAAAAAGAGCTTGTATATATCCAAAAGACATTCAGCGCA
The DNA here is from genome assembly GCF_002005425.1 of Polaribacter sp. BM10. GTDB lineage: Bacteria > Bacteroidota > Bacteroidia > Flavobacteriales > Flavobacteriaceae > Polaribacter > Polaribacter marinaquae. Next base: position 3,241,379 of record NZ_CP019704.1, on the reverse strand, counting down.
TCACAGGGCGTAGTGAACGTTATTGTCGTAAGCTTATTAATAAGATAAAAGAGTATTTAGACAAAGAGCCTCATCAATTTATAACAGTACAAGATTTTGCTAATTATAGTGGTATTGAGGAAGAAACTATTAATAAATATTTAATAGATTAATCATAATATTTGACGCTATTTGTTTGGTTTTAATGAAGTTAAAATCGTAAATTTGTTTTAGACGTTCAAATAAAACATACTATTTCAATTTAACTATTAGGTCTACAATTCGGTTCACACTGTTTTAGCACTTTTCCTAAAGTATTGATTTTACTGCATAGTGGCGGTTTAGTTATCATCCTGCCACCCCGACAAAAAGCTTAAAAATCTTCTGATTTTTAAGCTTTTTTATTTTTCTAACATTTCTTTGGTAACTACTGTTCTAAAACCAATGTGGTCTGAGCTAGAACTTGGTTCCATTCCCATTCTTGCTGATATTCTAAAGCTTGCGCAGTACGATTCGTGACATAAAAATGATCCCCCTTTCATAACATATTCTAATTGATAAGGATTTGCGGGCGAATATGATTTCTCAGCTCCTTTTGGATTGTTTAAAATTTCATCTTTGTTTAAAGATTTATAGTAATTTACATTAAACAAGTCTGAAGTCATTTCCCAAACATTACCTGCCATATCATACAAACCAATATCATTGGCAGGATAAGAACTTACAGGAGAAATGTATTCAAAACCGTCTACCGAGTTATTTTCTGTAGGAAAAGTTCCTTGCCAAGTATTGGCGTTGTTATTTAAAGCCTCCTTATTATTACCCCAAACAAAAATATTGTCATTATTTAAACCCTGCGCAGCAGCTTCCCATTCTGCTTCTGTTGGCAACCTTCTATTTGCCCATTTGCAATATGCCAATGCATCACTATGACTAACATGTACAACAGGATAATTATCTTTACCTACAATAGAGCTTCCTGGTCCTTCTGGATGCTTCCAATTTGCACCAATTTTCCAACTCCACCATTGCTGATAATTATTCATAGAAACAATTTTACCTGCGTTTTTATTAAAAATCAAACTTCCTGGTTGTAAAATAGAATCGGCAGGCTTAGGAGTATTTGGTGGTAAATCCTTTTTAATTTCATCCCAATCGATAGGCTTTTCTGCAGTAGTTATATAGTTTGTAGCTTCTACAAATTTTCTAAACTGAAGGTTTGTAACTTCATTTTTATCAATATAAAATCCGTCTACATATACTTCATGAGCCGGTTTTTCTCTCATCATTGCAAATTGATCACCTTGTTTAGCGCCCATTAAAAATGTTTTTGAGTCGACCCAAACCATTCCATTTGGCATAACAGACTTCCTTTTTTTTGCGGATAATGAATTGTCGATAGAGGTTTTATTTTGCTCTTTCTTTTGGTTACAACTAGTAAAAAAAAGAAAACTAAACACTGTTAAAGAAACAGTTAAGTATTTATTGATAATCATTTAATAATATAATTTTATAGTTTATGGTTAAATAATTTCGTATCTTTTAAATTAGAAATATCTATTGTAAATATATGTTTTTAAAGAAAAAACACTACAAACTAATTCTTAAAAATTATAAACCTAGGTATTACTCTATTTCAAAACTATAAAAAATAGTATTAACAAAATATTATTGTTTAACAAAATTGAAATATCATTAAACATTTGTATCTTTACATAAAATTTAATCAATTATGGCTCGTAAGAAAAACATCACAAAAGACAATTTAATTTCTTGGTACATGGAGTTTGTACTAGAAAATAACCATGACCCTAAAACTGTTTTTAGTTTTGCTAAAGAAAACAACTTCGAAGAAACAGATTTTTATAAATTCTACGGTTCTTTTGAAGCTATTAAAGAATCTATTTTTAGCGAATTTTTTAACCACACCATAAAAATTTTAGCAAAAAGTGAAGATTACCCTACTTACGACGCTAGAAATAAATTGTTAAGTTTTTATTTTACCTTTTTTGAAATCTTAACCGCAAATAGAAGCTATGTTGTTTATGCATTAAAAGAAAACAACGACTTAAAAAGTTTAAAATACCTAAAGCAGTTGCGTGAAGATTATAAAGTTTTTGTTAGCAATATTGGTATCGAAAAAATTGACCTTAAACAAGAAAAGCTAGAAAAAATACAAAGTAAAACTATTCAAGAATCTTCTTGGTTGCAGTTAATTGTTACTATGAAATTTTGGTTAGATGACACCTCTCCTTCTTTTGAAAAGACGGATATATTTATTGAAAAATCTATTAATGCCAGGTTTGATTTAATTGATGTAAAACCTTTAAAAAGCATTATCGATTTTGGGAAATTTATACTTAAAGAAAAAATTAACTTTAATTAATACCTATGAAAACAATAGACTCTATACCAACTTCAAAAATTCAAAGAGCTTCTAAATTAGTTACTACAGGTGCTAAAATCGGAGTTAATTATTTAAAGTATTATGGTGATAAAATCACAAAATCAGAAGGAGAAGCAAAAGCAAAGTTAAACGAAAACAATGCCGAAGATATTTATGATGGCTTAAAGCAATTAAAAGGAAGTGCACTAAAAGTTGCGCAAATGTTAAGCATGGAAAAAAGCATTTTACCACAAGCTTATGTAGAAAAATTTTCTTTATCGCAATTTTCTGTTCCGCCACTTTCGCCTGCACTAGTTACAAAGACTTTTAAACGTTATTTTGGTAAAAATCCGAATGAAATTTATGACAAATTTGATGCTGTGTCTATAAATGCTGCTAGTATTGGGCAAGTGCACAAAGCAGAAAAAAATGGTAAAAAATTAGCTGTAAAGATTCAATATCCGGGTGTTGCAGATAGCATTGCTTCAGATTTATCTTTGGTAAAACCAATTGCCATCAAAATGTTTAATATTAGAGGTAAAGATTCTGATAAATATTTTAAAGAAGTAGAAAACAAACTGGTAGAAGAAACCAATTACGTTTTAGAAGTAGCCCAAAGTAAAGAAATTGTTGCCGCATGTAAACACATACCAAATCTTAACTTTCCAGAATATTATGCAGATTTATCTTCGGATAGAATTATTACGATGGATTGGATGAATGGTGTGCATTTATCAGAATTTTCTACAAACGATACAGAAACAGCAACAAAAATTGGGCAAGCACTTTGGGATTTTTATATGTTTCAAATTCATAAATTAAAAAAAGTACATGCAGATCCACATCCAGGAAACTTTTTAATCTCTCCAGAAAATGAATTAATTGTAATTGATTTTGGTTGTATGAAAACAATACCAAATGATTTTTACGTTCCTTATTTTGAATTGGCGAAAAAAGAAAATATTTCGAATCCTGTTTATTTTGAAGAAAAATTATTTGAATTAGAAATATTAAGAAAAGACGATTCTAAAGAAGAACTAGATTTCTTTAGAGCGATGTTTCATGAAATGTTAAGTTTATTTACACAACCTTTTCATGAAGAAAAATTTGACTTCTCTGATGAAAATTTCTTTGGAAAAATATCTGATTTAGGACAAAAATATGCAAAAAGCACTGAGTTAAAGAACATGAATGGCAACAGAGGCTCTAAACACTTTATATACATCAACAGAACATTTTTTGGTTTGTATAATTTAATGCATGATCTAAAAGCGACCAATATCAAAATAAATAATTTTAAAAATTTATAATGGCATTTTTCAATTTTGAAGACATACAATCCTTAGAAAAAATTTATAAAATTAATTTAATAAATAGTTGTTCTGGCTTTAAGTCTGCCAACTTATTAGGTTCAATTTCTAAGGAAGGTGTTAGCAATGTAGCTGTTTTTAGTTCTGTAACACATTTAGGTTCTAATCCGCCAACATTAGGTTTTATTTTAAGACCAACAACAGTGCCCAGAAATACTTATAAAAATATAAAAGAGAACGGATATTTTACAATAAACCATATTTATGAAGATATTATAGATGATGCGCATCACACCTCTGCCAAGTATCCAGAAAATGTATCAGAATTTGATAAAACTGATTTGGAAGAAGAATTTAAAGGCAATCATAGCGCTCCTTTTGTAAAAAACTCTCCTGTACAAATGTGTATGAAATTTGTTGAAGAAGTATATGTTTCTTCTAACGACGTTATGCTTATTGTAGCGCAAATAGAAGAGCTTTATATTAAAGACACTCTTTTACAAGAAGACGGTTTGGTAAATTTATCTCTAGGTAACGTTGCTACTATTAATGGTTTAGACGGTTATGCCATACCAAAATTTAAAAAGCAATTAAGCTACCAAAGACCAAAAAAATAAAGGCGTATGAAAATTCTTGTTACAGGTGCAACGGGTTATATTGGTAAAAGATTGATACCGTTATTAATTAACGACGGTCACACCATAGTTTGCCCTGTACGAGATAAAAAAAGAGCTCAAAATTATTACAAAAATCAAAAAAATATTGAATTAATTGAAGCCGATTTTTTAAACGGACATACGTTAGAGGCAATTCCTAAAGATATAGATATTGCCTACTATTTAATTCATTCTATGTCTAATTCAGCTAAAGAATTTCATACTTTAGAAGAAAAATGTGCATTCAACTTTAAACGCTTTGCAGAAAAATCTAACTTACAACAAGTAATTTATTTAAGCGGAATTACAAATGATACAAACCTTTCGAAGCACTTATTATCTAGAAAAAATGTAGAAAACGCACTGGCTTCTGACACGTATGCATTAACAACTTTTAAAGCAGGTATTATTGTAGGCTCTGGTAGTTCTTCTTTTGAAATCATTAGAGATATTGTAGAAAAATTACCTGCTATGATTGCACCTAAATGGCTAAATACAAAGACACAACCTTTAGCTATTAGAGATGTTTTATCTTTTTTACACAAAGCTTTAAATAAGAAAGAATTATTTAATACATCGCACGATATTTTTGGTCCAGAAGTTTTAACGTACAAAGAAATGTTATTGCAATTTGCAGAAGTAAGAAAGTTAAAAAGATACATTTTAACTGTACCTGTTATGACGCCAAAACTATCTTCTTATTGGTTGTATTTTGTTACCTCAACGTCTTATAAATTGGCTAGTTCTCTTGTAAACTCGATGGGTGTAGAAGTTATTGGCAAAAAAAGTAACATCAACAATCTGTTAAATGTTAAACCGATGTCTTATAAAGAAGCCGTTAAGTTGGCTTTTAAAAAGATAGAACAAAATAGTATTATTTCTAGTTGGAAAGATTCTTACGTAAGTAGCGGTAAATTAAAAAATTTTGTACATGAATTTATAAACGTTCCAGAATATGGTTGTTTTAAAGATTTTAAAAAGAGAAAAGTTAAAAATAAGAAAAGAGCGCTTGACAGAATCTGGGCTATAGGCGGAGAAACCGGTTGGTATTATGGCACATTTCTATGGAAAATTAGAGGTTTTATAGATCAACTTTTTGGAGGCGCGGGCTTAAGAAGAGGCAGAAGACATCCTACAGAATTAAATGCTGGTGATGCATTAGACTTTTGGCGTGTTATTTATGCGGATAAAGAAAAAGGAAAACTTCTGTTGTATGCAGAAATGATTTTACCCGGTGAAGCTTGGTTAGAATTTAAAATTGAAGATGGGCACATTTATCAAACCGCAACATTTCGACCGCATGGTTTAGCTGGTAGATTGTATTGGTATTCTGTAATGCCTTTTCACTGGTTTGTTTTTAACGGGATGATACAAAATATTAATAAATAATTTTGAAAAAACAACACCTTCCAGAGAAGATTTGCATCGTTTGCAAGAGACCATTCAGCTGGCGTAAAAAATGGAAAAAAAACTGGGAAAATGTAAAATATTGTAGTAAAAAATGCAGCAAAAACAAGAAAATACTGGTTTAGTTTGGTTTCGTAATAATTTACGAGTTAACGACAATGTCTCTTTAAAAAAAGCAATAGAAAACCATCAAAGAGTTATTGCAGTATTTTACTTTAATCCGAAGCATTTTAAAAAAGACATTTTCGGTTTTAAAAAAACAGAAAAATTTAGAGCCCAATTTTTGATAGAAACAATACAAAATCTTCAAAAAAACCTTCAAAAATTAAATATTACTCTATTAACTTTTTACGATGCACCACAAAATCATCTAAACAAAATTTGTAAAGAGTTTAATATTCATACCATATATTCTCAAAAAGAATGGACAAAAGAAGAAGTTGAAACTAACAAATTGATACAACAAAGTTTCTTTAACAAGATTCATTTTATAGAAGATTACGATCAATTTCTTTACAATCCAGAAACAGTTTCTAATGATTTTAATAATATTCCGAATGTTTTTACCGTTTTTAGAAAAAGGTTAGAAAAATCGGTTAAAGTTCAATCAGAAACTACTCCTACTCCATTACCAAAAGAAAATTTAGTAGAAAACCAAACTAGTATTCCTCACTTAAAAGATTTAGGTTTTAATAATTTTGAAATCCACCCGAAATCAGCATTTAAGTTTTCTGGCGGTGAAGACGCTGCCTTAAATAGATTGAATAATTACTTTTTTGAAACCAAAAAAGTGAATTTTTATAAAAAAACTAGAAACGGATTAGTTGGTCCAGATTATAGCACTAAATTTTCTCCGTGGCTCGCAAACGGTAGCTTATCAGCAAAAACGATTTATTGGAAAATTAAAGAATTCGAAACTGAATTTGGGGCAAACCAATCTACATATTGGGTTGTTTTCGAATTAATTTGGCGCGATTATTTTAAATATATTTCTTTAAAATACGATAATAGAATTTTTAAAATTGGTGGAATTTTAGAAAAAAACTACACTTGGAATTCAGATAAAAATCTAATTGAAAATTGGATAAACGGTACTACAAAAGACGATTTTGTAAACGCTAATATGATTGAACTCAAAGAAACTGGTTGGATGAGTAACCGAGGTAGACAAAATGTTGCTTCTTATTTAGCTAAAGAACTTCTTATAGATTGGCGAATTGGCGCTGCTTATTTTGAATCTTTATTAATTGATTATGACGTTCACAGCAATTATGGAAATTGGATGTATGTTGCTGGCGTTGGTAACGACCCTCGAGACAGAAAGTTTAACACGCAACTTCAAGCAGAACGCTATGATACAAATTACAAGTTTAGAAAAATTTGGTTAGAAAAAACATTATTTTAAAATGAAGAAATTAAGACTAATTCTTGGAGATCAACTAAATAGTAAACATTCTTGGTTTGATAAATCTTGTAAAGACACCATCTATTGCATGTTCGAGATGAGACAAGAAACAGATTATGTTACTCATCACATTCAGAAAGTTGTAGGCTTTTTCGTTGCAATGAGAAATTTTGCAGAAGAATTAGAAACTGCAAATCACCAAGTAATTTATTACAAAATAAATGATAAAAAAAACGCTCAAAATTTAACTGAGAATTTAAAAACGTTAATCAAAGGATATACTATTGAGAAATTCGAATATTTAGCGCCAGATGAATACAGATTAGACAGACAATTGTCTGAGTTCTCATCATCTTTAAATATACCAAATCAAGTTTTTTCTACAGAACACTTTTATACTGAAAGAGATGATTTAAAAACATTTTTTAAAGGTAAAAAACAGTTTTTAATGGAAAGTTTTTATCGAAACATGCGAAAAAAACATCAAATATTAATTGTGAATGAACAACCAGAGGGCGGAAAATGGAATTTCGACGCAAGTAATCGTAAAAAATGGAAAGGTGATGTTTTAATTCCTACAGAAATAAATTTCGATAACAACTTAGAAAATATTTTATCAGAAATTAAAAAAGCAGGAATTAAAACCATTGGTAAAATAAATGCAAAATATTTTGAGTATCCAATTTCAAGAAAACAAGCATTAAAACAATTAGCTTATTTCTGTGAAAATTTATTGGTGCACTTTGGCGATTATCAAGATGCAATGCACACAGATAAAATTTATTTATTTCATAGCCGAATTTCTTTTGCCATGAATACAAAAATGATATCGCCAAAAGAAATAATTAATTCGGTTTTAGAAACCTATAGAAAGAATGTCGACCAAATAGACATTTCTCAAGTAGAAGGTTTTATTAGACAAATTTTAGGTTGGCGAGAATATATGAGAGGCATGTATTGGATGTTGATGCCAAACTATAAAAATGAAAACTTTTTAAACAATAATAATAAGCTACCAGAGTTTTTTTGGACAGGAAAAACAAAAATGAATTGCTTAAAAAACGCAATTCAAAATTCGTTAAATAACGGTTACGCGCACCACATACAACGTTTAATGATTACTGGAAATTTTGCTTTATTAACGCAAATTAATCCAGATGAAATTGATGCTTGGTATTTAGGCATTTATGTAGATGCTGTCGAGTGGGTTCAGCTACCAAACACTCGAGGCATGAGTCAATTTGCAGATGGCGGTAAAATTGCAACCAAACCGTATGTTTCTAGCGGAAGTTACATTGGTAAAATGAGTAATTATTGTGAGTCTTGTACATACAAAAAAACAAAAAAGCTAGAAGACGATGCTTGCCCTTTTAACTCTTTATACTGGAATTTCTTAGACGAAAAACAAACCGAACTTTCTTCTAATTTTCGAATGAAAATGATGTATAGTTTACTAAACAAAATGTCTACAGAAGAAAGATTAAAAATTAAAGAAAAAGCAAATCATATAATAGAAAACATAGATGCATATTAATAGAGAAGAAATTAATGTTGTTTGGTTTAAAAGAGATTTACGCTTAGAAGATAACGAAGCTATTTACAACGCTTTCAATTCTAATAAACGTACGCTGTTTTTATATGTTTTAGAACCATCTTTAATAAGCGACGAGCATTACGATAATCGTCACTGGAATTTTATAAAACAATCTATCGAAGACTTAAACGAACGTTTAAAAAAATATAATTCTAAAATTTTAACTGTAGAAACCGAAGTTGTAACCGCTTTTAATCAACTTGCTACAACCTATAAAATTAATACGGTTTTTTCGCATCAGGAAACAGGTTTACTATTAACCTTTAATAGAGACAAAGAATTTAAAAGATACTGCAGAAACAATACAATTGAATGGATAGAAAACAATAACAACGGCGTTTTAAGAGGTTTACTAAACAGAGAAGATTGGTTTGAAAAATGGGACAACTACATGTACGCTTCTCAAATAAAAAATAATATTTCTGCTGATAAATTAATCAATATTGATGAAATTGAAGCAATCGAAAAATTATTTAGAACGGTAAATCTAGAAACAAATAAAAAAACTCCATTTCAAAAAGGAGGTTCTAAACTTGCTTGGAGATATGCCGATTCTTTTTTTAAAACAAGACATGAGAAATACATGTCTAATATTTCTAAACCCTTATTAGCTAGAGAAAGCTGTAGCAGGCTATCTCCTTACATTGCCTGGGGAAACGTATCTATAAGACAAATATTTCAGGAAGCCGTAAACAATACCACAGATAGTAATAAAAAACACATTAGCGCATTTATTTCTAGATTAAGGTGGCAAGCACATTTTATTCAAAAGTTTGAAATGGAACACAGCATGGAAAACGAAAGTATAAATAAAGGATATCTAAAACTAAAAAAAAGTATTTCAAAGAAATACCAAGAAGCTTGGAAAAATGGAACTACAGGTTTCCCGATTATAGATGCCTGTATGCGATGTTTAAAAGAAACTGGTTACATAAATTTTAGAATGAGAGCGATGTTAGTTTCGTTTTTTACACATATTTTATGGCAACCTTGGCAACATGCATCGCAACATTTATCTCAACTTTTTTTAGATTTTGAACCAGGTATTCATTTTCCGCAATTACAAATGAGTGCTGGCGAAACTGGTATTAATTTATTAAGAATTTACAATCCTATTAAAAATAGTTTAAAGCATGATGAAGATGCTACTTTTATAAAAAGATGGGTTCCAGAATTAAAAGAACTTCCTATACCTTTTATTCACGAACCGTATTTAATGACACCTTTAGATCAACAGTTTAATAATTTTGAGCTAGGCATTCATTACCCTAAACCAATTGTCGACATAAAAACAGCTAGAAAAAATGCAAGTGATATTTTATGGAAGCTTAAAAAAGACAAAACTGTTCAAGAAGAAAGTTATAGAATATTAAAAAGACACACCGTTTCTAATAAAAAAAGCCTATTTACTAAAGAATAAACCTATTAATAAAAACAAATTTTAATATTTTGTTAAATTTTGTTTAATCATTTTTAAATATTGTTAAACATAAATATATTTTTTATATATTTGAGTAATGATATTTAATACCACACATAAAAACAATGACGCTAAAGCAAAAATAGACAACTTGTTAGGTGCGCCTTATAGTTTTTTTCAATCATTAAAAATGGGTGGAACAGGCTCTAAGAGAATGATAATAGAAAAAGTAGGTCATGGTTTTGCTAAATACATGAACAAAGTTTCTGATATCAATTACGGTAATATAGAACTTAGAGAAAAAGGAATTATAATTCATATTAATAAAGGATTAGAAACTTTTAGTTGGGCAATACCTTATTACCAACTTCACACATACAGAACTAGTGGATTTAGCATACATGCACAAGGCAACTTTGTTAGGTTTAAATACAATAAACTGTTTAATGAAAACAAAAAGTTTATCGAAAAATTAGTAAACTTTAAAATAGAAAACGACAAACAATACCAGCTATACTAGATGAAAAAATTAAATGGCACATCTATTGATAGAATAATAGAAATGGCTTGGGAAGACAGAACAACTTTCGAAGCAATAGAATTTCAATTTGGTTTAAAAGAACAAGAAGTAATCAATTTAATGCGCTCAGAAATGAAACTATCTAGTTTTAAAATGTGGCGTAAAAGAGTTCAAGGAAGAAAAACCAAACACGAAAAACTTAGAAACTTCGAAAAAGGACGTTTTAAATGTTCTAGACAAAAATCTATCTCGAACAATAATATCGCCAAAAGATAAACCCGTGCTTTGCTTTAACAAAAACGTTTAAGACAGCACATAAAAAAGAAAATTATGATAACAGAATTATTACAAGAAGAAAAAAAAGGACTTTTAAATGGTTTTACCATCGATGATATTGGTGATGATCATTTATTTACCGGCTTAGAAACTCCAATGAAAAAGGATGCATTTAAGCTTTCTGACACCGAGAAGAAAGATAAAATTGCGTCTTTATTTTCAGAAATAATGGATGTAATGGGTTTAGATTTAGCTGATGATTCTTTAAAAGGAACACCAAAAAGGGTGGCAAAGATGTACATTGATGAGATCTTTTCTGGTTTAAATCCTGCAAACAAGCCCAAAATAGCTTTATTCGATAACAAATATCAGTACAATCAAATGTTAGTCGAAAAAAATATTACATTTTATTCTAATTGCGAGCATCATTTTGTACCAATTATTGGTAAAGCACATGTGGCATATATTTCTTCTGGTAAAGTTATAGGTTTATCTAAATTAAATAGAATTGTACAATATTATGCAAAAAGGCCACAAGTTCAAGAAAGACTTACAAACCAAATAGCAGAAGAATTAAAAGCTATTTTAAATACCGAAGATGTAGCCGTAATCATAGATGCAAAACATTTATGCGTTTCCTCTAGAGGAGTCAAAGACGATACTTCTGCAACGGTTACCTCTTATTTTGGAGGAAAATTTAACAACCAAGAAAAAATAGTAGAATTACAGAATACCTTAAATTATTAATTATGAAGTTAATCGAACAAGCACTAGAGTTTGAAACTCGCAAAAAAAGATTTCCAACAACCAGCGATAGAATATTGGCTGCAAGAGAAGCAAAACAATTAATTTTAAGTCTAAATGAAGTTTATAAGAAAAATAAAGACGCAAATATTATGGATATTATGAAGCGTTTAACTCTTATAAAACAACGAATTGAAAGACGTTTGAAAGGAAAACCGCTTACTGCTTAATAATAAATGCACATTTTTATTGCTTATCTAAGTTTTATAATTATATTGGAAAAATTATAAAAACGACAAGATAAGTAGAATGGATTTATTAGAAAGAGCTGTAGAGTTTGAGAACAGAAAGTTCTCTTTTAAAACAACAAGTGATAGAATTTTGGCGTCTAGAGAAGTTAAAGCACTTATTTTAGAGCTAAACCAAGTATATAAAGTAGATAAAGATCCAGAAATTATGGATCAAATGAAGCGTTTAACTGCTGTGAAGCAAAAAATTGAAAAGCGCTTGAAAGGAAGACCTTAAAAAGCACATGAAAAAAATAATAGTAGTAGGAGGAAGCAAAGGAATTGGAGACGCAATTGTTAATGCACTAGTAGATAATAATAGTATTATAAACATTAGTAGAACAGCGCCTTCGCTTTCTCACGCTAACTTAAAACATTACGACTGTGATGTTCTTAATGATGAACTACCAGAAATTGAAAACGCAGATACACTTATATACTGCCCCGGTAGCATCAATCTAAAACCTATATCTAGGTTAAAATTAGAAGATTTTAGAGAAGATTTCGAAATAAACGTTGTAGGAGCTGTGAAAGCTATTCAGCAATATCTTCCTAAATTAAAAAATGGTAAAAATCCTTCTATTTTATTATTTAGTACAGTAGCTACAAAATTAGGAATGCCTTTTCATGCTAGTGTTGCTGCAGCAAAATCTGCAGTTGAAGGAATTACAAAATCTTTAGGAGCAGAACTTGCACCAACAATAAGAGTTAATGCAATTGCACCAACAGTTACAGATACAGATTTAGCATCAAAGCTACTTAGAAACGAAAGAATGATAGAGAATATCACAGAACGCCATCCTTTAAAAAAGTTTCTAAAACCAGAAGAAGTATCAGATTTAGCAACTTTTCTTATCTCAGATAAAGCTCAATCAATATCCGGTCAAATTTTCGAATTAGATTGCGGTATTGTTAACTTCAAAATATAATAACATGACTGATATTTACAAAATTAATATCAATAGCTTACAAAATAAAGCTATTGACTTATCTGAGTACAAAAATAAATTTATATTATTTGTCAACGTAGCTTCTAAGTGTGGTTTTACATCACAATACAAAGAATTAGAAGAATTATACAACACTTATAAAGAGAATCTTATAATTATTGGTTCTCCATGCAATCAATTTGGAGCACAAGAACCCGGAACATCAGAAGATATAGAAGCTTTTTGTAAAGTTAATTTTGGTGTTACTTTTCTAATGACAGAAAAAATAGATGTAAAAGGCACTAAACTACACCCGCTTTACACTTGGCTTACAGACAAATCTTTAAACGGAACTAAAAGCTCTTCTGTAAAATGGAATTTTCAAAAATATTTGGTATCTCCAGAAGGCAAACTAATAGATTACTATTTTTCTATTACAAAACCTCTAAGCACTAAAATTACAAAACATTTAAAATAAAATTATGTTTGGTATATTCAAAAAGAAATCGCCTGTAGAAAAACTACAAGAAAAGTATAAAAAACTGATGGAAGAAGCTTATAAGCTTCAATCTATAAACAGAACAGACAGTGATACTAAATATAAAGAAGCAGACGATTTATTAAAAAAAATTACTGAATTACAGGCTAATTCTTAATTAATGAAGCAACTTAAAATAACACTGCTTTTTCTAATTATTAATTTCGGTGGATTGGCATTTGGAAGTTGGTTAATGGACAGTGGGCCGCTTTCTGATTGGTACACAAATTTAAATAAAGCTCCTTGGACACCGCCAGGAATTGTATTTGGTATTGCTTGGACACTTATTATGATTTGTTTCTCGATTTATCTTGGTAAGTTGTTTACTGTTGAAAATACAATCGAGAATAAAATTGCTTTTTTAATTCAATTTATATTAAACGTAAGTTGGAATTATATTTTTTTTAATAAACATTTAGTGTTAACCGCTTTAATTACAATATTATTGCTTACCACTTTACTTTTTGTTTATTTTTTAAAACTTAGTTCTAAAACTTTATATTACAAATACTTGCTACTACCATATATTATTTGGTTGTGCATAGCAACATCGTTAAACTTATACATTCTAATACATAATTAAGATGAAAATTTACACACTTCATAAAAAACAAAATTTGCCAATTTCTAAGGAAGAGGCTTGGAAATTTTTATCAGACCCAAAAAACCTAAAAACAATTACACCAGATTATATGGGGTTTAATATTCTTTCTGGTGCAGACAGAGATATGTTTTCTGGCCAAATTATACAATATATTGTTACACCTGTTTTAGGAATAAAAACGAAATGGGTTACAGAAATTACTCATGTTGTAGATAAAGAGTATTTTGTAGACGAACAAAGGTTTGGCCCTTATGCATTATGGCATCACAAACATTTTATTCATGAAATTGAAGGTGGTGTAGAAATGGAAGACATTATCGATTACAAGCTACCAATGGGAGTTTTAGGACAATTAGCACATCCTATTTTAGTAAAACCAAAATTAGAAGAAATTTTTAATTACAGACAAAAGAAATTAATTGAACTTTTTGGAGAATATCAAAAATAATGAAAGAGAATATAAATATTTTTTGGTTTAGAAGAGACTTAAGGCTAGACGACAATATTGGTTTCTACAATGCACTTAAAAGTGACTGCAAAGTGTTACCTATATTTATTTTTGATGAAAATATTTTATCTAAATTACCTAAAGATGATGCTAGAGTAAGTTTTATATTTGAGACGCTACAAAAAATGCGAAAAGAATTGCAAGAAAACAATAACAGCAGTCTTGCAATATTTCATGGTAAACCTTTAGATATTTATAAAGAATTAATAGACACTTATACCATAAATTCTGTTTTTACTAATAGAGATTACGAACCTTATGCAAACAAAAGGGATCAAGAAATTGAACAATTATTAAATGAAAATAATATAGAGTTTAAAACTTTTAAAGATCAAGTAATTTTCGAAAAAGATGAAGTTGTAAAGAAAGACGGTAATCCTTATGTAGTTTACACACCTTTTATGAAAGTCTGGAAAGAAAAATTTAAGGAGTACAATCTAGACATTTATTATACAAATTCTTACCTAAAAAATTTAGTTGAAAACACAAGGTTACCAAACTTAAGCTTATCAGAATTAGGTTTTACTAAGTCTAAGCAAAAAATTCAAGAATATACGGTAACACCTACCTTAATTCAAGAATACGAAGATACAAGAAACTTTCCTGCATTAGACAATACCTCGAAACTGGGCCCACATTTACGTTTTGGTACCGTTTCTGTTCGTAAAATGATAAAAAAAGCAACTTCAGAAAAAAATGAAATTTTTTGGCAAGAACTAATTTGGAGAGAATTTTTCATGCAAATACTATGGCATTTTCCAAAAACAGCAACCGCTTCATTTAAACCAAAATACGACAGAATTGAATGGAGAAATAATGAAGCGGAATTTCAAAAATGGTGTAAAGGAGAAACTGGTTATCCGCTTGTTGATGCTGGTATGAGACAGTTAAACGAAACTGGTTTTATGCACAACAGAATTAGAATGCTTGTTGGTAGCTTTTTATGCAAACACCTTTTAATAGATTGGCGATGGGGAGAAGCATACTTTGCAGAAAAATTGCACGATTATGAAATGGCGAGTAATATTGGTAATTGGCAATGGGTTGCAGGTTCTGGTGTAGATGCCGCACCATATTTTAGAATTTTTAATCCTACTACTCAAATTAAAAAATTTGACAAAGATTTAGAATATATTAAAAAGTGGGTGCCAGAATTTCAAGAATTAACTTACAGCAAAGAAATTGTAGATCATAAAGAAGCAAGAGAACGTTGTTTAAAAACCTACAAACAAGCATTAAATTAAAATACTTTTATTTATAATCACTTAATTTTCATACTTTTAAAGTCTATCTAAAAAAATTAAAATATGAATACAAGTGAAGTTGCACAAAAATGGAAACAAATGTGCGAGCAAGGTAAAAACTTAGAATGCATAACAGAATTATATGCAGATAATGTTGTTAGTAAAGAAATGCCAGGTGTGCCACACGGAGAAATCGTTTCTGGAAAACAAAATGTAATGGAAAAAAGTAAACAATGGTTAGAAGACGTAGTAGAATTTCATTCTAATGAAATCTCTGAACCTCTAGTTGCTGACAAGCATTTTACAAGCAAAATGAACTTTGATGTAACATTTAAAAGCAAAGGAAGACAACAAATGGAAGAAGTTTGCGTTTTTGAAGTACAGGAGGGAAAAATTGTAAACGAACAATTTTTTTACTCTATGTAATATTATTATTTCTTGACTTAGAAAGCTTCAATTTTTATTGAAGCTTTTTTTTATAAAAAAAAGTGAAATTTATTTTGGCAGTTATTGTTTTTTGTATTTAATTTGCCATCTCAAAATAAAAGCCGATGTAGCTCAGCTGGCTAGAGCAGCTGATTTGTAATCAGCAGGTCGTGGGTTCGAGTCCCTCCATTGGCTCAATATTTTATAAAGTCTCAAAATTCTTTTTTTGAGACTTTTTCTTATACTTAAAATCATGTTAAACAACTAATTATTTAACAATTAATAATTTTAGTTTTTAATTGAATTACTTATCCATAGTAAAATCTAGCGTTAAACTATTTTTTGATTCTGAAAAACAAGCCACATAACTTATAAATTTATATATTTATAATATCTTTACAGCTTTAAGTAAATATTTTATCAAAATCATAATTTTTTATGCTAATTATAGGAATTGCAGGTGGAACTGGAAGTGGAAAAACTACAGTTGTAAATCAAATTATTAAACAATTACCAACAGATGAAGTTTGTGTAATATCTCAAGATTCATATTACAATGCAACAGACGATTTACCATATGAAGAAAGAACAAAGATAAATTTCGATCATCCGAGAGCCATTGATTTTGAATTGATAAAAAAACATTTAAAAGCTTTAAAATCTGGTAAAACAATAAACCAGCCAGTTTATTCTTTTGTTACGCATAATAGAACTAAAGACACAATTAAAACACATCCTAGAAAAGTAGTTATTGTAGAAGGAATTCTAATTTTTAATAACAAAGAATTAAGAGATTTATTTGATATTAAAATTTTTGTACATGCAGAAACAGATGAACGCCTAATTAGACGTTTAAAAAGAGATATTACAGAAAGAGGAAGAGATATGGATGAAGTGTTAACCAGATATCAAACAACACTTAAGCCAATGCATCAACAATTTATAGAACCTACAAAAAACTTTGCAGATTTAATTATACCTAATGATAGGTTTAATAATGTAGCAATCGATATTGTTAGAACCGTAATAAATGAACGTTTATAAAAATGTCTTTAAAAAAGATTAAAGAAAATAAAGCTTTTAGATTTTTGACAAATAGTTTTGTCTTAATTTTTATTCCGTTTTTAATATGGATGTTATTTTTTGATGAAAACTCGTATTTGGTTCACAGAAAATTTAATCAAGAAATTAAAGATTTAGAAAGCACCATTTCTTTTTACAAAATAAAAATTGCTGAAGACAAGGAGACCATTAAAAAACTCGGAGATTCGTTACAATTAGAACGTTTTGCAAGAGAAAAATATCTTATGAAAAAAGAAAATGAAGATATTTATATAATTGAATTTGATACCATAAAATAGCATGAGTAAATTTTTGTTTAGTGAATTCGAAGAAACATCTCCTTCTGCTTGGAAACAAAAAATTCAAGTAGATTTAAAAGGTGCAGATTATAATGACACCTTACTTTACACTACCAACGAAGGCATAACTGTAAAACCTTTTTACACAAAAGAAGATAGAACAAACCTTAAAGTTGCTGCAACACAAAAAGGATCTTACAACATATGCCAAACAATACTAATTGTAGACGATAAAGAAGCAAACAATTTAGCTATTGATGCTTTAAAAAGAGGAGCTAATTCAATTCAATTTATTGCTCACAAAAAATTTGATTACAAAACAGTATTAAATCAAATTAATTTTAATGAGAGTATTGTTTACTTTAAAATTAATTTTTTAGATGCAGATTTTATTATAGAAATTGATAAATTCATCAACCATAAAAATTGTTTTTTTCAAATTGATATTTTTGGAAATCTAGCTGAAGCTGGTAATTGGTATATCAGTTTAAAAGAAGATGCTCAAAAAATAAAAGACATTATAGCATCTGTAGATAATTCTATTTCAATTTCTGGTGATTTATACGAAAACGCAGGTGCAAATATTGTACAACAACTTGCATATATGTTAGCACACGCCACAGAGTACATTCATATTTTTGGCGATAAAATTGCTAGCAAATTACATTTCGAAATTTCCGTTGGCACAAACTATTTTCATGAAATTGCTAAACTTAGAGCATTTAAACTTTTATGGAAATCGTTATTAACTCAATTTAAATTAGAAGAAAAAGAAGCTCATATTTTTGCAAAACCAACTTTACGAAACAAAACAATTTACGATTACAATGTAAATATGCTTAGAACAACTTCTGAGTGTATGAGTGCTATTTTAGGTGGTGCAACTACAATTTCTAATGTTTCTTATGATGAAATTTTTGCTGTTAAAAATGAATTCGGAGAACGAATTTCTAGAAATCAATTATTAATTCTTAAAGAAGAAAGTGGTTTTGAAAACGCTAATGATTTTGCTAACGGAAGTTATTATATCGATTCTTTAACAGAACAAATGGCAGAAAAAGCCTTAGCTATTTTTAAACAAATAGAAAAAGGTGGTGGTTTTTTAAAACAATTAAAAGAAGGTGTTATCCAAAGAAAGTTAAAAGAAAGCGCTTCCAAAGAAGAAACTCAATTTTTAAATAATGAATTGATTTTATTAGGAACTAATTTGCAACCAAATAAAGACAATTTAATGCATGATAAACTAGTTTTAGATCCTTTTTTAAAACAGCGAAATATCAAAACTTTGTTTCCGCCAATTAATAGAAAAAGGCTTTCAGAAAAACTAGAAAAACAAAGACTTAAAGAAGAAAAAGCAGGTGAATAAGAATAGCGAAATTTTAGAATATCAAAAAGAGCAAAAACTTCTAAAAAAAGAGATTGAACAAATAAAAAAGACAGTTCCTTTTTATTTGGTATCAGTAATATTTGTTATGTTTTTAATATTTTTTTTATTAGAATCTAAAGTATACAGTTTTTTTGGTGGTATTAAGAATTTTATAATTTTCTGTATTATTTTAACTATAAGCATTTGTGTTTCTTACGTTTATTTAAGTATTAAAAAAGTAAAGCGAAAAGAAAAATTATCAAAAAATATAGGTTCGAAAATATATAATTTAATGAAATTAGAAGATGAGTAGAAAGTCTGTAGAAAATATAACTTTATTAAAAGATAATAATCTTAAAGAGAAAAGTTTTAAACACGAAAACTTTGTAGCTGGTATCGCACCAAATTTAAGAGGTCCATATTCTACAATGTACGTTAGAAGACCTTGGACAATAAGACAATACGCAGGTTTTTCTACTGCAGAAGAAAGCAATGCTTTTTACAGAAGAAATCTAAAAGCAGGGCAAAAAGGATTATCTGTTGCATTTGATTTGGCAACTCATAGAGGCTACGATTCAGATCACGAAAGAGTTCAAGGAGACGTAGGTAAAGCTGGTGTTGCAATTGACTCTGTAGAAGACATGAAAGTTTTATTTGATCAGATACCATTAGATAAAATGTCTGTTTCTATGACCATGAACGGTGCTGTATTACCAATTTTAGCCTTTTATATTGTCGCTGCAGAAGAACAAGGTGTTTCGTTAGACAAACTTTCTGGAACAATCCAAAATGATATTTTAAAGGAGTTTATGGTAAGAAATACCTACATCTACCCTCCTTCTCCATCCATGAAAATTATTGCTGATATTTTTAAATATACCAGTAATAATATGCCAAAATTTAATTCTATTTCTATTTCTGGTTATCACATGCAAGAAGCTGGTGCAACTGCAGAAATTGAATTGGCTTACACATTAGCAGATGGTTTAGAATATATTAGAAAAGGAATTGATGCTGGTATGGATATTGATTTATTCGCACCAAGATTATCTTTCTTTTGGGCTATTGGCATGGATCATTTTACAGAAATAGCTAAATTAAGAGCAGCTAGAATGTTGTGGGCCAAAATTGTAAAACAATTCAATCCTAAAAACCCAAAATCTTTAGCATTAAGAACACATTGCCAAACAAGTGGTTGGTCTTTAACAGAACAAGATCCTTTTAACAATGTAGCAAGAACTACTATAGAAGCTATGGCTGCAGCATTTGGTGGTACACAAAGTTTACATACAAATGCTTTGGATGAAGCCATTGCTTTACCAACAGATTTTTCTGCTAGAATTGCTAGAAATACTCAAATATACCTTCAGCAAGAAACTCATATTACTAAAACAGTAGATCCTTGGGCAGGTAGTTATTACGTAGAAGAGTTAACCGAAGAAATAGCGAACAAAGCTTGGGCACTTATACAAGAAGTAGAAGAATTAGGCGGAATGACAAAAGCTATTGAAAAAGGAATTCCGAAAATGAGAATTGAGGAAGCTGCAGCAAAAAAGCAAGCTAAGATAGATAGCGGACAAGATGTAATTGTTGGTGTTAATAAATATAAATTAGCACAAGAAGATCCTTTACATATTTTAGAAGTAGATAATGAAGCTGTTCGCAACTCTCAAATAGAAAGATTAAATAAACTAAAAGCAGATAGAAATAATGATGCCGTTAAATCTTCGCTTTCAGATTTAACAAGCGCTGCAAAATCCGGCAAAGAAAACTTATTAGATTTAGCGGTAAAGGCTGCTAAAAACAGAGCTACTTTAGGTGAAATATCTGATGCTCTAGAAGTAGAATTCGGAAGACACAAAGCAGTTCATAAAACAATTTCTGGTGTGTATAGTAAAGAAATTAAAGAAGATAAAGTATTTAAAGAGGCTAAAGAGTTAGCAGATAAATTTGCAGAACTAGAAGGCAGAAGACCAAGAATAATGATTGCTAAATTGGGGCAAGACGGCCACGATAGAGGTGCAAAAGTTGTTGCTACTGGTTATGCAGATTTAGGTTTTGATGTAGATATTGGTCCTTTATTTCAAACACCAAAAGAGGCTACTAAACAAGCTGTAGAAAATGATGTACATATTTTAGGAATATCTTCTTTGGCAGCAGGACATAAAACTTTGGTGCCGCAAGTAATTGCTGAATTAAAAGCATATGAAAGAGAAGATATTATGGTAATTGTTGGTGGTGTTATTCCGGCACAAGATTATCAATATTTATTTGATGCAGGTGCTGTTGGGGTTTTTGGCCCAGGAACTAAGATTGCACAAGCAGCAATAGATATGTTAACCATATTAATAGATAGTATTTCTGAATAATTTAAAAAAAGCAACTTTAAAAAGTTGCTTTTTTTAAATTATTCATCTATTTCTTAAACATAATATTTTCTGATTCAGAAAAATTTTCATCAGGAATTTTATTAAAAAACTCTAATGTCTCTGTTTCGTTTGTATTACCATACGGAACCAAAATTGTTCCTTTAGTATCGTCTTTCGTTTCAATTACATATAGTATAGACATATCAGACGGATTACTATAACCTTCGTATCTGTGTTTAGCCACAACCTTAATTCCGTTTGGTGTAAACCTCATGTCAGATCCGTTTTCAATCAACATATTTCCGTCTACTCTATAACTATTTGTATAGCCTTCGTTTTCATATTTTTTAATGAAATCTAATTCATTTGTTCCTTCGTTATTCATAATGTAGATTTTTAATTTTCACTAAATTAGAAACATTCTTAAATTTTGAATATCGCAATCCATATAAAAATTAACGCAAACAAAACTTCTATATTTTTTTGATAGAGTTAATTTTAAATCGATTAACGACAACATTACAGCCTGTATTCGATTAAATTTGTGTAAAACAATTCAACCATGGCTATTTTAGGAAATATAATTAAAGGAATTATCAGTTTAACTGATACACTTTCTACCGAAACAAATCATATAGAAAATCAGAAAAAAATATTAAATAAATTATTAGAAACTGCTAAAGAAACACAATTTGGAAAGCATTATAATTTTGAAGAAATTTTAAATTCTGATAATACACAAGAAGCATTTCGTAAAGAAGTACCTTATTTTGATTACAATTCTTTACATAAAAATTGGTGGTATAAAATTCATGAAGGTGAAGAAGATGTAACTTGGGCAGGTTCACCTTCTTATTTTGCATTAAGCTCTGGCACAACAGGTAAAACAAGTAAAAGAATTCCTGTAACCGATGATATGATTTCTGCCATTAGAAGCTCTGGAATAAAACAAGTTACTTCTCTTAACAACTTCGAATTACCAGCAGATTTTTTCGAAAAAGACATTATGATGTTAGGTAGTTCTACAGATTTAGCTGAAAAAGACGATCATTTAGAAGGAGAAATTAGCGGAATTAGTGCAAGTAACATTCCGTTTTGGTTTAAAGGATATTATAAACCCGGAGAAGAAATTGCTAAAATAGAAGACTGGGACGAGCGTGTAAATCATATAGCAGAAAATGCAAAATCTTGGGATATTGGCGCTTTAAGTGGTATTCCGGCATGGATAGAATTAATGCTACAAAAAGTTATTGAACATCATAATTTAGAAAATATTCATCAAATATGGCCAAATCTAAAAGTTTACACATCAGGAGGTGTTGCTTTTGGTCCTTATGAGAAAAGTTTTAAAGCATTATTAGGAAAACCAGTAACTGTAATCGACACATATTTAGCATCCGAAGGTTATATTGCAACACAAACAAGACCAGAAACAGATGCAATGCAATTAAATACAGAAAATGGTATTTATTTTGAATTTGTGCCTATGAATCCTGATTATATAAACGAAGATGGTTCTTTAAAGCAAAATGCACCATCGGTTAGTTTAGATAATGTAGTTTTAAATCAAGATTATATCTTAATAATTAGTACCGTTAGTGGCGCTTGGCGATATTTAATTGGTGATACAATCGAATTTACAGATGTAGAAAAAGCAGAAATTAAAATTACGGGTAGAACAAAATTCTTTTTAAATACAGTAGGTTCTCAATTATCTGTTAATAAAATGGATGATGCTATTCGATATTTAGAAGAAAAATTTGCTACTCAAATAACCGAATATACTATTTGTGCAAAAAGATTTGAAGATGGCGAGTTTTATCATTCTTGGTATTTAGGAACAGAATTGAAAGAAGATAATTCTAAAATTGTTGATGAATTAGATAACTATTTAAAAGAAGCTAATAAAAATTACAAAGTAGCTAGAAGCAAAGCTTTAAAAGGAGTTAAAGTAAACATTATTCCGGTAGAAAAATTTTATGATTGGAATGATAATAACAAGAAAAAAGGCGGACAAGTAAAAATGGAACGCGTTATGAAAGAATCTAAATTTGCAGAATGGGAAAGTTTTGTAAATAACAACGATCTTAAATAATTAATTATGGAAACAATTACAACTATTAATCCGGCAACGGAAAAAGAAATAAAAACATATAAAAGAGACTCTAAAGAAGAAGCCTTACATAAAATTGAAAAAGCAAATAAAGCCTATTTAAATTGGAAAAACACTTCGTTCGAAGAACGTTCTAAATTAATGCATAAAATTGCAGATATTTTTGATAAAAAAAAGAACGAATATGCAAATTTAGCAACAGAAGAAATGGGAAAAATAATTTCTCAATCTAAAAAAGAAATTGAAAAATGTGCTTTAGTTTGCAGATATTATGCAGATAATATTAAAGAATTATTAGCAGATAAAATTATAGAAACAGAAGCTAAAAAAAGCTATGTTACATATCAACCTTTAGGTGTAACTTTGGCTGTAATGCCATGGAATTTTCCGTTTTACCAAGTAATTAGATTTGCAGCACCTGCTTTAATGACTGGTAATACAGCTGTTTTAAAACACGCATCTAATGTACAAGGTTGCGCATATGCTTTAGAAGATGCGTTTAAAGAAGCTGGTTTTCCTAGCGGAACTTTTACCAATTTAAACGTCACATCAAAATTAATTAAACCAATTATAGAAGATAAAAATATCGTTGCAGTAACGCTAACTGGTAGTGAACCTGCAGGAAGATCTGTTGCAAAAATTGCTGGAGAAAATTTAAAGAAAACCGTATTAGAATTGGGAGGTAGCGATGCTTACATTATTTTAGATGATGCCGATTTAGAAAAAGCTACAGATTTGGCTACTTTTGGTAGGTTACAAAACAACGGGCAAACTTGTATTGCTGCTAAACGTTTTATAGTTTTAGAAAATATTTATGATGATTTTCTAAAACTATTTACTAAGAAAATGCAAGATGCAAAATTAGGCAATCCTACAGATGAAGATGCGTATTTCGGACCAATGGCAAGAATTGATTTAAGAAATGAAATTCATGAACAAGTAGAAAAAACGATAAAACAAGGTGGTAAATTAGTTTTAGGTGGAAAAATCCCTGATCGTGTTGGTGCTTTTTATCCTGCTACAATTTTATCAGAATTAAAACCAGGAATGACTGCCTTTGATGAAGAACTTTTTGGACCCGTTGCTTCTGTTATTAAAGCTAAAGATGAAGACGAAG
The DNA here is from genome assembly GCF_002005425.1 of Polaribacter sp. BM10. Lineage (GTDB taxonomy): Bacteria > Bacteroidota > Bacteroidia > Flavobacteriales > Flavobacteriaceae > Polaribacter > Polaribacter marinaquae. Next base: position 3,216,820 of record NZ_CP019704.1, on the reverse strand, counting down.
CTATAAAATTGGCAAACAACTCTACTTTTGGTTTAGGCTCTGGTGTCTTAACAGGAAATTCTGAAAGAGGTGAAAAAATTGCTCTACAATTAGAAGCCGGAAATAGTTTTGTGAATAAATTGGTAGCCTCTGACCCTAGAATGCCATTTGGCGGAATTAAAAATAGTGGTTACGGAAGAGAACTTTCTAGTTATGGAATTAAAGAGTTTGTAAACACAAAATCTATTTGGATTGACTAAAAAAGATTAAAAACATAACTCATTTACTAAAATACTCAATAAAAAATCCAATTTTAAAAATTGGATTTTTTTTATGTTAAATCTAAAAATTGCTACTACAGAAGCTTAAATTATTTTGTAAATTGCAAAGCTATTTTCATTAAAAAAATCGAACACGCAAAAAACTACTTATCAGTAATTTATGTCATTTACTAGAACCTTAGAAAAACTTAAAATTCTTGCTGACGCCGCTAAATACGACGTTTCATGTTCTTCTAGTGGAAGTAAAAGAACAAATACAAATAAAGGTTTGGGCGATGCAACTGGTATGGGAATTTGCCATTCGTACACAGAAGATGGTAGATGCGTTTCTTTATTAAAAATTCTACTTACAAATCATTGTATTTTTGATTGTGCCTATTGCGTAACTCGTAAAAGTAACGATGTTAAACGTGCTGCTTTTAAAGTGCAAGAAGTAGTCGATTTAACTATCAATTTTTACCGAAGAAACTATATTGAAGGGCTATTTTTAAGTTCCGGAATTTTTAAAAGTGCAGATTACACAATGGAACGTTTGGTTGCCGTTGCAAAAAAATTGCGTTTAGAAGAAAACTTTAATGGTTACATACATTTAAAATCGATTCCGGGTGCTTCTGATGAATTGATGAGAGAAGCAGGATTATACGCAGACCGATTAAGTGTTAATATAGAAATACCAACAAAATCTGGATTAAAGTTATTGGCACCTGATAAAAATTTTGATGATTTTATAAAACCAATGATTAAGGTTAAGAATGAAATCATTCAATACAAAACCGAAAAGAAAATTATTAAAAGTACGCCTAAATATGCGCCTGCAGGCCAAAGCACTCAAATGATTGTTGGTGCCAGTGGTGAAAACGATTTTCAAATTTTAAAAACTGCAGAGCATTATTATAAAAACTACAATTTAAAAAGAGTTTATTATTCTGGTTATGTGCCAATAAGTTTAGATAACCGATTGCCAAAAATAGGAACTGAAGTACCCATGTTAAGAGAAAATCGATTGTATCAATCAGATTGGTTAACTCGTTTTTATGGCTTTCAAACCAATGAAATAGTAAATCTAAATCATCAAAACTTAGATTTAGATATCGATCCTAAATTAAGTTGGGCTTTAAGAAATTTGCATGAATTTCCGGTTGATGTAAATACAGCAGACAAAAGAATGCTAGCTAGAATTCCGGGAGTTGGTATGAAGTCTGTTTCTAAAATTTTAATGGCAAGAAAATACAGAAGATTAAATTGGGATCATCTTAAAAAAATAGGAATCGCTTTTAACAGAGCACAATACTTTTTAGTTTGCGATAGTAATATTTTTGAAAGACGAGATTTAACAGCAGAAAAATTAAAAGCAAAGATCTTGAAGAATTCTAAGAGCAAATATGATAAAATGCTAAGTCCGCAATTAAATTTATTCTCTTAAATGCAAGAGAAAACTCTAATTTACGATGGCTCTTTTGACGGATTTCTATGTTGTGTTTTTTACGTTTTTGAATATAAACTTAAAAACGCTAAAATTCAGAATAAGTTTGTATTACAAAATGCCTTATTTTCTGAAAATGAAAAAATAAGTACAAATAAAGATAAAGCAGACAGAGTTTGGAAAGGTTTAAAAACCAAAGCATCTACAATTAGCACCACAAAAATTTATTACGCATTTTTAAGCGAGCAGCCTGGTGTAGAAAATATTTTATTAGACTATATATCTTATATCTTTAAGAGTAATAAAAAAGTAGACACAGATTTTACTTACGATAGTGTTTTAAAAACATCAAAAATTGCTAAAAACGTTAGTAGAGAAAAACATAGAATGGAAGCTTTTGTTAGATTTAAACTTACAAAAGACGCAATTTATTTTGCAAACATAGCCCCAGATTTTAACGTTTTACCTTTAATTTCTAAGCACTTTAAAAGCAGGTATGCAGACCAAAAATGGGTTATTTATGATATTAAAAGAAATTACGGATTATATTACGATTTAGAAGTAGTTACAACAATGCAAATGGAATTTCCTGAAAATTTCGATTTTTCTAAAACTGATAAAAACTTTTTTTCTGACGAAGAGTCTGAGTTTCAAACGCTTTGGCAAAACTATTTTAAAAGTACAAATATAACTGAGAGAAAAAACATGAAACTTCATATTCAGCATGTTCCAAAAAGATACTGGAAATATTTAAGTGAAAAACAACCTTAACTATACTGCAGTTAAGTTATTTCTTTCTTCAACTAACACCATTATTTCTTCCGGAGATAAATAATATCTCTTTATTCTTTTTTTATAAACTTCAGAAACATCAGCATTATTTAAAATAAAATCCTTTGTTTTTAAAATATACGATTCCATTTTGTGTTTTACAGCAAAACTATCAGCAGCTCTTTCTGCTTCAACAATATGATTATCAGAAAAAAGATATTTAACTCCAAACCAAATTAGGTTCAACTTGCTTCTATCTTGGTAATCCATAATATGCCCTAATTCATGACCAATCCAACCAATAAATACATCCGTAGGTATATCTCTGGTAGAAAATTCTTTATCAGAAATTTTAAATTTCTCACTAATTAAAATTAAAAATTTACGCTCTTTTTTAGATTTAAAAAAACTATCAAAAGTTGGTCTCGCTTGCATAGTAGATTTTTTAATATTCTTTTTAAACTTAAATTCTATATGAATATTTTTTAACTGCGGATAATATTTTAAAGCGGTTTCTACTTCTGCTTTTATAGAATTTGGTATGATATGATATGAAGACATAAATATTGTGATTTTTTTAAAACTTTAATACATAAATATACCGCTATCTAGAAGTTCTTTTGTGCTTTTATGCTTAAATTTGTAACTCTTTTAAAAAGCATTTCAAAAGGATGAAAAAATTATTAAATTTCCTATATTCTACTCGCTTAATGGCGATATTATTTTTCTTATTTGCAACTGCAATGGCAATAGCCACTTTTATAGAAAATGATTACGGTACACAAACTTCTAAAGCTTTAATTTACAATGCTTGGTGGTTTGAAGCTATAATGGTTTTCTTTGTAATTAATTTCTTTGGTAATATTTTTAGATATAAACTTTACAAAAAAGAAAAATGGCCCGTTTTAATGTTTCATGCAGCTTTTTTATTAATACTAGTAGGTGCTGGTATTACACGTTACCACGGTTATGAAGGTATAATGCTAATTAAAGAAGGCGAAACAACAGATAAATTTTTATCGGAAACCACATATTTAAATGCAATTGTAGACGATGGTAATTCGCAAAAACCAGAAATAAATGCACCTATTATGCTTTCTGCTTGGGGCTCTAATTCTTGGTCTTATGAAGATAATTTTAAAACTAATAAAAATGACATCGATTTTAAATTTGATTTGGTAGACTACATTCCGTGGGCAGAAAAAAAATTAATTGAAGATGAAAATGGTGTAGAACATTTGTTCTTTGTAGAATCTTCTGAAGGTACACGCCATGAACATTGGATAAAAAAAGGAACATTACAAAACATTCACGGTGTTTTAGTAGGTTTTGAAGCCGATAACAATAACGCATCTATTAACTTTACAAATAAAGATGGTGCATTAAAAATGATTTCTAAAGACGATGGAGATTGGTTTAGAATGGCAGATCAAAAGAAAGGAAAAGTAGTTAAAGATTCTCTTCAAAATTTTCAATACCTAACTTTACACAACATTGGTAAATTACAATTTGTAATACCAAAACCTGCAGAAAAAGGGATAATGAAAACAGTTAGCGGACCAAAAAGTGATAGTGTTTTAGACGTTATTACTATAGATGTAACGGCAAATAATGAGACCAAAAGAGTAGAACTAAAAGGCGGTAAATTTAATTCTGATGGTTCTAAAGAAGTTTCTGTTGGTGGCTTAAATTTTAGAGTTTTGTATGGTGCAAAAATTCTTACAACACCATTTAGTATTAAGCTAAACGATTTTCAATTAGATAAATATCCGGGTTCAGAAAGTGCTGCTGCATACGCTAGTGAAGTTACTGTAATAGATCCTAAAGAAACTTTCGATTATAGAATTTTTATGAATCATATATTAGACCATAGAGGTTTTAAATTTTTTCAAGCTAGTTACGATTTATCTGGAGAAAAAGAAGAAACACATTTATCTGTAAATCATGATTTCTTGGGAACTTTTGTAACTTATTTAGGTTACTCGCTCTTATATATTGGTATGATATGTATTCTTTTTGCAAAAAATACTCGTTTTGATGATCTTAAAAAAAGATTAACAAAAATTAAAAAGAAGAAGCTAACTATGTCTGTTGTATTTGCAATATTCTTATCTAGTTTTACTTTTGCACAACATCAAAATCAGCATCAACCAAATAAAATTACCAATCAGCAAATAGATTCTATTTTAAAAGCTAACATGGTAGATGTAGCACATGCAGAAAGCTTTAATAAATTGGTTATTCAGGATAATGGTAGAATGAAACCAGCGCATACTTTTGCTTCTGAGTTGGTAAGAAAAGTGAGCAAATCTGAGAAATTTAAAGGTATGGAACCTAGTCAGGTTTTATTATCTATTATAGAAAATCCTAGATTTTGGTTTGAAGTTCCTGTAATTTATTTAGAAAAAGGAAATACTCAAATTAGAGAACTTATAGGTGTTGCAGAAACTACAGAATATGCTGCATTAACAGATTTTATAACTCCTGTTGGTATTTATAAAATAGAAAAGAAAGTTGCAGAAGCACAAAAGAAGAAAATTAAAAATAAATTTGAAAAAGATTTAATTAAAATCGATAGAAGAATTGGTTTACTATATTCTGCTATTGGCGGTGGAATTCTTAAAATTTATCCAATACCTGGTGATGAAAACAACAAATGGGTTTCACAACCAGAAACTTCTGAAGCTAATTTTAAGGGAACCGATTCTGTATTTGTAAGACAATCTTTACCTGTTTATATTAATTTTTTACAAAAAGGTAAGAAAACCGGTAATTATTCAGATGCTGATAAAATTTTAGACGGAATTAAAAAATTTCAACAAAAATTTGGATCAGAAGTAATACCTACAGACAAAAAAATAGAATTAGAAATCTCATATAATAAAATTCAACCATTTCAATTGCTATCAAAGTACTATGGCTACTTAAGTTTTTTATTATTAATTTTTGTTTTATGGCAAATCTTTATTTCTAAAAAATGGATAAACAATACAGTTAAAATATTATCTTTTGGTGCTGTTGGTTTATTTCTGTTTCATACGTTAAGTTTAATTGCTAGATGGTATATAAGTGGTTATGCACCTTGGAGTAATGCATACGAATCTATTATTTTTGTTGCCTGGGCAACAATGTTATTTGGACTTTTCTTTGGACGAAAATCTGCACTTACAATTACTGCAACTACATTTTTAGTAGCGATTACCTTAGGTTTTGCACATCAAAACTGGTTAGATCCAGAAATTGCTAACTTACAACCAGTTTTAAATTCTTGGTGGTTATTGGTACACACTTCTATTATTGTAGCTAGTTACGGTCCGTTATCTTTAGGTATGATTTTAGGAATCTTTGCACTCTTATTAATGATTTTTACGAATGATAAGAATAAAAAGAGAATGGATTTAAATATTAAAGAAATTACCATAATTAACGAGATGTCTATAACTGTTGGTTTGGTAATGTTAACTATTGGTAACTTTTTAGGCGGAATGTGGGCTAACGAAAGTTGGGGTCGTTATTGGGGTTGGGATCCTAAAGAAACTTGGGCTTTAATTTCTATAATGATTTATGCGTTTGTATTACACATGCGATTGATACCTGGTCTACGAAGCAGGTACACGTTTAACTTGTGGTCTATTATTGCGTACGCCTCTATAATGATGACTTATTTTGGAGTTAATTTTTACTTGGCTGGTTTACATTCTTATGCTAGCGGAGACAGAGTAATTACACCAACATCTGTTTATTATTCTGTTGGTTTTGTATTAATAATAGGTGTTTTCGCATTTATAAAACACAAAAAATATTATAAAAAATAATTTTAAAAGGAAGTAACTTTATATTTTAAGAAGAAAATGTATTTTTGCTCACGAAAAAATCAATCATAAATATTCTAGTTTACTAGAAATCACAAAAGAAATACTTATATGTTTCATAAAAATATTAAATTAATTTTAGCCGGTTTAATTTCTGTTTGGGCTGTTTACCATTTTGCACAAGGAAATATCATGAACGGAATTTCAATCTTACTATTAGCAGGAATTTTTGTTTTATTTTATTTTAAAAACGAGTTTATTTTACTTGCTTTTTTACAATTACGTAAACAGAATTTCGAAGGAACAAAAAAATGGTTAGATTATATCAAAAATCCAGAGGCTGCTTTAATTGTAAAACAACAAGGTTATTATAATTATTTACATGGTATCATGTTAAGCCAAAAGAATATTACACAATCAGAAAAATATTTACGTAAAGCTGTAAAACTTGGCTTGTCTATGGATCATGATTTGGCGATGGCTAAGTTGCAATTAGCAGGAATTGCAATGACTAAAAGACGTAAAAGAGAAGCTACTAATTTAATGGCAGAAGCTAAAAAATTAGATAAACATGGTATGTTAAAAGAACAAATGCAAATGATGAAACAACAGATGAAAAAAATCTAACGTTTAATTAGCTTTATATTGCACAAAAAAATCCGATGAAATAATTTTCATCGGATTTTTTTTATAACTAAAACTCTAAGATTATTTTATTCTTGTTAAGGTTAAATCTTCATTATACTTTACAATAAACAAACCTTTATTTTCTACTATTTTAAAAAGCTTATCTGTATAATCAAACTTACTTTCTACTCTGTAAGAATAACCATCATCAAAAGTAGATTTTAAACTTTTTCCTGATGCCAAACGCACAAGAATATCATAAGTAACATCAAAACCTTTTGTAGCATATGCAGAAGGTAGAACTCCGTTTTTAGCTAAATAACTTTTATTAAAAGCCATGGCGCTGTAAGAATCTTCTCTAACATACTCATCGCTAACATAGGTAAAACCTAATTTAGCTAATTTAGAATTGTCTATTTTATCAAATGCGCTAACCTTATCAAAAGTAAATAATGATGCAGTTGTTTCTTCTGGCAAACTAATTAAACTATTTATAACACTTGCAATAATAATTTTATCGCTAGTTGTTAATACAACAATATTTTTCATGTTTGGTTTTAAAACATCTGTAAATTTTTGCTTTTTTATATAACCATCTTTTGGTGTGATTAAGCTAACACTGTTTATAGAATCGTGAGATTTTAAAACTTCTCTAATTTTATTAGAATCATAGTTAGAAGTTGATTTTCCATCTCCAACAATAATTATGTTTCCGTCATGAAAGCTTTCTTCTATATAACTTAACAACTTATCTCTAAATAATTTTTTATTTGGAGACGTTTTGATGATTCTACTAGAAGAAAATTTTGATTGCTTTTTAGAATATACCGGAAAAACAATAGGTGCATTTACATTATCTGCTACATATTCTACCTCTTCAGAATACAAAGGACCAATAATTACATCTTTCTTCTTAAGATTATTTTCTGCAACAATTGTTTTAATTTTTGTACTATTTCTACCAGTATCAAAAACTTCTACGTTTAATTCTACACCTTGTTTTCTTAACGAATCTATTGCTATTTCTGCACCCAAATATAAATCTGTAACAATATTTGCCAATCTACTGTTTCCAAAGATTTCATCGCTAGTTTTTGCTTCTAACTCTTGCGCTCTAAAAGGTAATAGAATTGCAGCATTTATAGAAACACCTTCTTTAATTTTGTCTACATAAACCAGTTCTTCTTCAAAAACATCTTCTAAAGGCATAATTTTTATAAGTTGCCCAAGTTTTAAACCATCTTTTAATTCTGGGTTTAATTTGATTAACTCTTCTCTTGAAACACTGTAAAACCTCGTCAAGCTAAAAAAAGTATCTCCTTTTTTAACTTCGTGAATTTTGAACTCTTTTTCTAACTCAGAAATTAACAAACTTCTTTGTTTTTCTTTTTCTGATATTAAATCAACGTCTAAGTTTTCTGTTTCCTTTACTTTAGAATTGTCTTCTGTTGCATTTTCATTCTTTACTTTTGAAATAGAATTACTTACCGAATTCATATTCTTGTTAGGAATAATAATTACAGTATTAGCATCCGGATTTTTATCTACATCAGGATTAAGACGCAATAAATCTTTGGTTTTCATATCTAATTTCTTAGCAATCTCACCAATAGATTCTCCTTCTTTTACTTTATATTGAATGTATTTTTTTTGCTGACCGCATGATACGGTAAACGTTAGAATACACAGAAAAACAAAAAATTTAAGATGTTTCATATATTTTATTCCCATTCTATAGTTGCAGGTGGTTTAGAACTAATGTCATACACTACTCTATTAACGCCTTTTACTTGATTTATTATTTTATTTGAAGTTTTTTGTAAAAATTCATAGGGTAAATTTACCCAATCTGCCGTCATTCCGTCTGTACTTTCTACAGCTCTTAAAGCAACAACTTTTTCGTATGTTCTTTCATCGCCCATTACACCAACAGAGTTTACAGGCAACAACATTGCACCTGCTTGCCAAACTTTATCGTATAAACCGTCTTCTTTTAATCCGTTTATAAAAACAGCATCAACTTCTTGTAAAATTCTTACTTTTTCTGCTGTAATATCTCCTAATATTCTAATTCCTAAACCTGGTCCTGGAAAAGGATGACGACCTAATAATTCTGAATCAATTCCCATAGAAGCACCAACTCTTCTTACTTCATCTTTAAAAATCATACGCAAAGGCTCTACAATTTTTAATTTCATATAATCTGGCAATCCACCAACATTATGATGACTTTTAATAGTTGCTGATGGTCCTCCGTTTACAGAAACCGACTCAATAACATCAGGATAAATTGTTCCTTGTGCTAACCAAGTTACGTCTTTTATTTGGTTGGCCTCGTCATCAAAAACTTCTATAAATGCGTTTCCAATGGCTTTTCTTTTTTTCTCTGGATCAGAAATACCTTCAAGAGCTTTCAAAAAACGTGCCGATGCATCTACACCTTTTACGTTTAATCCCATTCCTTCGTATTGTGCCAATACACTTTCGAATTCATTTTTACGTAAAAGACCGTTGTTTACAAAAATACAATATAGATTTTCTCCGATAGCTTTGTTTAAAAGAACGGCTGCTACTGTAGAATCTACACCACCAGAAAGCCCTAAAACAACTTTATCTTTACCTACTTTTTCTTTGATAGCGTTTACTGTGCTTTCAACAAAAGAATCTGGTGTCCAGGTTTGTGCTACACCAGCAATTTTTACAAGAAAATTTTCTAATAATTGTTTACCGTCTGTAGAGTGATATACTTCTGGATGAAATTGAATCGCATAGGTATCTTCACCTTTTATTTTATAAGCGGCATTTTCTACATCTTTTGTACTAGCTAATAACTCGCCATTTGTAGGTAATTCTTTAATTGTGTCTGAGTGACTCATCCAAACTTGGCTACCTTCAGAAATGTTTTCAAAGAAAGTTTCATTACCTTTTATGTACGATAAATTTGCTCTACCATATTCTCTTGTGTTTGAAGGTGCTACTTTTCCGCCAGAAAAATGAGCCAAATATTGAGCGCCATAACATACGGCTAACATTGGTTTTTTTCCTCTAAGATCTGTTAAATCTGGATGTAAAACATTTTCTCCTCTAACAGAATTTGGACTACCTGATAAGATAATTGCTTTAAATTCTGATTGATTTTTTGGTGGATGATTGTAAGGATGAATTTCACAATAAATGTTTAATTCTCTAACTCTTCTTGCAATAAGTTGTGTGTATTGCGATCCGAAATCTAAAATAAGTACGTTGTGTTGTTGCATGCGCAAAAATACTATTTCAGTTTAAATTTCAAATACAGAAATCGATATTTTTTACGAGAAATTAGAATTCGTTCATTTTAAGTAGAATTCGATTTAAAAGTTTAAATTTTATACACAATTGCATTGATATTCATACCAGCCCCAACAGAAGCTAAAATAACAACATCTCCTTTTGTAACAGCCTGATTTTCTATATTTCCTTTTAAAACTAAATCTAATAATGTTGGTACTGTAGCTACAGAACTGTTACCTAACTTATGTATACTCATTGGCATAATTGCTTCTGGCACTTTTTCTTTAAACAATCTATAAAAACGTTTTACAATTGCCTCGTCCATTTTTTCGTTAGCTTGATGAATAAAAATCTTCTTAACATCATTAATTCCGTAACCACTTTTATCTAAAGCAATTTTCATGGCTGCAGGCACATTTGTTATTGCAAACTCATAAATTTTTCTTCCATACATTTTTATGTATTGCGTATTGTCGGTTTCATTTAAATTATAAGATTTACCAAAATGTAAAAAATATGCTTCTTCATTTGCGAAAGTCTGTGTTGCATGACTAATAATACCAGAATCACCTGCTAAGGTTTGCTCTACAATACAAGCACCTGCGCCATCACTGTAGATCATAGAATCTCTATCATGTTTATCTACAATTCTAGACAAAGTTTCTGCACCAATTACCAAACACTTTTTTGCAATTCCGGCTTTTATAAATGCTTGCGCCTGTATTACGCCTTCAACCCAACCTGGGCAACCGAAAAGAATATCATACGCAACACAATTAGGGTTTTTAATATCTAATTTATGTTTTACCTTACTAGCTAAACTTGGTAGCGCATCTCCTTGAATTTGACCTTCTTTTAAATCACCAAAATTATGTGCTAAAATTATATAGTCTAATTCTTCTGAATTAATATTGGCATCTGCAATTGCTTTTTCTGCAGCAAAAAAAGCCATGTCAGAAGTATTTATTTCTGGTTTTGCATAACGTCTTTCTACGATACCGGTTATATCTTTAAACTTTTCTATAATTACATTGTTGTCTGCAGAAAAACTTGAACCGTCATTATTTAAAAAATCTGAGTTTAAAAATGTATTGTTTTCTACTTTTAAAGAAGGAATAAAGCTTCCGGTACCAGTAATTTTAGATGAAATCATATCTTAAGAGGTTTATCTCTCAAAAGTAAGAAAGCTATTTTGTTTAAATTTACTATGCATGCATAGTAATGGAAAGTTCAAACTGCTAATTTATTTCTAAAGTAAAAATTTAGAACAGTTGTTTAAGGCTTGTATAAATTCATTTTTAGTTGCATAACCGTAGCAATAGAGGTTGCTCTATCTTTCATTTGCTGTGCTATTTCACCAGAAAAATATGCATCAATAGTAGTAAATAAATACGATGTCCAAATGACAAAATGTTTCTTTTTAAACTTAATAAATGCATTTTTATCTATATGTTTTTGCATTGTATTGTTTTTATAAGTTGTAGTTTGAAACAAAATATCGTTCCAGAAATCTGTAATTATTTCTAAATACTCATTTAAATGATTATTAATTAAGATATCTTCAAAAAAAGGAAGCATTTAATCATCCTTTAGAAGTAAATCATAAAAATTAGTAATAATTAATTTTATGTCTTTTCTAGAAGAAATATCTTTTTTAATCATAAAAAATGATTACAAGTAAGAACTATCAAAAGAAAACGGCAATAAAGATAAAAGTGATTCCGTTTTTACAATTTCTCCAACTTCTCCCATAAATAAAAGAGGAAAAGCTTGTTTTTGCTTTATTTCATATTCCGATAAAGATTGTCTACAAGCACCACAAGGCCCTACAGGTTTATCTACTTTTGTAATTGTAGAACTTGCCGAAATTGCAAGTTTTATGATTTTAACTCCAGGATAGGTTGCTCCTGCAGCCCAAATTGCGACTCTTTCTGCACACATACCAGAAGGGTATGCTGCATTTTCTTGATTATTTCCTAAAACAATTTCTCCGTTTTCTAATAATAAAGCAGCACCAACATTAAACTTAGAATAAGGTGCGTATGCTTTCTTACGAGCATCAATTGCCATATTCATTAAAAATTTATCATCTTTAGATAACTCTTCTATATCGTTATAAACAATAGCTGAAGAAGATATTTTAATTTCTTTCATATTATAAAGTCAAAAAAAGCAGCCCAAAAATGACTGCTTTAAATATTGTGCTAAAATTACTAAAAAATTATGATTTTTTAATACTCATCGTAAATTTCACCTAAATCAAAAGATAATGAAAAACGTAATGAATTTTCTAATGGATTATTTACATCTGAAGAATTAATTAAATATGACAAATCGATGTTTAAAGCATTCGTTTTAAAGCCACCACCTAATGTAAAATATTGTCTATTTCCTTTATCTTCACTTTCATGAAAATATCCTGCTCTTAATGCAAAAGCATTGTTATATAAATATTCTGCACCAAAAGCGTAAGTTACTTCTTTTAATTCTTCACTAAAACCACCTGGAGCGTCACCAAAAGAACTAAAAATTCCGTCAATCCAACCTTTTTCATCATTAGGATCATTTACTGTTGGCACCAGTAATTTAGTAAACTCTACAGTTGTTGTAATTGTATTATAATCATCTAAAATAAAATCGAAACCACCACCTAATTTAAGGTTTGTTGGTATAAAATCTTCTTCACCTGGTGTGTAAGAAACCTTCGGACCAATGTTTGCGATATTAAAACCGATTCTATATTTACCATTAAAATTACCATAATTTTCTTCTAGAGATTGGTAATAACCAGAAACATCTACTGCAAAAGAATTAATTGGCTGTAAAGAATTACCAGAAGTTCCGTTAAATGCTAAATTAGATCTTATGTATTTTAAAGAAACTCCCATTGCAAAAGTTTCACTTAACTTTAATGAGTAAGAACCTGTTGCAACAAATTCGTTTGGATTTATAGATCCATTTTCTGCACCGTTGCTATCTGTTAGATCTATTTGACCCAAAGAGAAATATTTAAAATCTGCACCCCAAGCTGCATTTTCACTAAATCTATTAATATAAGAACCACTTCCTATAAAAATATCATCTGTTAAATTACGTAACCAAGGCGAATAGGTAATACCCGTATAAATTTGTCTATTGCTAAACGCTATTTTAGCAGGATTGTGAAACAATGAAAAAGCATCTGCACTTGTAGCAACACCAATATCTCCCTTACCACCTGCCCTAGCATCTGGTACAATTAATAAAAAAGGTGTAGCTGTTGTAATACCTCCTGTTTGTTGAGTATCTGTCTGTGCCGCAATTTTAAATGTTGCAAAAGCACTTAATAATAAACATAATCCTAATTTCTTCATTTTATATTGTCTGTTGAATTTTATTCTAATTACAAATATCTATATTTTATTGAAGTATTACTAATTTTTCGTACTTCTCTGACACTAAATTACTTGTTGTAGATTTAACTCTTAGTTTATAAACATAAACCCCTTTACCAATTTTATTACCAAAATCATCTAAACCATTCCAAGTTATACTTCTAGACAAATTACCAACCGTAATAATATTTCTATTAATAGTTTTTACCAATTTACCAGAAATTGTAAAAATTTGCACTTGTACTTCTAAATTTTCGTTTGGTTTATTATGGTTAAACCAAAACTCTGTATAATTTACAAAAGGATTGGGATAGTTTAATACGTTTTCTAAATTTAAAATTGCATCACTAACAACTACGAAGTTCAACGTTAATTCTGATGAGTTATTGTAGGTATCCCAAACTTTTATTTTTAAAGTGTGTGGGCCAACTTCTAAATCTCTTAATCTATAGGTAACTTTCCCTTTTGTAAAATCGTTTAATTCTGTCTGATAAAAGTCATTTAATACAATAGGATTTGTGGTGTCGCCATCTAAAATCCCAATAATATCGTGATCTACGGCAGTAATAGAAGTATTAATACCACTAACATCCGATAATACCGCAATTAAATTAGGAGAAGCATTTGTATTGCCACCGTCTATAAAAGACTCATCATTCATAAACAATTTAATTTCTGGGCCAACGGTATCTTCTGGTGCATTTTCATTAATACCACCAATTACCAAATCTATATTATAACCTGCTTTTTCTAATGTACCATTTTCTGCATAAAAACTTACTTTACCGTTTCCGAGTGCAATTTTAATATCTTTTGGCACAATAAAATCAAACTTAAACGCTCCGTTTTCTATACTAGATTTACCTCTAAATAACTTACTATCTTGTGTGTCAAAATCTAGAGTTTCTCCAAAACTATTGTTTCCTAAAGTTGTTTTATCAATAATTTTATCGAAAACTGTTGTAGATAAAACACCGTTAAAATTATTTAAAACAGCATCTGAATTATTAACAATTACACCCTCGAAACTTACTTTAGACAAAGCTTTTAAAGTATCTAATGGTTGCGAAATATCTTTACCGTTTAATTTTGTGATTTTTATATTTGGTTCTGGCACTGCAAGTTTCATTGCCGGGTCTCCGAATGAATAGATAAAAAACTTTTGTATACTCGAAAAATTATTTTTTGCTTGTGTTAGAGATTCTGCAATTGTAAATTTTTCATCATTAAATTCTAGTAAAATTCTAATTAAACTTTCATTAAATTGTTGCCCAACATTTATAAAAACCTCTCTTGTTGTAGTAATCATACTAGATGCGCCGCCGTTTTTATTCCATAATGTTAACTCACCTGCAGTAATTCTACTCGGATTATCGAATCTAGAAAAATCACAAGTAACTGTAATTAAAAGAGGTAACGTATTAATATTATTAAACTCTTGAATTTGAGGTTTTTCTAATATCCTTTCTGCTGCAAAACCATCTTCACCACCGTGCCCAAAATAATCAAAAACTAAAGTACCTTTTTCTATTACATTCGTAATTGCTGTTTTTACTTCCGGATAACGTTCTCCACCAGAAGAATTTTGTTGTACAAAAGCATCAGCATAAATTTTACTAACATTAAAAATTGGTTTTCTATTTTTAATTTCATCAGCAATCGACTCTACACCTTTCTGAATTGGTATATCAAAATCATCATCTATATCATCTGCTAAAAGGGTTACTGTATTTCGCCAATCTCCTTTAGAGCTTTCATCATAATAACTTAAAATTTTAGTTACAACATCTTCTGCTTGCGATATTCCTGTAACCGGTATTCTGCTAGAAACAACATCTATGGTATGAGAAGAACTCATGCTACCCTCATTTGCATCTAACATCACAAAAAAATCATCTGTTACATAAGAAAAAGCCAAGTTAAAGTGATAAATATCATCCGTTTGAGAAGGTAATTTAACCGGAACCACATTATTGTTATTTGCAATTCTATCTTTGTAATCGTATGAAGAATCGCCAAAGAAACATACAAATTTTAACTTTTTATCTTTGGATGAATTGGTTGTATATAAATGTCTTATAAAATCTCGAATACCTGTAATATCTTTAGAGCCAGATGCAAACTCATTATAAATTTCATCTAAAACAACAACCTTTGTCGATAATCCGGAATTTGCTTGATGATAATCTGCCAATCTTTGTGCTTGTGAAACCAAATCTTTGCTAGTAATTACAAGATAATTTATATCTTTTAAAGCATGTAAATTTTGATTTTCTATTCTCGAATTTTCAATAGTTTCTGGTATATAAAAATCCGAAGAATTTAATACAACATATTCATTTAAAACTCCTCCATTGGCTTTAAATGTAAAATCTGAAGTAGAACTTTCGTTAGTTATTAATTCAGGATTAATTGCATTCGTTACATCCCAAACTTGGTAAATTTCCGATGCATTTTTTATTTGAAACTCAACTGTGCCACTCGCATCAAATTGATTAAAACTTCTAAAACCAAATTGTTTACCGTTTGCTAAAAGATTTTTTTTACCATAAATCTCAATAAAATCTAAAAAAGCATTTGCAGACGGATTTCCGTTATTGTTGTAATTTAATTCTAAAGTAATTGCGTTTGTTGGGTTGCTAAATGCTGCAGTTCTTTCTGATGTTACTGCTTTTGTTAACGAACTCGGATTTAAACCACTAAAACTAAGCGTATATAAATCTGTATTATTTGCTTTTACCGATAATGTAGATGATGAAATGGAATTACTTACAGCTCTTGTTCTAATAAAAATATCTTCATTTGCCAATACTTTATCAAAAGGTATTGTAAAACTCTGTGTATTTTCGATATTAAAATTGTCATCAAAAAACCATTGTGTACCTGCACCTAACAAGTTAATCTCTTCTTTTTCATAAAAAATAAAATCATCAAAGTTAGAAATTTGTGTAACTGCACTATTTGTGTTTATAGCTTTGTTTTGAATTCTTTTTCCGGCAACATTACCTACTGTTATAAAATAATAAGCCTTATCAGAATATATATTTTGTCTATGTTTAGCACTTTTGTTTGCAGTATCTAAAACCCAATCGTGAGGACCTTTCGCATAGAATAAAATAAAATCGTTGGCATCGAAACTACCGTCAGATTCACCTTCTACATAAATAGCATTTTCCTGTAAATCTTGATACCTAAAATCATTATTTACAAACGGCAATAAAGCACCACCGTTACCATAAATCCTTATATTTTGAGGGTTTATATTATTTGTAGAAACTCCAATTCTTTGTAATAAATTTCTATCGATCTTAAAAACCCCCGTTGTGTCTACAGAAAATTTAAACCAGTCTCCAGAAGCCAAAACAGATGAATTTACTTGTGCGTTTAATTGCAACGCACAACATACTGTTAGTATTAGTAGAAGATTTTTTTTCATAAAATAGTAATCAAATAACGTAAAATAAGTGTTTATATTTTAACAACTACAAATATAAGTTATACTAAATATATAAAGCTTACGTTTAATAGAATGTGTATAAAAAATTGATGCGTTAAAATTTATATTTTTCTTGCACAAAATTTTATTTATTGTAAATTGCATCCTTAATAAAAACCCTAAATAATTTTCGATTAGGAAATGGAAAAAATTTTTAAAATATCTTTAGTTGTTTTCACAACATTGCTTTTAGCAAATTGTAATAGATCTACAACTGGTAAATCTAGATTGACTGGTTTATCTTTTAACGATCCTAAAAACGGAAATTATATAAGAAACAGCTCTTTCGAAGGCCAAGAAACTCCGTTAGGAATGGTAGATATTGAAGGTGGTTCTTTTACAATGGGGCAAGTTCAAGACGACGTAATGTTCGATTGGAATACAACTCCGAAGAAAATTCACGTTCGTTCATTTTTTATGGATGAGGCAGAAGTAACAAATTCTGAATACTTTTTATATGTGCAATATATGAAAGATGTTTTCTCTCCTTCTGAAGAGAAATACAAGCACATTTACAATTCTACTTTACCAGATACTTTAGTATGGAGAAAAAGTTTAGGTAATACCGATATTTTAACAGAAAATTATTTTAGACACCCAGCATATGCAGATTACCCAGTTGTTGGTGTTACTTGGTTACAAGCTAATGAATACTGTAAATGGAGAACAAACGCAGTAAACTTAAAAAAGTTAATTGATAAAGGTCATATCAAAAACATTTTTGAATCTGACTCTACAAGAAACTTTTTTGATACAGAAAGATTTTTAAATGATTCTGATAGGCTTTTTGATGGAGATACAACAATTTATAAAAGAGGTGTAAGAACCAGAGTTGTAAGACAAAAAGGTGATCCAAAACCAGGAAAAGATGATTTTCAAGGTAGAAAAATAACACAAGCAGACGGCGTTCTTCAACAAAAATTTAGATTACCTACAGAAGCAGAATGGGAATTTGCAGCAAAAGCAATTGTAGAAAACAGAGAATATAATACTGTTAGAGGAAGAAAAAAATATGCTTGGAATGGTAAATACACAAGAGCTCAAAAGAAAAGATTTAGAGGAGACCAATTAGCTAACTTTAAACAAGGTAAAGGACAGTATAGTGGTTTACCAGGTTGGAGTTCTGATGGTTCTGATATTCCTATTAGAATTAAATCTTACCCTCCTAATGCCTTCGGATTATATGATATGTCTGGTAATGTAGCAGAATGGGTTGCTGATGTTTATAGACCAATTATCGATAACGAAGCAAATGATTTTAATTATTTTAGAGGTAATTTATTTACTAAAAAAATGATAAATCAAGAAGGAAAAGTTGTTATTGTTGGTAATGATGTAGCTGTAGAATATGATACTTTACCAAATGGTAGCGTTATACCAAAACAACTACCTGGAACAATTAAATATGTCCCAATTACAAAAGATGATGCATCTTTTAGAACTAATTTTTCTAGAGCAGAAAATGCAAATATTAATGATGGTGATTTAAATTCTAGTAGATTTTATGAAGATGATGAAGATCGTTTTGCTTCTAGACCAAGTATGTATAATTCACCAAAAAAACCTGCAAGATTTAGAGACTCTTTATCTGGTAGAGATGTATTAATAAATGATGACAAGAAAAGAAGAACGCTAATTAGCGATCAAACAAGAGTTTATAAAGGTGGTTCTTGGGCAGATAGAGAGTATTGGTTAGATCCAGCTCAAAGAAGGTATTTACCAGAATATATGGCAACAAACTTTATTGGTTTTAGATGTGTTACAGACAAATTTGGTCCAATGACATATAAAAAACGTACTGCCAGAAATCCTAGTAGATAATACACGTAGATTTAAAAAAAACCAACCTCATTGTAACTTCACAATGAGGTTTTTTTATATCTTTATTTTATGAATATAACAGAAATCTATAAGCTTTACTCTAAACACTACTTAGTAGATACAGACACTAGAAAAATTAGAGAAAACACACTTTTTTTTGCTTTAAAAGGAGCTAATTTCAATGGAAATAAATTCGCAGCAGAAGCTATAAAAAAAGGTGCTAGTTTCGCTATTATAGATGAAGAAGAGTATCATAATAATAAAACTACAATTCTTGTAACGAACGTTTTAGAAACTTTACAAGACTTAGCTCGCCACCACAGAAAGCAGTTAAAAGCTACAATTATTGCACTTACAGGTAGTAATGGTAAAACAACTACAAAAGAATTGATAAATGTAGTTTTATCTAAAAAATATAACACAAAAGCAACAAGAGGAAACCTTAACAATCACATAGGAGTTCCATTAACACTTCTTTCTTTTACTCCGGATGTAGAAATGGGAATTGTAGAAATGGGAGCAAATCATCAAAAAGAAATTGAATTCTTATGTTCAATAGCGAATCCAGACTATGGATATATTACAAATTTTGGAAAAGCACATTTAGAAGGTTTTGGTGGTGTAGAAGGTATAATTAAAGGCAAGAGTGAATTATACGATTATTTAAAAAAGAATAATAAAACTGTCTTTATTAATACTGATGACGAGCTTCAAGTACAAAAAACTAATGGTTGTAATACAATTCATTTTAATAATTCTATAAAATTAATTGACGCTTCTCCTTTTGTTAAATTATCATTTAACAGCAACATAATTACAACCAATCTAATTGGATCTTATAACTATAATAATATTGCAGTTGCAATTACTATTGGTAATTATTTTAAAGTTTTAGAAGCAGATATACAATCAGCAATCGAAAAATACACACCAACAAACAATCGTTCTCAAATAATAGATAAAGATAGTAATTATATCATTTTAGATGCCTACAATGCAAATCCTTCGAGCATGAAAGTTGCTTTAGAAAACTTTGTTAGATTAGAGTCTAAATTTAAAACTGTTATTTTAGGTGATATGTTTGAATTAGGTAGTTCTGCTGAAATAGAACATCAATATATAGTCGATTTAGCTGATAGTTTTAACTTCGAAAACACATTTTATGTAGGCGAGAATTTTTATAAAACTACAACAAAAAATAAAAAATTAATTTCATTTTCAGAATTAGAAGATTTTATAAAAAAGAATCCTCTAGAAAATCAAAAAATATTAATTAAAGGATCTAGAGGAATGGGTTTAGAAAGAATATTAAATTTTATAGATTAATATTTTCTTTATGATATTCTAACAGGTTATCTATTGGTCTTTGTATTACATCAGTAATTTTAAGATTGTATTTACTTGCAACTTTTTCTAAAATATCACTAAAATAATGCGCAATAGAACCAATAAAATAAATTTTTGTTGATTCGTCTTTGTTATAAGGCAATATTCGATATTTAAAAAATTCTTGAAATCCTTTTTTGATCAACCTCTTAATATATTTTTCATCTTTAAAATCGAACATAAATTTAGCAAATGTTGCCAAGTACATATTAGGATTCGCTTCTTTATAAATATTATTTTTTATAAAATCTGCTTCTAAATTAAACTCATTTTCAAATTTTGAAGCTATTTTTTTTGGCATATTTTTGTAGTAATAATCTATAATTAGTTTTTTTCCAAAATAATTACCACTTGCTTCATCCATCAAAATATATCCAAGAGAAGGCACAACCATTTCCATGTGATTACCATCAAAATAGCAACTATTAGAACCGGTTCCTAAAATACATACTATTGCTGGTTCTTTACCTGTAGCAGCATAAACAGCTGCCAACATATCTTCAGCAATAAAAACCTTGGCATTTACAAAAATAGTTTCTAATACTTTTTTTAATACTGCAGTAGGTTTTGGTGTACCACAACCTGCACCATAAAAATGAATTTCTGTTACATCATCTTTAATATTTATAAGCTGAAACATATTAATAATTCTATTATGCAATTCTTCTTCCTCTACAACTACAGGATTCAATCCCAAAGTTCGAACTCTAAATTCTTCTTTTTTATTCGTATTTAAAGCAATCCAATCTGCTTTTGTAGAACCTCCGTCTGCAATTAAAATCATAATATTATTGTTTTAATCAAATATATAATAACTTCAATCAATTGGCAATAGCTATTAAAACTTCAATCGTTTTCGTTTCAAAGAAATTATAAATTAGTATTTTTGCAAAAAATAAAACCTTTATGTTTTTCTTTAAAAAGAAAGAAATTCCGTTAACAGATTTCTTTACAAATAATTTTGTTGATATCCATTCTCATTTACTTCCAGGTATAGATGATGGTGCTAAAAATATTGATAACTCTGTAGAATTAATTTTGAAAATGTATTCTTATGGAATAAAAAATTTTATAACAACACCGCATGTTTTAGGCGACGTATATTCGAATTCATCAGAAACTATAAAAAGTAAATTAGAAGAAGTAAGAATTGCTTTAAAAAACAAAGGCTATAGTGACATTAAAATTAATGCTGCTGCAGAATACATGATGGACGAGCAATTTATTGATAGACTTAAAGTAAATGATATTTTGACTTTAAAAGGAAATTACATTCTTGTTGAGATGTCTTATTTTAATGCTCCAATGAATTTATATGATGTACTTTTCGACATTCAGTTGAAAGGATACAAACCAGTTTTGGCACATCCAGAGAGATATAACTTTTTTCATAATGATTTACAAAACTACCATAAACTTAAGAAAGCTGGTTGTTTATTTCAGTTAAATCTATTATCACTAACTGAGCAATATGGTAAAAATGTTCAAAAGATAAGTAATGAATTATTAAAACAAAACCTTTATGACTTTGTTGGTTCTGACACACATCATAAAAATCATTTGCAGTTACTAAAAAAGATTGGAACTCAAAAAAATCTAAAAAAAATAAAACATTTACTAGATAACAATAGTAAAGTATTTAACTAAAAAAAAGGAGCAATTAAAATTGCTCCTTTTTTTGTGTTTTTATTAATAATTTTAACTTCTGTTAAAAATTTTTCCGAACCAAGATTTCCCTTGTTCTTCCTCTGCTAAATAACCATAACCATAGCCACCGTATCCGTATCCATAACCATAACTTCTCTTAGGGTCTGTGTCATTTAAAACGATAGACATATTAGGTAAACGCTTATTTTTATAAAGTTCTTGAGGTACCGCTAATAAACGTTTATCTAAATAGTTTGCTCTAACAATATACAAGAACATATCTGCATACTTAGAGATTAGCAAAGTATCTGTTACTAAATTAACAGGTGCAGTATCTACTACAACATAATCATAATCTTGTTCTGTATCAATTTCTGCAAATAAATTCTTTACGTTATCACCACTTAATAATTCTGCAGGATTTGGAGGTATTGCTCCAGAAGAAATAATATCTAATGTTGGCGCCTGCGGAATTTGAAACTTTAATTCGTCAAGCGTCAAATCGTTGCTCGTAATATAATTTGTTACACCTTTTTTACTTTCTAAACCTAAATATTCAGTAACCTTTGGCGCTCTTAAATCCATACCAATTAGTAACACCTTCTTACCAGATAATGCTAATGTTGCAGAAAGATTTATCGAAATAAATGATTTACCCTCTCCACTTGTTGTAGAAGTGATAAAAATAAATTTCTTAGAACCTTTCTTACTCGCTAACATAAAATCTAAATTGGTTCTAACCAAACGAAAAGCTTCGGAACCACTAGAACGAGCATCGCTACCAACGATAACTTTTTCTTTAGATTCAGATCTAGGTATGTCACCTAAAAAAGGAACTGTTAATGCACTTTCGATATCTTTTTTACTGTGCACCTTTGTATCTAAAAGATTTCTTAAATATATTATTACAAAAGGTACAATTAAACCTAATAATATTGCCGCTAAATAAATGATTTTCTTCTTAGGAGAAACAGGAACTCCAGAACTGTAGGCCTCATCTATAATTTTAGCATTAGGTACAGTAACTGCTAGAGAAATTGCCGTTTCTTCCTTCTTCTTTAATAGATAAGAATACAAACCAGAAATAATTTCTTGTTCTCTTTCAATATCGATATAACCTCTTTCTAACAACGGTATTGTAGAAACTTTGTATTTAACTTTATTAGCTTCTTTATTTATCTGATTGTACTGTGTTTCTAAAGATGCTATTAAATTTGAAATACTTTGTTTTAAATTAATTTTAAGGATTTCAATTTCTTTATTGTATTGAATAATTTGCGGGTTTTTACTTCCTGCATTCACACTTAATCTATTTTTTAGTAAAACTAAATCATTAAATTGCTTGATTGATTCAGCTATCGAGACATCTGAAAACCCTAAATTTTGTGGTAAAGTTTCACTATTATTAGAATTTTTTCTGATGTTTTGGTAAACACCTTTAGCTATTTCAAGTTCTGTTTTTACTGCAATTAATTTATCATTATTAGCATTTGCAGTGGCTAAGGCCAATTCTCCTTCACCTGAAAGACCTGTAATATTATTATCAGTCTTAAAATCTTTTACTTTGTCTTGTATTGCACTTAAATCTCTACCGATAGCCTCCAATCGATCATCTATAAAATCTTTGGTTTTCTGTGATACTTCACTTTTATCTGCAATCGCATCTAAATTATACTGCTTTACCAATTCATCTAAAAAGTCTTCTGCTTTTTCCTGAACGGGATACGTGATAGATAAATTTAATACACTCGCATTTTTATTCACAGGAGAAATATTAACCGCATTTTTAAATTTATCAATTATTTTATCCCTTCTTATAATTGTTATGATAATTTCGTTTAGTTCGTCATTAGATGTTTTTTTTCTTTCAATAATAAATTGACCTAAATCTGAAACAACAAGCTCGCTATAACTATGTTTAGAAATAACAACACCCTGTAAATTTTTTAATTCATATTTATCATTGGATGTCAAACTGACTAAAAAAGAAGTATCTTTTCTACGCTTTAAAAATTCTTCACTAAAGTTTGTTAATTTTAAATTAATAGGATTAATAGCTCCATATATCTCAGACCTTTTCACTCTTCCTTCCCTAGAATAGATGGTTGTAAGGTTTAAAGAATCTACAACAGTTCCAATAATTTTTCTTGATTTTAAGATTTCAATTTCATTATCTGTATTATTGGCAGAACTACCACCAACAATACCCATGTCTTTAAAAGCTTCTAACTCTTTAGATATACCTGATTTTTGATTATCTTTTATTAAAATTGATGCAGAAGCACTATATTCTGGTGTACTATACCTTAAATATAAAAATGCTAAAATAAATGAAACAAAAACACCTAATACAAACCATTTCCAATGATAAATATATTTCTCAATTTCTTCTCTTATATTTATTGTTTCAGTTGATTCATCAAAGTTTAATGAATTACTATCTTTGTGTATTTGCATTTTTTACCTTGTTATGAGAGATACTATCGTTATAATTAAACCTGTAACTGATATAAATAAACTTGTATTTGTATTTGAAGAAGCAGATTGAATTCTTGCATAATTATGTTCTACATAAACAGCATCGTTTTGTTGAAGATAATATACCGGAGAGGTTAAGGTCTTATTTGAAGTCAAATCAACGAAGTACTTATTTTTTTGATTATTTTCTTCTCTAATCACCATCACATTTTTTCTTTTACCAGAAATATTTAAATCACCTGCTAAACCTATAGCATCTAAGATACTAACACGTTCGTTTGGTATTGTATACGTTCCTGGCTTCTTAACATCTCCATAAACTGAAATCTTAAAATTAGAAATACGTATGTTAATTGTTGGGTTTTTGATATAATCCGGATCTAATTTATTTTTAAATAACTCAAGAGCTTCTTCTCTTGTAAGTCCACCTAATTTTAATTTACCCAATACAGGAAAATCAATTTCTCCTTTACTATCTATCAAATAAGCTTGTTGCCTTGGTTGTCCAACAGCAGAATTTGAAGTACCAAAAGACGCTACTGGTAAATTGAATGGCTTCGTAGCTTCCAAATCATCAGAAGAAATTGTAATTTGTAATAAATCGTCAGGTTTAAAAATTGTTTCAAATTTGTTACTCACCTTATTTTGGTCAATTTCATCAAATTGAAAATAGGCAATATCTTTATTAGAAACACATGCTGATGCAGTAATTATTAAATAAAGTAAAAAAATAAATTTAATCTTATTCATGTAAAATTTTTTTCAAAAATAATATAAAAATCAAATACTAACTAACATTATCTAATTTTTCAAATTCAGAATTATTTGATACGTATTCGGGCACTAAACCTTTCATAACAGCGACTAAATCGCTATTATTTAAATCACTAAAAGTAGTCGTTAATTCTTCAATTTTAGGTTTAATCTCTTTTGCATCTATTTTTTGAGTCTTCGCAATCATAATTTTTTCATGATAGGTCTTAATCGTATTTTCTCCATTTGCCAATAACTCCTCATATAATTTTTCACCTGGTCTTAAACCTGTAATTTTTATGTCAATATCTTCTGGATATTTTAATCCAGATAAATAAATCATTCTTTTTGCTATTTCAAAAATCTTTACAGATTTCCCCATATCAAAGATATAAATCTCTCCTCCTTTCCCCATGGTACCAGCTTCTAAAACCAAACTACACGCTTCAGGAATCGTCATAAAATACCTTGTAATTTCTTTGTGAGTAACCGTTAAAGGACCTCCTGCTTCAATTTGCCTTTTAAATAGAGGAATTACAGAACCGTTAGAACCTAATACATTACCGAATCTAGTAATTGTAAATTTGGTTTTTTTAGACTTTTTACTTACACAACTTACATATAATTCGGCTATTCTTTTAGATGCGCCCATTACGTTTGTCGGGTTTACAGCTTTATCGGTAGAAACCATTACAAATCGCTCTATTTTATTTTCAATAGCTAAATCTGCTAAATTTTTTGTTCCTAAAACATTCACTTTTATAGCTTCATAAGGAGATTTTTCCATTAAAGGTACATGTTTATATGCAGCGGCATGAAAAATTCTTTGAGGTTTGTATTTTTTAAAAATTCTTGAAATTTTAAATTTATCTCTTACATCAGAAACAATAGCAACAAAGTTTGTAACACCTTTCTGAATCAATTCTTGTTGTAAATCATACAAAGGTGATTCAGCTTGATCAATTAAAACAATCAATTTACAATTATAAAGGCTTAATTGTCTAGAAATTTCACTTCCTATAGAACCTGCAGCGCCTGAAACTAAAATTACCTTTCCTTCAACTTCTCTCTGAACGATAGGATTGTCAATTAAAATTTGTTCTCTGTCTAATAAATCTTCAATATTTACTTGCTTAATTTGATTTGCTTGTAAATCTCCATCAATCCATTTAGTTAAAGGCGGTACAATTTTAACTTCTACATTTAGCTTTATTAAACTGTCCGTTATCTCAAGTAACCTGCTAGGTTTAATTTTCTGTATCGAAATAATAACTTCTGTTATATCATGCTTATCGATAAAATTTTGATCGATCATTGATATATCATAAACACGAATCCTATCAATTTTTTTATTTACTTTATTTTTATCATCATCAATAAAACCTAAAATTTGATAACTTCCTTTTCTTTCTCTATTTAAAGCACCATAAGTTATAATTCCGGAATCACCAGCACCATAAATCAAAGCATTAGTTATTGTATCTAACTCTGTTGAAATAATTTCAAAAAACGCTTTAAACACATATCTACTTATAATAAGCACAAAAACAGATACTAAATAATGTATTAATATGATAGAATTCGGAATTGTAAAAGATGGATAAATCTTAAAGAGTTGATTAAATACAACAATAAAACTTAAACTTATACTTAAAATCGTAACACCTATAAAAACGTTAAAAACATCCTTTGTTCCTGTATGTCTAATAACCCCTTTATAAGAACCAATAATTAAAAAGCTTAATGCTGAAATTATAACGACAATTGTTAGTTGTGGAATAACATTTTTTATATCAAAATCGAAACTTATATCAAGCCTTATAGAATAAGCCATAATAAAGGATAAACAAACAAGAAGAATATCTATCGCAAAAACAACCCATTTCGAGGCATATTTATTTAACGCTTTTAAAAAAAAATTTCTTATCATTATTTTTTGAGATATAAAAAACGAATTTACAAAAATTTCTGAATTGAATTTGATATTCGGTTAAAATCGTTTTTTGTTAAATGTGCACTAGAAGGCAAACATAAGCCTTTTTGAAATAAGTTATTTGCAACATTGCCACCGTAAAAAGCATCATTTTTAAAAATTGGTTGTAAATGTAAAGGTTTCCATAGGGGTCTTGATTCGATATTCTCTTTTTCGAACTGATCTCGTAAACTCTTATTAGTAAATTTTGAAGCCTTAGAATCAATCAAAATACAACTCAACCAATGATTTGACTTTATAAAATCATCATTTTCTTTAAATAATGAAACACCTTTAACACCGTCTAAAAGACTTTCATAATTTTGATGATTCGCAATTCTTGCACTGACATAATCATTTAAACAACTTAATTCTTCAGTACCAATAAGGGCGGAAACAATGCTCATTCTATAGTTAAAACCTAACCTAGAGTGTGAATAGTATTCTGATTTATCTTTAGCTTGCGTTGCCAAAAAAATAGCTTCTTCTTTTTCTTTTATGGAATTACACACCAATACTCCTCCGCCAAATGAGGATACTATTTTATTGTTATTAAAAGAAAAGATACTAAAATCTCCAAAAGTACCACATTTTTGTTCTTTATACATCGAACCTAACGCCTCCGCAGCATCTTCAATTAAAATGATTTGATACTTTTTTGCAATAGCCACAATTTCATCAATTTTACATGGCATACCATACAGGTGAACGATAATAATTGCTTTAGGCTTTTTACCCTTGGCTATTCTATCTAGAATGGCTTTCTCTAAGTGCTTCGGGCAAATGTTCCAAGTATCTAACTCACTATCAATAAAAATTGGCTTTGCTTTTTGATATAAAATAGGATTGGCCGTAGCAATATAGGTAAAAGACTGACATAAAACCTCATCTCCTTCTGTAACTCCGCTTAATATTAAGGCCAAATGAATAGCAGAAGTCCCGGAATTTAGAGCTACAACATGTTTTTTTTCTCCAAGATATTTTTCAAGTTTATCTTCGAAATTAGCAATAACATTATAATTGGCTGTGTTTATTTCTGATGGTAAATTCACAGAAATATTACTATCCGAAAGCGCTATTCTTTTACTCATTTTTAAAAACTAAGTCTCTTTTTATTTTTTTAAATAACAATATATAACTTACTATAAAAATAAATATCAAAACAAAAAAAACAATAAGCTGCGAAGACAGTTCTAACTTATAGGTTTTAAAAATAATAAAATTTACAAACAATTGCAGTATAGCATAAATACTAGCTACTTTTAAGTGAGAAATTTTATATACATCTACTAACTTCTGATAAATATGATGCCTATGCGGATCAAAAATACTTTCTTTTGTAAAAATTTTACGGTAAAGTAAAGTATTTCCTGCATCGGCTCCGTACACTATAATAAGTAATAAGATTAACGGTGATGATAATTTTATTGCCAGTAAAAAACCCACAAAATACATAAATAAACCTATTGCAATACTGCCTATATCCCCTGCAAAAAAAAGTGCTTTTCTTCTAAAATTATAAAACCCAAAAATCACCAATGATATTGCTGGGTATATTAATAGGTCATTATCAACAATGTTTTCAGTATTGTTTATCAAAAACAAACCCGAAATCACTGCTAAAGAATACAAGCCAGTTATCCCATTAATACCATCCATAAAATTAAACATATTTACAGCTCCTATTCCTAAAATCAAGAATACAGCATACAAATAAAATGGAGAAAAAGGATAATCTACTTGATATAAAATTAAAAAAACGCCTAGAAACTGAAAAGGAAATCTAATTTTAGAACTCAAAGTATAGATATCATCTAAAAAACTAATGACAGAAATCAAAAAAACACCTAAAACAAAATAAGGGTATTGATAATCGTTTAAAATAAAAAACAATAAAATGGCTACAGGAAAAATGATTCCGCCTCCTCTCACTGTTATTTTTGTATGTGAACTTCTTTGATTTGGTTTATCAATTATCTTAAATTTAATTGCTAATTTTAAGTATACATAAGATAATACTGCTAAAAGTAAAGTAACAAGTACGTAGATTTTCATAAATATTAAAATGATGCTATCGTTTTTTCTATTCCTTTTTCTGCGGATAAAGGTAGTTCTTTTTCTATTTGATTTTTAATTTTTTGATTAGAAACAACATAGTTTTCTGTTAACTTTTGCAATCGTTCTGAATTTATAGGTAAAGGTAAGATGTCACCTAATTTGGCTAAAGTGTTCACTAAAAATTTAGGTGTCTTCAAAATCTTAGCAGGTTTATTTGTAACCTCTCCCATTATTTTTACCAAATCTTTTGTGGATAGTGATTCATTGTCGGCAACATTATAAACCCCAGATTCTATATTAGTGTTATCTATTAATTCATTAATCACAAAACACAAATTTTCTACTGAAACAAAAGATCTTTTATTTTCATATTTACCAAAAGGGTAAGGTATTCCTTTAGATACAAAGCTATACAACAGGTTTAAATTTCCTTTGTTATTTGGTCCATGAATCATACAAGGCCTTAAAATATATACCCTTTTACCTTGCGGAATCTCTTTAGACAAAATATAGTTTTCTGCAGCTAGTTTAGATTTTCCGTAAACAGTTACAGGGTTTGGTGTAACATCTTCTATTAAAATACCGTCAACAACATCTGCTGCTGCTTTTACAGAGCTCATATAAATAAAAACTTCACATTCACTTTTTAAAAATTGGTCAAACAAAGTTTTTGTTAACTCTGTATTTACTTCAAAATATTCTGAATCTTCTGATGTTTTTTTTAAATCGTGTGCTTTTCCTGCTAAATGGATTACACCTTTAGACTGATTTAAAAGAAGTAAATTAAATTTTGAATAGGCAACTTCAAAGTTATCTGGTTTTCTAGATACCCCTATCGTTATTTTCTTTTTCTCTTTTAAATATTTTGAAAGATTTTGACCTACAAATCCCTTATTTCCTGTAATTATATACATATCACTTTTAATATCAACAAATCTAACAAAAATACTTTATCTAAAACCCGTGTATATTAATAATTATATTATTAAATAATTATATTTATATTTATAGAATGAATTACAAAGAAACGCTGTTTTTTATTGGGAAATGTCTAACAATTACTGATAATCATGAAAATCAAATTTTTATAGAAAAAGAAATAAAATTTAAAAAAGTTAATTGGGAGAGCGTAGTAAAAGTTAGTAGTACACATTTAGTTATACCTGCCATGTATATAAAATTAAAAGAAATGGAACTTCTAAAATTTTTAGAAAAAGATTTAGTATTTTTTTTAGAGGATATTACAAACTTAAATCGTCAACGTAACATAAAAATAATTAAGCAAGCTAAACAAATAAATACAGTTTTATTAAAAAACAACGTAACACCAATCTTCATAAAGGGTACAGCTTATCTATTGAATAATTTATATAAAGATGTAGCTGAGCGTATGGTTGGAGATATTGATTTTATTGTAAGAAAAGAAGATTATCTTAAAACTGTAGAAATTTTAAAAAAAAATGATTACTCTAAACTTTCTTACTTGGAAAACCCTTTTCCACATACAAGACATCATTCTAGATTAGTAAAACATAAGGAAATAGCAGCTGTTGAAGTACATGATGAACTTACATCTGAAAAGTTTTTTAAAGAGTACAACTATAATTCTGTATCTAATGATTTAATAGTTAATAATAATAATGAGTACTTTTTAAATTATCAAAATCAATTATGCTTATCAATTATTTCAAACCAAATAAATGATAAAGCTTATGTATTAAAAAGCATTAACTTAAGGAACGCTTACGACATATACCTACTTTCATTTAAAACCAATACTTTAGAAGCCATATCTAATATTGAAAAACTAAAAACTTTGTTGAATTCCTATTTAGCAATTTGTCATATAACTCTTGGCAAACCAAAAGAAATACTTTGGAAAAATGATAAAAAAACTAAAAAATATTTAAAAAAGTTTATAAACCGTATTGAACAGAAATCTAAATTTAAATACAAACTCTTAAAGGTATTACTTAAATATGAAACCAAAATAAAAATCATAAAAAAAATATTTACTGACAGGAGAATGAGAAAATGGTTCTTTGAAATAACAACCAATAAAGAATGGCTTAAACGAAAAACTTCTTTTCTCATTCAGAAAAAAAATGTTTAAACTTTTATTATAACAAATAATATCTTAAACTAGCCTATAATGTAAAAAATACACACTAGGTATTTAAAATCTAAATAATTAGCTATGATTCAATTTTAATCAAACTAATAGTGATTTCATATAGAACATACTTACAAAAGGTTTATTGCTAATTATTTCTAAAAAATTTAAAATACAAAAAATAAAAGATAGGAAAGGGTATAATTCTTAATGGAATTTTTAATAAACATACTTTTAAAAACTCATATAAATTGTAAAAACCTATTTTATAAAATTTAAAATACAATTTAACTTCATTCCTTGCATATTTAAAACCTCTTCTTCTTTTTAAAGCTTCTTTTTTATTATTTCCAATTCTAAACCAAAGTACATTATCAGGAAAGTTACCTAGTTTAAAATTACTTAAGTAAGCTCTTACAAAAAAATCATAATCTTCAGGGAAAATTTTAGAATCGTAGCCTCCTATAGTATCAAATACATCTTTTTTAAATATAACTGTAGGATGTGAAAATGGACTTCGAGTCTTCATAAACTCAGATATTTCATTATGACTTAAAGGTACATTTCTAGTAGCAATAATATCTTTGATATCATTACCAAATTCTACTATTTGCCCACCTACAACATCTAATTTATGATGAAACATATAACTAAGTTGGTTTTCAAATCTATCGGGAAATGATAAATCATCTGCATCCATTCTAGCTATAATACTATATCTTGCTTTTGAAATCCCATAGTTCAAAGCATTAGCCAAACCTTTATTTTCAGGTAAGTAAAAGATATTAATCAAACTATTATTTGAATAAAATTGTAAACTTTTTTCTAGTTCATTATTAATTACCCCATCAACTACAATGATAATTTGAGATGGTATTAACGTCTGATTTAACAAACTATCAACAGACTCTCTAAGATTACTATCTGTATCATTAATATATACAGACATAACTACAGTAAATTTGTGAATCATAGATTATTTATTTTTGAAATATAAAAACTTAAGAATAATTAAACCTTAATTTTCCTACTTAAAATTTTTTTTGCTTTGTTAAGATTTCTCTGAATTAATTTTAAATCTGGTTTTGATTTAAACAAGTATTTAAGAAAAAACTTAAACCTTTTATTTTTTAAAGCATAAAAAGACAAATCAAAATAAAAATTCTTCAAAATTTGACGTTTCTGTTTACCACTAAGCTTATTAATATCATCCATAAATGAATTCAAAAACTTAAATCGTGTAGTTCTATAACTCTCGAATGAGGGTTGATTCATTATATTATCGGTGTGTCTAATTACTAGGTTTTTGTCTACAACACCTATTTGATAATGCCTCAGATATCTAATCATAACCTCGTAGTCTTGATTTCTATTAAAACTCTCATCAAAACCGTTGATTTTAATTAAACTATCTTTTCTGAAAAACAATGTTGAAGAATTATACTCGCTCTTTAAGGACAAGATATCTTCAGTTATAGAACCTACTTCTATATAGGAGGTCTCGTATGTGAGCTTGTTTTTTAAGTAATAAACACTTCTGCAATAACAAGCATCATATTTTTTATTGTTTTTAAGATACGCTAGCTGATCTTTAATTTTACTAATAAAAAATTCATCATCGTCATCTAAAAAACTAATATATATCCCACTGGCCAATTTAATACCGGTATTTCTCGCTGCTGCTCCATTCTTATTTTTGGTGTGTTTTACATATAAAATTCTTTGATCATTTATTGATTTTACAATTTCTTCAGTATCATATCTTTCTTTTGTTTCTGGATTATTATCATCTACAATAATTATCTCTAAATTTCTATAGTCTTGATTTATTATACTATTAACAGCTCTTAAAAGATTTTGCGGTCTACCAAATGTAGGTACGATAACGCTTACTAGTGGATTGTTCATATTTATAAATTAAATAAATCAAAATTAATGTTATATGGAACCAACTTGTACCTTTCACCTAGAACTAATAATGTTCTAAAGTAATAAGCACTACAAACTAATATAATTAATGAAATACTAATTTGTCTTAATGGTTTAGAAGATAATGAAAGAGATATATTTGGAATGGCAAACAGCAAGCAAATAGTAAAATAAGATGTAATTCTAAGTGCCCAAGAGTTAGGTAAACTAGGTACTAAAATTGGTGCAAATGATATCAAAATTGAAATAAAAATCATATTTAAGACCAAATTTTTGTGTTTAAATTTTAACTTCCAAATTAATACAAATAATAATATTAGTGGAAAAATAAGTATGTTTAATTTTTCATCAGTTTCTAGTTCAATATTAGTATAAACACTTGAAAACCCAATCTTAGTTATGATTATACTAACAAAATTTAGTGAAATAAAAAAAATAAAGGCAACAATAGTATATAACTTTAAACTTATTTTTTTATTTAGAATAAAGTAAAGGGGTATTATTAAAAAAGCTGATTTATGCATTAATACAGCCAATAGCATACATAACATATACTTATATATTTGCTTTTTAATTATAAACTTTAAAGAATAAGCAAAAACAGCTACAGCAACCCATTGACGCATTGTATTAAATGAGGCAAAATAAAAAAGTGGAATGGTAACAAATATAAATAGTGAATAGACCTTATTTATAGAGAAAAAATCTAAAAATTTTAATAAAAACAATAAAATCAGTAGGTTATAAACAAAAAACAAAAGCTGAAAAGAGCCACCAAAGAAATCAATAATACGAACCAATAGAATAAAGCTGATTTCTAAATACGTGTTATAGCCTATTGTTATATAGTGAAAAAAATCTTTATAGGATAAATAATCTACGCCAACATCATATCTTAATCCACCAAATAACAATAAATAACCAACTATCAAAAACATAATTATTGGGTTAGTTTTGTTATTATTAGAAAATGATAATAATAATATCAAAAACAAAAAAATATAAGTATAAATATAGATAGCCATTATAAATTTCTCAAAGATTTTGCATAATGCTCTACAGAATACTGTTTTGTATTATTTTTTATTCGATTTTGTATAGATATTAAAGTACTACTATCATCTCTTAAACGCTTATACAAGTTTAATAAGTTTTCTTTATTTTGAAAATATAAGGTACAATCATCTAACTCTAATAAATTTTTAAAAGACTTATTTACTAAAAGAGGCTTACTGTATTCAATCATCGAATATGAAATACCACTATCTTTTGTTAAACCATAAACTTCTCTCATCTCAGCTAATTCAAAATTTACAGCAATATCGCTAAATAATAAATTGCAATTACCTAAAATATTATGAAAATCTTTAAGCGGAACATAATCTTCAAAAACTTTAATATTTCTAATTTCTTTCATTTTGTTAAAGACATCTATACTCTTTTTGTCGTTAACATAACTTCCTAAAAGTATAAACTTATCTTCTGGGTTTTCCTTTGCTAGAGTAATAAAACTATCGTAATTTTTTCTATTAACATTTACAGAACCTGGATATACTGTTGTAAATTGATTCTCAAAAACTTTTTTAACTTTTGTTCTTCTTAACGAAAATGGTAATATATGTATAGGCTTGGTTTCAATAAAATTTAAATCTATATAGTTTTTCATATTACTACTATTAACTATAAAAAAATTGGCATCTTTTTTTAATGTTGAACGAACATAAATTTTAGGTAAATGTCTAATTTTTTTTGGTTTACCTCCGAGGAACCAAGCATTAGAATTGTGTATTGTTATACCAAGATTAATTTTTTTGAATCTTAAAAACAGTAAAGAAAAAAAACCACGAGTAATACTTAAAAAAATTAAAGAATCTAGTTTAAATTCTTTATAATGATTTTTTATTTTTTTAAAGAAGAAAAAGCTGCTTCTATCTTTTAGTACTAAATTATAATTTAACAGACGTAATTCATCTTTTACATTTTCATAAATGCTTTCAGTGGTAAAGAGAGTAATATCCCAATTATTTACATTAGCAATAGAAATCCAATTATAAATCATACTATGATGATTTTTTTCACACAATTCTATAATACCTATTTTTTTCATAAAACAATTATGTCGAAATATCTTTTAAAAAAAATTCTTCTGTTATTTTAATTTATAATCTATTTTTGATTTCAATATTAAATGATATTTTACTAAAACTCACATTAACAAAAGTAATTAAACTATATAAATACTTCTAATTATGGCATTAAGAAAAATATAATTAAAATTGTCTTTATATTCTCTTTACACTAAATTTAAATAGAATAATAATAAAAACTTCTTAATTAAACCAATAAAAAACTATTGTTCGACAAACTTTAAGAGAACAAACTAATATTGTAAATTTAACTGCCAATAGTAATATTTTAAAAAAAATATTTGCACCTTTTTATATCTTAGTAACACAATAACCACATCTATTTTTTAAATTTTTTTTTAAAAAATTCTCTTTTAAAAACTAAACAGTAGCTGAAAAATAAAATAAAAAATAAAATTTTATATAAAATAGAATAATAAGGGTTATAATCGAAACAATAAATATCTAAATAAATAATAAAAACAAAAACTACAAAAACAACTATTGCCAGTCGATAATTTATTGAAACAAAATAGTTATTCTTAGCTAAAAAATATTTCATTAAGGTTAATATCATTACTGAAAATACAGTAGCCCAAGCTGCACCATACGTCTGAAAATTTTGAATTAAATAAACATTTAAAACAAAACTAATAATAAGAGATATTAAATTAACAAACATCATTGACAGAGTTTTTTTTTCCTGATAAATCATAAGATTATAAAGACTTCCTATCTGGTTAATTAAAATTGGTAACACCAATATAGGAATTAAATAAATACTTCTATGATAATTTTTACTGATAAAAATTAATATAATTTCTTTACTAAAAAAACAAATACAAAAACATATACATGTAATAATAATAACATAATTATTAAAGTATTTTTTTAAAATTAATTTAGACTCAATTTTATTGTCATTAGCTATTTTATAAAACACTGGGTTAAATGCAGAGTTAAATGCACCCAAAACTACAACCCCAATACTTGCTATTTTAAAAGCAAATGAAAAAACACCTACTTCTGATAAACTAACATATTTTTCGATAAAAATTCTATTCGACATATTTAAAACCCAAGCAGATAATAAAACAGGTATCATAGGAATTGAAAAAGATAGAATATTTTTTAAGATTTTTCTATCTAACTTAAAATTAGAATTTTTATAAATTATAAATAAGAAAAAAGGCAACATAATAAGGTTTCCAATAACCTGTCCACTAAGAATACCTTCTGCAGCTAATTTAACGTGTAAAACAAAATATAATATTAAAATTACACCTACTAAAAATTGACTTATTGATAATATTACAAATTTCTTTGCTTGTCCATTTATTTGGTATAAAATTAATGGTATTTGAGAAAATGCTAAAAAATAAGCGTTAAATAAAGCTAATCTATAATATGGGTTAAATGGAATGTTTAAATATATTTGACTAACCAAATCTTTAAACAGGAACATAAGTCCTAACATAACAGTTGAAATAAAAACTATTAAAAAAAAAGAATTTCCTATAAAAACTTTTTTCTTATGTTCATTTTCATAATCATAGTATATTCTAAATAAAGAGCGCTCTGTTGCGAGTGTAAAAAAAATAGACAATATGGCTATTAAGACTTGCATAGATTGTAATATACCATACTGCTCAGTTGTTAAATATTCTGCATAAACTGGTAACAATAAAAACCCCGTAATACCCGGTATAATTTTACCTATGGTATACCATATAGTATTTGTAAATATCTTGCTCAATAAGTTATTTTTTTAATTCTTTTTGTAATTCTAATATGTCTTTTGGAAAAATAATTTTATTAGAACTCTTTTTAATAAGCATATTTTTAATCTGTTTCTTATAATCTTCATTACACCAATCAACCAACTCTAATAACGAAATTGCTTTTCTGCCTTTCATTCTACTAGCAACAACTAACGATAATGAAAAAACAGAAATAATATTATTTTTAATATTACCATAACACATTTCTACAGGAAAATAATCTGGAATAGTAGGTATATTGCCTATTGAAAATAATTCATCTGTTTTGTGTTTTGGGTGTTCTTTTAAAACAAGTGATTTTAATTTTTTAATTTCATTAAAAACTAATTTAAGAGAATTAATTTCTATTATTCCTTCTAGCTTACCTTGAAGAATTAAAATTGAATTATACTTATCACCTTTGAAGCTAAAATTATTTAGTACATCTAGTTTTATTGTGTTGTAGTTATCTAATACTAAAGGATTAATTTTATTCTCTAACAAAAAAGAGTCATCAATACCAATTGCTGGTATACCATTTTGATTTCTAAAAATTAAATTTAACTTTAACACCGTCTTACATAAAAATTGAATTATTTTGTATTTAGTATTTAAGCTATTTTTAAATATAGAATATTCTGTTGAAAGGTTTTTATAGTACACATTACCTTTTTTCCAATTATTAGAAATAAAAAAACCTTCTACGGTATGTACATTATCCAATAAATACAAGTTCTTATTCAAATCTAAAGATTTAAGAAGTTTTTTTAACTTAAACCGAAATTGAAGAACATTTTTGTAATTAAGGTTAAAGTATATAAAAATACATTTTATTTCTAATCTCTCTACTAACTTTTTAACACTAGTATTATTTGTTATAACCACAACATCTTCGCCCAAATAAAACTGATTTAGAGCAAAATATATTGAAGGGTAAGATGGTACAATAATATACAATTTCTTGTTTTTTTTTTTAAATCAATTAATATAAATTGCGATATAATTTTAAAATTAAAATGAGATATAATTAACTTATTATTTAGATGAATTCATTAATATTTCTGCTAAGTTAAAATCTAAAACATCATCAATATCTACAGAATCTTCTTTATCCATTAAATACTTAATCATTTTTAAATTTTGATACCCTTTTTCTAAAAGATCTTTAGTACGAATTACATATATAGCTCCATTTAATTCATAAACAATTGGGCAATCTTGTCTACGTGTAAAAATCCCTTTTTTTGATTTTTCTAACACACCAGAATCATTCTCTTGGAACAAAACATAATAAGGGTTCGAGTCTGTTTCTTTAACCGAAACAATTAATTCAACACCTGGTTTAATTAAGCTTAAAGCTTCCTTAATATGTGTTGATTTCCTTAATGGTGATGTAGGTTGAAGTAAAACTACAAAATCATAACTAACACCTTTACGTTTATAAAAATCAAGAGCATGTAATATTACATCTTCGGTAGTGGCTGAATCTGATGCCAACATATCTGGTCTTAAAAAGGGGACATCAATATTAAATTCTTCAGCAACCTTTTTAATTTCAGGGGAATCTGTTGAAACACATATATTTTCGCTTGTAGTCAAACTTAAAGCAGCATTAATTGAATAGTAAATTAAAGGTTTACCTGCTAAAACTTTAATATTTTTTTTTGGCAATCCTTTAGAACCACCCCTTGCAGGGATTAGATAAAGTATTTTAGTATTCTCTTTCAAAATATGTTTTTTTATAATTCTTTAATAAAATTTGATATAGAATTACATATATAATTAGCTTCTACCTCAGATAAATTTACAGAAGATGGTAAACTAACTCCACTTTTAGATATTAATGTTGATGTTTCTAAATATTCTTTATTACCATAACCTTTATATGGTGGCATAACATGCAATGGATAAAATACTGGTCTACTTTCTATACCTTTTTTACTCAAATAATTCATTAAATCCTCCCTAGAAAAAGGTGCATTATCTTTAATCAAAAACGTGTATAACCAATAAGAATTAAAAGTTCCTTCCTTTTCAATTGGTGTTTGAAAAAAATCATATTTATTTAATGTCTCATTGTATGTAGCAGCTAGATTTCTTTTTGCCTGAACAAAATATTCTAAACGTTCAAACTGAGCAACTCCTACAGATGCTTGCAGGTTAGTAAGTCTATAGTTGAATCCAACATAATCATGCCAATATCTTTTTTCTTTACTCATACCATGATCACGTAAAACAGAAGCTTTATGAGCTATTTTAGAATCTTTAAATAAAACCATACCTCCTTCTCCTGTGGTAATTGTTTTGTTTCCAAAAAAACTAAATGTAGCAGCATCTCCAAAAACACCAACTGGTCTACCTTTAAACAATGACCCTAAAGCCTCTGCACAATCTTCTACGATAAATAAATTATGTTTTTTTGCAATAGCTACAACCGCATCCATATCACAAGATTGTCCATACAAATGAACAGGCATAATTGCTTTTGTTTTACTTGTAATAAGCTCTTCTATTTTTGAAACGTCAATATTAAAAGAATCTTGTTCCACATCAACCAATACAGGTGTTGCACCTGTATAAATAACTGCGTTTATAGATGCTGCAAAAGTTAAATTAGGTACAATAACCTCGTCACCTTCGCTAATTCCAAGCGCTTCTAATGCTAAATGCAAAGCAACAGTACCATTGCTTACTGCTAATGCCTCAAAACCTTCATGATAATCTTTAAATTTTTTTTCAAATAACCTCACATATTTACCTTGTGATGAGATCCAATTAGTTTTAACACATTCTGTTAAATACAACAACTCATTTCCTTCAAGTAAAGGAGAACAAATACTTATCCTTCTTAATCTATTAATTGATGCATAATCAACAATAACTCCATCTTCATCAAGTAAAGGAATATATTTTATTTTATCGTTAAGACATTCAATTATTTTAGCATTATCCGTATTAATAGAAAGTGAAGTAAATTCTCTATTCATTAAAATCTCTACCTTAACTTTAAGATTTACATCCCTTAATAAAAACCTTCTAACATCCCCGTCTGTTAAAACTCC
Organism: Polaribacter sp. BM10; assembly: GCF_002005425.1. Taxonomy (GTDB): domain Bacteria; phylum Bacteroidota; class Bacteroidia; order Flavobacteriales; family Flavobacteriaceae; genus Polaribacter; species Polaribacter marinaquae. The sequence continues at coordinate 3,176,682 of NZ_CP019704.1, read as the reverse complement.
TATAAGTATATTTAAATCATTAACAACAAATAGGGTTCCTAATCCATTTTTATCTAATAATTGAAGAGCTTCTCTTAAATTATTATTTTTGTTAATTATTATATTTTGAAGTTCCATTATTTTGAATTATTTTAATTTGATTTTCTATTTCTGACGGTGTTAAAGATTTAACCTCTATAACATGTACATAATTTTCGAAGTCTTTCAAAAAATCTAAAAACCAATAATTTTTAGTTAATTTTTGATTATTATCTTTAGTGCCGTCATTATCACTATGATGAAAAGCCTTAATATACGGCCTAATTTTATTAAACTCATTTAATAAATCTAGACTCAGTGTTTTACAACTAACTTTTAAGTGAGCTGTGTCTAAAAGTAATCCAAATCTATCATGGTTTATTTTTTTAAAAAGCCAATCGATATCACTAAACTCACAACAAAGTAAAGGATTCTCTCCATTAAAATTAAACGGAGCCAAAACATTGTTCTCTATTAAAAAATCTACTTCTAAATCGTCTGCAAATTGTAAAATTTTGGAAATAGAATTTATAAAATGCTTTTTATTACTTTCTTTATCAAAATTGTATTGAATATCTATTTTCTGTCCCAATTCTTCTGGATTAGGATCAATACAGAATCCTGCATGAGCTGCATAAAAAGGAGATTCAGATTTTTTTGCTAATTTCAATCCATTTTTACAATGTTCAATAGATAAATTTCTTATAACTTCATTTTCACTAGCCAGGTTTAATACAAAAGGTTTTATTGGATCTGGAAAATAGTTGTGAGGTTGCCTATTGATTGAACAATTCAAATAAATTTCGACCATATTTTCTTTATATGGCATACCGGAACTAAATTCTAAATTATAATTATTTTTTTCACAAATATTAATAATCTCTTCGACTGGCTTACCTAAAAAAGCTAAAGAACTTAAATAAATATTAGGCTTCATTTTTGTTTCTTTTCATAATTAATACATTTGTATTAAGTTTTTTATCCATTATAAAACCAAACTTTTTATACATATTTATGGCTATAACATTATTAATATCTACAGATAATTTTAATTCTATAATTTCAGAACAATCTGCATAATTAATCAAATAAGACATTATTTTTTTACCAATACCTTTGCCTTTAAAGTTATCAGAAATTGCTATTCCAAACCAAATATCATTTAAGTCTTTGTCTAAATGCCCATATCCTACCGGTTGATTATCATAAATAGCAATTACTGTCTTTATATGGTTAGATACGATACTTAAAGGTCTATTTTCAAAATATCGAAATGATTTTATAGATTCTGTAGCCCCATCGAGAAACTCTTTAATAAGGCTTGTGTTATCTGAATAAACATCAACTAAACTAATACCTGTTACCATACAATACAATTGTAATCAATTGCCTGATCTACAAACATATGTTTTGAAACTTGTTTACCAATCAAATTATCCAGCATATTGATTGGGATCCCTTTAAGAGGTCTTTTAAACCCAACATGGTCTTCTGTTAAAACATCACCTTTTTTTATTTCCTTAACAATAACCAAACCTCTTTTCATCCCTTTACTATTTTCTATTTCAATAGGTGCAGGTTTTTTTATTTTACTTCCTAATGCTAATTCGATATTTCTTATTCCTTCTACCAACTCTTTGAACTCAATAGGAGTTAGTGAACAGGTATGATCTGGACCTTCCATGTTCTTATCGAGAGTAAAGTGCTTCTCAACAACTTCAGCTCCCAAAGCTACAGAAGCAAAACATGCATAATTATTTTCAACATGATCCGAATAACCTACTCTTACACCACATGCTTCTTTAATGGTCTGCATAGCTAATATGTTAGAATCTTTTATATCGGAGGGATAATTGGTTGTACATTGAAGAACAATAATATCATCATTCCCTTCATTACGAATTGTTTCAACTGCATCAAATACATCAGACAAAGTTGCCATACCTGTAGAAAGGATAATGGTCTTGTTTGTTCGTGCTAAAGCTCTTAAAAAAGGTAACTCTGTTAATTGTCCTGATGCTACTTTAAAAGTTGAGACCCCTAACCTTTCTAAAAAACTTATATCTTCAAGATTATACGGTGTAGATAAAAAATCAATACCAATTTCTTTACAATAACTAACCAAACCTTCATATGCTTTAAAATCAAGCTCTAATTTTTTTAGCATAGTATATTGACTTTCTGAGCTATCTGTAACTTCTAACTGATATTTTGCTTTTGGTGAAGTTTTAGTTACTATTTGTGAAGCTTTAAACGTCTGAAATTTAACACAGTCTGCCCCCGAACTCTTAGCTTCTTCAATCAGTTTTCTAGCAATCTTAACATCTCCATTATGATTTACTCCTGCTTCTGCTATAATATATGTATTATTCATATTAAAAAAACTTATTATGTTATAATAAATTATTACTCAACCTGCTTTAAAATTTCATGACCTGCTTTTAACAAATCAACATCTTTTTTCATTAATGCAATATCTCCTTGCATCATATCTTTTACTAAGGCAGACAAATCATATTCTGGTACCCAACCTAGCTTTTCTTTAGCTTTTGAAGGGTCACCTAACAATAAATCAACTTCTGTTGGCCTAAAATAAGAAGGATCAATTGACAAAACCTCTTTCCCAATTTCCACTTGAAAATCTTTATGATTACAAGCTGTAACAAAAGCTTTTTCTTCTACACCTTCTCCTTTAAATTCTAATTCAATCCCTACTTCACTAAAGGCCATTCTTACGAAGTCTCGCACTGTAGTAGTTACACCAGTTGCAATTACCCAATCTTCTGGTTGATCTGCTTGTAAAATCATCCACATCATTCTTACGTAATCTTTTGCGTGTCCCCAATCACGTTTTGCTTCTAAGTTTCCTAAATACACTTTTTCTTGCAATCCTAAAGCAATTTTAGCAACAGCACGTGTAATTTTTCTGGTTACAAAAGTTTCTCCTCTTCTAGGTGATTCATGATTAAACAAAAGTCCGTTACAAGCAAAAATGTTGTATGCTTCACGATAATTTTTTGTTATCCAAAAACCATAAATTTTTGCAACACCATAAGGAGATCGAGGATACAAAGGAGAATTTTCGTCATAAAAACCTCTTTCATTTTTATTCTCTGGTAGCCCTCCAAATAATTCTGAAGTTGAAGCTTGGTATATTCTGGTTTTCTTTTCTAAACCAAGAATTCTTACCGCTTCTAAAATTCTTAAAGTACCTAAACCATCAACATTACCAACATACTCTGGCATATCAAATGATACTTTTACATGAGACATAGCTCCTAAATTGTAAATTTCATCGGGTTGACATTCTTGTATAATTCTAGTTAAATTCATAGAATCAGTCAAATCACCGTAATGTAGTTTTAACCTCTGATCAGGATCATGAGGATCTTGATATAAATGATCTATTCTATCTGTATTAAAAAGAGACGCTCTTCTTTTAATACCATGAACCTCATATCCTTTTTCTAATAACAACTCTGCTAAATAAGAACCATCTTGTCCTGTAATACCTGTAATTAATGCTACTTTCATAAAATTTTAATTCGCTTCTAACTTTACTTCTTTAATATTTTCTATATTTTCTAAAAACCATTGATAGGTTTTTTCAATTCCTTCCAATAATTCTGTGGAATATTGCCAACCGATATTTTTCATTTTTGAAACATCCATTAATTTTCTTGGTGTTCCATCTGGTTTGTGGGAATCCCATATAATACCACCTTCGTGACCTGTAACTTTTTGAATTGTTTCTGCCAGTTCTTTTATTGTAATATCTTTACCAGACCCAACATTGTATAGATATTCTGGCAAATTATTTTCTAAAGCATACACTACAGCTTCTGCCATATCATCTACAAATAAAAACTCTCTCATTGGTGTTCCACTACCCCATAGAGTTACATCGGCATTATCATTTAATTTAGCTTCATGGAATTTACGTAACATTGCTGGTAGAACATGTGAAGTTTCTAAATCAAAATTATCGGAATATCCATATAGATTTGTCGGCATTAAGCTTACAAAATCTTTATTAAATTGTTTTCTGATTGCTTGACACGCTTTTACCCCTGTAATTTTAGCAATTGCATACCACTCATTTGTTGGTTCTAACGAATCTGTTAATAAGTACTCTTCCTTTAGTGGCTGAGGAGCCAACTTCGGATAGATACAAGAACTTCCTAAAAAAATAAATTTATTGATACCACATTTTAGTGCGCTATCAATTAAATTATTTTGAATTTGCATATTTTCCATTAGAAATTGGTATGGAAAATCATTGTTTGCTAAAATTCCGCCAACTCTTGCAGCAGCATCAATAATAGCCTCTGGTTTTTCTGTCTCAAGAAACTCGAGAACCTCTACTTGATTTTTTAAATCTAATTCTTTGCTAGTTTTACCTATTAAATTTGTGTAACCTTTTTTTTCTAAAGCCCTCCAAACAGCAGAACCTACCATTCCGCGATGACCAGCAATATAAATTTTTGTATGTTTATTCATTACAAACTATTTACCAATTTGAAAATATTCAAATCCGTTGTCTTCCAAATTAAATGCATTATATTGATTTCTACCATCAAAAATAATTGGTGATTTCAATTGTGCTTTAATCTCTTCAAAATCAGGAGACCTAAACTCCTTCCATTCTGTTAACAAAATTAAAGCATCAGCACCTTGTAAAACTTCATATTTAGAATTACAATATTTTATATTTTTTGCATCTTTTAAGTAAAACTCTTTAGACTCTTCAATTGCTTTCGGATCGTAAGCGTTTACTTTTGCTCCTCTTTTTTCTAATTCTTTCACAATATAAATAGCTGGGGCTTCTCTCATATCATCAGTTCCTGGCTTAAAAGCTAACCCCCATAAACCAAAAGTAAAACCAGTTAAATCTTCACCAAAACGTTTTACTATTTTATTAGCAATTACTAATTTTTGAGCATCATTAACATTCTCTACAGATTCAATTAAGTTTGCTTTGTACCCATTTTCTTCGGCAATCTTCTTAAGAGCTTTAACATCTTTAGGGAAACATGAACCACCATATCCTGCGCCAGGGTAAATAAAACTGTAACCAATTCTTTTGTCTGAGCCAATACCAATTCTTACTTTATTAGCATCTGCACCAACCCTTTCACAAATATTCGCAATCTCATTCATAAATGAAATTTTTGTTGCTAACATTGTATTTGCGGCATATTTTGTCATTTCCGCAGAACGAATATCCATAGTGATAAAGCGATCATGTGTTCTAAAGAAAGGTGAATATAATTGCTTCATTTTATCAAATGCGTAATCGGAATCTGCACCAATCACCACTCTATCGGGCTTCATAAAATCATCAATAGCCGCTCCTTCTTTCAAAAATTCTGGATTTGATACAACATGAAATTCAATCCTTTCTCCTCGTTTATCTAATTCAGATTGAATTGTTGCTTTCACTTTATCTGCAGTACCAATAGGAACTGTAGATTTATCAACAACAATTAATCTTTTACCCATAGTTTCTCCAATAGATTTAGCAACCGCTAAAACGTATTGCAAATCTGCAGAACCATCGTCACCCATTGGCGTACCAACAGCAATAAACACAATTTCGGCATCACTAATTGCTTCACCTAATTGGGTTGTAAAAAACAAATTATTATTTTTTACATTTTTTAAAACCATTTGCTCCAAACCTGGTTCAAAAATAGGAATAATCCCTTGTTCTAATTTCTGTATTTTATTTTGGTCAATATCAACACAAGTTACCTTATTTCCCATTTCTGCAAAACAAGTACCAGAAACTAAACCTACATAACCAGAGCCTATAACAGCTATATTCATAAACTATTTGTCCTTAACTTTTAAATTTTCTTTTTCTTGTACCTCTTTACGCAATCCGCTACTAGAAAAACGGTGTTCTCTTTTATTGAAATATAGTTCTATACCTTTTTCTTCGCAATATTGCCTACCTGTAAACATCTTACTTGCATATTCATCACCAATAATACGAACATCAATTTTAAATGATTTTAAAATATCTTCTAAATCTTGCTCTGTTGCATAAGGAACAATCTCATCTACATATTTACATCCTTTCAACTGAATATACCTTTCTACTACAGATTGTACTGGTCTATTTTTTTCTGGTCGATCTAAAGTTGGATCAGTTTGCAAACCACAAATTAGATAATCACACTCGCGTTTAGCATCTTCTAACATCTTTATATGACCTGCATGCAGTAAATCGAAAGCACTAAAAGTTATCCCTATTTTCATTTCTTTATTTTTTATTTAACAACCAAGAAGATGATTGTATTTTATCTCCTAAACCATCAATTAAATCAATACCTAATTCTTTACAAGTTGGTACCTCTGGAATAGAATTATTATTTTGGTCTCCACCATTTGCAAAACCCAATTGATATTCATCTCCGTAAGTATCATGAAGATGTTTAATTGAAGCACACACCGTTCTATCTTTATCTATAGATATAAATGCTTTATCAACTGCTTTTATATTCTGAACAATAAATAAACGTTCTTCTTCCTTTTGAAATTCTTTAGAACCCTTTAACGCTCTTTGTAAATCGCTGTTAACAATTACAAATAATTCGTCTGCTAAATTTTTAGCGTTATTAAAATACTCTAAATGTCCTTTATGAATCGGGTTAAAGTAACCAGATACGATGATTGCTTTTTTCTTCATTTTAAAATTTTAATGCAAATATAGATTAATTATTTACTTTACAAAGGGGTGTTTTTCACCTGTTTGTAATATAGCTTTATTTCTGATATCATGAACGATTTCTATAGAGTTTTTTACCTCATCCAATCCAAAACCTTCATTTAATAAAATCTTTTGATAACTTTTGGTATGCAATTCTGTAAACCCATTACTAAATTCTAGTTCTTCATCATCAATAGTTATAGATCTATATGTTCGTTGTGATTTCTCTTTAATCTCTTTTGGCAAATCATTTTCGTCGATAGATAAAAACCAACGCACTCTTGCTTTTTCAAACTCTAAAAAACCTGCTGCTTTGTTTTTCTCTCTTAAATGTACAAAATTTTCTTGGACATTCCCAAAAATCCAAGACAACATATCATAAAAATGAACACCAATATTTGTTGCTATTCCACCCGATTTAGCCTCATCACCTTTCCATGAAATATCATACCACTTACCTCTCGAAGTAATATATGTTAAATCAATATCGTACTTCCCTTTTTTATTTGCTAAATCTACTTTATTTTTCAATTGAATAATAGATTCATGCAATCTTAACTGAAGAATCGTATTTATTTTACCTTGAGACTCTTTTTCAATTGCCGCTAAAGCATCAATATTCCAAGGATTTAATACAATTGGTTTTTCACAAATAGCATCAGCACCTCTTCTTAATGCCATTCTTATGTGAGAATCATGTAAATAATTGGGAGTACAAATACTTACGTAGTCTAAATTTGTATTTTGATTTCTCTTTAACTTCTCTATGTGCCTATCAAATCTCTCGAATTCAACAAAAAAATCTGCATTCGGAAAAAAACTATCCATTACACCAACAGAATCAAATTTATCTAAAGCAGCAACTAAATTATTATTAGTATCCTTTATCGCTTTTAAATGTCTTGGTGCAATGTAACCTGCGGCACCTATTAATGCAAAGTTTTTCATTCTTATAATGATTTATCTACTACTTTGGAATCGAAAAAATTCTTAACATCGTATACCACAGCTTTTTCATTTTTTAAAGAATTCAAATTTATCGTTTTATATTCTTCATGAGAAACTGTCAACACAATGGCATCAAACTTTTTATTTGGTAACGTAGTTTGAGACTCTAAATTGTATTCTTTTTTAACTTGAGCAGGATCTGCACAGGGATCGAAAATTGTAACATTTGTTCCAAAATCAACCAACTCATTTACAACATCAACTGCTTTTGTATTTCTAACATCAGGACAATTTTCTTTAAAAGTAATACCCAACACCAACACAGCTGCATCTTTAACCTCAACACCTTCTTTTATCATTAGTTTCGCCACTTCAGAGGCAACATATTTCCCCATACTATCATTTACTCTTCTACCAGAAAGAATAATTTCTGGATGATACCCAAACTCTTGGGCTTTTTGCGCTAAGTAATATGGATCAACACCAATACAATGTCCGCCAACCAAACCTGGTTTAAATGGTAAAAAATTCCATTTTGTACCAGCAGCGGCTAAAACATCTTGTGTATTAATATCCATTAAATTAAAAATTTTCGCCAACTCATTTACAAAAGCAATATTAATATCTCTTTGAGAGTTTTCGATAACTTTTGCCGCTTCTGCAACTTTAATTGATGATGCCAAATGAGTTCCTGCCGTAATTACAGAATTGTATAATTTATCAACTTTAATACCTGTTTCTTTATTAGAGCCCGATGTTACTTTTAATATTTTATCGACAGTATGTTTTTTATCTCCTGGATTTATTCTTTCTGGCGAATAACCTGCAAAAAAATCTTTATTAAATTCTAAACCAGAAATATTTTCTAAAACCGGAATACAATCTTCTTCAGTTGCTCCAGGGTACACAGTTGATTCATATATAACGATATCATCCTTCTTAAGAACACCTCCAATAAGTTCACTTGCTTTTATTAAAGGAGTTAAAACAGGTCTGTTATTTTTATCAACAGGAGTTGGAACTGTAACTATGTAGTAATTACTATCTTTAATATCTTCTTTAGACGTTGTGAAAAACAATCCTTTTTCGTGATTATTATCATCAACTAAAACCTCTTTTAAAATATCTTCCTCCACTTCCAAAGTCGCATCGACACCCGTCTTTAAATCAGCAACTCTATTTTCATTGATATCAAAACCAACTACAGCATATTTTGTAGCAAAAAGTCTAGCCAATGGCAAACCAACATACCCTAAACCGATTATTGTAATTTTAATTTTACTCATTTATAAATTTTCTACGTACCATTTTATAGACTCTTTTAACCCTTCTTTTAAAGAATATTTAGGATTGTAATTTAAAAATTCTTTGGCTTTCTTGATTTCTGCATGAGAATGCGGAATATCTCCTAACCTATTAGGACCATGAATTACATCTATATTTTTTATTTCTGAATTATATTCTGACAAGTACTCTTTTAAATAACTAACTAAATCATTTAATGAATTTCGATCTCCGAAAGCTGCATTGTAAACAGTATTTATAGCGTTTTTATCAGCAACTAAACTCAATAAATTAATCTGAATTATATTATCTATATACGTAAAGTCTCGAGAATGTAAACCATCTCCGTTAATGGTTGGAGATTCTAACTTAAGTAACTGATTGATAAATTTAGGAATAACAGCCGCATAAGCACCATTAGCATCTTGTCTTTTTCCGAAGACATTAAAATACCTTAAACCAATAGTTTCTATCCCGTATGTTTTGCTAAAAACATCTGCATAAAGTTCATTAACATATTTAGTAATTGCATAAGGCGATAAAGGTTTTCCTATTACAGATTCTACTTTTGGCAATGAATCTGAGTCACCATAAGTTGATGAACTTGCAGCATAAACAAACCTTTTTACTTTATTTTCTTTAGCCGCAACTAACATATTTAAAAACCCACCAACATTAACCTCGTTTGAAGTAACTGGATCTTTAATAGACCTAGGCACAGAACCTAATGCCGCTTGATGCAATACATAATCTACATTTAAACTTGCTTTTAAACAAGTTTCAATATTCCTTATATCACCTTCAATTAAAGTAAAGTTAGGATTCTCTAAAAAAGATAGAGTATTTTCTCTTTTTCCTGTTGAAAAATTATCTAAGCAAACTACAGCATTTTCTTTAGCCAGTAATACTTCACACAAATTAGAACCTATAAATCCAGCCCCTCCTGTAACAAGTATTTTTTTTCCTGATAAATCTATATCCATTGTGCTCTTTTTACCTTTTCTCAAGAAAACAAATGTAATAAAAAAGAACCACTTGTGAGATTTTAGATTTATATAAAACTAAAAAATCCCTCACAAATTGTGAAGGATTTTACTTGGTGGGCAATGAGGGATTCGAACCCCCGACCCCCTCGGTGTAAACGAGGTGCTCTGAACCAACTGAGCTAATTGCCCTAAGCGGATGCAAATATATAATGTTTTTTTAATCTAGAGAAATTTTTTCTTAAAAATAAATAATTATTTTAATCAAACAATTTCAATAAAAAAAATCCTACTATTTCTAGTAGGATTTACTTGGTGGGCAATGAGGGATTCGAACCCCCGACCCCCTCGGTGTAAACGAGGTGCTCTGAACCAACTGAGCTAATTGCCCTAAGCGGATGCAAATATAAGATAGATTTTAAACCTACCAAATAAAAAACAAACTTTCTTTAAATTATTTCTGCAACTACAAAAGTACTCCCTCCTACATAAACTATATCATCTTGATTAGCAACACTTACAGCTTTATCAAACGCCTTTCTAACTGAGAGAAAAGTTTTTCCGAATAACTTAAATTCTTTTGCTTTTTCTTCTAGAATATACGCAGGTAATCCTCTTGGAATATCTGGTTTACAGAAATAATAATTAGCATCTTTAGGAAACAAAGGTAAAACCTCATCTAACTTTTTATCAGAAACAACACCTAAAACAATATGTAAATTTACAAATCTCTCGTTTTTTAACTGATTTAAAACTATACTCAATCCCTCTTTATTATGAGCGGTATCACAAATAACTTTAGGAGAATCTTGCAAAATCTGCCACCTTCCTTTTAATCTTGTATTTTTAACTACGTTTAATAATCCTTTTTTTACATTATCTTCGGTTATCTTGAAATCTTCTAGCTTTTTAATTGCTCTAACTGCAGTCTTAACATTTTTCTTCTGATAATCTCCTAACAAATCGGTCTTAAACACCTCTTCGAAACCTGATGCAAACTCAATTAAAGCATTTTCATTTAAGGCTTTATTTACAAAAACCTGCTTAACCTCTTCTTGCTCTTCACCAATTACAACCGGAACTCCTTTTTTTATAATTCCGGCTTTTTCGAAAGCAATTTCTGGTAAAGTTTCTCCTAAAAACTGTGTATGGTCTAATCCAATATTTGTAATTACAGAAACTTCTGGTGTAATTATATTTGTAGAATCTAATCTACCACCCAAACCAACTTCAATAATTGCTATATCTACTTTTTCTGTTGAAAAATATTCAAAAGCCAAACCTACAGTCATTTCAAAAAAAGAAAGTTGTTGTTTTTCTAGAAAGGCTTTATTCTTATTAATAAAAGAGGTAACGTTTTGTTCTGGAATTTCTACTCCGTTAATTTTAATTCGTTCTGTAAAATTTTTTAAATGAGGCGACGTGTACAAGCCAACCTTATACCCAGCTTCTTGTAAAATTGACGCCAACATATGACTTGTAGAACCTTTTCCGTTAGTACCTCCAACATGAATTGTTTTAATTTTTTTCTCTGGAAAATTTAGCTTTTCTGATAATGCTAAAATATTGGTTAAGTCTTTTTTAAACGCTGTTTTACCTTGCTTTTGATACATCGGTAATTGCGAAAACATCCAATCTAAAGTTTCTTTATAGGTCATTTTAATGAAATAATACTTTTATAAAAAAGTAACTTTTTTAAGGCAAATGTAAGTGATTATTTAGATAAAGAGAATTTATAAATAATTGTACCTGTTTGAACTGCTGGTGCATCACTATCAGGGTTCCATGTTGTTTTAAGAGCGGCTGCTTCTGCTGGTTTCGCTAAACAAGGTTTACTATTTGTTGTTCCTTTTTCACCAGCTTTAGCGTAAATTACTTTACCATTTTTATTTACTCTAATCTTAACAACCACAATACCCTCTTCATTACAATCTGGTTGATTGATTGGTTTAGACAACGCTTTTCTACCAGCAAGATTGTAGTTTCCGCCGGAACCAGCACCTTTATTACCATAGTATTTAGAGGATTTATCATCACCGCTTTTACTTCCTTTAACACCTTCAACCTTATCATCACCTTCTCCTTTAGATTCTCCAAACATATCATTACCATTCAACAATTTGTTTAATGCATCTTGATTTTCTTTCGATGGTTTTGGTTTAGGCTTTTTCTTTTCAACAACTTTTTTTACTTCTTCTTTAGTAGGTTCTTTTTTTAGTTCTTTCACTTTTTCAACAACTGGCACTTCCTTGGTTGTTTCTTGTGTGATTACTTCTTCTTTTACAGTTTCTTTAATTGTTTCTTCTACCTCTTCAACAACCTCTTCTTTCTCAATTGTTTTAGGTGCTATTTTTTTTGATTTAACAACTGGCTCTCCGTTTCCCACATTAGATTCTCCGAAATTAATAGCTAATCCATATTCTTCTGGCGGATCTAAATACTGCATTCCATAATTATAAATTCCGAAGATTAATAAAATCAGAATTACTGCTGTAATTAGTGCAGATTTACGTTTATGTGCTGTATCTAAAATTGCCATTTATTTACCTTTAACAGCTAAAATCATTTTTAATTTATTCTTATTCGCTATATCAATTACTTTCATCACATTTTTATAAGGAACATCTTGATCACCTCTTATAACAATTGTTTTCTTTTTATCTGCACCAACTTCTCTTAAAATTTCACTTTCTAAATCCGAAGAAGTTACTTTAGATTTATTAATATAAAAAAGAGAATTATTGGTAATTGTAACAGCAACTGATTTACTGTTTTCTGTTTTACCACCTGCTTTAGGCAAAATAACATCTATGGCACTAACTGTTACCAGCGTAGAAGTTAGCATAAAAAATATCAGTAATAAAAAAACAATATCTGTCATTGAAGACATATTGAAAGACGGATCTACTTTATTTCTACCTCTTAAATTCATACTAAACAGGTTCGTTTAATAAATCTAAAAACTCTACAGATTTAGCTTCCATTTGATATACTACTTTATCTGTTCTTACCACTAAATGATTGTAAGTTATATACGCAATAATACCTACAATTAAACCCGCCACAGTTGTAGTCATTGCAGTGTAGAGCCCATCAGAAAGCATTTTTATATCTATTTGTCCGCCTGCATTTGCAATTTCATGAATAGCTACAATCATACCTATTACGGTTCCTAAAAAACCTATCATTGGTGCAGCACCCGCAATAGTTGCAAGTACACTTACATTTTTTTCTAGTTGATACACTTCTAACTTACCTGCGGTTTCTATCGCTGTATTAATATCTTCTAGGGGCTTTCCAATTCTAGTAATTCCTTTTTTAATTAATCTTGCAGTTGGTGTATTTTTACTATCACATAAAGACTTAGCAGTATCTAACTTACCGTTTGACACATAATCTTTAATCTGATCCATAAAATTCTTATCTACTTTCGAAGCTGACTTTATAGCAAAAAATCTTTCAAAATAAATGTACAATCCTACAGCTAATAAAATAAATAAGATTGCTATAATTATTTGACCGCCAATGCCTCCGTCCATAATTAAATTATAGATAGAAAGTGTTTTTTCTTCGGAAACTGTTTCTTCTAACAATTCTTTATTTTCTTGAAAAAATGTTACCATTTTGTTTTCTTTTAAAGTTCTTAAGTACTAACGAGTTTTCTATTTTAAAATTGCTTTTAAACAAAAAGCTTTTTATAAGATATAAAAAATGCCATTTTGTAAATAACAAAATGGCATTTGATAAATATTTTGTTATTTGATTAGATAAACATTCTTAATACTACAAATGATATAGACCCTACTAAGAAACCTAAAAAAGCTAACCAAGATATTTTTTTGATATACCAGAAAAAATCAATTTTTTCCATTCCCATTGCAACAACACCTGCAGCAGAACCAATGATTAACATACTTCCTCCTGTACCAGCAGAAAATGCAATAAAGTGCCATAATGGATCATCTAAACCTTCAGAAAACATCCCTAAACTTGCTGCTACTAATGGTACATTGTCAATAATTGCAGAACCAATTCCTAATAAAATTACAACTAAATCAGAAACTCCTGTTCCGCTTAACTCTGTTCCTATTAACGGAATTCCTTGTTTTAAACTGTCTGCGAAATTAAATAATATACCTAAAGATTCTAACGCTGCAACAGCCATTAAAATACCTAAGAAAAATAAAATACTTGGCATTTCAATTTTTGACAAAGAATGATGAACCGGACTGTGATGCGCTCCACTTTCATGCTCATCTGCTTGTTCTCCTTCTACTGTAGAAATAGAGAATTTAGAGTTACTATAAATCTCTGCAAAAGTTGCTACAATTGCTAAAGAAAGCATCATACCTACATAAGGTGGTAAATGTGTAACTGTTTTAAATACTGGTACAAATAAAATTGCCCCTAAACCTAAATATAGCATTCTTGCACTATGTCTACTTTTTGGCTTCTCAACTTCGTTTTCATCAAAGTCAATTTCACCTTTAAAAGCCGGTAAAAATGTAGCTATAAATGTTGGTACAACCATACATAATAAAGACGGTATAAATAAGTATGTAAACAACATACCTGTACTTACTTTATCACCAATCCAAAGCATTGTTGTTGTAACGTCTCCAATCGGAGAAAAAGCTCCACCAGCATTTGCAGCAATAATAATTAAACCTGCAAACCAAATTCTATCTTCTCTTGTTTTAACAATTTTCTGAAGTATCGATATTAATACAATCGTTGCAGTTAAGTTATCTATAATTGCTGATAAAATAAATGCTAACACAGCAAACATCCAAAGTAATTTTTTCTTACTCTTAAAGTTAACGTATCCTTTAATTGTAGAAAAACCATCAAAATAATCGATAATCTCTACAATTGTCATAGCACCTAATAAGAAAACTAAGATTTCTGCAGTTTTACCTAAGTGATGCAATAACGTTTCTTCTACTAAATGTAACTTATCATCATGTGCCATAGATGCAAATCCATCTACCAAACCATGATTTGCAGAATCAAACCAATTAGAAAAATTATCTACACCTAAGGCAACCAAAGCCCAACATACCGCCATCATAATTAAGGCCGGTATTAATTTATCTAATTTTAAATTATGTTCTAAAGTAATGGCTAGATACCCCATTACAAACACTATAATAATTACTGATTCCATATTCTCTTATTTAATTTATATCAATTGTTTTAACGCTATTTCAAATGCTGTTGAACATATTTTTGTTTTAGACGCACTCTTTTTAAATGTTTTTTGCAATGCTTTTTTAATAACTTCTGATGTATCATCAAAAATAGCTTTGTCTTGCATTGGTAATGGCACTTTAGACTCCATTAAATAAGCAAAAACTCTTGCAATACCACAATTAGAGATAAAGTCTGGCAACAAACTTAAATGATTATCTGTGTACTCCATTATTGGTCCGAAGAAAATTTCTTTATCTGCAAACGGAACATTTGCACCCGGAGAAATTACCTCTAAACCAGTATCTATCATTTGCTGAACTTGATCTTTAGAAACCAACCTTGAAGCAGCTGCAGGAATAAAAATTTCTGCTGGCAAACTCCAAATTTTACTGTTAATTTCATCAAATGGTATCATATTTTCTGAAACTAGTTTATTTCCATCCTTAGATAAAAACAAATCTGTCATTTCATCCATGGTAAAACCACTCTCGTTAATTAAACCACCATCTCTATCTATAATTCCTACTACTTTAGCTCCTAATTGAGTTAAATAATAAGCTGCAGCAGAACCTACGTTTCCGAAACCTTGCACGATAGCTCTTTTACCTTCGATGTTACCACCATAAATATTATAGTAATGCTTTACTGCTTCTGCAACACCATAACCAGTTAACATATCTGCAACTGTATATTTTCTTGATAAATCTGGAGAAAAATATTTGTTTTCTATAACTTTAATTACACCTAAACGTAATTGACCAATTCTATTAATTTTATCTGCTTCGGTAGGTTTAAAATGACCATTAAAAATACCTTCTTGCGGATGCCAAACTCCACAATCTTCTGTAATCGGAATTACATCTTTATCTGCATCTACATTTAAATCTCCACCGGTACCATAATAATGTTTAAGTAAAGGCGTTACTGCTTTGTACCATCTTTCTAAAACTTCTCTTTTTCTAGGATCGTTTGGATCAAAATTAATTCCAGATTTCGCACCACCAATCGCCGGTCCAGATACGGTAAATTTAACCTCCATAGTTTTAGCTAAAGACAATACTTCGTTTTTATCTAAACCTTTTCGCATTCTTGTACCTCCACCGGCTGCACCTCCTCTTAAAGAGTTAATTACAGTCCATCCTTCTGCATCTGTTTCTTGATCTTTCCAGTGAAAAACTATTTCTGGCTGCTTGTTTTCGTATTTTTTTAATAATTCTTTCATTTTATTTTGTATTGAGTTTCAACTTATTTTCTAAATTTTCATGCATTTTTACCGACATATTTTACCTAGAGAAGCTAAAGTTGATTCATTTTTAAAATTTTTTATTGAATTATTTTATCATTTTACAGACTTCTACAAACTTAATCTAAAAAAAACAATTGTTAAAACTTTTTAAATCAAAAACTAAGGTAAAAAAACAACCCCAGATGAATGATTTTTACGAGCACCAGTAACACTTTTTAAGCAATTTACCTGATTATCAATTTTTAACACACCTAAGAAAGCAAAAATTAAAGCTTCTTTATAGTTAATTAAGTTAGTAGAAGCTTTAACAATTTTAACATTAGTGTAACATTTAATTCTATCTATTAAGAAAACATTAAACACGCCACCACCTGTTATTAGTAACGATTTAGAATCTTCTAAAACACTAGATATTTGCATTGCTACATGCTCTACAAAAGTTCTTAAAACATTTGGCACATCTTTTTCTAAACTATCAATTAATGGCAATATTTGTTGTTGCACCCATTCTAAACCCAAAGATTTAGGGGGATTTTTCTGATAAAACTCTAATTGATTTAACTTTTCTAACAATACTTTATTAATCGCTCCTTTAGATGCAATTTCTCCGGATGCATCATATTCTAATCCTAACTTATTGGCATATAAATTTAAAACGATATTTACCGGGCAAATATCAAAAGCGATTCTACTACCTTTATTATGATAAGAAACATTAGAAAATCCACCAAGGTTAAGACAATAATCAATATTAGAAAACAACAACTCGTCTCCTATTGGCACTAACGGCGCACCTTGACCACCTAATTTAACATCTTGTGTTCTAAAATCGCAAACAACTTTTTGCTTGGTTAGTTTAGCAATTTCATTTCCAGAACCTATTTGTAATGTAATTCCTTTATCTGGTTCGTGTAAAATTGTATGACCATGCGAAGCTACAAATGCTAGTTCTTCAATTTTATAATTAAAAAGGAAATTATTTATTAACGACGCCAAATACTTACCATAAGATATGTCTAACTTTTTTAATTCATCCGAAGAAAAATGAATAGCATTTTGTAATTGTTGTTTCCATTCTATAGAATACGAAATGGTTTCGGCTTGTAAAATTTCAAAAAACGAATAGTCATTTCTCTTAAATTTCACATAAACAATATCTACGCCATCCAAAGATGTACCAGACATTAAACCCAAGGCAAAAAAGTAATTATTATTCATATTTGTAAAATTAACAAATGTCTATTGAAAATATGTTACGAAATCGATATCTTTGAAGTCGAATTTTACGAAAATAATAAAAATATAAAATGGATTTTAGTTTAACAGAAGAACACATCATGATTCGTGATGCTGCAAGAGATTTTGCACAAACAGAATTATTACCTGGAGTTATCGAAAGAGACAATAAGCAAGAGTTTCCTAACGAATTAGTTAAGAAAATGGGAGATTTAGGTTTTATGGGAATTATGGTAGATCCTAAATACGGAGGAAGTGGCATGGACGCAACTTCTTATGTATTAATTATGGAAGAACTTTCTAAAATAGACGCATCTGCATCTGTTATCGTATCTGTAAACAATTCTTTAGTATGCTACGGATTAGAAGCTTACGCATCTGAAGAACAAAAACAAAAATATTTAACAAAATTAGCTACCGGAGAGTTTGTTGGTGCATTTTGTTTAAGTGAACCAGAAGCAGGATCTGACGCAACATCACAAGCAACAACTGCAGAAGATAAAGGAGATCACTATGTAATTAACGGTACAAAAAACTGGATTACAAGTGGTGGTCGCGCAGATGTATACTTAGTTATTGCGCAAACAGACCGTTCTAAAGGGCACAGAGGAATCAACGCTTTTATTGTTGAAAAAGGAACAGAAGGTTTTCACGTAGGACCTAAAGAAGACAAACTAGGTATCCGCGGTAGCGACACACACACATTACAATTTAACGATGTAAAAGTACCTAAAGAAAATAGAATTGGTGAAGATGGTTTCGGGTTTAAGTTTGCCATGAAAACACTTTCTGGAGGTAGAATCGGTATTGCTGCACAGGCTTTAGGTATTGCATCTGGTGCATACGAATTAGCTTTAAAATACTCGAAAGAACGTAAAGCTTTTGGTACAGAAATTTGCAACCACCAAGCAATTGCTTTTAAATTAGCAGATATGTACACAGAAATCGAAGCAGCAAGAATGTTAGTTATGAAAGCTGCTTGGGATAAAGATCAAGGCAATAATTACGACATGTCTAGCGCAATGGCTAAGTTATACGCATCTAAAGTTGCTATGGAACAAACTGTAGAAGCTGTTCAAATTCACGGAGGAAATGGTTTTGTTAAAGAATACCACGTAGAACGCTTAATGAGAGATGCTAAAATTACTCAGATTTACGAAGGAACTTCAGAAATTCAGAAAATTGTAATTTCTAGAGGCGTTATCAAAGGATAATCACCTTATTATATAAGTATTTAAAAATCCATCTTTTTTAAAGGTGGATTTTTTTTATGGCAATTTTTTAAAACAAAAAAACGCGCTATCCACTATATCTTTTTTTTCATTCTTCAAAAAAAGGATGCCGCTTCTATCGCTATTGCACCTTTTTGCAAATTAAAGTTCTAAATCTAAAGCATTTAATTGCAAACCAGAAGAAGGCGCAATATTTCTCATAAACATTCTATCGTTATCTTCTTTTAAAGAGTTTTCAATAAAATTTAAACCTAAATTTCCTTTACCTACCTCAAACAAAGTAGCCATCATCAACCTAATTTGATATCTTAAAAAACCTTTACCTCTAACTTTTAATACATAAGAAACTTCCGGAAAAAAACTTGCAGTCAAAATATCATTTTCAACTATTTCACAACCATCTATAACTCGTTTAAACACTGTATGCTCACTTGGTTTTGTACAATATTTATGAAAATAATGCTCACCTTCAAACAATTTAGCTGCTTTTTTCATCGAATCAATATCCAGATTAAAATCAACATTAATCATAAAAGGAGCCGCAAAAGGATGGTTTTTATCGCCAAAAGAAAAATAATAATGATACTCTTTAATCTTAGGAGCATTGATAATATTAAAGCTTGTTGGCACTTTTTTTACAGAAATAGCTCTAAAATCTGGCGAAAAATTAGAATTTAAAGATTTTAAAAAGGTTAATTCATCAATTTCAGAATTTCTAAAAAGCTGTAAATAATAGGTATTAGCAGAAACTTTAGCATCTGTTCTTCCTACCCCAATTGTCTTAAAATCAAAGTCTTCAAAAACAAAAGACAAAGATTTATCGACCATATCATGCAAAGTTTTTGCATTTTTTTGCTTTTGCCAACCAGAAAACCTAAACCCTAAGAATTCTAAACAAATTAGGTAAGAAAATGAATATTTCATAGGTGCAAAAGTACATAAATTACATTTTTTTTTACAAAACATGCATTTTTATGAATATCTCAAAATTATAGTTCACTTTTTTACGAACCTAACATTTAACACCTTTCAAAATCAAAAAAATATAGTTATCTCAATATAACCCCCTTTTTTTTGAGGGTACATGTTCAAGATACATAGTTTTTAAAATAAACACCCCTTGTTAATTTAAATTTAATATATACATTTGACCCGAGTTCATTAACAAAAAATTAACACAACTAAAGAACACTCATTATGAAAAAAATTATTCTATCATTACTATTCATTTCTAGTTTAGTAGTAACAGCACAAGAAAACAAAGACAAAGGAACATTTACATTAAGTGGAACTGTAGACGTATATCATACAAGTAATCTTAAAAGCAATTCTCCTGGCTCTTTAGGTATTTTATATTCAAGTGACGATCCTGCAGCTTCTGCAAATGGTTTTGGATTAGGTATGGTAAATACAATTTTTTCATATGAAAAAGGAAAAGCTGGGGTTGTTGCAGATTTAGCTTACGGGCCAAGAGCAAAAGCGGCAAATGCTTATGAAGGTGCAATCAACCAACTATATGCATATTACAATGCTTCAGATAAAGTAACTT
This sequence comes from Polaribacter sp. BM10, assembly GCF_002005425.1. Classification (GTDB taxonomy): domain Bacteria; phylum Bacteroidota; class Bacteroidia; order Flavobacteriales; family Flavobacteriaceae; genus Polaribacter; species Polaribacter marinaquae. The sequence continues at coordinate 3,156,278 of NZ_CP019704.1, read as the reverse complement.
TAACTTTAGGTCAGTTTAATACTTTCTATGGTTATGAAGTTATTTCTCCAGCAGGAAACTTTAACTATTCTGTATCTTATTTATTTAACGCAGGTCCTTTTTCTCATACTGGTTTTAAATTAGACTATGCAGCATCAGAAGACTTATCTTTTATGTTTGCTGTAACAAATCCTCATGGTATTACTTCTGGTGCAAACATTGGTAACGATTATCAATTAGGTTTTCAAACAGGATATAAAGGACAGTATTTTAACTTAGCTTATGGTGCTGATGGTTTTGGAACTACAGATGTTTTATACTTAGACTATACAGGTGGGTTTGATGTTTCAGAATCTTTCTTCTTAGGAATAAATGCAGCATACTCAAATTCTGATGATGCAGATTATAGCTATAAAGGTGTTGCTTTTTACTTACAAAACACTTTTTCAGATAAGTTCTCTTTAGGGTTTAGACCAGAATTTTTTACAACTACTACAGCAGATGTAGACAGTAGCGTATCTGCTTTTACTTTATCTGGTAACTATTCTTTAACGGGTAGCTTAACAATAATTCCAGAAGTAAGATATGACACTTCAGATGATGGTGTTGTTCCATTTGGAAAAAGTGTAACAGGAGCTACACTAGCAGCAGTTTACTCTTTCTAATAATTAATTAACCAAAAATTATATAAAAATGAGTTTATTTTTAACATTATTACAAGATACTCCAGCGTCAGAAGTGGCGCAAGCTGTTGAACAGATTAATGGAGATATGGGAATGCTTTGGATGCTAATTGCTGGTATTTTAGTATTCTTAATGCAAGCTGGTTTTACATTAGTAGAATCTGGAATGACAAGATCTAAAAATGCGGTAAATATCGCAATGAAAAATCTATTAGACATTTGTGTGGGTTCTTTAACTTTCTGGTTAGTAGGTTACTCTTTAATGTACGGAGATACATCTAACGGATGGTTTTTCTGGAGTGGCTTATTTCAAGGTGAAGGAGCAGATTTATTCTTTCAAACAATGTTTGCTGCAACTACAGCTACAATCGTTTCTGGTGCAATAGCAGGTAGAACAAAATATTCTACATATATCATTTTCTCTCTTGTAATGACAGCAGTTATCTATCCTATATCTGGTGGATGGCAATGGCAAGGTAGCGGTTGGTTAACGGAAATGGGCTTTATAGACTTTGCTGGTTCATCAATTGTGCACTCTGTAGGTGGTTGGGCTGCATTAGTAGCCGCATTTATGGTAGGTCCTAGAATAGGAAAATATGTTAACGGAAAGGTTTTACCTATTCCTGGTCACAATCAAGTTTTAGCAACTTTAGGTGTATTTATCCTTTGGTTTGGTTGGTTTGGTTTTAACGGTGGATCTCAATTAGCTTGGGGTGGCGCAGATGCAGTTGGTGCTTCTAACGTTGTATTAATCACAAATTTATCTGCAGCAGCAGGTGGTCTTGGTGCTTTAATTACAACTTGGATTTGGTACGGAAAGCCGAATTTAGCCCAAACACTTAATGGTTCTTTAGCTGGTTTAGTTAGTATTACTGCCGGATGTGGAAACATGAGTGCAGGTGGTGCTGTATTAGCAGGACTTATTGGAGGAATCATTGTAGTATTTTCAATTGAATTTATAGAAAAGAAATTAAAAATTGATGATGCAATTGGTGCAGCTTCTGTGCACGGTGTAGCTGGTGCCTGGGGAACTTTAGTTATAGGTCTTTGGGGTGTAGACGGCGATACTGCAATTGGATTATTTAATGGTGGTGGTGCTTCGCAATTAGGAGTACAAGCTATCGGAGTTTTAGCTTATGCAGCTTGGGCAACTGTCTTATCTTTTATTGTTTTAGCAATATTAAAAGCTACAATGGGATTAAGAGTATCTAAAGAAGTAGAAATTGAAGGTTTAGATATTTCAGAACATGGTTCTATTGCTTACCCAGGTAAAAGAGTTAGAGATTTTGACGAAGATAAATAGCAGTTATCTACATAAAATTTTAAATCAATTATATATAAAATCACACAACTTTAGGGCTGTGTGATTTTTCTACGAAAAAACATTTTTAAGAACAATTAACTAAATATTTAAAATGAAAAAAATAGAAGCAATCATTAGAAAATCTAAATTTAGCGCAGTAAAAGAAGCATTGCATGATGTTGGTGTTAATTTTTTCTCTTATTGGGATGTTACCGGCTTAGGTAACGAAAAAGAAGGGCATGTTTACAGAGGCGTAAGTTATAGCACAAGCGATATTCAAAGAAGATATTTATCTATAGTAGTTAATAATGAATTTGAAGAAATAACAATTAAAACTATAATTAAAGCTGCATCTACAGGTGATATTGGTGATGGAAAAGTTTTTGTTAGCGACATAAATGAAGCCTACAGAATAAGAACAGGAGAAAAAGGAGGAAAAACACTAAACTAAAACAGAACATTTTTTATATCATGGAATTATTAACAATAAATAATGTATGGATGATGATCTGTACAGCACTAGTTTTCTTTATGCACTTAGGTTTTGCATTTCTAGAAATTGGATTAACAAGACAAAAGAATACTATAAACATCTTATTTAAAAATATATTTATCATTACAGTAGGTTTACTACTGTATGCTTTATTAGGCTTTAATTTAATGTACCCAACTTGGGCTGCAAATTCATCTGGATATTTAGGCGATTTTATATTTGGTATTTCTGCACCTCTAAAAGATGGTGTTTTAGATTTAACATATAACGAAGGTTATACATATTGGACAGACTTTTTGTTTCAAGGAATGTTCGCAGCAACTGCAGCTACAATAGTTTCTGGTGCTGTAGCAGAAAGAATGAAAATTTTACCTTTTATGATATTTACAATACTGTATGTTGGCTTTGTTTACCCAATTGCAGGTTCTTGGAAATGGGGAGGTGGTTTTTTAGACCAACTAGACACTCCTTTTTATGATTTTGCAGGTTCTACTTTAGTTCACTCTGTTGGTGGTTGGGCAGCTCTTGTTGCAGTTTGTCTTTTAGGAGCCAGAATAGGAAAATTCAAAAATGGTAAAATTCAAGCAATACCAGGTCATAACATTCCTATTGCTACAGCAGGTGTTTTAATACTTTGGTTAGGTTGGTTTGGTTTTAATGGTGGCTCGGTTTTATCTGCAGATCCAGGTTTAACTTCTTTAACACTTGTAACTACATGTTTAGCTGCAGCAGCTGGTGGTGTTATTTCTGCAATTACTTCTACAATTCTTTTTAAAAATTTAGATTTAACGATGTTTCTTAACGGAATTTTAGGAGGTTTAGTTGCAATTACTGCTGGTGCAGATGTAATGTCTCCTATGGATGCAATTTATATTGGTGCAATAGCAGGTGTATTTATTGTATTTGCTGTTAGTTTAATAGACAAATTAAAATTAGATGATCCAGTTGGTGCAATAGCTGTTCATTTAATTTGCGGAATTTGGGGAACTCTTGCTGTTGGAATCTTTGGAGATTTAGCTAGCGGATCTCAATTTGTTAGTCAATTAATAGGAATAGGATCTTATGCTGTTTTTTGCTTATTAACTTCTTTTATAATTATTTTCACTTTAAAGAAAACAATAGGAATAAGAGTTGATGAAAAAGAAGAATTAGAAGGTTTAGATGCTCATGAACACGGTATGGATGCATATCCAGATTTTAGATTAAACGAACATTAACCTTTAAAAAATACACAATTTTTTACCTGCAATTTTAAAAAAATTGCAGGTTTTTTCGTTTTTTAACGATTTCACAATATAAAAAGCTTTAATTATTATTATTAAATTATTTGTATCGTTTTTTTGTTTTCATCACAAAAATTATATTAAAACCGCTAAAAAGTTAATTTTTTCTTAATAAAAAATATAAATTAGCCAATATAATTGAATACGATATGGAGAAACAAGGGTTATACTTACCAGAGTTTGAACATGAAAATTGCGGTGCTGGTTTTATCTGTAATTTAAATGGTCAAAGAACAAATCAAATCATTCACGACGCACTAGAAATCCTAGTAAAACTAGAACATAGAGGTGGTGTTAGTTCCGATGGAAAAACAGGTGACGGAGCAGGTTTATTGATAGATATTCCGCACGATTACTTTAACAGAGTTTGTAATTTTCCGTTACCTAACCAAAGAGAATATGCTGTTGGTATGGTATTTCTTCCAAAAGTATCAAATCAATATAATTATTGTAAAAAAACTTTTGAAACCGAAATTTTTAATCAAGGTCTTTCTGTTTTAGGTTGGCGAGAAGTTCCTGTAGATTCATCTCAATTAGGTGAAATTGCATTGGCATCTGAACCAAACATAGAACAACTTTTTATTGGTAAAACAGAAGATGTTGACGAAGCTACATTTAAAGCGAAATTATACGCTGCAAGAAAAATTGCAGAACATACAATTCGAAAATCTAAAATTTCTGAAAGTAATTATTTTTATGTACCTAGTCTATCTATAACAACTATAATATATAAAGGTATAATTATGCCCGAAGATATTGGGCCTTATTATAGAGACTTACAAGAAATAGATTTAGTTACTAGATTAGCCTTAGTACACCAACGTTTTTCTACAAACACAATGCCAACTTGGGAACTTGCTCAGCCATTTAGACACATGTGTCAAAACGGAGAGATAAATACTTTAAGAGGAAATGTAAGTAGAATGCGTGTACGTGAAGAAATCATGAAAAGTGATGTTTTCGGGCCGCAAATAGACAAACTTTTTCCAATAATTTTACCAGGTAAATCAGATTCTGCATCTATGGATATGGTGGTAGAATTATTAACGCATACAGGTAGATCATTACCAGAAATTATGATGATGATGATACCAGAAGCTTGGGAGAAACATGCTACAATGTCTAAAGAGCGAAAAGCTTTTTACGAATATAATGGTTGTATAATGGAACCTTGGGATGGACCAGCTTCTGTACCATTTACAGACGGTGATTATATAGGTGCTTTATTAGACAGAAATGGTTTAAGACCATCTAGATATACAGTTACTAAGAGCGGTAAATTAATAATGTCATCAGAAATTGGTGTTGTAGATGTTGCACCAGAAGATATAAAAGAACACGGTAGATTAGAACCTGGTAAAATGTTTTTAGTAGACATGAACGAGGGAAGAATCATTCAAGATAAAGAAATAAAAAGTAAAATCGTTTCTGAAAGACCGTACCAAGAATGGTTAGATAAAACTCGTTTACATTTAAAGGATGTTCCTTACACAAACGAAACTTGCCCAATTGAAACAATTGATATAAAAACACGTCAACGTTTATTTAATTACACTTTCGAAGATATTCAAGAAGTAATTACACCAATGGCAATTGTTGGTAAAGAAGCTTTAGGTTCTATGGGAATAGATACTCCTTTAGCTGTTTTATCAGACAGACCTCAATTAATATCAAATTATTTTAAGCAATTATTTGCACAAGTTACAAATCCGCCTTTAGACGGAATTAGAGAAAACATTGTAACAGATATTAGTCTAAATTTAGGAAAAGATAGAAATATTTTTAGCATCACAGAAAGACAATGTAGAAAATTAAGAATTCAGAATCCTGTTATTTCTAATGCCGATTTAGAAAAAATTAGATCCATAGAAATTGAAAGTTTTAAAGCTGAAACAATTCAAATTTTATATTCAAAAGCTCAGGGTTTAAATGGTTTAGAAGACGCTTTAGATAATATTGTTAAGCAAGTAGAAAAAGCTTTAGATAATAAAAGTAATATTATAATTTTATCAGATAGAGGTGTAAATCAAGAATTTGCCCCAATACCAGCTTTATTAGCTTGTTCTTATGTAAATCATCAATTAAATCGTTTAAGAAAAAGATCTTATTTCGATATAATTATAGAATCTGCAGAACCTAGAGAACCACATCATTTTGCAACATTATTTGGTTATGGAGCAAGTGCAGTGAACCCATATATGGTTAACGAAATTATTAGAATGCAAGTTAAAGAAGGTTTTATAAACGGTATGGATGAGCAAAAAGCTGTAGACAACTTTAACAAGGCTATTGGTAAAGGTATTTTAAAAGTGATGAACAAAATAGGAATCTCTACATTACATTCTTACAGAGGTTCTCAAATTTTTGAAATTGTAGGTTTTAATTCACAATTTGTAGAAAAATATTTTCCATATACAGCTTCTAGAATTGAAGGTATTGGTTTATATGAAATCGAGAAAGAAATAGATCAACGCTACAAACAAGCATATCCAGATAATCAAATTGATAAAAATTTAGGTTTAAATGTTGGTGGTGATTATCGATGGAGAAGAAACGGAGAGAGACATTTATTTAATCCAACAACAGTTTCTAAACTTCAGCAAGCAGTTAGATTAAGTGATCAAGCTAGTTATAATGTATATTCAAACGCGATAAATGAGCAATCTGAAAGTTTAATGACAATTAGAGGTTTGTTTGAATTTGACAACTTAGATCCAATTCCTTTAGAAGAAGTCGAACCTTGGACAGAAATTGTAAAACGCTTTAAAACAGGTGCAATGTCCTACGGATCAATTTCTAGAGAGGCTCATGAAAATTTAGCTATTGCCATGAATAGAATTGGTGGTAAGTCTAATTCTGGTGAAGGTGGTGAAGACAGAAAGCGTTTTCAAAAAGATGTTAATGGTGATAGTAGAAATTCTGCTATCAAACAAGTTGCATCTGGTAGATTTGGGGTAACATCTCATTATTTAACCAATGCTAAAGAAATACAAATTAAAATGGCACAAGGTGCTAAACCAGGTGAAGGTGGTCAATTACCGGGTGAAAAAGTTTTACCTTGGATTGCATCAGCAAGAAATTCAACTCCTTTTGTAGGATTGATTTCTCCACCACCACATCACGATATTTATTCAATTGAAGATTTAGCACAATTAATATTCGATTTAAAAAATGCAAATCGTGAAGCAAGAATTAATGTAAAATTAGTTTCAGAAGTAGGTGTAGGTACTATTGCTGCTGGTGTTGCAAAAGCAAAAGCAGATGTAGTTTTGATTTCTGGTTACGATGGTGGTACCGGTGCATCACCTCTTACATCACTTAAACATGCAGGTTTACCTTGGGAACTAGGTTTAGCAGAAGCACAACAAACACTAGTTTTAAATGATTTAAGAAGTAGAATTGTTGTTGAATGCGACGGACAATTAAAAACTGGTAGAGATGTTGCCATTGCTGCATTATTAGGTGCAGAAGAATTTGGGTTTGCTACAGCACCTTTAGTTGCATCTGGTTGTATAATGATGCGTAAATGTCATCTTAACACTTGCCCTGTTGGTATTGCTACGCAAGACAAAGAACTAAGAAAAAACTTTAAAGGAACACCAGAGCATGTTATTAACTTCTTTTATTATATCGCAGAAGAGTTAAGAGGAATCATGGCTCAGTTAGGTTTTAGAACGCTAGCTGAAATGGTTGGACAAACGCACAAAATTAACTCAAATAAAGCTATTAAACATTACAAAGCTAAGGGGTTAGATTTATCAAGCATTTTACATAGACCTTCTGCTTATAAAAGTATGGTTGTAAAAAATACTGAAAAACAAGATCATAATTTAGACAATGTTTTAGATTTTACAATTCTTAAAGATTCTCATAGAGCACTTTATAGAAAAGAAAAAATGAATCTGTTTTATCCTATAAAAAATACAAATAGAACAGTAGGTGCAATTGTTAGTAATGAAATATCAAAAATTTACGGTCATTTAGGTTTACCAGAAGATACACTTAATATAAACTTTACAGGTTCAGCAGGACAAAGTTTTGGGGCATTTGGTGCTCATGGTTTAACTTTTACATTAGACGGTAATACAAATGATTATCTGGGTAAAGGGTTATCAGGAGCAAAATTAATAATTAAAAAACCAGAAAAAGCAGACTTTTTAGCAGAAAACAATATCATAGTAGGTAACGTTTGTATGTTTGGTGCTGTTGCAGGTCAAGCATACATAAATGGTATTGCAGGTGAAAGATTTGCCGTACGAAATTCTGGTGCTACAGCAGTTGTAGAAGGTGTAGGAGATCATTGTTGTGAATACATGACCGGTGGAAAAGTTGTTGTACTTGGTAAAACAGGTCGAAATTTTGCAGCAGGAATGAGCGGTGGTATTGCTTACGTATATGATCCGCAGAAAAAATTTATAAACGGACTTTGTAATACAGAAACAATAGAATTTGAAACACTATCTAATGATGATGTCGCAGAATTAAAATCACTTGTAGAAAAACATGTTCTGTATACGAACAGTAAAAAAGGTTCAGATTTATTAGCAGATTGGGATAATAGCTTACAAAATTTTGTAAAAGTAATGCCTACTGAATATAAACACGCATTAGAGCGTTTAGAAACAGAAGAACCAATGTTTGAAGAATTAACAATAGCATAATGTCATGGGAAAAGTAACAGGATTTAAAGAATTTGAAAGACAAGATGAAAAATATACATCTGTTAAAGATCGTATAAAAAATTATAAAGAATTTACAGTTCCTTTATCTGAAGAAGAAATTACAAAACAAGGTTCTCGATGTATGGATTGTGGTATACCTTTCTGTCATAGTGGTTGCCCATTAGGTAATTTAATTCCAGACTTTAACCATATGGTTCACCAAGGCGAATGGAAAAAAGCTTCTTGGATTTTGCATTCAACAAACAATTTCCCTGAATTTACAGGTCGATTATGTCCAGCACCATGTGAAAAAGCTTGTGTATTAGGAATTATAGAAGATCCAATTTCAATTGAAAATATAGAAAAAAATATTGTT
>NZ_CP019704.1:2460000-3140000 GCF_002005425.1 Polaribacter sp. BM10 | reverse complement strand
AGGCGATGAAGTAATTTCTGATAAAAACTTTAAAGAAATAGAAACTAAATTTTTAGAAATAGCTCGTGGTAAACATGAATTTTCTTTAAGATCTGTTTCTAAAGCAGACGCGTTAGAGTTATATAAGAAAGAAAACAATGAATATAAAGTTGAATTAATAGAAAATTTAACTGACGGTGATATAACTTTTTGTGATCATAGCAATTTTACAGATTTATGTAGAGGAGGACACATTCCTAATACTGGAATTATAAAAGCGATAAAAATAATGAGTGTTGCTGGTGCATACTGGCGTGGCGATGAAAAGAATAATCAATTGACAAGAGTTTACGGAATCTCATTTCCGAAACAAAAAATGTTAACTGAATATCTACAAATTTTAGAAGAAGCTAAAAAACGTGATCATAGAAAACTTGGTAAAGAATTAGAACTTTTTACTTTTTCACAAAAAGTTGGCGCTGGTTTACCTTTATGGTTGCCAAAAGGTGCTGCTTTACGTTCTAGATTAGAAAACTTTTTGAAAGCAGCTCAGAAAAAAGCTGGTTATGAGATGGTAATGACCCCGCATATTGGTCAAAAAGAACTTTATGTAACTTCTGGTCATTATGAGAAATATGGAGAAGATAGCTTTCAAGCAATAAAAACTCCTAAAATGGATGAGGAATTCTTACTAAAACCAATGAATTGTCCTCACCACTGTGAAGTTTACAACTTTAAACCATATTCTTATAAAGATTTACCAAAGCGTTTTGCAGAATTTGGTACAGTATATAGGTATGAGCAAAGTGGAGAATTACACGGTTTAACACGTGTAAGAGGTTTTACTCAAGATGATGCACATATATTTTGTACACCAGAACAATTAGATCAAGAATTTAAAGATGTAATTGATTTGGTACTTTATGTATTTGGATCTTTAGGTTTTGAAGACTTTACAGCTCAAGTTTCTATAAGAGATAAAAGCAATCCAGAGAAATACATTGGAGATACCGACACTTGGGAAATTGCAGAAAAAGCAATTATTAGTGCAGCAAAAGACAAAGGATTGGATTATGTTGTAGAGGAAGGTGAAGCTGCTTTTTATGGTCCAAAGTTAGACTTTATGGTAAAAGATGCTTTAGGTAGAAGCTGGCAACTTGGTACAATACAAGTAGACTATAACTTACCTAAGCGTTTTGATTTGACATACAAAGGATCTGACAATCAACAACACAGACCTGTAATGATTCATAGAGCTCCTTTTGGTTCTATGGAAAGATTTATTGCTGTTTTGTTAGAACATACAGGCGGAAATTTCCCGCTTTGGCTAACTCCTGATCAAGTTATCTTATTGCCAATCAGTGATAAATATCAAAAATATTCAGAAAAAGTTTTAGAATCGTTAGAAAATTCCGAAATTCGCGCCCTAGTAGACAATAGAAGTGAAAAAACTGGTCGTAAGATTAGAGATGCAGAAGTAAGCAAAATACCTTTTATGGTAATTGTTGGTGAGAAAGAAGAGCAAGATGGCACAGTTTCTGTAAGAAGACATGGAGAAGGTGATATTGGAACCTTTACAATTGAAGAATTTATTTCTTTAATTAAAACGGAAGAAAGTAAAACATTGAAGAAATTTTAATTAATTTTGAATTTCAACAAAAATAAAAGGTTGGTAACACAACTAAATGTATAATTTAAATTTATAAGTCATAGCAATACGTAGAAGTAGGTCGAGAAGACCGTTAAGAGTAATCAAAGAAGATCAACATAGGATTAATGAAAAAATAAAATATGTTGACGAAGTTCGTCTTGTGGGCGATAATGTAGAAGTTGGTGTATATCCTTTAGCTAAAGCCAAAGAATTAGCCAGAGAACAGGAATTGGATTTGGTAGAGATTTCACCAAAAGCGAAACCACCTGTTTGTAAAATTATTGATTACAAGAAATTCTTGTATGAGCAAAAGAAACGTGAAAAAGCTTTAAAATCTAAAGCTACTAAAGTAACTATTAAAGAAATACGTTTTGGACCTCAAACAGATGAGCATGATTATGAATTTAAGAAAAAGCATGCCATTAAATTCTTACAAGAAGGAGCTAAATTAAAAGCGTTTGTATTCTTTAAAGGTCGTTCTATTATATTTAAAGAACAAGGACAAATTTTACTTTTAAAGTTAGCACAAGAATTAGAAGAGTATGGTAAAGTGGAGCAGCTTCCTAAATTAGAAGGTAAACGTATGATTATGTTTATTGCTCCTAAAAAAGTAAAATAACAATCTTATAAGCAAGATAAAAACGAAGGAGAAATGCCGAAAATGAAAACAAAATCTAGCGCCAAAAAACGATTTAAAGTTACTGGTACTGGAAAATTAAAAAGAAAGCACGCGTTTAAAAGTCACATCTTAACAAAGAAGTCTAAAAAACGTAAATTAAAGTTAACTCATGCAGCTTTAGTACATAAAGCAGATGAGTCTAACATTAAGCAACAGTTAAACTTAAAATAAGTTTAACCAGGGAATTTAATTATTAACCATGGAGTTAGGCCAAATATGAAAAGTATTCTGAAAAGAATCGCCTACTACAAAACACATTGAAATTATGCCAAGATCAGTAAATTCAGTAGCCTCAAGAAAAAGAAGAAAAAAAATCTTGAAGGCAGCAAAAGGTTACTTCGGACGTAGAAAAAACGTTTACACAGTAGCAAAAAATGCGGTTGAAAAAGGAATGCTTTATGCATACCGTGACCGTAAAAACAATAAGAGAAACTTCCGTTCTTTATGGATTGTACGTATTAACGCTGCAGCTCGTTTACACGGAATGTCTTACTCTCAGTTTATGGGGAAAGTAAAAGCTAATAATATCGAATTAAACCGTAAGGTTTTAGCTGATTTAGCTGTTAACAACCCAGACGCTTTTAAGGCAGTTGTAGAGAAAATTAAATAAATATAAATTACTTGCTTATAATAAAAACCCAAACGTATACGTTTGGGTTTTTTTATTACTTTTATTATTTTAAAAATTATACCAAATATTATAAAATGAAATTAAAACTGATAACACTTACAGCTTTATTTATTACTGTAATTTCAATTGCACAAGAAACTACAAAACCAGAAGACACATCACTTAGCGGGCAGTTCGATAAAATATATAGAACTTCTACAACTTACCAAACATATAAGGTTATAAGTAAAGACAAGTTTTTACAGTTAAAACAAAATGTTTTAGATTCTCTTAAAAATTCTAAAGAATTAGTAATCGAAAAGAACGGACTTTTAAATACAGAAAGAGAAAACACAAAAAAAACTTTAGAAACGCTTAACGATACAAAAAACAAGTTAGCAACTGCAATAAAAAAAGAAGGTTCTATATCTTTATTAGGGGCCCAAGTTAGTAAAACAACGTACAACCTAATATTATGGACAATCATACTTGTCTTATTACTAAGTCTAGCCTATTTTATATTTAAATACACTAGAAACAACATACTTACTAAAAAAGCTAAAAGTGATCTTATAGAGGTAGAATCTGAATATGAAAAACATAGAAAAAAATCTATTGAAAGAGAACAAAAACTTAGAAGAGAATTACAAGACGAAATTAATAAACAAAGAAATTCGTAATTAAAATTAGTTAAATTGAGATAAATATAAATTAAATAACTGATTATTAGATTAATATTAATTTTTGCATTCAAAATTTATAGTTCTACTTATATTTTGTAACTTTAAGAACTAATCAACTAAATAAGTTTTGAATATACTACATATTAGTGCAGAGTGCTTTCCTATTGCAAAAGTAGGTGGTCTCGCAGATGTTGTAGGTGCTTTACCAAAGTACCAAAAAGAAATAGGCACTACCAGTAATGTGGTAATGCCTTTTTACAATAATAAGTTTACTAAAGAAAATTCTTTTGATAAAATTCATGAAAATTTTATCGCATTAGAACACAATTATTACAACTTTAAGGTTTTAAAACTTAAAGACAATGATTTAGGTTTTGATGTTTTTTTTATTGACATACCAGATTTAACTTATAAAGAATACGTTTATTCTAATGATGATACAAATCGTTTTTTAGCGTTTCAAATTGCAACTTTAGACTGGATTTTATCCATAGATAATAAACCAGATATTCTGCACGTTCATGATCACCACACAGGATTAATTCCTTTTATGGTTTCGCAATGTCATAAATACATAGCTTTAAAAGATACGCCAACCATTTTAACTATTCATAATGCACAATACCAAGGTTGGTTTTCTCATGATAAAGTAAATTTAATTCCTCCGTTCGATTTTACAAAAGTTGGTCTTTTAGATTGGGACGGAAGTATAAATCCGTTAGCGGCTGCAATTAAATGTGCGTGGAAAGTTACAACGGTATCACCTTCTTATATGGAAGAATTAAAAAATAATGCCAATGGCTTAGAGGCATTGTTAAGTCATGAAAGTAAAAAATGTATCGGTATATTAAACGGAATCGACACCGATGTTTGGAACACTAATACAGACAATCGTTTAATAGAAAATTATACTATTGAAAATGCCCAAAAAGGAAAACTAGCTAATAAAAAATGGATTTGTGATAAATATAATTTAGATATTGATAAACCTTTATTTGCATTTATTGGACGTTTAGTTGGTGAAAAAGGTGCAGATTTATTCCCAGAGATTTTCACAAAGGCATTATCCAATAATAATATTTCTATATTTTTATTAGGTTCTGGCCATAAAGGAACCGAAGAAAAACTTAATAAGATACCTAAAAATAACTTTAATACATTTATTGGTTATGATGAAAAATTAGCACATATAATTTATGCTGCTGCAGATTTTTTATTAATGCCATCTCGCGTAGAACCTTGTGGTCTTAATCAAATGTACTCTTTACAATACGGCACTGTGCCTGTGGTAAACGCCATTGGTGGTTTAAAAGATACAGTTGTAGATATTAAAGATCAAAATGGTTTCGGAATTTGTCATAAAGGCGTAACAGTTTCTAATGTTACCAATGCTATTTTAAGAGCTACAGACTTTTATAAAGACAAAAAAACATTTAATAATAACATTCAAAATATAATGCAAATAGACCATTCTTGGGGCAATTCGGCTAAAGAATATGTCAATTTATATAATTCTTTAAAAAATTAAACAAATGATAAACGACAAAGTACTTGGAATTATTTTAGGAGGTGGTCAAGGTTCTAGATTGTATCCTTTAACTAAAGATAGATCTAAACCTGCTGTACCAATTGCAGGAAAATACCGTTTGGTAGATATTCCTATCTCAAATTGTATAAATGCAGATATTAAAAGAATGTATGTTTTAACTCAGTTTAACTCTGCTTCTTTAAATCAGCACATAAAAAATACATATCATTTTAGCTTTTTCAGTTCTGCTTTTGTAGATGTTTTAGCAGCAGAACAAACCATGGAAAGTGATAAATGGTTTCAAGGAACTGCCGATGCTGTAAGACAAAGCATGCATCATTTTTTAGAACACGATTTTAAATATGCTTTAATTTTATCAGGAGATCAATTATATAATATGGATTTTAGAGATATGATTGCTAAACACGAAGAAAGTGGCGCAAAAATATCGATAGCAACATATCCAGTAAATGCTAAAGACGCAACTTCTTTTGGTATTTTAAAAACAGATGAAAACAACACAATAACTTCTTTTATAGAAAAACCAAACGCAGAGCTTTTACCAGATTGGACGTCTGATGTGAGTGATGAAATGAAGGATGAAGGTAGAAATTACCTAGCATCCATGGGAATTTATATTTTTAATAGAGAATTATTGGTAGAATTAATGGCCAACCCAGATACTATCGATTTCGGTAAAGAAATAATTCCGCAAGCAATTGGAGAACACAAAACAATGAGTTATCCTTATGAAGGTTATTGGACAGATATAGGAAACATTGATTCGTTTTTCGAAGCAAACTTAGGACTAACCGACGATTTGCCTAAGTTTAATTTATACGACGAAAACAGAGTTTATACAAGAGCAAGAATTTTACCAACATCTAAAATTTCTAATACAAAGCTTAACAAAACAATAATTGCTGATGGATGTATAATAAATGCAGAAAAAATAGAAAAATCTGTAATTGGTATTCGTTCTAGAATTGGTAAAGAGACAATCGTTACAAACACTTACATGATGGGTAACGACTTTTACGAATCTTTAGAAGAGATCAAAAAAAATAATATCGAAAATCAAGTTGGTATTGGAGACAGGTGTACAATTAACAATTGTATTATAGATAAAAACTGTCGAATTGGTGATGACACTAAAATTAATGGCGGACCACATTTAGAAGATATCGAAACAGAAACTTATCAAATTAAAGAAGGAATTGTTGTTGTTAAAAAAGGTGCAATTATACCTAAAGGAACAGTAATTTAATATCTGATTATTTTCAATTTTTAAAAGCATTACATGTCTAAAGTTATAGCACATTCACTATTTTCAGATTTTGATATTAATTTATTTAAAGCTGGTAAGCATTACAGATTATATGAAAAATTTGGCTCGCACATTACTACAGTAGATGGTATAACTGGCACCTATTTTGCAGTTTGGGCACCAAGTGCTAAAGAAGTTTCTGTTGTAGGAGATTTTAATTATTGGAACGACAAAGAACATCAATTAAATGTAAGATGGGATTCTAGTGGTATTTGGGAAGGCTTTATCCCTTTTGTAGAAAAAGGAAGTGTTTACAAATATAAAATACAAAGTAACAATAACAATATTGTAACAGAAAAAGCAGACCCTTATGCTCGAAGATGCGAGCATCCACCAAAAACGGCATCAATAGTTTGGGAAGATAATTATTCTTGGAAAGATAAGAAATGGATGAAATCTCGTAAAGAAAATAACGCGTTAAACGCTCCTTATTCCGTTTACGAAGTTCATTTAAACTCTTGGAAACAAAAAATTGAAGAAAATCGATTTTTAAGTTATAATGAATTGGCCGAAGAATTGGTAAATTACGTAGTAGAAATGAATTTTACACACGTAGAATTTATGCCGATAATGGAATATCCTTATGATCCGAGTTGGGGATATCAATTAACAGGTTATTTTGCGCCAACATCTAGATTTGGTTATCCTGATGAATTTAAATATTTAGTAGATAAATTTCACGAAAATAATATTGGTGTAATTTTAGATTGGGTTCCGTCTCATTTTCCTTCGGATGCACATGGTTTAGGATTTTTTGATGGCTCTAATTTATACGAACATCCAGATGTTAGAAAAGGATATCATCAAGACTGGAAAAGTTTAATTTTTAACTACGGAAGAAATGAAGTAAAGTCTTTCTTAATAAGCAATGCATTGTTTTGGTTAGATCAATATCATGCAGACGGTTTAAGAGTAGACGCTGTAGCATCCATGTTATTTTTAGATTATTCTAGAAAAGATGGCGAATGGGAACCTAATGAATTTGGTGGTAGAGAAAACTTAGAAGCAATTGCATTTATTAAAGAAATGAATGTTGCAGTTTACGAAAACTACCCAGATGTGCAAACAATTGCAGAAGAATCAACATCATTTCCTAAAGTTTCTAGTCCTGTTTTTTCTGATGGCTTAGGTTTTGGAATGAAATGGATGATGGGTTGGATGCATGATTCTTTAGACTATTTTGCGAAAGAACCAATTTATAGAAAACATCATCAAAATGATTTAACCTTTAGCTTAAATTATGCATTTACAGAAAACTTTATGTTACCCCTTTCACATGACGAAGTTGTTTACGGAAAAAAAGCAATTGTAGAGAAAATGCCTGGTGATGAGTGGCAAAAGTTTGCCAACTTAAGACTATTATATAGTTTTATGTATACACATCCAGGAACCAAACTTTTATTTCAAGGTGCAGAATTTGGTCAAACAAGTGAATGGAATTTTAACGGAAGTTTAGATTGGCATTTATTAGAATATGATGTTCATAAAGGTGTTCAAAATCTGGTTAAAGAACTAAACTTATTTTACAAAACAGAACCAGCTTTACATCAAAAACAATTTTCGTTTGAAGGTTTCGAATGGATAGATCATGGCGATCATGAGAATTCTGTACTTTCTTTTATCAGAAAAGGAAACGAACCAAAAAATGATGTAATAATTGTTTTAAACCTAACACCTGTTCCTAGAGAAAATTACAGAATTGGCTTGCCTAAATCGGGTACATTAAAAGAAGTTTTTAATAGTGATAATCAAATTTTTAATGGAACCAATAATTACAAAAACGTTAAACTAAAATCTAACAAAAAAAGTTGGAATAATAGATTAAATTCAATCGAATTAAACTTACCTCCGCTAAGTATGTTAGCTTTCAAATTTAAATAAACTTAAAATCTAAATCCTCTTTATAAAAATACTAATAGTATCATAAAAAAAGAGGATTAAAATTTTAAACTTCACAAAAATAAACGTCATTTTTAAGACTTTAAAAATTCTTTTCTTAACATTCAAAAGAAATCATATTTGCCTAATTTTTAAATAAATAAGTAATATTTTTGTTTTTAACACAGACTTAAACGTTATCGTAGAAATAACATTTTTATTACTAAAAAATCTAAAACTTTAACGATTTTTGAATGAATATTTAAACAACCAAGATTATGATTGTTAATACAGAATTAGAACAGAAAGGGAATTTATTTCCATCAGAAATAATAAGTTACCAAAAGGATGTAGATACACTTTATTTTAACACAAAAAATGGTGTTGTTTTACAAGTTACTGTTGTTAGAGACAGTGTAATTCGTTTTCGATACAGTACAACTGGTAAGTTCGAAAATGATTTTTCTTATGGTATTACTATACACGCTAGCAGAGGATATAGTTTTTTAGATGTATCAGAAGATGAAAAAAATTATATCATTACAACATCTAAACTTATCTGTAAAGTAGAAAAACTAAGTTTACAAGTAAAATTATTCGATGCTCTTGATAATAAACTTATTAATGAAGACGAAATTGGTTTTCATTGGGAAGAAAGCTACGAGTTTGGTGGCGACATTGTAAAAATGAGTAAAATCTGCCAAAAAGGAGAAAGCTTTTATGGTTTAGGTGACAAACCTGTAGAAGTAAATTTAAAAGGAAAACGTTTCGAAAATTGGGCAACAGATTCTTATGCTTTCGGTAAAAACACAGATCCTATTTATAAAGCAATTCCGTTTTATACAGCAATACAAGACAACAAATCTTACGGAGTTTTCTTTGACAATACTTTTAAAACTCATTTTGACTTTGCACATGAAAGAAGAAATGTAGCAAGTTTTTGGGCGCAAGGTGGTGAAATGAATTATTATTTTATCTACGGACCAAAAATGGATGATGTTGTTAAAAATTATACAGATTTAACAGGTAAACCACATGCATTACCACCATTATGGGCATTAGGTTTTCATCAATGTAAATGGAGTTATTACCCAGAAAGTAATGTAAAACAAATCACAAAAACATTTAGAGATTTACAAATTCCTTGTGATGCGATTTATTTAGACATCGATTATATGGATGGTTTTAGATGTTTTACTTGGGATAAAAATCATTTTCCAGATCCTAAGAGAATGGTGAAAGAATTAGAAGACGATGGTTTTAAAACTGTTGTAATTATAGATCCAGGAATTAAAATAGATTTAGAATATGACGTTTTTAAAGAAGCTTTAGACAAAGATTATTTTTGTAAAAGAGCAGACGGACCTTATATGAAAGGTAAAGTTTGGCCTGGTGAATGTTATTTTCCTGATTATACAAAGCCAGAAGTTAGAGAATGGTGGTCTGGTTTGTTTAAAGAATTGATAGAAGATATTGGTGTAAAAGGAGTTTGGAATGATATGAACGAACCTGCAGTAATGGATGTTCCTAACAAATCTTTTCCAAATGATGTACGTCATGATTATGATGGCAACCCTTGTTCTCATAGAAAAGCACACAATATTTATGGTACACAAATGGCACGTGCAACTTACCATGGTTTAAAAAAATATGCATATCCAAAAAGACCTTTTGTAATTACAAGATCTGCATATTCTGGTGCACAACGTTACACATCTACTTGGATGGGAGATAATGTTGCAACTTGGGAACATTTAGCAATTGCAAACAATCAAGCGCAAAGAATGGCAATGTCTGGTTTTTCTTTTGCCGGAAGTGATATTGGTGGTTTTGCAGAACAACCTCAAGGAGAATTATTTGCTAGGTGGATTCAGTTAGGTGTATTTCATGCATTTTGTAGAGTACATTCTTCTGGAGATCACGGAGATCAAGAACCTTGGGTTTTTGGAACTGAAATAACAGATATTGTTAGAAAATTCGTGGAACTTAGATATCAATTACTGCCTTATTTATATACCGCTTTTTGGAAATATATAAATGATGGTAGTCCTATTTTAAAATCTTTGGTTTTATACGATCAAGAAGATACCTCGACACATTATAGAAGTGATGAGTTTGTTTACGGAGAACAAATTTTAATTTGTCCAATTATAGAACCGAATGCAAAAGGTAGAAGAATGTATATACCAAGAGGAAAATGGTATAACTTCTGGACAAACGAAGTTGTAGAAGGTGGTAAAGAAATGTGGGTAGATGCAGATATTGATAGCATGCCCATTTTTATTAAAGAAGGTGCTGTTATTCCTAAATATCCTGTGCAACAATATGTAGGTGAAAAAGAATTTGATGAAATAACATTAGATGTTTATTACAAAAAAGGAAAAGAAACCTCTCAATTATTTGACGATGCTCACGATGGTTACGACTATAAGAAAGGAAGATTTAGTTTAAGAACTTTTAAAGTTACTGGTAAAAAAGAAGAATTAATTTTACAACAACACAAATCTGGAGATTTTGATGCAAACTATCATAGTTTTAAAATCAACTTTCATAATTTACCATTTGCAATTCAATCTGTTCAAATAGATAATGTTGAAATTGAACTAGACAATATTAATAATGATAAAAATCAATCTATCACCATAAATAAAGAGTTTACAGAATTACACTTATTTGGAAATTAATTTACTTATACCTGAATTCAGGGTTATGTATCCCTGAATTCGGGGATACTAAAATTTCACTGATTTCAGGGATTGTGAGATACTCTTAACTACTATATCTTTGTAGTGTTATTAGATCAAATTCCCCCAAATTGTATAATTTATTGGATTTTTTAACGAATATTTGTTTAACACGAAAAAGGCGGTTATTAGTTTGTAATGAACTTTAATCGCTTTTTTATTTTACATACTTTCATCAGTACCTAAACTTGCTTTTTCTTGTTTATTGCTTTTATAAGCTACTGCAATAATTGCAATCTCTAATAAAAGTAAACCTATTTTTGCTTTCTTACTCTTTGTTAACGCAGAAGTTAATCCTATAATTTTTGTAGCTATCATAATATTTGTTTTTGTGTAAAGATAACTTCAACTTAAAAATTAAATTAATTCATATCATTTAAAAAATACCTGAAATAAAAAAGCCTCAGATTTAAATCTAAGGCTTTTTTTTATGAATTAACTATAAAATTAAATTCCGTCATTTAAACTCTTTAGCTTTTCTGTATTTTCAGCAAGCATTAATTCGTCAATTATTTTCTGAATATCACCGTTTACAATATTTGGTAAATCATATAAAGACAAACCAATTCTATGATCTGTAACTCTACCTTGTGCATAATTATACGTTCTAATTTTTGCACTTCTATCTCCAGAAGAAACCATAGAACCACGTTTTAAAGCATCTTCTGCATTTTTCTTTTCTAGCTCCATATCATACAATCTAGAACGTAAAACTTTAAATGCTTTTTCTTTATTTTTATGTTGCGATTTTTGATCTTGACATTGCGCCACTAAACCTGTAGGAATATGTGTTAAACGTACTGCAGAATAAGTAGTGTTAACAGATTGCCCACCAGGACCAGAAGAACAGAAAAAGTCTATTCTTACATCTTTCGGATTAATTTCTACATCAAATTCTTCTGCTTCAGGAAAAACCATACATGTTGCTGCAGATGTGTGCACTCTACCTTGAGTTTCTGTTTGCGGAACTCTTTGTACACGATGTACACCAGCTTCAAATTTTAAAGTACCATAAACATCATTACCAGAAACTTCAAACTGAATTTCTTTAAAACCACCATTTGTTCCCTCAGAATAATCTACAGTAGAAACTTTCCAACCTTTACTTTCGCAATATTTAGAATACATTCTAAATAAATCTCCAGCAAAAATACTTGCTTCATCTCCACCAGTTCCAGCACGTAATTCTACAACCGCATTTTTAGAATCTTCAGGGTCTTTTGGTATTAGTAATATTTTAATTTCCTCTTCTAATTGAGGAATTCTAACATTAGCTTCTTCAATTTCCATCTTTGCCATTTCGTTCATCTCTGCATCAGAACCGTCGGCTAAAATTTCTTTAGCTTCTTCGATGTTGTTTGTTAAAGTTTGATATTCATCACCCTTTTTAACTACATCACCTAAATCTTTATATTCTTTCATTAATTGCGCGTAACGCTTTTGATCCATGATAATTTCTGGCTGAATAATCAAATCAGAAACCTCATCATAACGTTGCTTAACAATTCTTAATTTATCTAACATCTTCTACTCTTTTCTTGGATTGCGAATTTACAATTTTTATCGTAAAGTTAAATGTTTCGTTTTGAGTATATTTGAATATTTCTAAATTTTAAAAATGAAACCAACACTAATTTTATGCTGTTTCTTAATTATTTTTTCTTGTAATAAAGAAAAAACAATATTAAAAAAACCTTCATTTTTAATAGGAAAATGGATTCGAGTAGAAAAAGCAGATAGCACTTTAACATTAGAAACTTGGCATAAAAATTTTACAGGAGAAGGGATTACTCTAAAAGATAAAGACACAACTTTTTACGAACAAATGGAAATTATTAATTTAAAAGATACTTTATATTTAAAAGTTGTTGGCGTAAATGAAACTGCTACTCTTTTTAAATTCACAAAACAAACCGACACTTCTTTTATTTGTGAGAATTTAGAAAATGAGTTTCCCACAAAAATAAAATACTACCTAGAAAACAAACTTTTAAAAGCCGAAGTTTCTAACAACGATTTTAAGATTGATTTTGCTTTTAAGAAAAGATAATTCAATAAAAAACTCTAAACGACAATGTTTAGAGTTTTTAGTAAAATTTATTTTTAATAAGCTTAATACTCAAAAGTACCAAACTCACTTTTTATTGTCAGTTTTTTGGTTTCTGATGCTTCTACTCTACCTACAATTTTAGCATCAACATTAAAAGATTTAGAAATCTCTATAATATTTTCTGCAATTTCCGGAGAAACATATACTTCCATTCTATGACCACAGTTAAATACTTGATACATTTCTTTCCAATCTGTTTTAGATTGTTCTTGTATCAATTTAAACAAAGGTGGTATTTCGAACATGTTATCTTTTACAATGTGTAAGTTATCTACAAAATGTAAAATTTTAGTTTGCGCTCCGCCAGAACAATGAATCATACCATGCACTTTATCCGAAGAAAAATTATTTAAAATTTCTTTAATAATTGGCGCGTATGTTCTTGTTGGAGATAAAACTAATTTACCTGCATCGATAGGAGAATTTTCTACTTTATCTGTTAATTTTGTATTACCAGAATACACTAAATCTTCTGGCACAGCTGCGTCAAAGCTTTCTGGATATTTTTCTGCTAAATATTTATGAAAAACATCGTGTCTAGCAGAAGTTAATCCGTTAGAACCCATTCCGCCATTATATTCAGTTTCATAAGTTGCTTGTCCAAAAGACTCTAAACCAACAATTACATCACCTGCTTTAATATTTGCATTGTCAATTACATCAGTACGTTTCATTCTTGCAGTTACTGTAGAATCTACAATAATTGTTCGTACCAAATCTCCAACATCTGCAGTTTCTCCACCTGTAGAATGAATTGTAACGCCAAATTTCTTTAAATCTTCAATTAATTCTTCGGTACCATTTATAATTGCTGATAAAACTTCACCAGGAATTTTACTTTTATTTCGTCCAATTGTAGACGATAACATAATATTATCTGTAGCACCAACACATAATAAATCGTCGATATTCATTATTAATGCATCTTGAGCAATACCTTTCCAAACAGAAACATCACCAGTTTCTTTCCAATACATATATGCTAATGAAGATTTTGTACCTGCACCATCTGCGTGCATTATTAAGCAATAGTCATCATCATTTGTTAAATAATCTGGTACAATTTTACAAAATGCCTTCGGAAACAAACCTTTATCTATATTTTTAATAGCATTATGAACATCTTCTTTAGATGCAGAAACACCTCTTTGTGCGTATCTTTTAGAAACTTCTTTACTCATGTTGTTGTGTTGTTGTTGATGCAAATTTAGTCTTTTGATTAAAAAAAGCCATACTTGTTGTGTTATATTTTTATCTAGTAAATAACAGCTCTCTGTATTTTGTTAAAGGCCAAATATTATCATCTACCATTGTTTCTAATTGATCGCAATGAAAACGAATTTCTTCGAAAAAAGGTTTTACTTTATTGCAATATTGTTGTGCAGATTTTAACCCATTTTGTTTATTTGCTTTCGATCTTTGTTCTTCCATTTTAATTACCAAAGCATTAATTTCTGTAATATGGTTAGAGATTACCATAATTAATTCTACTTGCTCTTTAGCTATCTTTTTAAACTCATCTCCAAAAATTTCTTTTAAATTCTTAGTATTCTCTAATAATGTATTTTGATAAATTATAGCTGTTGGCACAACATGGTTTCTTGCAACATCTGCCAAAACTCTGCTTTCTATTTGCATGCGTTTGGTGTACTCTTCTAATTTTATTTCGTAACGAGCCTCTACTTCTACTTTACTCATTACATCCATTTCTTGGTATAAGCTTACAACTTTATACGAAGTAATAATTTTTAATGCCTCTGGTGTATTTTTATTATTACTTAAACCTCTTTTTATAGCTTCTTTTTCCCAAGCATCACCATAACCGTCTCCATCAAATCTAATTTTTTTAGACTCTTTAATATATTCTCTTAAAACATTAAAAACTGCTTCGTCTTTTTTAAGACTTTTTGTTTCGATTAATTTATCTACTTCAATTTTAAATTCTTTTAATTGTTTTGCAACAATTGTATTTAAAACAGTCATTGGTCCTGCACAATTTGCAGAAGAACCTACTGCTCTAAACTCAAATTTATTTCCAGTAAAAGCAAAAGGAGAAGTTCTATTTCTATCAGTATTATCTAATAAAATCTCTGGAATTTTACCAATGATATTTAATTTTAAATCTGTTTTTTCTTGAGGTGATAATTTACCTTTAGTAACATTTTCTAATTCATCTAAAACTGCCGATAATTGATTTCCTATAAATACAGAAATTATTGGCGGTGGCGCTTCACTTGCACCTAACCTAAAATCATTTCCTGCAGACACTACAGAAGCTCTTAACAATTCTTCATATTCGTAAACCGCTTTAATTGTATTTACAAAAAATGTAAGAAATTGTAGGTTTTTCATCGGCGTTTTACCTGGACTTAGCAAATTTGTACCATTATCTAATGATAAAGACCAGTTGTTATGTTTACCAGAACCGTTAATTCCTGCAAATGGTTTTTCGTGAAAAAGAACTCTAAAATTATGTCGTTTTGCAACTTTTTGCATTACATCCATCAGTAAAGAATTATGATCTACTGCTAAATTTGCTTCTTCAAATATTGGTGCGACCTCAAACTGATTTGGGGCAACTTCATTATGCCTTGTTTTTACGGGAATTCCTAAAAGCATGCACTCTTCTTCTAAATCTTGCATAAAGCTCATAACTCTCACCGGAATAATACCAAAGTAATGATCGTCTAATTGTTGACCTTTAGCAGAAAAATGGCCTAATAATGTTCTACCTGTTAATTGAATATCTGGTCTAGACAATGCCAATGCATTATCAACTAAGAAAAATTCTTGCTCCCAACCTAAGGTTGCATTTACCTTACTTATTGTTTTATCAAAATATTTACAAACAGCTGTAGCGTGTGTATCGATAGCTTGTAAAGCTCTTAAAAGCGGAGTTTTATTATCTAAAGCTTCACCTGTATAAGCAACAAAAATAGTAGGTATACATAATGTTCTTTCGTAAATAAAAGCAGGCGAAGTAGGATCCCAAGCAGTATAACCTCTTGCTTCAAAAGTATTTCTTATACCGCCTGTAGGAAAACTAGAAGCATCTGGTTCTTGTTGCACCAATTGTTCTCCGTCAAACTTTTCCATTGCCAAACTACCATTTATAGACTCGAAAAAAGCGTCATGCTTTTCTGCAGTTGCTCCGGTTAACGGCTGAAACCAATGCGTATAATGAGTAGCACCTTTAGACATAGCCCAATCTTTCATGCTAACTGCAACCTGATCTGCAATTTTTCTATCTATTCTTGTACCATGCTCAATAGCATTCATTACACTTTCATAGGCAGAACGTGTAAGATACTGTTGCATAGCATATTTATTAAACACATTCTGTCCAAAAAGAGTAGATCTTTTTTCACTTTGTTGTACTTTAATCGGTTTTCTTCTTAAAGTTTCCTGTAAAGCATTGAACCTAATAATTGACATATTGTTATTTTTTTAAGTCTTTTTTTTACTTTTAAATAAATGACCCCTATTAAAATTAGGGATTAAATTATTTTTTTACAAAATTAGACATTTTACCCCTATTTTTTTTGATATGTAGGTAAAATATTTCATTTTTGTAATGTTAACATCATACACAATTATTTATTATGGCAAAAATTAAATTAGAATACATTTGGTTAGATGGTTATTACCCTACTCAGAACATGAGAAGTAAAACCAAAGTTGAAGAACATGAAAACTTTCAAGGAACAGTTGAAGAATTAAGTAATTGGTCTTTTGATGGTTCATCTACAAAACAAGCTTCTGGAGGTGACTCTGATTGTTTATTAAAGCCTGTTGCTATCTATCCAGATCCAGCGAGAATAAACGGTTATTTAGTTATGACTGAAGTTTTAAATGCAGACGGAACACCACACGTTTCTAATGGTAGAGCTACAATTGATGATGATGATAACGATTTCTGGTTTGGTTTCGAACAAGAATACTTTATTATGGATACTAAAACTCAATTACCTTTAGGTTTCCCTATTGGTGGTTATCCAGCTCCACAAGGAATGTACTACTGTTCTGTAGGTGGAAAAAATACTCACGGAAGACTTTTAGTTGAAAAGCATGCAGATCTTTGTATTGATGCAGGTTTAAATTTTGAAGGTATCAATCAAGAAGTTGCATCTGGACAATGGGAGTTCCAATTATTTGCTAAAGGAGCAAAAAAAGCAGGTGATGAAATCTGGATTGCACGTTACTTATTAGATAGATTAACTGAACAATATGGTTACTATATCGAATATCACCCAAAACCATTAGGAAAAGATATGGATTGGAATGGATCTGGTATGCACGCAAACTTCTCTAACGAAGTTTTAAGAACTTGTGGTTCTGAAGAAATTTATGGTAAAATCTGTGAAGCTTTTAGACCAGTTGTAAAAGAACATATTGCTGTTTACGGTGAGTTTAACGACCAACGTTTAACTGGTGATCATGAAACTGCATCTATTAACGATTTCTCTTGGGGAATTTCTGATAGAGGAGCATCAATTAGAATACCAATTATTACAGTAGAAAAAGGATGGAAAGGATGGTTAGAAGACAGAAGACCTGCTTCTAATGGAGATCCATACAAAATTGCTGGTAGAATTATAAAGACTGTAAAGTCTGCAAATATTAGCTAAGACTAATAATTAAACCAAAAAAAGCTCGCAAATTGCGAGCTTTTTTTATGTCTAATTTTTAAAGAACTAAATAGATAAATAGCACATAAGCAATAAATAGAAATATACCTTTAAACCTACTTAAAATATACTTTTTAGGTAGAAATACTAGAGGAATTAAAACAGCGGCAAAACCTAGCATCCAAAAGATATCTCTTGACAAAATTTGATCTTCTGTAACATAGATGTTTTTTACTAAAGATGTTACACCTAGTACAGATGCTATATTAAATATATTAGAACCTATTAAGTTACCTAAAGATATTGCTTTTTCTCCTTTCACAGCCGCTATTACAGATGCAGCCAATTCTGGCACACTAGTTCCAATAGCAATCATTGTTATTGATATCACTCCTTCACTTACACCCATGTTTTTAGCAATATCCTTGGCTCCGTCAACTAGAAATTCAGATCCATAATAAAGTGCAATAGCTCCAATTAACAACCAAATAAAAATTTTGCCATAACCAATTGATTCCAAAGCTTCATCAACATCCTCTATAGAAACATCTTCTTTACGTGCATTCCTTATTAAAACAAATAAGAAAATAGCTAAACCTATTATTAAAACAATTCCTTCTGCTGTAGTTAAAATATTGTCATTTTTTAAGAAATAATAAAGAACCAAAGAAAACACCATCATAACCGGCCAATTCAATTTATAGAATCCTTTATCTACAGCTATTGGTCCAATAATCGCTGTAATACCTAAAACCAAACCAATATTTGCAATGTTAGAACCAATAACATTATTTATCGCAATTGCCGGAGAGCCATCTAAAGCAGCTTGTAAACTTACAAGTAATTCTGGTGCAGAAGTAGCAAAAGAAACTACCGTCATACCAATAACCATTTTAGATATATTTAGTTTAAATGATAAACCTATAGAAGATTTTACTAAAAACTCACCACCAACAACCAACATAACTAAACCTATAATTACATAAAAAATACTCATAAAATTTGTTTTTTGCGAAGATACATTATTATCACTTTAAGATAAAGGAAAAGATAGAAAGCGAAAAATACTACATATAAAATATCTGTTTTGCTTTATTTTGAAAAAACAATAAAATAAAACGCTTAATTTAATTACACATTAAAACATTATTACAGTTATTGATTAATAAAACAAACTTAAATAAAGGATTATAAGTTACACATTATAACTAATAATTATTTTTTAATTACAAACTTAAAATCAATCTAATAAATAAGTATTAAAGTGTTTGGTAGCAAGCTTTCAAACTATATATATTGATAAGACAATTTCGAAATTACCTCAAATTATTAACTTTTAAAACTTATATTATGATACTTATTATTACAAAAACCGTTAAAGATATTGCAGACATTATTTTTTCTGTACTATTCTAATCTTCATATAAAACAACTCTTTAAAAAGAGTTGTTTATTTTCATTAAATTTGATATTGAAATTAACATCTAATGAAAAAACGAGTATTTAAATTTCTTGCAAAAACTAATAAACTTTTTCTACCTTCTTATACTAAAAGAGGTTTAGATCTCTCTAAAGCTACAAAACTGCAAATGGCTATCATTGGTTGGCGAGCTTTTGTAACACAGAACTCATTAGAATAAAAAATTATATATTATGAAAACAGAACATGTAACAATATTCTCTGGTTCTTTTATTATTGTAAAAGGACTACAAAACAGATTAGACAGCATCAACATAGGGTCAATAATTAAAGATAGAGTAGAATCTGCCAGATTAGGTGGCTTTGGAGAACATAGAACAGCTGTTGAACTACTTATCTTAAAATCTGATATTGAAAAAGCCCAAACTATCATAGATACGTATGCTAAAGAAATAAATTCGTAAAAAAACCGCATAAGATTTCTTAGTTTAAAAAAATGCATTTATATTTGCACCCGCAAAAAGGCCATGTGGCGCAACTGAATAGCGCACTTGATTACGGCTCAAGAGGTTCTAGGTTTGAATCCTAGCATGGTCACAAAAAAAGCTTCCATTAATATGGAAGCTTTTTTATTTAATTAAAAAATTAAATCCGTTTTAATAGTTATTATTCAAAAACAATTAACTAAATTTAAGTTTTTAATACTACTCTTAAAATTTACAACAATATATTATACCCCTTATCTTTACGCAATAAGCGTCCCACTTCTTTTGAAGTGGGTTTTTTTACACAAAAAGACCTTAAACTTTCGTTTAAGGCCTTTTATCTAACCAAACTTAGTATTAAAACTAACTACTACTATCTTTAAATATTTTTTTTGAACCATAAGCCACACCTATAGCCAATAAGACACCTGTAAAACCATCTATTGGAAGACCTGGTGGCGGTGGAGGTGGAATTGGAGGTGGAACCATTTGACTATAACCTAAAAAAGGAATCGTCAAAACCACTACAAATATCATTATAAATCTTAAATTCATTTCTTACTTTCTATTATATAAGACACATACGAATATAAAAGTCACATGGTTTTTATAAAAAAATAAAAAAACTTGAGATTCACCTCAAGTTTAGCCTAAATATTGCCTTAATGCAATTCTATGTTCTGGTTTACTTTTATCGTAATTTTGAACCACTAGTTCTAAAATTTCTGGCGCTTTTTGCCCTACTTCTTTTTTATTTGAAAATTTAGAAACATATAAATTATATATTGAATCTTCTTTCTCGAAAATTAAAAAATGAGTTTCATTTAAATCTGTAAAACAAATTTCATTTCCAGAAAAAGAACCTGACTCATCTTTAAAAAAGTCAGAAAATTCGAAATACTTAAAAACATTTTCCATACACCTTATATTAATTCTGCTGATAAACCCAATTGTAATAATTTAGAGCATCTTGGCTCTAAATCTTTAAATTCACCAGACTTTACAGTACACTTACCTTTATAATGCACTAAAGTTGCACATTGTTCTGCTTGCTCTACTGTATGATCACAAACACTTACTAAAGAATCTATTACATGATCAAAAGTGTTTACATCATCATTATGCAAAACTATTTCGTGCTGAAAAACTTCCTGCTCTAATACGTCTACCTCTTCTTGATTTTTTTCTTTTGTGCTCATATTATAAATATATTAAAAATTTATTTATTGTACTTTAACGCCACCCAATCGTTTCTCTTAATAAAAGTCTCTAGCTTTAAATTGTATTTAGAAACTTCTGCATCTATAACAGGAATATCATCTTCATAGAACCCGCTTAATAACAAAACACCGTTTTCATTTAAACATTCTGTATAGATTTTCATATCCATTAATAAAATATTCCTATTAATGTTTGCAATAATTACATCGAATTTTTTATTAATTAATAATGATGAATCTCCCTCAAAAACAGCAATATTCTTACAATTATTTCTAGCTACATTTTCTAATGAATTTTCATAACACCAGTTATCGATATCTATAGCTTCTAACTTCGAAGCACCTTTCATTTCTGCAAAAATTGCTAAAATACCTGTGCCGCATCCCATATCTAGAACAGATTTACCTTCTAAATCTAAATTTATTAAATGTTGCACCATCATATGTGTAGTTTCATGATGACCTGTACCAAAACTCATTTTTGGCTCTATAACAATATCATATTTTAAATTAGGATTTTCATGAAAAGGTGCACGAATACTAACTAAATCATCTACTTGAATTGGTGTAAAGTTTTTTTCCCATTCTGCATTCCAGTTAGTTTGTTCTACTTCATTTTTTGAATACTCTATAGAAAACTCATCAGAATTTAAAACAAAAATAGATTCTAAAATTTCTAAATTCCATTCGCTTTTCTGAATGTAAGCTGTTACTCCGTTTTCATTTTCTACAAAACTTTCAAAACCAACGTTTCCTAACTCTGCTATTAAAATTTCTGTTGCTGGTTCTTTTGGTGAAACAGTAAAATTGTACTCTATATATATGTTATCCATAATTATTATATCAAAAAAAAATGCATCGAGAAAATATCTCGATGCAAATTTATTGGTTTTCTTTTAAAGTTACCTAATTAGATAGCATTAATAATTCCTATAAAATCTTCTACTTTTAAAGCTGCTCCTCCTATTAATCCTCCGTCTACATCTGGTTTAGAGAAAATTTCTTCTGCATTTGCAGGTTTCACACTTCCACCGTATAAAATAGAAACACTATCTGCTACTTCTTTAGTATACTTTTTCTCTATAATACTTCTAATAAAAGCGTGCATTTCTTGTGCTTGATCTGGGCTTGCAGTTTCACCTGTACCTATTGCCCAAACTGGTTCGTAAGCTAAAATTATGCTACCCCAATCTTTTGCTTCTAAATGAAATAAAGCGTTAGAAAGCTGACTTTCTACTACTTTAAAATGATTATCTGACTTTCTATCTTCTAACAATTCGCCAAAGCAAAAAATTGTTTCCATACCATTTTCTAAAACCGCATCTACTTTTTCTGCCAATGCAGCATCAGTTTCGTTAAAATAAGTTCTTCTTTCAGAATGACCTAAAATTACAGTTTCTACTCCGATAGCTTTTAACATATCTGCAGAAACCTCACCTGTAAA
Source organism: Polaribacter sp. BM10 (assembly GCF_002005425.1). Taxonomy (GTDB): domain Bacteria; phylum Bacteroidota; class Bacteroidia; order Flavobacteriales; family Flavobacteriaceae; genus Polaribacter; species Polaribacter marinaquae. The sequence continues at coordinate 3,117,614 of NZ_CP019704.1, read as the reverse complement.
GGCTCCATTTTTAGCCTGATGCATGTTTTGAGCAACTACTTCTATCACAGATTTTTTTGCCGCTTTAACAGAAGATGATAAGTTTACAAAAGTAGGCGCTACTATTACACGTGTATTTTCTAACGGTAAATTTTTAATCGCTTTTTTTAATGATTTTATTAAACTTTTACTTTCTTCTTTATTGTTATTCAACTTCCAATTTCCTGCAACAATCTTTGTTCTCATAATTATTATTTTAAAAGCTTTAACAGCTATATTTTTATTTTTAATTTCTGATGTAAATTTAAGAAATGGAACTTAAATTATTAGTTACAATCGAAATTAGTTACTAAAACGATTTATATAGTTTTATTTAGAGCATCTACAATAGCACTATCTGAAGCCCTTGTTGCATTAAACAGTAAGATTCCTCCTTTTTCATCAACAACTAAATACCTAGGAATCCAACTAAGGTTTATAAAATCAACCAAGTCGCCGTTCTTCATTCCTTTAGGTAAATTATAATGTTCTCCATTAATTTGAAATCTTCTAATTCCATTTTTCCATGCCGTTTGACTTTTATCCACAGATAAAAACAAAAAAATTACATCTGGATATTCTTTTTGAAGATTTTTAACACTTGGCAAACCCTTTAAACAGTCTGAACACCAAGAGGCCCAAACATCTATTACAATTTTCTTACCTTTATATTGATTTAAAACACTTTTAAAAGTTTTTTGAGATCCATTTAAATCAAAAACAACTTCTTCTAAAGCTAAATTTGAAAATTCGGTTGGCTTTTCTAAATTACAACTAGAAATGATTACTACTAAAATTAATAAGGTTTTTTTCATTAGAGATACATAATAATTTATTTTATGGTCTTCTTTACTTATTAAATCTTACAAATTAAAGTGAAATTAAGTATTTTTGTGCAACTTTATTAAAATTATGACAACACAAGAATTAGTAGCTCAAATTAGAAAGAAAAAATCGTTTTTATGCATCGGATTAGATGTAGATTTAAACAAAATTCCGGAACATTTGCTTAAAGAAGAAGATCCTATTTTCGAATTTAATAAAGCAATAATTGACGCTACTCACCATTTATGTGTTGCCTATAAACCAAATACCGCTTTTTATGAAGCTTATGGTTTAAAAGGATGGAAATCTTTAGAAAAAACAATTAGCTACTTAAATAAAAATTATCCAGAAATTTATACAATTGCAGATGCAAAACGTGGTGATATTGGAAACACCTCTACAATGTACGCAAAAGCTTTTTTTGAAGATTTAGCATTTGACTCTGTAACTGTTGCGCCATATATGGGTAAAGATTCTGTAGAACCTTTTTTAGCTTTTGAAAACAAACACACCATTATGTTAGCATTAACTTCTAATGAAGGTGCTTTTGATTTTCAAACAAAAAAAATTGATGATTTAGAAGTCTATAAACACGTATTAGAAACTTCTAAAAACTGGCAAAACTCTCAAAATCTAATGTATGTTGTTGGGGCAACAAAAGCAGAATATTTTAAAGAAATTAGAAAAATAGTACCAAATTCTTTTTTACTTGTGCCAGGTGTTGGTGCACAAGGCGGTAATTTAGAGGATGTGTGTAAGTATGGTTTATCAGAAAACATCGGACTTTTAATAAATTCTTCTAGAGGAATTATATATGCTTCTAAAGATGTAAACTTTGCCAATGAAGCTGCTAAAAAAGCTGAAGAACTTCAGGTTAAAATGGCTACTTTAATATAAGTATTGAAAGACGATTTAAGAATCATATCATTAGTACCTAGCATAACCGAACTACTTGTCGATTTAGGTTTAGAAACTCAAATTGTTGGTATTACAAAGTTTTGTGTACATCCTAAAAATCTTTTAAAAGAAAAAACAGTGGTTGGTGGCACAAAAAATATCAAGATAGATAAAATTGAAGCCCTAAACCCAACAATTATTCTTTGTAATAAAGAAGAGAACACAAAAGAAATCGTAACAAAATGCAGCAAAATTACTAAAACTTATGTTTCTGATTTGTTTACTATTAAAGACGTACTTAATTTAATTGATTATTACGGAAAAATTCTTTTTTGTGAAGACAAAGCTTCTGAAATAGTTTCAGAAATTCAATTAAAATTGAAAGATTTTAATCAGTTTATTAAAAATAAACCTACATTGAATGTTGTTTATTTTATATGGAAAAACCCATGGATGATTGCTGCTAATAACACATTCATTAATCACTTATTAGAAATAAATAATTTTAACAATATTTATAAAAATTTAAGTCGATATCCTGAGATAAACATTGATGATTTAAAAACCCGAAACATAGATTGTATCTTTTTATCATCAGAACCTTTTCCTTTTCAGGAAAAAAATATAAATGATTTTATTTCTAACTCGAAAGTATATTTGGTTGATGGTGAATATTTTTCTTGGTACGGAACCAGACTTATAAAAGCGTTTGATTATTTTAAAAAATTAAGAACCGATATAGAATCATTTAATGCTTTAAGTAATTAAGTTTGTTTAATTTTTCTAAAACTCTCATGGCTTTATATGCAGCAAAATCGCTTATTGTTTCATCTATAAAACGATAGCTGTTAGATTTTTCTAACAATTTAAAATAACTATCTTCTAAATGCTTACTGTAGGTTTGTAGTTGATGTATACGTGACATAATTAAAACAATTTGTCTTTAAATATAATAAAATATTTAAAGACAAATTGTTAAAAATCAGTATTTTATTAATCTTGCAAAGCAAAAACTTGCTTTAGTAGTGCTGTATTTCTTAATCCAACTTTTTCTCTAATTCCTTTTTCTTCAACCTCTATCATAGTAAATACTCCTTTTAAAGCTTCTGTAGTTACATAATTCGTTAAATCTGGATTTACTTTTTTAACAAAAGGAATATTATTGTATTTAGATATTAAATTATTCCAAACCTTGTCTGCACCAACTTTAGAAAAAGATTTATTTATTACAGGTGTAAAACTTGCATATAAATTTTGCTCTGTCTTTGTTTGCAAATAATTAGTTGCGGCGTTTTTATCTCCTAAAAGGATGTTTTTTGCATCATTAAAAGTTATTTCTTTTACCGCATTTACAAAAATTGGTGTGGCAGTTTTAACAGCATCCTCTGCCGCTCTATTTAAAACCTTAATACCTTCATCAGCTAAATTACCTAACCCTAAACTTCTTAAACCTTTATCTACAGCCTGAAGTTCTTCTGGTAAAATTATTTTAACTAATTCGTTTCTATAAAAGCCATCTTTAGAGGTTAACTTGGTAACTTGATTCTTGATACCGTTATCTAAAGCTTGTCTTAAACCATTACCAATTTGATCTTGGGTTAAGCCACCTCCACTAGGTAAATTCTTTACTACATTTTGCAATTCTGCACAACCTACAAATTGAAGCGCTACAACTAAAACTAATATTCTTTTTATCATTATTTATTTTTTACACTTTATATTATTAAGATACTTTTAAAATTTGAAAGTCACTATTTATTTAAAAGAATCTGTTTTTTTATCATAACCATAAGGACAATGTTTACAACCACTTTTACAACAGTAACCTCTTCTAAGATGAAACTTTTCTGTAAAAACCTTATAACCCTGCTCGTTTATATAGTAATCGCCTTCTTCTAAAGGAATTCTTTTATTATACATACTGCAAAAGTATCAATTTAAAACATAAAAAAAGCGCTCTTACGAACGCTTTTCAATTAAATATTATTCTTTTTTTTCTGGAGGAAATTTAGACACAATTTCTTTTACAAACTCTTTTATTCTTTCTTCCTTTTTTTCTCTGTTCTGAACTTTTAAGGCACCCGTACCAACACCTTGCCAAACCAACTCTTTTTTATTTTTATCTATAAAATCAATAAATAAAGTACCTTCTGTATACTGCGACACATTAATATTATTGTTGCCATTCCACATCCAAGGATTCCATCCCCAACCAAAACCATAACCTAAATTATTATTTTGGTTTACATTTACTTTTTCTCTAGATTTTGTAAAAATACTCACTAACATATCTGGGTTTGTAGACTTTGTCAACCCTAAAAGCAATAACTCACTTTCAATGGCATTTAAAATTCTTTTTTTATCTAAATCTGAAATAGCTGCTTTATCTATACCTGTTTTATAAAAAGCAAAGGTTTTGTACTTATTAAAGTCTACTTTTGTATCATAATCTGTAACTACTTTTACAGAATTACACGACGAAAAAACAATAACAAATAATAATAACGTAATTTTAATATATCTCATAATGATTGTTTTAACAGTTAAATTTTGCTTTAAAAATACACCAATTATTATGCCATATTTAAAGAAATTAAACAACATCACCTTAACAAGATATTTTTAATTTATAAAACCATAAAGAATTGTAGAATTTTTTAAGATTTTCGTAAATTGCAACTTCAAATTATAACATTTATTACGAATGGAACAAATTACACCATATAAACCTACATATAAAGTTAGAATAGTAACAGCCGCCGCTCTTTTTGATGGTCACGATGCTGCTATTAACATCATGCGAAGAATTATACAATCTACCGGCGTAGAAGTTATTCATTTAGGCCATGATAGATCTGTAGAAGAAGTTGTAAACTGCGCAATACAAGAAGACGTAAATGCCATTGCAATTACTTCTTACCAAGGTGGTCACAACGAGTATTTTAAATACATGTACGATTTATTAAAAGAAAAAGGCGCTGGACACATCAAAATTTTTGGTGGCGGTGGCGGAGTAATTCTTCCGGAAGAGATAAAGGAATTAATGGATTACGGTATTACAAGAATATATTCTCCGGATGATGGTAGAGAATTAGGTTTGCAAGGAATGATAAATGACTTGGTACAACAATCTGATTTTGCGATTGGAGATAAACTTGATGTTGATGTATCTAAATTAGCCGAAAAAGAAATCGGACATATTGCAAGAGTAATTTCATCTGCAGAAAACTTTCCTGAAATAGCAAAGGATGCTTTAGATGAAATCCATAATAAAAATAAGAATTCTAAAACTCCGGTTTTAGGAATTACAGGAACCGGTGGGGCAGGAAAATCTTCTTTAGTAGATGAATTGGTTAGACGTTTTTTAATTGATTTTCCAGAAAAAACAATTGGTTTAATTTCTGTTGATCCATCTAAAAGAAAAACAGGCGGAGCACTTTTAGGTGACAGAATTCGAATGAACGCAATTAATAACTCTAGAGTTTATATGCGTTCTTTAGCAACTCGTCAATCTAACTTAGCTTTATCTAAATATGTAAACGAGGCGGTAGAGGTTTTAAAAGCTTCTGAATTCGATTTAATTATTTTAGAAACTTCTGGAATTGGGCAATCTGATACAGAAATTATAGAACATTCTGATACTTCTTTATATGTTATGACGCCAGAATTTGGTGCTGCTACTCAATTAGAGAAAATAGACATGTTAGATTTTGCTGATTTAGTTGCAATTAACAAGTTTGATAAAAGAGGTGCTTTAGATGCTGTTAGAGATGTAAAAAAACAATATATGCGTAATAATAATTTATGGCATATACATCAAGACGACCTACCTGTTTATGGCACAATTGCTTCTCAATTTAATGACCCAGGAATGAATACTTTGTATAAAAGTATTATGGATAAATTGGTAGAAAAAACAAATGCTGATTTAAAATCTAAAATGGAAATTACAAAAGAGATGTCAGAAAAAATCTTTGTAATTCCGCCGGCAAGAGTTCGCTATTTATCTGAAATTGCAGAGAATAACAGAGCTTACGACAGAACTGCTAACGACCAAGTTAAGGTTGCGCAAAAGTTATACGGAATTCATAAAACTATCGAATCTATTGTAGAAAAATCCGTAGCAATTACAAAAGCTGGTATCGATTTAGATACAATAATTAGTGATTTAAACAATAATGATTCTGATTTTGTAAAATTATTAGTAGCTCAATTTGAAAAGGTTAAACTAAATTTAAACCCTTATAACTGGGAAATCATTTTAAATTGGCAAGAAAAAGTAGAAAAATATAAAAACCCAATTTATACGTTTAAAGTACGTGATAAAGAAATCAACATAGAAACACATTCAGAATCACTTTCTCATACACAAATACCAAAAGTGGCATTACCTAAATATGAAGCTTGGGGTGATTTATTACGTTGGAATTTACAAGAAAATGTTCCTGGAGAATTTCCGTTTACAGCAGGTTTGTATCCGTTTAAAAGAACGGGTGAAGATCCTACAAGAATGTTTGCTGGAGAAGGTGGCCCAGAAAGAACCAACAGACGTTTTCATTATGTAAGTTTAGGAATGGATGCCAAACGTTTGTCTACAGCTTTCGATTCTGTCACTTTATATGGTAATGATCCTGGTGAAAGACCAGATATTTATGGTAAAATAGGTAATGCCGGAGTTTCGATTTGTTGTTTAGATGATGCTAAAAAATTGTATTCTGGTTTCGACTTAAGCCATAATATGACATCAGTTTCAATGACAATTAATGGTCCTGCACCAATGCTGCTAGGTTTCTTTATGAATGCTGCCATCGATCAGAACTGCGAAAAATATATAAAAGATAATAATCTTGAAGCAGATGTTGAAGCAAAATTCAAAGAAATTTATGATGATAAAGGACTAGAAAGACCAACCTATCAAGGCAATTTACCAGAAGGAAATAATGGTTTGGGACTAATGTTATTAGGTTTAACTGGTGATTTGGTTTTACCTTCGGATGTTTATCAACAAATTAAAAAAGACACTTTAGCGCAAGTTAGAGGAACTGTACAAGCAGATATTTTAAAGGAAGATCAAGCACAAAATACTTGTATTTTTTCTACGGAATTCGCATTACGTTTAATGGGTGATGTACAAGAATACTTTATAGAAAAACAAGTAAGAAATTTTTATTCTGTTTCTATTTCTGGTTATCATATTGCAGAAGCTGGCGCAAACCCAATTACCCAATTGGCGTTAACTTTATCTAACGGATTTACCTATGTAGAATATTATTTAAGCAGAGGAATGGATATTAACAAATTCGGACCAAACTTATCTTTTTTCTTCTCTAACGGAATTGATCCTGAATACTCTGTAATTGGTAGAGTTGCTCGTAAAATTTGGGCAAAAGCCATGAAAAATAAATACGGAGCAAATTCTAGAGCACAAATGTTAAAGTATCATATTCAGACTTCTGGTAGATCTTTACACGCTCAAGAAATAGACTTTAATGATATTAGAACTACGTTACAAGCTTTATATGCAATAAACGACAACTGTAATTCTTTACATACAAATGCTTATGATGAGGCAATTACAACACCTACAGAAGAATCTGTAAGAAGAGCAATGGCGATTCAGTTAATCATCAACAAAGAGTTAGGTTTAACTAAAAACGAAAACCCTATTCAAGGTGCTTTTATTATTGAAGAATTAACAGATCTTGTTGAAGAAGCCGTTTTACTAGAGTTTGATAGAATTACAGAGCGTGGTGGTGTTTTAGGAGCTATGGAAACAATGTACCAACGTTCTAAAATTCAAGAAGAAAGCTTGTATTATGAAACACTAAAGCATAACGGAGAATTCCCAATTATTGGTGTTAATACGTTTTTAAGTTCTAAAGGTTCACCAACAGTGCAACCAGCAGAAGTTATTAGAGCAACAGAAGAAGAGAAAAAACATCAAATACAAACTAAAGAATTATTAAATAAGGCGAATCCTGAAAAAGTTGCTGCTCAAATTGAAATTTTGCAAGAAGCGGCAATTCAGAATGAAAACTTATTTGATAAGCTAATGGAAGCGACCAAAGTTTGTTCTTTAGGACAAATTACAGAAGCACTGTTTAAAGTTGGTGGACAGTATAGAAGAAATATGTAATATCTTTTTATTACCTTAACAACCTCAAAATTATTTACATGAAAAAAAAATTCTCTATTCTACTAAGCTTTTTATTATTAAGTTTTGGTATTAATTCTCAATCAAAAAAAATCACTATCAAAGTTAAAAACCAAAAAAACAAACCTATTTCTGGTGCAATTATTTTAATAGATGATGTAAAGCAAGATAAAACCACTAATTTTAATGGAATATTTAAAACTCGATTAAATAAAAAACCAAAAACAATTAGTGCATTTCATCCAGAAATTGGAATTACTAAAATTGCATACAACGGAAAAGAGAAAATTAACATTTACATAAGAGGTGGTAACGAAAAAGTAATAGTAAAAAATGCTGCAAATGAAGTCTCAGGAAACTCAATACAGTTTAATTCTATATATGACTATCTAAGAGGAAAAGTTTCTGGAGTTAGTATTTCTGCTGATAATGTTATAAGAATAAGAGGTTATAATAGTTTCTCTGGAAATATGGATCCGTTATTCGTACTTAATAATATTGAAGTCCCAGAAAGTGTATTTGCCGCTATAGATCCAAATGAAGTAAAAAAAGTCACCATACTTAAAGGACCAGATTCATCTAGCTATGGAGTTAGAGGAGCAAATGGTGTTATTGTTATTAAAACTAAGTAATTTACTTTTAAGTTCAATAGAGTCTTAAAAAAATATTCTTATCACAACTAGTAAACTCCGCATAATTTATGCGGAGTTTTTTTATATAAACTTACTGCGTTAGTTAAAACTTTTTAATATCATTAAATAGCGTTTTAAGCTGTTTTTTACTTCAATCAATTATACTTTAAAATTCAAATCTCCACTCTTTTTTAATAATACTATTATTTTAAGTAAAAAAAGATTTTAAATTAATGCGTCTTTTTAAACTTTTTTGAGTCTATTATATGAACATTAAAACAAATATCATGAAAAATAAAAATTGTACATGCGATTGCAATGCCTGCAAAAACGGATCTTGTAAAGACTGCACATGTGTTAATTGCACATGTAATTCTTGTAATTGCTAAAAATTAATTTACAAAAAACGAAACAATCTTAACACTTTAAAATTGTTTCGTTTTTTATATTTTTTTATATTTAAAAATGACTACTAAAGAAGTTTGGACATTTTATTCTGATGATTTAAAAAATTTTATATTAAGTAAAGTAAAAAACTCTGAAATAGCAGATGATGTTTTACAAGAAACTTTTATAAAAATACACACCAGTATTCATACTTTAAAAGATTTAAATAAATTAAAATCTTGGTGTTTTACTATTGCTAGAAATTCCGTTTTAAATTATTGGAAAACCACAAATCAAACTTTTGAAATCGCAAATTTCGAATCTGAAACGAACATTAGTATAAATAACCATACGGAAAAAGATTGCCTTAGAGGTATTATACAAAGTCTGCCAGATAAATATAGAAAGCCATTATTTTTATCTGACATCAAAGGTCTAAAGCAACAGGATATTGCCATTAAATTAGAACAAAGTTTATCAACCACAAAATCTCAAATTCAACGTGCAAGAAAACTAATTGCAAAAGGCTTTATCGATTGTTGTGGCTTTAAATTCGATAAAAAAGGGAATTTAATAGGTGAAATTCAAGATAAAAAGGACTGTAAATAAGTTTTTTAACATAAATTCTAAGCATTTTTTTATAGCTTAGCTGTTTAATTTAAAAAACTCTTTTTATTATGAGAAATAATTTGGCTGGTATGATGTGTTTAGATTTGTTTTTGTCTTCGCAAAATGAACACGATTATACGTGCTTAAAAAGTCAAATTTCATCTTCGGATTTTCTTAAAGCCCCAATAAAAAGTTTTGACTTTTACATAGATTATTTTACTGATGAAATAAAAAAAATCAACAGAAAAAACGATATCAATACAATAAAAAACTTTGCAAATAAGTTTAATTGGTGTAATGATGTAGATGTTATTTTTAAAAATCAAGATTTCGAAACAATTGTGCTAACGAATAAAGATCAAGAAATTATTTGGGTGAATGATGGCTTTAAAAAAATGACAGGTTTCAGTAAAAAGTACGCTATTAACAAAACGCCAACTTTTCTTCAAGGAGACAATACATGTGAAGAGACAAGAGCTAGAATTAGAAAAAAATTAATAGCAAACAAGCCTTTTGAAGAAACAGTTTTAAATTATAAGAAAGACAAAACTGCATATAAATGCGAAATTAAAATCTTCCCTTTATCAATAGAAAACACAACGCATTATATAGCTCTCGAAAAGGCAGTTTAACTTAAACTTAACCGTTAAATATAATATTTACTTCATTTTTAAGTACTTTAGATTTAAATTAGAATCCTAAATAAAAGCAACATGCAAAATTTAAAAAAAGAAGACATAAGTCAAGAAGTTTTTGATTTATATGACGATTATGCGCACAATAAAATGGACAGAAAAGAATTTTTACAAAAACTTTCTTTATTTGCTGTTGGTGCAATTACCTTACCTTCTTTATTAAGTTTTATTTCTCCTAATTATATTGATGCTATTACGGTTCAACCAGACGATCCTAGATTAAAATCAGAAACAATACATTATGAATCTCCAAAAGGAGGTAAAAAAATGAATGGTTTACTTTCTAAACGTGTAAAAAATATTAGAAAACTACCTGGTTTAATAGTAGTTCATGAAAATAGAGGTTTAAATCCGTATATAAAAGATGTTGGTAGAAGAGCTGCTTTAGATGGTTTTATAACATTAGCTCCAGATGCATTAGCTCCTTTAGGCGGTTACCCAGGAAGTGATGATGAAGGTAGAGCAATGCAGAAGAAAAGAGATCGAATAGAAATGCTAGAAGACTTTATTGCTGGTTACAATTATTTAAAAAATCATAAAGATTGTAACGGTAAAGTTGGTGTAGTAGGTTTTTGTTTTGGCGGATGGATATCTAATATGATGGCGGTAAGATTACCAGAATTATCTGCTGCTGTTCCTTATTATGGTAGACAACCAGAAGCAAAAGATGCAGTTAAAATAAAAGCTCCTTTACTTTTACAATATGCTGGTTTAGACAAAAGGGTAAACGAAGGTTGGCCTGCATTTGAAAAAGTATTGAAAGAAAATAAAATAACATATACTGCACATTTTTACCCAGAAGTTAATCATGGTTTTCATAACAATACAACACCAAGATTTGATGAGGCTGCGGCAGATTTATCTTGGGAAAGAACCATTGCTTTCTTAAAAACACACGTTAGATAATATTTATTCACAATCACTTTTACGGTTTTATACTTAATTGTTTTAAATTATTTACTTTTAACTTTTTAAAAGTACAACTTGAAGAAACAGCAATTAATTAGCAAAGAATTAGAAGATTTTTACAACAAAGCTTCCGAAGAAACTCGCCTAGAAAAAGGTATGGGGATTTTTGAATTTGAACGTATTAAAGAATTAATACAACTTCATATTTTAAAAGATAAAATTACTGTTGTAGATGTTGGTGGTGGAACTGGAAAATATTCTGAATGGTTAGCGAAACAAAATCATACAGTGCATTTAATAGAACCTGTTTTAAAACATATAAAACTTGCAGAAAAAAGAGCAAAAAAATTAAAAAAACCTTTTTCTGTAACTATTGGCGAAGCAAAAAAACTTCCTTTTAAAGATAATTCAGCAGATTTAGTAATATTACATGGCCCTTTATATCATCTACAAAAAAGAGAAGATAGAATTGCAGCAATATTAGAAGCAAAAAGAGTTCTTAAAAAAGGCGGAATTATTTTAGGTTTCGCAATTAACGCAACTGCATCTACTGTTGTTGGGTTAATGAACGGAATGATACATGCAAATTCATTTTTTGATATGTGTAAAAAAGAATTAACTACTGGTGTGCATAATGCGCCTAAAGATTTTCCTTTTTTATTAGCTGATGCCTATTATCATAAACCTGCAACTTTAAAAACAGAGTTTTTAGAGCAAAACCTTTCATTTATAAATCTTTATGCTGTTGAAGGTATGATTTGGTTAGACAATGAATACTTTGCGAATATGTTAGATAAAAAGAAATCTAAAACTTTAAAATCTTTACAGAAGTTAACTCAGAATGACGAGTATTTGCTTCCATTTAGTCCGCATATGATGATTGCTGTAAAAAAATAACCATTAAATCATAGTAAATTTAATGGTTATCATTTTTTTTAATTTATCGTCTTCTTTTTTTAGAAGAACTTCTACTAGCTTTTTTCTTTCTTCTATTAAAAGGAACAGCATCATCAAAAGTATTTTTAGCAGGTTTTGCTTTTTTATTCTTTTGCCACGAATTTGTTTCGGGTAACAATACTTTTAATAAATCTGGCCTACCAACTTTACTTAACGTATTTCGAATCCAATCTTTGTTTTCTTTTTTATACCAAAAGAAAAATTTATGCTGATCTTCTCTTTCCTTTTTTGTTTTAGGAGTTTTGGTTGGTTTTAATGTATACGGATGATAACCTGAATAATAAATTACGGTTGCAACAGTCATAGGCGTTGGTGTAAAACCCTGAACTTGCTCTAACTGAAAGCCCATATCTTTAGTTTCTGCAGCTAAATTTGCCATATCTTCTACTTCACTTGCCGGATGACTTGAAATAAAATAAGGTATCAATTGCAGATTTAATCTTCTCTTGATATTTATTTTATCGAAACGCTCTTTAAACATATGAAAATATTTAAAAGAAGGCTTACGCATCAATTTTAAAACAGGATCTGAAGTATGTTCTGGTGCAACTTTTAAACGTCCAGAAACGTGTTTAGTCATTACCTCTTCTGTATATGCATCCAATTCTTTTGGATCTGCATTTTTATTGAATTCTGGCACCAACATATCATGTCTAATTCCGCTTCCAATAAAAGATTTTTTAATCTTCGGATGTTTATCAACTGCTTGATATAATTCTGTTAAAGGTTTGTGAGAAGTATCTAAATTAGAACAAATTACCGGCGAAATACAACTTGGTGCAACACACTTATCGCAAATAGATTGTACTTTACCTTTCATTTGATACATATTTGCAGACGGACCACCAATATCAGATAAATATCCTTTAAAATCTGGCATATTTGCAACTTTATCAACTTCCTTTAAAACAGACTCTTGACTTCTACTTGCAATAAATTTACCTTGATGAGCAGAAATTGTACAAAAGCTACATCCACCAAAACATCCTCTATGTATATTTATTGAGAATTTAATCATTTCAAACGCAGGTATTGGTCCACGTTTGTTATATTTTGGATGTGGTAAACGAGTGTAAGGCAAATCGAAAGACCCATCAATTTCCTTTTCTGTCATTGTTGGGTAAGGCGGATTAATTACCAAGGTATTCTCTCCTATTCCTTGTAGAATTCTTCTGGCTTTTAACTTATTAGATTCTTGTTCTATCACTTTAAAATTAGAAGCAAATGTTTTTTTATCTTTTAAACATGCTTCATGAGAATTAATTGTAACATCTTCCCAACCATTAACTACAGGTATTTTTTCTTCTTTTTGATTGATTAAAACCGCAGTTTGTTTAATGTTTTTTAAGCTAGAAAAAGGCACACCTTTTTGCAACAACTCTACAATTTCTCGTAAAGGCTGTTCACCCATTCCGTAAACCAACATATCTGCTTTAGAAGTTTCTAAAATAGAAGGCAACAACTTATCCGACCAATAATCATAATGAGTTACACGTCTTAACGATGCTTCAATTCCTCCAATTAAAACAGGTACATCAGGAAACTTTTCTTTTAAAATTTTAGAATATACAGAGGTTGCATAATCAGGTCTAAAACCTTTATCTCCGTTAGGCGTATATGCATCTTTATCACGTCTTTTTTTGCTTGCTGTATAATTAGAAACCATCGGATCCATACAACCACCAGTAGCGGCAAAGAATAAACGAGGCTTACCTAATTTTTCAAAATCTTGTAAGTTATCGTTTACACTTGGTTGTGGTACAATTGCCACACGTAAACCATAACTTTCTAAAATTCTACCAATTACAGCAGGCCCAAAAGACGGATGATCTACATAAGCGTCTCCGCTAAATAGAATCACGTCTAATTCTTCCCAACCTCGAATTTTAACCTCTTTGTTTGTAGTTGGTAACCAATCTGTTAGTTGATGTTTCTTTGTTTCTTGCATAGTTTGCAAAAATAAGGAGAAAATCTGTCAACTACTTAGACTTAAAAAGAATTTTTCTATTTTTTGATCAAAAACAAGCTCTACAAGAAATGCGCAAGTAAATAGGAATTTATTACGTAAAATTATTGCTTAATCTACAATTAAATGTGGTACATTTTCTAAATTCCAATCTATAACTAAACCACCTGCTAACGATTTTGCTATTTCCTTTCCGTACAAATACTCGCATAAATACAAAGCAGCTTCAAAAGATTTTGCGCCACCAGCAGAAGTAATTACGTTACTGTCATGCACAAATAAAACTTCTTTTCTAATGTCTAAACCTGGAAACGTTTCTCTCATTTTGTCTATATCACTAGGAAAAGTTGTCGAAATTTTATCTTTTAACAACCCTGCTTTGGCTAATACAAAAGCACCGTCGCAATGTGAAGTAATAAAACTTGCATCTTTAGCCACTTGGTTTACAAAATCTATCATTTTTGTATCATCTAAATCTGTATCTAAATGATGTTCTGCAGACGGAACAACTAAAATATCTATTTTAGGTAACTTATCTTTTAGATAATTATAATCTGGTAAAATTCTCATTCCTTCGAATGTTGTAACAGCTTCATTTGTATTTGCTACCGTAAAAACATTCATAGCTTTTATATTTTTTCTAAAAATAGTATGCTGAAAAATATCAAATGGCGCTGTTAGTTCGGTATTAAATGTACCATCCATAATAAGAAATGCAACATTATATCTACCGTCTACTAAAGTTGGTAATGGTTTTTCTTTTATGTCTACTTGTTCTACTTTTTTATTTGAGCAACTCAAGCTGAAAAAACACAAAAACAATAGAAATATATTTTTCATAAGTATAGAATTTTAAGAAATCACAATATAAAGCATAAAAAAAACTTTCTAAGAAGAAAGTTTTTTAATTTTTATTTAGTTGATGATAGCAAATTTAGCTTTCAATTAATTCTTTAGAATTTAATGCTTTATTTAAATCTACTTTAATGTATTTGTGGCTTTTAAAAAAATAACGTCCAGATGTTAGTTCAATTACAGCTTCTAAACTACCATCTTTTTTTTCTTCTAAAGAAGTAACTTTCACTTCTTTGTTTACAACATTTTTATAAGTTGCAATACCACCTCTTTTAATAATAAAGTTGTTTCTAGGAAATTTAATGTGCTTATAATTATTCATTTCAACTTTGCCTACTGTAAAAACATCACCTACTTTAATAGCGTCACTATTAGATTGAGCAAAATTAGAAATTGACAAAAAACAACACATCACAAGTGTAAAAATTGAAGTTTTCATAATTTATAGTTTTTAAATTTATCAATACAAAAATAAAAGATAAAGTCTAAAAAACCATGTACAACTAGGAGACACAATCAATTTTAAGAAATAATTATGATTTTAACAAAGCCTCTTTTATGCTTTACTAGAGCAATTTAAGTTAAGTTTTTGTAGTTTTATAACCACAAACCAATCATCATTATGAAAACAAAATTTATCTTATTATTATTTAGCATTTTTATCATCACTTCTTGTGAAAAAACAACAGAAAAAGAAAAGAAAAAAGATTCTTACGTTGCAGATAATTACACAAAAAAAGAGGTAGATATCGAAATGCGAGATGGTACTAAATTGCATACAACAATTTATTCACCAAAAGATACTTCTAAAAAATACCCTATTTTAATGCAAAGAACTCCATATAGTTCTGCGCCATACGGAGAAGGTAAAATGAAATCTAAAATTGGCCCAAACGTTCATTTAATGAAAGAAGGTAACATTGTGGTTTACCAAGATGTACGTGGTAGATGGATGAGTGAAGGTGTTTATGACAACATGCGCGCTTACATACCTAATAAAGAAGCAAACCAATCTGATGAAGTTTCTGATACTTACGATACTATCGATTGGTTGGTTAAAAATGTTGAAAATAATAACGGAAACGTTGGTACTTGGGGAATTTCATATCCAGGACATTACGCTACTGTTTCTTCTATAGATGCACACCCTGCATTAAAAGCAGCTTCACCGCAAGCAAGTATTGGTGATTTTTTCTTTGATGATTTTCATCATAACGGAGCTTTTTTATTAAGTTATTTTAGAGCGATTTCTTTATTTGGAACTTACAAAGACACACCAACAGATTCTGCTTGGTACTCTTTTCCTAAAATGGAATCTAAAGATCAATATCAATTTTTCTTAGACAAAGGACCTTTAAAGAATTTAAATGAATATTTTCAATATGACAAATTAGATGTAACTTCTGCTGAAAATAAAGATAGAATTGATGATTTTTTCTGGAAGGAAATTGTAGAGCATCCTAATTATGATGAAAACTGGAAAAGTAAAGGAATCATTCAGCATTTAAATAGAGTTCCATCTACAGTTGCAACAATGGTTGTTGCTGGTGAGTTTGATGCAGAAGATTTATACGGACCTTTAGAAACTTACAAAGCTATAGAAAAACACGGTAAAGACAATTATAACACATTGGTTTTCGGTCCTTGGGATCATGGTAAATGGTCTAGAACTGGCGTAGAGAATTATGTTGGTAATTATTATTTTGGCGACTCTATTTCTTTAAAATTTCAAAAAGAAATTGAAACTAAATTTTTTAATCATTTCTTAAAAGGAAATGGAGATAAAAACTCTGGTTTACCAGAAGCCTATGTTTTTGATTCTGGCAAAAAAGAATGGAAGTCTTATGATACTTGGCCTCCAAAAAATATTGTAAAAGAAAACTGGTTTTTATCTGAAAACCAAGAACTAACTGCATCAAAAAAATCGACGAAAGCTGTTAATTTTATTAGTGATATTAAACATCCTGTACCTTATTCTGAAGACATTAAAACGGTTTTTACACCAAGAAAGTACATGACAGATGACCAACGTTTTGCCGCTAGAAGACCAGATGTTTTAGTCTTTGAAACAGATGTTTTAACTGAAGATTTTACATTAGCAGGAGACATTTTAGCAAAATTAAAAGTAGCTACTACAGGTTCTGCAGCAGATTGGGTTGTAAAGGTTATAGATGTACACCCTGATAATGTAAAAGAAGACAATAAAAAACTTCAAAACCATTTAAAAATGAGCAACTACCATTTAATGGTTAGAAGTGAAGTTTTAAGAGGAAGATTTAGAAATAGTTTTGAAAAACCAGAACCTTTTACTCCAAATAAAAAAACAGCTGTAAATATTAAGTTACAAGACGTTTTTCACACATTTAAAAAAGGACACAAACTACAAATACAAGTGCAGAGTACATGGTTTCCTCTAATCGATTTAAATCCGCAGACCTATGTAGATAATATTTACAAAGCAGATGAAAAAGATTTTAAAACTCAAACCCACACTGTATTTACAGATTCTTCAATAGAATTTTCTGTTTTAAAATAAATAATAAACTATGAAAAAAATACATCAATTTTTAATTGTCTTTCTTATTGCTTTTACCATTAGTGCTCAAGAAAAATCGAAACCTTTTTTTAAAGATGGCGAAGCACAAATTGTTGAAGGTTTTAAAGATTCAAGCAAGTGGATTCGAACAGATTTATGGGTAGAAACCTCCTTTGACACCGATGGTGACGGAAAACTAGATAGAATGCATGTAGATGTTACAAGACCTCTACAAACAGAAACAGAAGGTTTAAAATTACCTATTGTTTACGAATCTAGCCCTTACTATGCAGGGACAGCAAGTGACACACCTGGTTTATTTTGGGATGTTAAACATGAAATTGGCGCAAAAGAAAAACAAAGAACAAGAGTAGAAGTTGTTCGAAGAGGAAAAAGACCTATAATTTCAAATTCTCAAGTTAGAACTTGGGTTCCTAGGGGTTATATTGTTGTGCATTCATCATCACCAGGAACTGGTTTATCTGATGGATCACCAACTGTTGGAGGAGACAATGAATCTTTAGCGCCAAAAGCAGTAATAGATTGGTTAAACGGACGAGCAAAAGGTTATACCGAAAGAGAAGGAAACAAAGAAGTTAAAGCATATTGGAGTACCGGAAAAGTTGGTATGACAGGTACTTCTTACAATGGTACAATTCCGTTAGCTGCAGCAACAACAGGTGTTAAAGGCTTAGAAGCCATTATACCTGTTGCACCAAATACTTCTTATTATCATTATTACAGATCTAACGGTTTGGTTAGATCTCCTGGCGGATATTTAGGTGAAGATATTGATGTTTTATACGATTACATTCATAGTGGTAAAGAAGAAAACAGACCACATAATAATAAGGTTATTAGAGATACTGAACTGGCTAACGGAATGGATAGGCAAACAGGAGATTATAATGATTTTTGGGCTGGTAGAGATTATCTAAATGATATGAAACCAATGAAAGCTGCATTATTAATGTCTCATGGTTTTAATGATTGGAACGTAATGCCAGAGCATAGTTACAGAATTTATGCAAAAGCAAAACAAATGGGGCTTCCATCTCAGATATTCTATCACCAAAACGGTCATGGTGGCCCACCGCCAATGAAAATGATGAATCGTTGGTTTACTCGTTATTTACACGGTGTTCAAAATAATGTAGAAAAAGATGATAGAGCTTGGATTGTAAGAGAAAATGATAAAAGAACCCAGCCAACTCCGTATAGAGATTATCCAAATCCGGCGGCTAAACCGGTAACTCTTTATTTAGAGCCTGGTGCACCAAAAGCCGGAAAATTAGTAAGATCTAATTCGTCTAATACAAAAGAAACTTTAGTTGATAATTATTCTTTTTCTGGCGAAAGTTTAGCGCAAGCAGAAAACACAAATCATCGTTTAATATATGTTTCTGATGTTCTAAAAGAAGATTTACATATTTCTGGTTTATCATCTATAACAATTAAAGCATCTAGTAGTAAACCTGCAGTAAACTTATCTGTATGGTTAGTTTCTTTACCATGGACTAAAGGTAGAAGAGCCAAAATAACAGACAATATTATTACTCGTGGTTGGGCAGATTTACAAAATCATAAATCATTAACTAAAAGTGCTCCTTTAAAACCAGGTAAATTTTATGAAATGACTTTTGATTTGCAACCAGATGATCAAATTATCAAAAAAGGACAACAAATTGGGTTAATGATTTTTTCTAGTGATAATAATTTTACTTTATTACCAGAACCTGGCACAGAACTTACTGTAGATTTAAATGGTACTTCTATAACATTACCAATTGTTGGCGGAAAAAACGCTTTTGATAAAGCAACAAAATAAAAACAATTCTACACACATACTAAAAGTCTTGATATTAATTTATCAAGACTTTTTTTGCTTAAAAAAATTAGAAGAAAACTCTTTACTAAAAATTTACGTACTTATAAAAGAGACTTCAGAATAGATTCAGTAATTTAGTAGAGCTTAAAAAAGGTTTGTTCTGAAACATTTAGACTCTGTTTTAAAAAATTGCAACCTAACTATAAAATGAAAGAAAAATTAATTTACGGTATTCAGCAAATTGGTATTGGTGTAAAAAATGCAGACATTGCATTTAAATGGTACGCAACAAAACTTGGTGCAGATGCTTTAATTTTTGATGATAGTAACGAAGCAACATATATGGCAAAATATATGGGCGGTAAACCAAGAAAAAAAAGAGCTTTACTAGGCTTAAACATGCAAGGTGGTGGTGGTTACGAAATTTGGCAATACACAAATAGAAAACCATCTAAACCAGAAAATGAATTTAAAGTAGGCGATTTAGGCATTCAGTTTCCGTTTGTTAAAACAAATAATATTACAGCAACATATAACCGCTTAAAAAGCAGCAACGAAAATATTCTTTCTGAAATTAAAAAAGATCCAAGCGGCGTAAAATGTTTCTTTTTAAAAGATCCCTTTGATAATATTTTAAAAATAAAAGAGCACACTTCTTTCTATCAAAATAAAAAAATTGATGTTGGTGGTATTTCTGGAGCAGCAATCGGAGTTTCTAATATTGATGTTTCACTAAAACTTTATAAAGACGTTTTGGGTTATGATAAAGTTATTTTCGATAAAACTGATAATTTTGATGATCTTGAAGATTTAAAAAATGGTAGTAAAAGCTTTAGACGCATTTTACTTACACATTCTAAAAAGCGAGTTGGTGGCTTTTCCAAGTTTTTTGGAACTAGTGAAATAGAACTTATTCAGTGTTTAGAAAACGAGCCAACAAAAATATTTAAAAATAGATATTGGGGAGATTTAGGCTATATTCATTTATGTTTTGACGTTAAAAATTTAAAGGTATTAAAAGAAGAATGTAAACAAAAAGAAGTTCCTTTTCAGGTGATTAGTCAACCATCTTTTAATATGGGCGATGCAAATGGGCATTGGGGATATATTGAAGATTATGATGGTACGCTTATCGAATTTATCGAAACAAATAAAGTACCGCTAATTAAAAGTTTAGGCATTCATATCAATCTAAAAAATAGAAATCCTAAAAAACCTTTACCCAATTGGATGATTAAAGCTATGGCATTAAAACGTGTGAAATTATAATTTATGACATCAACAGAAATTGCACTTTTATTAAATGATGATTCTGAAAAAATTACAAGAATTGGAGAAATTATTGGTAAAAAAATACCTAAAAAAAATAATTTTGAAAATTTAAACGAATTTGAAAAAACGTTTATTTATATAGATATTTTAGAAGATAATGTTACAAATGGCGGATTTATTCAGTTCTTTTTTAGTTCAGCAGGTCAATTTGCACATGAGATTTTTCACGCGTACTTAGCTATAAATGCAGAAAAAACAATAGATATTCTATCTGAAGCTATTATGTTATTTCCGCAAATTCCAGTTCCAAAAAATCAAACAATAAGACAACGCATTTTAATGCAAAAGGAATCTAATATCGATCTTTGGGATGAATTAGATCATCGATTTTATAAATATGAAGACGATATTGTAAAGTTGACTTTAGCTTATATTAAAAAAAATATATCAAATTTCGATTGAGTTTTATCTATCTAATATTTCTTTAATATTTGGTTTAAAATAATCAGGTCCTTTTAAAACTTTACCATCTTCTCGGTAAATTGGTTTTCCGTCTTCGCCTAACTTACTCATATTACTCCTATGAATTTCGTTAAAAACTTCGGTAATTTTATCTTGCATGCCGTGTTCTATGATTGTGCCACACAAAATATATAGCATATCACCTAGAGCATCTGCAACTTCTACCAAATCATTATTATTGGCAGCCTCTAAATATTCTTCATTTTCTTCTTTCATTAAATTATAACGAAGCAAATTTCTATTTTCTGTAATATTTGCAGTTGGTTCATTTTTTATTCCTGCACCAAATGCTGTATGAAAATCGTGTACAGAATTAATTTTATCTTTCATATATATTTTAATTATTAGAAGTTTATAAATTCGTAATTTTGCAACTTATAATGTTTGTTACATCTTTACAAGGTATCGAAAAATCTTAGATAAGAAAAAATAATAATTATTCAATTTTACAAAAAATTATAACCTATGTTTTTAAGCGCTTATTTTACAACCGGTAGAATTATTTTTATGATTTTCTTTATTCTATCATTTATAGCTTTAATGGTTTATAGCTACAGAAAAGATATTAAAAGTCATGAAAGATATTACAAAAACGCTGGTAAAAAAGTACTAATTTATGGTAGTTTGGTTATCATTATATTTGTAACCATACGATTATTGGCAGGTAGTTAATTTATATCTTTTCTATGTTCTTTAATCTTTTCCAAGCTATTTTATTGCGTTGAGTATAGATAAAGAAACAACCAATATCTAATAAAAAATAGAACAAGCTAATACCACTTGGCGGATTATTACTAGGTAAAAAATCGAAAACACCAAAGGCCGTACTTGGCCATTTCCAGCAACCGAATGCTGTACCTCCTATTTCTAAAATCGCCACTAAAATGTACATCGAAAAAAAGAATAATTTTTCTTTTGGACGAGTCCACAGTAGCAAGAAAACTACAATAGTCATTGCAAAACCAAACACATCATTAAAGAAAACTACATAAACTGTTGCCAATAAAACAATTATTAAAGCAAACAGTTCTTCTACTGCCTCGTGGTATTTTCTTACTATTGGTGCTTTGCTAAACATAAAAATTCTACCATATAATGCTGCATGACCAAATGGTACATATAAAGGTACATTTTCTAATCTATATGTGTACATATTTAAAAGTCTCGAAAAAAGATACTCGCCTCCAAAACCTAAAATTACCGCATAAATCATTAACTCTTGGGTTCTTTTATTCGCTCTAAAATACATTACTACAAAACCAATTAACATTAAAATATTAATGGGTAATTGAGAGTTTGTAACGTTTTCTGCAAAATATAAACTATCAAAAAACAGAAAAAACACAAATATTACAAATATGCCTATTCTTCTACTAAATGTATAAAATATAGCTTTTAAGTCTTTAGCAGGTACTTTTAAAATTTTCATTCTGTTGGATATTTAAAACAGTTTGTTGTGTGATCGTTAACCATACCGACAGCTTGCATATAAGCATAAACTACGGTAGAACCAACAAATTTGAATCCGCGTTTTTTTAAATCTTTAGAAATAATATCAGATAATTTAGTAGTTGCTGGCACGTCTTCTCTTTTATGAAATTTATTTAAAATTGGTTTATGATTTACATATGACCAAATAAACTTAGAAAATGAACCAAACTCTTTCTGTATATCAATAAACAATTGCGCATTTGTAATTGCACTTCTTATTTTTAATTTGTTTCTGATGATACCAGCATCTTGAAGCAAAGATTCATATTTTTTTTCTGAATATTTAGAAATTTTCTGATAATCAAAATTATCAAATGCTTTTCTAAAGTTTTCTCTTTTATTTAAAATTGTTATCCAACTTAAACCTGCCTGAAAAGTTTCTAAAACTAAAAATTCAAAGAGTGTTTCATCATCAAAAACTGGTTTTCCCCATTCGTTATCATGATAATCAATATATAATTGACTATCAGTAACCCAAAAACACCTATTTTTCATCTACTTAATTTTAATTGGTATAATTTCTGTTTGCCTAGAATTTACATATTCAAAAATATTATTTCCAAAAAAACCAGCTTCTTCTAACATAATTCTAATGTTTTTGTTCCATTCTTTTAAAGCTACAGTTGTATTTAATTCTATGGCATATACTGTATTTTTATGTAAAGGATAATCTCCGTTTACTGGCACTCCGTTTTGAGAATCCCACATACCAATTGTTGTACCAGCACTATGCCCATACATACCCAAAGGATGCGTATATATAGAAGGAACCAAACCTTCTTTTCTTCCTTGAATTAAAGATTCTTTTAATATTTGATTTCCTGTTTTACCAACTTTCATGTTAGAAGTTAAAATATCTTGTACTCGATTTCCTTTTTTAAAGGCATCTACTAAAAATGTTGGCACAGAATTCTCGTTATCCTTTAAAACATATGCGTGCTGCTGGCAATCTGTATTTAGACCAATATAAGTAATTCCGAAATCGCAATGTAATAAATCGCCTTTTAAGATAATTTTCTTCTCTTTTCCTTTAGAAAACGACTCTATGTGCGATTTTAAAACTTCGTTATTTCTTTGGATATCTATTGTAGGATGAAACCATGTTTCTAAACCTAAATCGGTTACTTTTTGACGTAGATACCACACCAAATCTTCTGTAGTAGTTTTACCTGGAATGATTGTTTTTGATGAAAAAGTATCTGCAATAATATTGTGTGTAATTTGTACTAGCTCTTTGTACAATTTCATTTCTTTGGCAGTTCTTGTTTCAATCCAACCAATGGCAAGTTTTTCTGCCGAAACCACTTTATTAACATACGATTTTGGTAGATTTTCTAATAACTCATCATAATCTGTTTTAACCAAACCATCTGCCAAAGCAAAATATTTAGAAATATTAACTCCTATTTTATTCGGATTTCTATTCTTTATAATTTCCGATAAAGCTTTCCATTGATCTGGCTCTTTTTCTTTGTCCCAAGCAGATTTTATATTTTTACCAATATCATATCTTGCAACTGCTAATCTTTCTAACGTATTTTTAGCTTTATCTCTATAAAAAACAATAATAGTTCTTCTTCGTGCATTTAACCATGTAGCGGGTAACATGGTTTTTAAAACAGGATCTTCGTTGTATTCTCTAGAAATTAACAGCCACATATCTATGTCTGCAGCATCCATTAATTGTGGCAATAAATTAGTAAATCGATCTTCTAATAAATTATCTTTTAATATTGCTCTTTCTCTTTCTGATAAAATCTGAGCTTGAGAAAATTGAAAAGTAAAGACAAGAAGTAGAATTAAATATTTCATAATTAAAGGTTGGTTAATGGATAAAATTAATGTTAAATCAATTAAAAATCAATCTATTTTAGATTATTTTTTGCAACTTTACTAACATTAAAATCTCTGATTATGAAAATCTTAAAATACATTTCTTTTCTAATTTTATCTTGTATTGTACTTTTTTCTTGTGCATCTACATTAAGCAACTCAAATAATAGCACAAAAGAAGAACCTGTTGTAATTGCTAATGATAGCTTAGAATATGAAATAATTATTATAGATCCGGGTTTTTCATCTTACCTTGCTAGTGTTGCAAAACCAGAAGGGTTTTATGACCAAAATTATCTAGAAGCTAGAAATAAAGTTTGGGTAATTACCTGGAATCAGCGCGCTCAAAATCCAACAAGTTATAATCAAGGAATTTATGAAAACATAATAGATTATAATTCAAACATAGATTATGGCTATGAAGTTAACTACAAACTTTTTAATTATTTTTTATTTGCTCAAAGAAAATATAAAATGAGTTTGGGAGGCGGTTTTAGAACCGGAAGAATTAATTAACTTTTGTATAAGAAACAAAACTGTAATCTAATTTATTTTTTTCATCCGCTGTAAAATCTTCTCTAGAATCTTCTTTCCAAATTTTTGGGTCTATTTCCGGAAAAAATACATCAGCTTCAAAAGATTTATGAACCAATGTAATATCTAGTCGATCTGCTAAATTTTTAGCAATTGTTTCTTTGTAAATTTGTGCACCACCAATTATAAAAATCTTTTCTTCTTCTTTTGCCATTTCAATAGCTTCTTCTAAACTATTAGCAATTAAGCAACCATCTTTAAAGTAATTTTTATTTCTTGTAATAATAATTGTGGTTCTATTTGGCAAAGGCTTACCAATAGATTCAAAAGTATTTCTACCCATTAAAATATAATGACCTGTTGTAACTTTTTTAAATCTTTTTAAATCTGCAGGTAAATGCCAAATTAAATCGTTGTCTTTACCTAAAGCGTAATTTTGTGCAATAGCAGCTATAACTGTAATCATATTAATTGAATAAATTATTAATTTTACTATTTATCTTAAAAGGTAGAATAAATGTTACTGCCACACTTTTGCCATTTAGCTTTGCTGCTTTTTTAACTTTAAACTCTTCTACCACTCGTACGATTTCCTTATGTAAATCTTTATCTTTCTCACTTGTATTTATAACTTTTACATTCTTATTTAGATCAATATGAATTTCAACATAAAATTTATAATCAGTTATTACAAGTCCTAAAATTTTATAATCTACTTTAGATAGAAACTTTTTTTGTAAAAAGGAATTGAACTTTGCTCTATTTTTTGAATACAAAGCCTTTGTTCCTTTAAATAATGGATACTCATCTACTTGAATTAATTTATAACTCTTAGTTTCTTGAGCATTACTGTAACAGGCAACTATTAATGCAATTATTATAAATATCTTTTTCATTATACAAAAATAAGAGAAACTTTACTTAGTTACACTTTTTTATGCCTTTTTACAATTATACAAGAAAAAATTTAAATCGATTTCGTTAATAACTACTGATTTTCAAGTAATAAAAAGATTAAAAACTATTATGTAAATACTAAATTATAAGAATCATTTTATAGATTTTACAATATAATTATATCAGAATTACAAAAGTGATAATTCTTTATTAAAACACTAATTTTAGGCTTGTTATGTTCTAATACTTATATACTTTTACTTAAAAATTTGAGACAATTTTTAAATACAAAAGACTATGGCAATTAAAAAACAATTTTTAAAAAGCAAACCTGTTTGCAAAGTAACTTTCTCTATTTCACCAGAAGAAGCTAGTAATGTAGCTGTAGTAGGAAGTTTTAACGAATGGAATGCTGCTTCTACTCCTTTAAAGAAATTAAAGAACGGTACTTTTAAAACAACTGTAGATTTAGAAGCTAATAATTCTTACGAATTTAGATATGTAATAGACGGCGTTTACACTAATGATGCAGAAGCAGATAGTTTTTCTTGGAACGATTATGCAGGTGCAGAAAACAGTGTATTAACTGTATAAAATAAAAAAGACTCTCAATTAATTGAGAGTCTTTTTTATTTAAATGGCAACTTTTCCTTTTATATGAGGATGCGGATTGTAGTCTAACAATTCGAAGTCTTCGAATGTAAAATCTTCAATATTTTTTATATTCGAATTCATCTTCATTTTTGGTAAAGGCCTTATATCTCTAGACAATTGCAATTCTAATTGTTCTTTATGATTATTATAAATATGAGCATCACCAAATGTGTGAATAAATTCTCCTGCCTTATAACCACAAACTTGTGCGACCATCATTGTAAATAAAGCATAAGAAGCAATATTAAAAGGTACACCTAAAAATATATCTGCACTTCTTTGGTATAATTGACATGATAATTTTCCGTCTGCTACGTAAAACTGAAAAAAAGCATGACAAGGAGGTAAAGCTGCTTTTCCGTTTGCTACATTTTCAGAAAACGAAACTGACGTATCTGGCATTACTGAAGGGTTCCAAGCAGAAACCATCATTCTTCTAGAATTTGGGTTTTCTTTTAAAGTTGCAATTACATCTTTTAATTGATCAATTTCATCACTATTCCAATTACGCCATTGATGCCCATAAACAGGACCTAAATCTCCGTTTTCATCTGCCCACTCATTCCAGATTCTTACACCATTTTCTTGCAAATATTTAATATTTGTATCTCCTTTTATAAACCATAAAAGTTCATGAATTATAGATTTTAAGTGTAATTTCTTTGTGGTAACCATCGGAAAACCTTCACTTAAATCAAATCTCATTTGATAACCAAAAACACTTTTTGTTCCTGTACCAGTTCTATCTCCTTTTTCGTTTCCGTTTTCTAAAACGTGCTTTACTAAATCGTGATATTGTTTCATTTTATGATGTAAAGTGTTAATTAGATTTATTTTTCTAAAATAAATAAGTGTAAAAATAAAAAAAGCTTCAAATGATTTTATGAAGCTTTTTAAATAATATTTTAAAGTTATTAACTATTTAATAAATAGTTTTTTGTCTTAGCCAATAATCATACCTGCAATAGTTGCAGACATTAAAGAGGCTATTGTACCACCAATTAATGCTTTCATTCCGAATTCTGACAATACTTTTCTTTGTCCAGGAGCCAAAGAACCAATACCACCAATTTGAATACCAATTGAAGCAAAATTTGCAAAACCACATAACATGTAGGTCGCCATAATTATCGATTTATTATATGCTAAATGTGTTGCATTTGCAACATTTTTTAATTCAGCTAACTGTATGTAACCAACAAATTCACTTGCTGCTAGTTTAATACCTAATAATTGCCCCATAAGTGTCATATCTTCTGTTGGCACACCTATTAACCACATTAAAGGTGCAAAAACATATCCTAAAATAAACTCTAAAGACAACTGATCATATGCTGTATTACTTGCTATAATTTCATTTAAAGAAGTTAAATCTCCTATTAAACCTAAACCACCGTTTATCATTGCAATTACAGCTACAAAAACCAATAACATTGCACCAACATTTACTGCCAATCGCAAACCTTCTGTTGTTCCGTTTGCAATTGCATCTAAAATATTAGAACCTATTTTTTCTTGCGAAACCGTAACATCTGTATTTACTTCTTCTGTTTGCGGATATAGAATTTTAGAAATTACAATTGCACCAGGTGCTGCCATAACAGACGCTGCTAATAAATGCTTTGCAAAAACCAATTCTAATTCCTTGTCTCCGCCACCCAAAAAGCCAATGTAAGCAGCCAATACTGCTCCGGCAACTGTTGCCATTCCACCAATCATTACTAAAAGCATTTCAGATTTATTCATCTTTTCTAAATATGCTTTAATTAGTAATGGTGCTTCTGTTTGTCCTAAGAAAATATTACCTGCAACAGATAAACTTTCCATACCAGAAATACCTAAAAACTTAGACAATACAATTGCTAAGATTTTAACCATCCATTGTATAATTCCTAAATAAAATAAAAGGGAAGTTAATGCAGAGAAAAATATAATTGTAGGTAAAACTTGAAAAGCAAAAATGTATCCAAACGTGTCCATATCTGCAATTAAACCATCAAATAAAAACTTACTTCCGGCTTTTGTATATTCTAAGATTTCAATAAAAAGCTTACCAACCAATTCAAATGCTTTCTGAATAAAAGAAACTTTTAAAACGCCAATTGCAATAATTAACTGTAACGCTAAACCAATTCCTACTTTTTTCCAATCGATAGCTTTCTTTTTAGAACTAAATAAAAAAGCGATTACAATTAAAGAAAACATACCTAATGCACCACGCCAAAAACTAGTAAAAGTAAAGCTACCGCTTTCTATAATACCTTCATTTTCTATAACTGATTTTGTTTCTTCTACTTCTTCTACCTTTTTAATTGGTGTTACGTTATCTGTTTCTGCCAATACTATTTTAGTATATTCTGGCGATGCTAATGTATATGTTACGTCTCCTTCAGATAAAACCAGGCTTGCATTATCAAAAGATACAATATTAAAATATCTTAATTCTTCTTTTGGTGTTGTAGCATTAAAGATTATAAGATTATTTTGTCTTAAGTAAGTTCCTGTAGAAGCTGGTTTATCTGCGTATGCAGGAAGTTGAAATTTACCCTCGGATAAAGAAAAAACTTTAGTTTCTTCTGATTGAAGTAAAGATGTTCCGTCTGATTTTTTTACAGAATTAAAGGTCCAATTTTGTTCTAAATCTTGCCCAAAAATTGAAATTGAAATAAAACAAAAGGCAATTAAAAATATATTTTTCATAAGGTAAGTTTCGTGTTAAGACCGTTTACTAATTTCGTCTCTAATTTTTGCTGCCAATTCATAATTTTCATTAGCAACCGCTTTGTCTAACTCTTGATTTAGCTCTGTTATAGATTTTTCTGCATAAGAATCTGATTTATCAACTTCTAAAATTGTATCAATTTCTGATGTAATTTCATCTTCAGCATCATCTGTTAAACCTAATTCTTCTTCAATTTTTAAATAAACACCTGCTTTGTCTAAAATGTTTTCGTAGGTATAAATTGGTGCTTGAAAACGTACTGCAATTGCAATTGCATCTGATGTTCTTGCATCTATAACTTCTTGTTCTCCGTTTTTTTCGCAAATTAAACTAGAAAAGAAAACACCGTCAACTAATTTATGAATAATTACCTCTTTTATTTCTATTTGAAATCTATCTGAAAAGGTTTTAAACAAATCGTGTGTTAATGGTCTTGGTGGTCTTATTTCTTTTTCTAAAGCTATGGCTATAGATTGTGCTTCAAAGGCTCCAATAATTATTGGTAAAGTTCTACTTCCTTCCATTTCACTTAAAACTAATGCATATGCACCAGTTTGTGTTTGGCTGTAAGAAATTCCTTTTATGGTTAGTTTTATTAAACTCATATATCTTTCTGCGGGAAAATAAAATTAGCTTTTTTTAAAATTATTTTAGGCTAATTTTTAAGGGCACAATTTACTAAAAAATTAGATAGTGAAAACAGTTATTTTTTATACTTTACTTTTTTAGTTATAATAAAGCCTGCGTGAAGGATAGAGCTATTGTTTGAGCTCTTTTGTTTTGTGAAATAAATTGAAACAAAATAAAAAGCGAGTAGCGAAAGCCTGACGAAATTATGATTTTAGAAATTGTTTAACTTAAAAAACCTATCAAAACAATAAATTCTGATAGGTTTTTGAAATGCTATAACTTCATAATTTGGGCACGCCCAAACCATTTTTAAGCGGCTTTAAACGCTTTTAATTTTTCTATTAATTTAGGTACAACTTCAAAAGCATCTCCTACAACTCCGTAATCTGCTGCCTTAAAAAATGGTGCTTCTGGATCTGTGTTGATAACTACTTTTACTTTAGATGCATTAATACCTGCCAAATGCTGTATTGCACCAGAAATACCAATTGCAATGTATAAATTAGAAGCAACTGGTTTACCTGTTTGCCCAACATGCTCACCGTGAGGTCTCCAACCTAAATCTGAAACTGGTTTAGAACAAGCTGTTGCAGCGCCTAAAACTTCTGCTAACTCTTCTACCATTCCCCAATTTTCGGGTCCTTTTAAACCTCTACCTGCAGAAACTACAGTATCTGCATCTGCAATTGTTACTTTACCGGTTACTCTTTCTATATTTTCTGATGTTACGCCTGATGCAGCAACTTCTGCATCAAAAACCTCTACAGTCCCTTCTACTGCATTCTCATGTATACCAAAAGAATTTTTTGCTAAACCAATAACTTTTTTGTCTGTAGAAATTAAAGTATTAGAAAATGCTTTGTTAGAAAATGCTTTTCTTTTTACTGTAAAAGGGCTTGTACTAGATGGTGCAGCAACTACATTAGATGCATAACCTGCTTCTAAAGAAACGGCTACTAAAGGTGCTAAATACAAACCATCTATACTAGAATCTACAACTACAACAGATGCACTTTCTTTTGCTGCTGCTTGTTGCAATACCGCAGCATATTGTTTTGCATTAAATGTTGTTAAACTATCGTTAGAAACCGCTAAAACTTTTTCTGCACCATATTTATGTAATTCTGAAGAATCAGCAGCGTTTATTGTTAAAACAACAACATTTTCACCTAACTGTTCTGCAACTTTTTTTCCGTAAGAAACTACTTCAAAAGCAGTTTTCTTAAATTTTCCGTCTGTTGAATCGGCAAATACTAAAACTGACATATTTTTTATTTTTATATTTTCTAAAGCATTAAAACGCTTATAGAAAATGAATTTTTAATTATTTTTTTGATAAAATTTAGAATGTGAAACTTTTACCGAAACTTAAATAACTTTAGCTTCGTTGTGTAATAAGTTAATCAACTCATCTAAATTATCTGCATCTACTAATTTAACAGCTCCTTTTGGTGCTGGTTTTTCGTAAGTTTGAATATTTGTTGATGCATTTGCGCCAGTAGCTTCTACTACTTGCAATGGTTTTTTACGTGCCATCATAATTCCTCTCATGTTAGGAATACGCAAGTCTTTTTCTTCTACAATACCTTTTTGTCCACCAACTACTAATGGTAAAGTTGTTGCTAAAGATTCTGTACCACCATCAATTTCTCTTTTTGCATTTACGCTTGTACCGTCTACTTCCATCTCTACACAACCGTTAACAAAATTAAAATCTATTAATGATGCTAACATTCCTGGTACCATTTGACCATTATAATCTGCAGATTCTTTACCTGCTAAAACTAAATCGAATCCTCCGTTTTTTACAACTTCTGCTAATTCTTTAGCTACTAAAAACCCATCTGTTGGTTCTGCATTTATTCTAATAGCATCATCTGCACCAATTGCCAAAGCTTTTCTTAGCGTTGGTTCTGTTTCTGCACCACCAACATTAACAACCGTTACTGTAGCACCTTGCTTTTCTTTAAACCACATTGCTCTTGTTAAACAAAATTCGTCATAAGGATTAATTACAAACTGCACACCGTTTTTATCAAACTCAGCATCATTATTTGTAAAATTAATTTTTGAAGTGGTATCAGGTACGTGACTAATACAAACTAATATTTTCATAAATTATAATTTTATATTCTTTTCTTGTTGACGAAATTACGGCTTTTTTTTAAATTTACTATGCATGCATAGTATTTTTTTTTTATTTATTTATCAATTTACGATAAATAAAGGTCTAAATTTTTAAACTTTTCTAAAAAATACAGCAGAATAAATAGAGTATCATAGATAATTTTTAATTGATGAATAATTTATTAAAAATCATAATCTATGCCTGTGTTGATTAAATTCAAAACTAAAAAACTACTGATTACATACTTTTTAATACTAACAAAATCAATAAACATGTTCAAAATATAAAATTCTTCTATTTTTGATATAAAAGTACATTTTATTTACTCATAAATTCCTTACTTTTGCTTATCAAAAAACAAACAATAATTTAGATTCAATGAAGACAGTTCAATTTAGAGAGGCAATTTGTGAAGCCATGAGCGAAGAAATGCGCAGAGATGAAAGCATTTACTTAATGGGTGAAGAAGTTGCAGAATATAATGGAGCTTATAAAGCTAGTAAAGGAATGTTAGACGAGTTTGGTGCAAAAAGAGTTATAGATACTCCTATTGCAGAACTTGGTTTTGCAGGTATTGCAATTGGTTCTGCTATGAATGGCAACAGACCTATTGTAGAATACATGACTTTTAACTTCTCTTTAGTTGGTATTGATCAAATTATTAACAATGCGGCAAAAATTAGACAAATGTCTGGTGGGCAATTCAATTGTCCTATCGTTTTTAGAGGACCAACTGCATCTGCAGGTCAATTAGGAGCAACACACTCTCAAGCATTTGAAAACTGGTTTGCAAACACACCTGGTTTAAAAGTTATTGTACCCTCTAACCCATACGACGCTAAAGGATTATTAAAAGCAGCTATTAGAGATGATGATCCGGTAATTTTTATGGAGTCTGAACAAATGTATGGTGATAAGATGGAAATTCCGGAAGGAGAGTACATTATACCAATTGGTGTTGCAGACATTAAAAGAGAAGGTACAGATGTAACTATTGTTTCTTTTGGTAAAATTATTAAAGAAGCTTACAAAGCTGCAGACGAATTAGCAAAAGACAATATTTCTGTAGAAATTATAGATTTAAGAACTGTGCGTCCTATGGATCACGCAGCTATTTTAACTTCTGTAAAGAAAACAAATAGATTAGTAGTTTTAGAAGAAGCTTGGCCATTTGCAAGTGTAGCGTCAGAAATTACATATAGAATTCAAAACGAAGCATTCGATTATTTAGATGCTCCAATCAAAAGAATAACTACTGCAGATGCACCAGCGCCTTACTCTCCTGTTTTATTCGAAAAATGGATTCCGAATGCACAAGATGTTATAAAAGCAGTAAAAGAAGTAATGTATATTTAATACACAATTTTACATAAATTTTAAAAATCCTTTTTTCTTAATTTGAAAAAAGGATTTTTTCATTCTAAATAAGTTCGAAAACCATTGCGCAAATACACTATAAAATATATTGAAAAACTTATAAGATTTACTACTTTTGCAATAAGTTTAAAAGATAAATAAGAAATTTATGAGTTCAGAAGATAAGAAGACTTTTGATGTTTTAATAGAGATACCTAAAGGAAGTAGAAATAAATATGAGTATGATTTTGATTTAAATAAGATTCGTTTTGATAGAATGTTATTTTCTTCTATGATGTACCCTGCAGATTATGGTTTTGTACCAGAAACTTTAGCTTTAGATGATGATCCGTTAGATGTATTAGTATTAGGTCACGAGCCAACTTTCCCTATGTGTGTTATTGAAGTAAAACCAATTGGTGTATTTCATATGACTGACGAAAAAGGACCAGATGAAAAAATTATTTGTGTGCCAATTTCAGATCCTATCTGGAACAATAAAAGTGATATTTCTGACTTAAATCCTCATAGATTAAAAGAAATAGAACACTTCTTTAAAGTTTATAAAGATTTAGAAAAGAAAAAAGTAGATGTTGGTGGATGGGGAGATGCTAAAGAGGCTTACCAAATATTTTCTGAATCTGTAAAAAGATATCAAGAAAGCGACTACAAAAAAGTAGATCAATTTAAAATCTAAATACATTTTATAAGTATTTTAAAAACTCTTTAAATAATTTTAAAGAGTTTTTTTTTGCTTCTAACTTTATTCCAAATCATATTTTTATCATATTACCATAAATCAATTATTCAGAATAACTATTAAAAAAATTACATAATCTTTTATTTTAAGCTTATTTTATGTGAAATTTATTTTTTTATAGACTTTAAATTGAATTTATTACATTTACAATCATTTTTTAACTAATCAAATAAATTTAATATATGGAATCACTAATGATTTGGATGCCGATTGCAATGGCAGTATTAGGTTTAATCTACATGTGGATTAAACAAACTTGGGTAATGAAACAAGATGCAGGAGACGGTAAAATGAAAGAAATTTCTGATTACATTTATGAAGGTGCGCTTGCTTTTCTAAGCGCAGAATATAAGCTATTAGCAATTTTTGTAGTTATTGTTAGTATTGCACTAGCAGCGGTTTCTTTTATTGTACCTACCACTCACATCTTAATTGTTGTTGCCTTTATATTTGGTGCTGTTTTTTCTGCTTTTGCAGGTAATATCGGTATGAAAATAGCTACAAAAACAAATGTTAGAACTACACAAGCAGCAAAAACAAGTTTACCAAATGCATTAAAAATTTCTTTTGGCGGTGGTACTGTTATGGGGCTTGGTGTTGCAGGTTTGGCTGTATTAGGCTTAACTGCTTTCTTTATTGCTTTTTACCAAAAATTTATGGGCGGAGTCTGGACTTCTACCACCGATATGACAATTGTTCTAGAAACTTTAGCTGGTTTTTCTTTAGGTGCAGAATCGATTGCTCTTTTTGCTAGAGTTGGTGGTGGAATCTACACAAAAGCTGCAGATGTTGGTGCAGATTTAGTAGGTAAAGTAGAAGCAGGAATACCCGAAGATGACCCGAGAAACCCAGCAACTATTGCAGATAATGTTGGTGATAATGTTGGTGATGTTGCAGGTATGGGAGCCGATTTATTTGGTTCTTACGTTGCTACCGTATTGGCAGCAATGGTTTTAGGAAATTATGTTATTAAAGATATGGGCGGAAGTATAAACGACGCTTTTGGAGGAATTGGCCCTATTTTATTACCAATGGCAATTGCAGGTGCTGGAATTATAATTTCTATTATCGGTACAATGTTGGTAAAAATTAATGATAACAACGCTAAAGAATCTCAAGTTATGGGAGCTTTAAATAAAGGAAACTGGACTTCTATTATTTTAGTTGGTCTTTCTTGTTTTGGTTTAGTTACTTGGATGCTACCAGAAACTATGACTATGGAGTTTTTTGGTGAAGGACTACAAGAAATTTCTTCTATGAGAGTGTTTTACGCAACTTTAGTAGGCTTAATTGTAGGTGCAGTAATCTCATCTGTAACCGAATATTATACCGGATTAGGAAAATCTCCTATTCTTAAAATTGTACAACAATCTTCTACAGGTGCAGGTACAAATATTATTGCAGGTTTAGCCACAGGTATGATTTCAACTTTTCCTTCAGTATTATTATTTGCTGGTGCAATTTGGGCTTCTTATGCTTTTGCTGGCTTTTACGGAGTCGCATTAGCTGCTTCTGCAATGATGGCAACTACAGCTATGCAATTAGCTATTGATGCATTCGGGCCAATTTCGGATAATGCAGGTGGTATTGCAGAAATGAGCGAACAAGAACCAATTGTAAGAGAGCGTACAGACATTTTAGATTCTGTAGGTAATACTACAGCTGCAACAGGAAAAGGTTTTGCGATTGCTTCTGCTGCTTTAACTTCTTTAGCTCTTTTTGCTGCTTATGTAACATTTACAGGAATAGACGGAATCAACATTTTCAAAGCTCCAGTTTTAGCAATGTTATTTGTTGGCGGTATGGTACCAGTTGTTTTTTCTGCTTTGGCAATGAATGCCGTAGGTAAAGCTGCTATGGAAATGGTACAAGAGGTTCGTAGACAATTTAGAGATATTGCAGGTATTATGGAAGGTACAGGAAAACCAGAATATGATAAATGTGTAGCAATATCTACACAAGCATCTTTAAAAGAAATGATGTTACCAGGTTTATTAACTATTGGTTTCCCTTTAGTAATAGCATTTCTTCCTTTGGCTTTTGGTATGGATAAATTAGCTATCGCAGAAATGTTAGGTGGTTATATGGCAGGTGTAACAGTTTCTGGAGTTTTATGGGCAATTTTTCAAAATAATGCTGGTGGAGCTTGGGATAATGCAAAAAAATCTTTTGAAGCTGGTGTAGAAATTGATGGAGAAATGACGTATAAAGGTTCTGATGCTCACAAAGCAGCTGTTACTGGTGATACTGTTGGAGATCCTTTTAAAGATACTTCTGGTCCGTCAATGAATATTTTAATTAAATTAACTTGTTTAATTGGTTTGGTTATAGCTCCTATTTTAGGTGGACATACCGAAGATAAAGTTCAAGGTAAAGAGGTTAAAAAAGAAATAATAATGCAAAAAGACAATAAACTTGCAAAAATTTCTAAAACTGAAACTGTAAACAAAAGTTATAAGTTAAAATAAAATACTTTAAAAATAAGAACATAAAAAAAGCTGCATTAACTGCAGCTTTTTTTATCAATAATAAGATAAATTATTTCTTATAAATTACTTTGTAATCATCACCAATTTTTTGGTTTAAGTCTTCTATTGTTTTAAAATACTTATATCTTGTATTAAAAATTCTATCTGGTTTTTCACCAACAATATAATATTTTACATTTAAATCTGGTGCGTTTAATGTAATCTGATCTGAGATTCTCATCTTTTTATCATTTATAGATTGATCCATTTCTTCTAACTTAGAAATAACAACTAAATTATTGTTCATGGCTCTAATCTCTTTGATGTCAATCTTGTGCTCTTTATCTGTAACTTCAACTTCTACCATTAAAGTTTGCTCTTCCTTTTCTAACGTATCATCATCATTTGGCATATCTACATCTACATAAGGTACTTCTACCTCTGTTTCTTCCATTACCACCACTACTTTAGGCACTTTTACAGTTTTAGTTGTTGTACCTACGTTTACATCTGCCCAATCTACATCAAAAGATGGTAATTGTCCTGCTTCTGTATCTACATCAATATCTACATCTGGTAATTTAGTTTTTTTCGTTTGATCTACATCACAGCTATACAATATAGTTGCTGCCATTATTGTCATAATAATTTTTTTCATAATATTTAAAATTTTGGTTAAACTTAATATGCTCTTTATATAAGCATATGACAAAACTAAAGGTATTTAACAGTTCTTATTAGCTCAAAAAAAAATCTTCTTAACTCAAATAATAGTAAGAAAATTCATTACTTCCTTTATACAATTAGTATTTTTGTTTGAACCTAATTAATTTATAAGCCCTAATAACACATGTCACTTTTCAGCAAAGATCCTTTACAAATAATTGTTTTTAATAGTTATGGTAGCGATACACATTTTTATGTCAGAGGTAGAGCTTTACAAGATGAAAATATCAACCTAGAAAAAAACAATATTTTTAGTTTGTTTGTAAATACCTGGAAGCGTTTTGAAAGTGATGAGGTTCGAAATACAGCCTTAACAATTCTATTACCAAATAACCATAAAATTGAAACTAAAACAGATAATAAAGGTTATTTTGAAGTTTCTGAGACCTTAAATAATTTAACTAGTTTAACTGATACCGAAGGGTGGTTAAACTTTAAAATTTCGTTTACCAATACTAATATCAATAGAAAAATTACCAAAAACAATATATTTTTAGGTAAAATGTTGATACCTAAATTAACAGTAGACTACGGAATTATAAGCGATATAGACGACACCATTTTACATACAGGCGTTGTTTCTAGAATGAAATGGCGTGTACTTATAAATACATTTTTTGTTTCTCCTTTAAAAAGGAAAGCGCTTGTTGGTGCTGCAGAGTTTTACAACTTGTTACATCTTGGTAAATCTGGCAAAAACGCAAACCCTTTGTTTTATGTTAGTCATAGTCCTTGGAATTTATATCGATATTTAGACTTTTTTCTTGAAAAAAATAATTTTACGGAAGGAGCTGTTTTGCTAAGAACTGCGGGTAGTATTTTTAAGAAAAAAACTATTGAAGAAAAACCACAAAAACAAAACGAAATTAGAAATATTCTTAACACTTATAACGATTTAAAATTTATCTTAATAGGAGATGCGGGTGAACATGATGCTGATATTTATATGGAAATCACTAAAAATTATCCCAATAAAATAAAAGCTATTTATTTAAGAAGTGTGCTACACAGTAAAAAAATGGAACGCATTAAGTTATTGATAGAGAATTATAATGACACCGAATTTTTTATTGTTGATTCTTCTAAAGAAGCCATAGATCATGCAAAAAAACATCATTTTATTGCATAAAAAAACTGTTTAAATTTAATTAAACAGTTTTTTTATATATAAAGTTTTGGTTTTATCTTTTAACTCCGCCTCTAATTAAAGAAAGCACAAATAATACTAAAAATACAAAAAATAATATTTTAGCAATTCCTGCAGAAGCTCCTGCAATTCCTCCAAATCCTAATACTGCAGCAATTAATGCAATTACTACAAATGTGATTGTCCAACGTAACATAATTATAAAGTTTTAATGGTTAATATATAAATAGATATTCCTATTTCTTACATTACAAATTTACTTGGTTTATAGTGCTTTACTTAACTCTAATAAATTGATTATTAACTCTAATAGAAAACAAAAAGTAACTCTAACAAAAAAAAAGATGCCTTGCAGCATCTTTTTCGAGTTCTAACTAAAGTTTAAATCTTATGATATTTCTTCTAAAGATTTAATATTGTAAAGACCAGTTTCTATAGTAGCTTTTTGAGATTCTAACACATCTTTAGTACTACTTGGTAAACTTGTTTCTTTTAAAACATCATTATATTCTTCAATAGAAGCTTTCTCTCCTCGTATTGCTTCTTCTAACATAGACTCTTCGTCATCTAAAGAAAATAAAGATTTAACGTCCATCCAAGCTCTGTGAGCTGTTCCTGTTAAACTACCACCTTTATCTACATCTTGGTTAAAAGATTTGATTTCTTTTTTTAATTCGTGCCCAAAAGTATATCTCTCTTCTGCCTTTCTATTAAAGTATATTTTAAGAGAATTGTTTTCTATATTTTCTGCAGCCTTTTTAAAACCTTTTTCTGCATCATATGTTTTCTCTAAAAGAGCATTTAATTTCTGTCCAACTTCTTGTGTGTAAGTATTCATTTTTCTATTTTTTTTTATGAACGCTCGTTTCGTTTTAAGATGCCAAACGCTTTACATCTATTTGATATTTCAAAATTAGCTCTTATCTAAAAGAACTATTAGTGCAAATACTTTTATAATTAACTCTATAAATTTTTAGAGTTTTTTTTATATTTATACAGCTATGTTTTCTTTCATGTACTTTCTATAGCTAGTTGCCAAGGTAGTTTTTTGTTTTTCTGAAAAAACTTTACCTGATAATTGAAAAAATTGATGTTCTTCATCTTCTAAATGATGCTCTACTTTTTCTTTTAAATCTTTTGCTGTTTTTAACCATGCAGAAGAATCGTAGTCGGTTTCTTCTAACTTTTCTATCAACTCATCTATTTCATGATGTTCTGCAATACCGTGTCTTGCTTTTTCTTGCATCATATCACTAGTAATTAAAGGCTTGTAAAAATGACGTTCTTCTGCGTTTGCATGCACTTCTAACTCTTCTTTTAATTCTTTAAATAATTGATCTCTTAAGTTTGTGTCTCCAGAAGTATCAACTAATTTGTCTAAAAGTTCTCTTTGCTTGTCGTGGTCTATTCTTATTTCCTCGTAAATGTTCATGATATATTTTTTTTATTTGTTCAAATTTACAGCCGAAATCGAAAATTTTTTAGCTCTTTTCCTAAAAGTATTAATCGATATGATTTTTCTAAATAATTTTAAGTTATCTTTATAAGTAGAACGTTTTCAGCAACCTCAAGTAGTTAATTATGATAACAATTGATATAATTGCCAACAGTCAGAAAGATTTACTTGAACAAATACAGCAGAAAATTGGCGGTTCTATTATAAATAATTGGAACGAAAGTATTCTAACCATAGACAATGAAAATGCTATAGGTTCTTTACGATTTATACCTTTTGATTGGGGAGTGAATCTACTAGATTTTGACATTACACTTCGAAAAGAATTTATTTTTAAAATCTTGGCGCAACCAGAGTTTAATCCTATACGATTTTTATATCCTTATGTTGGTTCTTTTAAACATCGATTTGGTATAGACAATACAGAGAAAAAGGTAGAACAATTTCAATCTTTAATTTTCACAAATAAAACAGGTGGTTATAATTACCTACATTTCATCAAAAACGAACACTTAAATCTAAATTTAATAGAAATTGTAAGAAAACAATTTTTACAAAAGAGAACCTCTAACGTTTCTAGCCTAAACAAAAAATTATATGAAGTTTTTGTTGATACGGATCATGAAAATCGTTTTTCTAATTATGGTACGCTTAATTTAAAAATGGCCGATTTAATTAAGAAGCTCAAAAAAGTAAAAGGAAAGGGAATGCTTAGAATTCTTAAAATTGAAGCTGTTGTGTACGAAATATTGTCTTTACACATTCAACAACATAATAGACTTTTAGCTGGTGTGCCACTACCAACTTCTTTAGATAAAAGCGAATTAAAAATTATTAGAAAGTTAAGTGCTCTTATTTTAAAAAGACCAGAAAAAGATTATTCATTAGAAGATTTATCTTTAAAATCTGGTTTAACGCAATCGAAATTGCAAGATGGTTTTAAATTTTTATACAATAGAACAGTTACAGAATATATAAGACATGTTCGATTAGAATCTGCTAGAGATTTAATTAGAACTACAGATTTAAATATTTCTCAAATAGTATATACAATCGGTTTTAGTAGCAGAAGTTATTTTTCTAAAATATTTAGAGAAAAATATGATATCACTCCTAATCAGTTTAAGAAAAAATTAACCGCAGTATTAGAGCAATAAAAAAACCTCAGCGCGTTAACGCTGAGGTTCATCAATCAACCAACCACTTATTCGAATATTATAAAAACAATCGAATAACTTTGCTGTTATATTTTATTTAAAAATCTTTTTTATAAATACTAAAGCACTGTATTTACTTAAAAACTTTAGAGAACTACTTAATATATTTAATGGCTTTAAGCTTTGTTCAAAATCATTTTTTACACCTTTTAATTCTTCTAATGCAATATCTCTTTCTAAAGCTAATTGCTTTAAATCTCTGTCAATTTCCTTAAAACTAGTATAGTTTTTCATAACTTTTATATTTAATTAAAAAATACATCAGACATTTTACTAATAACTTTTTTATCTAAAGTTTTTCTAAAAAGATAACAAAGCAATGCAATAACAATTATAATTCCTGCTACAGCTAAATACCCTAAAGCACTACTGTTAAAAAGTTCTCCTAATGCTATTGCTGCCGATATTGATAAGAAAACAAAGCCAATAAAAGCCAAACCTCCTATTAAAAGTATTTTAGCAATCATACCTATAGTTAAGGCAGAGATTTGAAACGCTTTTAATTTTGCATGCTCGTAAGATTTTGAAACAAACTCTTTACCAGCATCTGTACCTTTGTCTGCAGAATTACTAAAACTTTTAAAAATGCTCATCTATTTAGACAGATTTTTGTAATTTTTTATTTTTCTCTTTTAACTCTTTCAGCTTTTTCTCTAAAGTAGTAATTACATCTTCTGCTTTATGACTAACGTTAGAAACTACATTTTCTAAT
Source organism: Polaribacter sp. BM10 (assembly GCF_002005425.1). Lineage (GTDB taxonomy): Bacteria > Bacteroidota > Bacteroidia > Flavobacteriales > Flavobacteriaceae > Polaribacter > Polaribacter marinaquae. The sequence continues at coordinate 3,075,821 of NZ_CP019704.1, read as the reverse complement.
TGCGTATCTAAAGTTTCTTTTTTGTCTGAAACAGTAGAAGAAACTTGACTTTGCAGTTCAGAAGCTCTTTCTGTTATTTTGTCTTTTGCTGCAATCGCTTCTTCAGAAATTCTCTTTCTTGTTTTTTCTCCTTTATCTGGTGCAAATAAAATACCTAAGGTTGCCCCTATAACTGTACCTGCTAATAAACCTACTACTGTGTTGCTACTATTGCTCATATTTATTTTTTTATGGTTAACTTTCTCTGTTATTCTAATTATTGCAATTTCTGTACCATTATAAGTACACCACAAAGATAATTTGAAAGAGTAGTTTACATTAACTCTATAACTTCAAATCTTGACTCAAACCAATTTTTAATGAAAAATAAGCTTAAAAACACAAAAAACACCTCAAAAAGAAGTGTTTTTATCAATAATATATGTTTTTTATCTAAAAAGCATAACGCTGTGGTCCTCCTCTACGGATGTCTTCACTAGCTACATCTTCAAATTGTTTAAAGTTGTGTCTAAATGCATTTGATAATTTAAATGCCGTTTTATAGTAAGCTTCATCATTGTTCCATGTAGCTCTCGGGCTTAATAATTCTGTTGGTACACCAGGACAACTTCTAGGTTGTGCCACACCAAAAACTGAATGAATATGATAATCTTCATATGTATAACTTCCTAAATCGCCGTTTAAAACAGCAGAAATCATTGCTCTTGTATATTTTAATGGCATTCTTCTTCCAACACCATATTGTCCACCAGACCAACCTGTATTAATTAACCACACGTTTACACCTGCATCTTTCATCTTCTTACTCAGCATTTCCGCATATTTAGTTGGATGTAAAGGCATAAAAGGCGCACCAAAACACGCAGAAAAACTTGGTGTTGGTTCTGTTACACCTGCTTCTGTACCTGCAACTTTAGCTGTATAACCAGATATAAAGTGATATGCAGCTTGGTTAGGTGTTAATTTAGATATTGGAGGCAATACACCAAAAGCATCTGCCGTTAAAAAGAAAATATTTTTAGGATTTTTACCAATTGATGGTTTTTTAATATTTTCTATATGATAAATTGGATAACTAACTCTAGTATTTTGTGTTATTGATATGTCTGCAAAGTCTATTTCACCTTTATCATCCATAATAACATTTTCTAAGATTGCTCCTTTTTTAATGGCACCAAAAATTTCTGGTTCTTGCTCTTTAGAAAGGTTTATTACTTTGGCATAACAACCTCCTTCAAAGTTAAAAACAGAGTTTTCTGCAGTCCAACCATGTTCATCATCACCAATTAAACTTCTGTCTGGATCTGTTGAAAGTGTTGTTTTACCTGTACCAGATAATCCGAAGAAAATAGCTGTATCACCATCTTTACCAACGTTTGCAGAACAATGCATTGGTAAGGTGTTTTTATAGACTGGTAAGATAAAATTTAAAGCAGAAAATATTCCTTTTTTAATTTCACCAGTATATCCTGTACCACCAATTAAAGCAATTTTTCTTGTAAAGTTTAAAATTGCGAAGTTATGCTGACGTGTGCCATCTACCGCTGCATCTGCCATAAAACCAGGTGCATTAACAACTGTCCATTCTGCATCAAATGTTTTAAGTTCTTCTTCCGTAGGTCTTAAAAACATATTATGAGCAAACATATTACTCCAAGGATATTCGTTTACAACGCGAATATTTAATTTATAATCTTCGTCTGCACAAGCATAAGAATCTCTTACAAATAATTCTTTATCCGAAAGGTAATCTGTTACTTTGTTATAAAGTGCATCAAATTTATCAGCGTCAAATGGTAAGTTAATATCACTCCACCAAACTTGGTCTTTGGTAATATCATCTTTTACGATAAACCTATCTTTTGGTGATCTTCCTGTAAACTCTCCGGTATTAACCGCAATTGCGCCTAAAGAAGATTCTACACCTTGTTCTTTTTCTAAAGTTTCTGCATGCAGTTCATCCGAAGTTAATTGGTAGCGAACAGTTGCATTTCTGATTCCTAAATTTTCTAACGAAATCGATTTCGTATTTAGATTTATCATTTCTATAATTTTAGTTGTGTTTCTATTATTACACGACAAAATTAAACAATATTTTTTTACAGAAAAGTTATTTACCTCTTTTTTATGAATATATTATTTATTTGATATTTTTTTTACGAATAGTGTAATCATTAAAATCCAACCAATTATAAAAAACAAACCACCCAGTGGTGTTACAAACCAAATAGATTTTGCCGTAATTGAAGTTAAATTTATTGCATAAATAGAACCTGAAAAGAATAAAATTCCTAAAAAGAAAAATAGACTTATCCTATTTTTTTGAGAAATTGAAAATTCGTTATAAGTATTTACAAAAAGTAAAACTATTACATGATACATTTGATATCTAACCGCTGTTTCGAAACTAAGCAACTCTGTTGCAGATAAACTTTCTTTTAATGCATGTGCGCCAAAAGCACCTAAAACAATAGCCAAAGCACCAAGCACGCTAGTAATAATTAAATTTTTAAACATTTTTAATGGTTTTTGTTTAATTTTAAACAATTAATGTATATTCGTATTACATACAAAAATACATCTTATTCCATGAAAAACATCCTAATTATTGGCGCAGGTAAATCTAGTTCTTCTCTTATAAAATATCTTTTAGACAAATCTGAACAAGAAAATCTCTACGTTACAATAGGAGACGTATCTGTTGATAATGCAAAAAAATTAATTGGAAAACAAAAAAATGCAAAAGCTATTCAATTGGATGTTTTTGATCAAGAAAATCGCTTAAAGTGTATCGAAAATGCAAATATTGTAATTTCTATGTTGCCTGCAAGATTTCATATTGAAGTAGCAAAAGATTGTATCAAATTAAAAAAACATTTGGTAACCGCTTCTTATATATCCGAAGAAATGAAAGCCTTAGATTCTAAAGCAAAAGAAAATGGTTTGGTATTTATGAATGAAATTGGTGTAGACCCAGGAATTGATCACATGAGTGCAATGCAAGTTCTTGATAAATTAAGAGAAAAAAATGCCAAATTACTTTTATTTGAATCTTTTACAGGCGGATTAGTAGCACCAGAAAGCGATACTAATTTATGGAATTACAAATTTACTTGGAATCCGAGAAATGTAGTTTTAGCAGGACAAGGCGGTGCCGCAATGTTTATACAAGAAGGAACTTACAAATACATACCTTATCATAAATTATTTAGACGTACAGAGTTTTTAAAAATTAATGGAAGCGGAGATTTTGAAGCCTATGCTAACAGAGATTCTTTAAAATATAGAAATGTTTATGGTTTAGAAAACATACCAACAATGTACAGAGGCACCATTAGAAAAGTTGGTTTTTCTAGAGCATGGAATATTTTTGTGCAATTGGGTATGACAGATGATACATACATCATAGAAAATTCTGATAAAATGAGCTACAGAGATTTTGTAAATCTATTTTTAGCCTATTCACCTTCGGATTCTGTTGAACTAAAACTACGTTCTTATTTAAAAATTGATCAAGATGATATTATGTGGCAAAAATTAGTTGAGCTTGATCTTTTTAATCCTAAGAAAATTATTGGTTTAAAAAGCGCAACCCCTGCACAAATGCTACAAAAAATTCTCGAAGATTCTTGGACATTGCAAGAAGATGATAAAGACATGATTGTTATGCAACATTTATTTGGTTACGAATTAAACGGAGAAAAAAAACAAATAGAAAGTAGCTTAGTTGTTATTGGCGAAAATCAAAAATATACTGCTATGGCAAAAACCGTTGGTTTACCGGTTGCAATTGCTGCTTTAAAGATTTTAAAAGGCGAAATTAAAACTCCGGGAGTACAACTACCTATATCTAAAGAAGTGTACGAGCCAATTTTAAAAGAATTAGAAAATTACGGAATAAAATTTAAAGAAAAAGATGTGCCTTATTTAGGTTATAATCCAAATAACGTTATTGGCTAACATAAAAATTTACATATTTAAATAAAAATCTTTTGTAAGATTTTTATAAGCTTCTGTATATTCATGTCGAGAGATTTCTATTGTTAAATTTTCTATCGAAAATTCTTTTTCAATAAAAGAAAACTCTAATAAACTTCTTTTAATTTCTGATGTTTCTGTGCCTTTAACTCGGCAAATTCTAGTAGGAAATAAATGATTTTTTTTTGCTAAATCAATAAAACTCGTTTCTTCTTTAAAAGGAATAATTACAGAAAAAACACCCGATTTAGATAAAATTTTTGCTGTATTACTTATTAAATCTTCAAATGATAAAGCCGATGTAAATCTAGCTTTATTTCTGGCATTATCATCGGTTTCGAAATTATCTGTATAAAATGGCGGATTAGAAACTATAACATCATACTCTTCTTCTTCCTCCTCTATTTCGTCTGCAAATTCTTTAAAAGTTGCATTGTAACAATACAAACGATCTGCCCAATCAGATTTTTCAAAATTATCTACACTTTGTTCGTAAGCACCTTCATCAATTTCTACAGCATCAATAGTCATTGCATCACAACGTTGTGCTATCATTAAAGAAATAACACCTGTACCAGAACCAACATCTAAAACAGTATCTGGATACTCACCTAAAGAACACCAAGCTCCTAATAAAACACCGTCTGTACCAATTTTCATGGCAGTTTTATCTTGATGCACCGTAAACTCTTTAAATCTAAATGGTTTTGACAAAATATTAGTTTTTTAAACTAAAAATTCTGTGTTTAATTACACAGAACTTTTTAAATAATTAAATTTTAAATATATTTTTTTAGCAGAGAGAAAGGGATTCGAACCCTTGGTACCGTTACCAGCACACTACCTTTCCAGGGTAGCCTATTCGACCGCTCTAGCACCTCTCTTTTTATAGATAAAGTTCTATAAGTCCGTTAGGAGTTTCAACTTCTATAGTTTTATTTTCTCTATCAACCTTTTTAATAAAATCGTCTACCATTGGTATAAACACCTCATTACCATCTCTATCGATTTCAAATAATGGTTGAGCAGCTTTGTCATTTATATGAACAATTGTACCAACTTCACCAAAATTAGCATCAGTCACTGTAAAACCTATTACTTCGTGGTAATAAAACTTATCTCCGGTTAGTTTTGGTAACATTGTTGTGGGTAAATAAACACCACATTTTAAAATTGAATCTGCTTCTTCTTCAGAGTAAACATCTTCAAACTGCACACGTAGTTGATTACCTTTATGTAGCGAGCTTTTATCAATAAAAAATGGAACCAGGTTTGTGCCAAATTCGACATAAACTGATTCCATATTTTTGTACAACTCGGGTTCGTCTGTATCTAACTTGATAACAACTTCTCCCTTAAAACTATATTTTGTTACGATTCTGCCTAAATAAAAACAATCTTCTTTACGCATATTCGTATAACTTTATAATTTATTCTGCTGCTTTTTCTGCTGCTTCATCAATAGTTTCTGGAGCTGCTTCTTCTGTAGCAACTTCTTCAGCAACCTCTTCTACAACTGGTTTAGCTGCTTCAATTCTTGCTTCGTTAACTGCTTTTTCTGCTGCTAAAGCTGCTGCTTTTGCATCAGATTGAGCTTTAGATAAACCTGCTTCTTTATCAGCAATTTTTGTAGACTTTGCCTCTAACCAAGCTGCAAATTTTGCATCTGCTTGCTCTTGAGTTAAAGCACCTTTTCTAACACCACCAGCTAAATGATTTTTTAACATTGCACCTTTGTAAGATAAAATGTTTTTTGCAGTTTGCGTTGGTTGTGCACCATTTTGTAACCATTGTACAGCTTTATCTACGTTTAAGTTGATTTCTGCAGGGTTTACGTTAGGATTGTAAGTACCAATTTTTTCTAAGTATTTACCATCTCTTTTTGCACGAGCATCAGCGGCAACGATCCAATAGAATGGTTTCCCTTTTTTACCGTGTCTTTGTAATCTGATTTTTACAGACATAATTTGTTAATTTTTTAAGGTTCTCGACCTTGATTATTAATAATCTTACCATCTCGTGGTAAGTGGGCGCAAAAATACAACTTTTTTTCTATTAATCAACTATTATATTGGCTCACAATGATTTTGATTAAAATGTTAAAGCTTAACCCATTATTTTAACATTAAGACCGTTAAAAATAGTTAAGAAATCATAAACCTTGTTAAACATCTTTTATCTTCTAATTTAGCTTGTATCTTTGAGTTGCAGATGCGAAACAATACACATCTATAAAGAACGATATTGAAATTAAAATGAAAATGACACAATGAAGTACACAGAAAAAATTTCGAATAAGTTAAACGAATTACTAGAGAAAAATTACGATGCAGAGAAAGGATATTTAAATTCTGCAGAAAACGTAGAAAGTTCTAATTTAAAAATTTTCTTTAAAAATAGAGCTTCAGAAAGAAGCCAATTCGCAAAAGAATTAAGAACAGAAATATTGTCTTACGGCCAAATCCCGGAAGATGACGGCTCTTTTAAAGGTGCAATGCACAGAAACTGGATGTCTTTAAAATCTTTATTTAGTACAAATGATGAAGAGGCAATTTTAGAGGAAGCTTTAAGAGGTGAAAAAGCAAGCTTAGAAGAGTATAAAGAGATTCTAAAGGAAGATGCTTTTGCACCATCAACAAGAAAAATGTTAGAACAACAGCAGCAAAAAATTCAATCAGCTATTAATATTTTAATGGTCGAAGAAGAATTAGCATAGTTAATAAATAGTAAAATTTGAATTTGATAATAGTTAGTTAATTAAAAGTCAATCCTTAATTGGATTGGCTTTTTTTTTTATAAAATGATGTTAAATAATAATTGCTTAACATTAGAGCATGCTTAAAAAATTACATTTATCTGCTAAATCAATTAAACAACGTAATGAACGATATTAGACCCATTAATAAAGGTTTTGAAGATTTTAAGCTTTTACCCTATTTACATAGTTTAAACAAACCAATTAATGATCAATTAATATTTGAGATTGATGTAAAAAAGAACGATTACATCTATTTACCACCAAACAAAGACAATTTTATTTACGAAATAATAACAGGTGCGGTAAAATTAGGTGGCTATTCTGATGACGGTGATAGTTTTGTATATGAAGTTTTACCTCATAATGAGTTTTTTGGTAATTTAAAATATCTAAATGGTATTTTTCAAGAATACGCAAAAGCTTTAATCGATTGCAAAATAAGATTATATGACTTAGATTTTTTTAAAAACTTAACTACAACAGAACCTGCTGTTACAAATTGGTTTATTTCTTACATTGTAAAAAGATGGTGTTCTGCAGAGGTGAAATTAAAAACGATTAAAGAAAAAAACATCGAAGATAAAGTAAAGTCTTTACAAGAATATTACAATATCGAAGTTACAAATACAAAAGGGCAACGTTTTTTATTGAGTAATCTACTTTCTAAAAAAGACATGGGTAACCTTATTGGAGTCACCCGTCAAACTGTTGCTACAACACTTCAAAAAGAAAAACAGCTCGTCTTTTAAATACTGAAATAAAATAATATTTAGAGTAACACTTTTAATTATTTTAATGGATAAACTTGCTCTATTTTTTGCTGCAAAGTATCATCTCCTCGCATTTCCATTTCGACACTATTTTTGTCAAAATTAATTTTTAACACTCCGAAACTTGTTGACGAAACAACCTTACCAATTCTTGCCGGATTGTATTCTTTTGTAAAATTCTTACTTGCATGCGTCATTCCACTAGAAGTAAAATCAATTAACGGATATGCTAAACCACTTACTTCTTCTTTAGAAAACTCTGATATATGACGATCTCCAGATAATAGAATTACATTATTAGCTTTTGAAGACACAATTACATCTAACATTTTTTTACGTTCTAACGGAAAATTTGCCCATTTTTCATACGGATGCTTTTCTGCTATTACTTGTATACTACTTAAAATGATATTAAACTGTGCGTTAGAATTAACTAATTCATTTTCTAACCAAGCCCATTGTTTTTCTCCTAAAATAGTACGATTATCTTGATCTCCGTTTACGCTTTTTTTACTGATATCTGTTCTAAAATAACGAGTATCTAACAACATAATTTTCACAGAACCTTTAGCCGTTTTTATAACTTCTGAATGATAAACGCCTTTTCTATTTCTTCTAGCAGAGTTTTTATCAACTCCTAAGAAATCTAACAATAACTCCTGACTTTTTTCTTTTTTCGGATATTCTACACCCGCATCATTTGCACCAAAATCATGATCATCCCAAACTCCTAAAATTTTTGTTTGTTTTAAAAGAGCATCATAACCTTTTTGCTTTTTTTGAAGATTATAATCTGCTTCCATTTTAGCCATATCTTCTGTATCTGCATAAATAATATCTCCTCCCCAAAGCCATACATCTGGGTTTACAGCTGCAACATCATCCCATAATAAATTCTTTTGATTCGGTTTATTACAAGATCCAAAAGCAAGTGTAAAATCTGCAGTTTTATCGTTTGTAGATTGTTTTGAAGCTGTATTGTTTTCAGTTGATTTAAAAGTTGTTTTACATGAATACACTGTAAAAGCAACAAATACTATTATTATAATTTTTTTCATTGATATTTTTTCTAATTAATGTTAAATTTCGCTACCACAGGTAAATGATCACTAATAATGCTCATTTTATTAGCATTGTATAATTGAGGTACATCTGCAGATTTTTGAATATATTCTTTAAACATATTTGTGTTTATCAAGATATAATCTAATCTACGTTTAGGATCTTTAGAATTGTGCGTCATGATGTTTTTTGGCAAAGGATCGATAAATCTTTCTTTCTTCACTTTTTCATTTAAAAACATATTTATTTCTTCACTGTTTTGTAAACTATTAAAATCTCCAAGAACCATAATGTTTTTATTTTTATCCTCTTTTAAAAAACGTTTAAACTGCTGTTTTAAAAAGTTAATCTGTCCTTTTCTCATTGCTATATTTCTCTCTCCTCTACCAGCTTTTAAATGAACACCTGTAAGAAGAAAATTATAATTTTTACTTGGATACACTTCTATAGACCACATTCTGGTATTTAAATTATTTTGAGTTTGCGCTAATCCGTTTTCATCTTTATAATTTAAAACAGGCGTTGTTACATTACCATAACCGTATATTACACCCAAAGGCACTTTGCTCATTATAACTACATTCATATACCAACCATGACTTGGTATATCTGCAAAGTATTTATATCCTAAGTTTTGCAATTTAGTTGCTGCAATATTTTTTAAAAAGCTAGCACTTTCAAACTCTTGAAGCACAACAATATCTGCATTTATCTTAGTTAAAGCACCCGCTAGATAAGCTACTTTATTGCTCATTAAAGAGTCTGGGTTATTCTCTCTTTTAGAATCTATATAAGGGTTATCGAAAGCATCCACAAAATGTTCTACATTCCATGTTAAAACTTTAAAACTTTTTTTATTTACAAACTTATAATCAACTGGTAAAACGGCTCCGGTTTTATTTGCTAGATAATTTTCTTTAGCAAAAGAATTATCTGTATCGATAAGATTTTTAGATTGAGAACAACCAATAATCATTAATAAGGTTACAACTATATATATACTATATTTCATAAATTACATTTTGTTAAAAAAAGGCCTGATAATAATTTACCAAGCCTTAAAAACTAAATCAACACTATTTTAATTAAAAGAATATCTAACACCTAATTGTAATCTCCATGGAGTTCCATTAATTGGTTCTGTACCTGCACCTGTTTGTACACTATAAGTATAACTTTTGGTATTTTGATCGAAACCAGTGATATTCATAAAATTTCTTCTTCTACTAAAGTTATTTGTTCTTCCCCATTCTTTGTTAAGTAAGTTCATAAAATTGAAAACATCTGCAGAAAACTCTAAAGCACTTTTAGAACCATTAAATTCAATTTTTTTCTGAAGACGAAGATCTACAGTTGCTCTAAATGGGTTTTTACCACCATTTCTTTCTGCAAAACCACCAAAACTTTCTCTTAAATACTCTTTAAAACCATCTGTAGTTTCTGGATCGTTTAAGATCTCGTTGTAATCATCTACAATATTTTGTGGAGTACTAGGATCTGCTGGATCGTAGATATATGCAATATCATTGCTCAAGTTAAAATCTCCGTTTGCACTTTTGTTTCCTGAAGTATGTAAAGAATATCTAGATCCGCCAGTACCTACAACAGTAGCACCTAAGGTAAAACCTTTCCAAGTTGGTGTTGCACCGTTTACAACAAGTTTAGTATCAAAATGATTATCAGAATACCCATAATTTAAATCTCTAGGATCTCCTGTAACAGGTAAAAAAGTAGATGTATTTGCAACACAACAGTTGTAAGAAGAATTATCTTTAGAACTATTTACGGTAAAACTTGCGTTTAAATAACCGTCTTCACCAATTTTTGCAGAACCTTCTACAACTAAAGCTAAATTATCTAGAATTCCATCAGAATTTAAAACCAACGTTCTTCCAACTAAATCAGAAGCTCTTGACGCTGTCCAATCTGCTCTTCCGTTTGAAGGAATTGTATTTGCAGGCACAAAAACTTCTCTTCCTTCTGGTGTTACAAAATAAGGCTCTGAAACTAAATTAGCTTCTTGATAAACATAATTATTCTTAGTATGACTAAAAATAGCGTTTACACCCAAACTATATTTATCTCCGAAAAAGTGTGTATAATTTACGTTTGCCTTGTATATTGTTGGAATTTCAAAATCTGGACTTACAGCATTTATTGTAGAAAACGGTGTAACACCTGCTGGCACACCTGGAACTGTGCTTGGATCGTTTCTGTAACCAGGAAAATCTGGAGAAGGAACATCTGCACCTGTAACATCAACAGCACCAATTAATGTTCCGCTATTTTGTATATTATTTACTTGCGCATAATAATGTGGCTGAGAAGTAAAAATACCTCCACCAAGTTTTAAAATATCTGTGTCTTTTCCTTTAATATTCCAAATTAATTGAAACCTTGGCTGAATATTATCAAAATCTTCTGGCTTTACATCTGTACGAATTCCTAACTCTTGAAAAACTAATGGATTAAATTCTGCCGAATTAACAAATGCTGTTGCGTCATATCTAACGCCTGCAGAAAAATTTAAATTAGGATTGATATCAAATTCTACTTGTCCGAAAACTGATAAATCTAAAACGGTTTGCTTTACCAAAGTAGAACCTTGTAACGGAACTTCTCTTGCAAATCTAGACGGATTTAAGTTATCGAAATCGTCTAAAGAATCGAAGAAAAAACGACCATTTTGCTCATTTGACAACTGCGTTTCTAATGCAGTTATCATATTATCTGTACCAAAAGTAAAATTCAACTTTCCTTTAGTTAAATAGGTTGTGTTAGAAATTTGTATTTGATTTTCTAAATTTGTTTCTGGTGTAAAACGCTGTCCACCTAACTGCACACTTCTATTACTTGTTTTTCCGTTTGGCAAAACAGATTCTACTTGTACAATTGCTCTTGGTATGTTTTGAGAAGGCAATTCAGAATTCGGACTAAATATACGTTCTGCACGTTGATATTGCACTTTAAATTCGTTAGTTACACTTGGCGTAAAAACAGAACGTAAAGACAAAAACATACTATTTTCTTTTGATACAAAATCAGAAAAAGATTCTGCAATCTCAATACTAGAATTATCACTTACACTAAAAGGATTGTCCCATTTATTATACAAATTTCTAAATGTTAATCTATGCTTATCATTTATTTGCCAATCAAGTCTAAAGAACAGGTTATTTGCCTCTGTTACTCTATCAAATTGACCAATTTGCTGTGAATTACTTACACCATATTTATCTCTACCAATCTGTAAAAATCTATTTAAATTACCTTCAGTTATTCCTAATCTATTCGCATCGTCGTCACTTTCTATATTTGCGATAAATTGAGGATCACCGGCATCTTGTCTTTCGTAAACTAAGAAAAAATGTAATTTATCTTCAATTATTGGTCCTCCAATACTTAAACCAGATTGCGAATTGTAAAAATCTGCACTTCTTTCTTGACCTTGTATTGTATATTGACTTTGTAAATTATCTGCTCTGTGATAAAAAAATGCACTTCCTTCAAAATTATTTGTACCAGATTTAGTAACCGAAGTAATAGAACCACCACCTTGTCTACCTTGTGTAACGTCATAATCGTTTGTAGACACTTCAAACTCTCTAATTGCTTCTTGAGAAATTGTATAAGGTCCACGACCAATTTCTCCTGCTGTTAGTGTATTTCTAAAATTTACACCATCAATAGTAACATTTGTAGATGTTCTTCTTTGCCCACCAAGATTTATGCTTCCGCCACCTTGTAAAGGAGACAAGCTTGTTAATCTTGTAAAATTTCTTCCTTCGGATGGTAAATTTTTAATTTGACCTGCTCCAATTTTTGTTGAAGCGCCTACTTGTTGTATTCTTTTTACAATACTATTTGTAGAAATAACAATTTCACTTAAAGAAGTAGAAGATTCTTGTAAAGTAAAATCTAAAGAGATTGCATCGTTAAGGTTTAACATAAAACCTTTTTTAACAGCATCTTGAAACCCTAAAAATTTAGCAGTTACATTATAAGGACCACCCAAAGGCAATTGCTGTATTTTATAATTACCGGTTTCATTAGTTGTTGTACCAGATGTAAAACCAGTAGCCGTGTTTTTTACAATAACAGTTGCGCCCATTAAAGGCAAGCCTTCTGCATCTATAATTTTACCTTTAACAGTCGCATTTGTAGCCTGACCATAGGTTTGATTACTGTTTAAAAACAACATACCAAAAGCAAATAATGCTACAATGGTTATTCGTGTTTTCATTATTGATAGTTTCATAATTTAAATAAAAGTTAGGTTTTTAATTAACCTCAAAACTATAATCGAAAACAGCATAACCGATGTTAAATATTAACATTGATAAAGACTTAATATTAACTTAAGATAGATTTAATATTAAAAAGAATAACCAAAATTGTTATTTTTAAGCAATAAAAAAGTGGTTTTTAATGTTGATAAAAGATTGCATTGTTAGTCTAAAAATCAATAACAAAACTCTAAATTTACAGTCCTTTTCAAAAGAATAAAATCATCAAACTAAAAGCAATTTATGTACTTAATTTTTGATACAGAAACTACTGGTTTACCAAAAAGCTGGAACGCACCAATTACCGATACAGACAATTGGCCAAGGTGTATTCAAATTGCATGGCAATTGCATGACAAAATGGGAAATGTGCTAGAACACAACGATTTTCTTATTCAGCCAGATGGTTTTAATATTCCGTATGATGCAGAAAGAATTCACGGTATTTCTACTGAATTGGCAGAAGAACAAGGTATCAAATTAGAAAAAGGTTTAAAACTTTTTAACGAAGCTTTAAAAAAAACAAAATTTATTGTAGGTCAAAATGTTGGTTTTGATATTAATATTATGGGATGTGAATTTCATAGATTAGGTGTAGAAAATAACTTAACCTCTTTACCTCTTTTAGATACTTGTACAGAAAAAACAGCTACCATGTGTCAAATTCCTGGTGGTCGAGGTGGTAAATTTAAATTACCAACATTAACAGAATTGCACAATCATTTATTTGGCGTTGGTTTTGGTGAAGCTCACAATGCAACTGCCGATGTAGAGGCAACAACACGTTGTTTTTTAGAGTTGATTCGTTTAAGAGAATTTACACAAGAAGAATTAGATGTAGATGCAGATTATTTTAAGAATTTCTCTGAAGCAAATCCGAAACCAATTCAAGTTATTGGTTTAAAACACATCAATCTAAAACAAGAAAGCGATAAGATTCGTAAGCGTTTAGAAAAATTAAAAGGAGTTTCAGAAACTAAATCTACATCAGAAGGTTTAGCCGAGTTAAAAGATGTACAATTTTCTCATTTACACAACCACACACAATATTCTGTTTTACAAAGTACCATGCAATTGGGTAACATTGTAAAAGCTGCAGCAAAATATAACATGCCGGCAGTTGCTATGACAGATACTGCAAACATGATGGGTGCTTTCCATTTTGTAAACGCAGTTTTAAGTCATAATAAAAATGCCGAAACTCCTATGAAACCAATTATTGGTTGCGAGTTTAACATTTGTGAAGACCATAAAAACAAATCACAAAAAGACAACGGATATCAAGTAGTTTTATTAGCAAAAAATAAAAACGGATATCATAATTTGGCTAAAATGTCTTCTGCAGCCTTTGTAGATGGTTTTTATTATGTACCAAGAATAGACAAAGCTTTAGTAGAAAAATATAAGGAAGATATTATTGTTTTAACCGGAAATTTATACGGTGAAGTTCCTAGTAAGATTTTAAATTTAGGTGAAAAACAAGCAGAAGAAGCTTTACTTTGGTGGAAAGAACAATTTAAAGACGATTTTTATATCGAATTAATGCGTCATGATCAACAAGACGAAAAAATTGTTAATGAAACTTTACTTAAATTTTCTAAAAAACATAACATAAAAGTAGTTGCTACAAACAATACTTTTTATTTAGATAAAAAAGATGCAAATGCTCACGATATTTTATTGTGTGTAAAAGACGGAGAAAAACAAGCTACACCTATTGGTAAAGGTCGTGGTTATAGATATGGTTTACCTAATCAAGAGTATTATTTCAAATCTTCTGATGAAATGAAAAAACTCTTTGCAGATTTACCAGAAGCCATTATCAACATTCAAGAAATTGTAGATAAAATAGAAATATATACGCTTGCTAGAGACGTTTTATTACCTGCTTTTGATATTCCAGAAGAATTTTTATCCGAAGAAGATAAAATCGACGGAGGAAAACGTGGAGAAAATGCTTTTTTAAAACACCTAACTTTTGAAGGTGCCAAAAAACGTTATGGAGAAATTACAGAATCTATCAAAGAAAGATTAGATTTTGAATTGGAAGTAATTGAAAAAACAGGATATCCTGGTTATTTTTTAATTGTAGAAGATTTTATTAGAGAAGCCCGAAATATGGATGTTGCAGTAGGTCCTGGACGTGGTTCTGCCGCAGGTTCTGTAGTTGCATATTGTCTTTGGATTACAAATATAGATCCTATTAAATATGATTTACTTTTCGAGCGTTTCTTAAATCCAGAACGTGTTTCGATGCCCGATATTGATATTGATTTTGATGATGAAGGTCGTGGTCGTGTAATGGATTATGTAATTGACAAATACGGCGCAAACCAAGTTGCTCAAATTATTACTTACGGAACAATGGCTGCAAAATCTTCTATTAGAGATACGGCCAGAGTTTTAGATTTACCGCTGTTTGAAGCCGATAGAATTGCAAAATTAATTCCAGGAATAAAATTAAAAAATATTTTTGGTGACGATCCTAAAAGCAAAGGAAAAGTTGATGGTTTAAGAGCTGAAGAGAAACAACTTGTAGAAGAATTAAGAAGTCTTTCTTATGGTACTGATTTAGCATCAGAAACAATAAATAAAGCAACAATATTAGAAGGTTCTGTTAGAAATACTGGTATACATGCATGTGGTGTAATTATTACACCTGGTGATATTACTAATTATGTTCCGGTTTCTTTGGCTAAAGATTCCGACATGTATGTTACCCAATTTGACAACTCTGTGGTAGAAAATGCAGGTTTGTTAAAAATGGATTTCTTAGGATTAAAAACGCTTACTTTAATTAAAGACACCGTTAAAATTGTAAAAGCTAGACATGGCGTAGAGTTAGATCCAGAAAACTTTTCTTTAGATGATGTAAAAACATACGAATTGTTTCAAAGAGGAGAAACTGTTGGTGTTTTTCAATATGAATCTCCCGGCATGCAAAAACACATGCGTTCTTTAAAACCAACGGTTTTTGCAGATTTAATTGCAATGAATGCTTTGTATCGTCCTGGACCAATGGAATACATTCCGAGTTTTATCAACAGAAAACACGGAACTGAAGATATTGAGTACGATTTACCTGCTATGGAAGAATATTTGGCAGAAACGTATGGAATTACAGTTTACCAAGAGCAAGTAATGCTTTTATCGCAAAAATTAGCAGATTTTACCAAAGGTGAAGCCGATGTTTTACGTAAAGCAATGGGTAAAAAGCAAATTGCGGTTCTAGATAAAATGAAACCTAAATTTGTAGAACAAGCTGCTGCAAATGGTCATGATCCTGAAAAACTAGAAAAAATCTGGAAAGATTGGGAGGCATTTGCAAGTTATGCTTTTAACAAATCGCATTCTACTTGTTATGCTTGGATCGCTTACCAAACAGCATATTTAAAAGCGCATTATCCTGCAGAATATATGGCTTCTGTACTTTCTAACAACATGAACGACATAAAATCTGTATCGTTTTTTATGGAAGAATGTAAACGAATGGGCTTAGAAGTTTTAGGACCAGATTTAAATGAATCTTATTTAAAATTTTCTGTAAATAAAGAAGGTGCTGTACGTTTTGGTATGGCTGCCGTAAAAGGTGTTGGCGCAAGTGCCGTGAGAGCAATTATTAAAGAAAGAGAAGAAAACGGTAATTATACTTCTATTTTCGACTTAGCGAAACGTGTAGATTTAAGAGCCGCAAATAAAAAATCTTTCGATAGTTTAATTAAAGCAGGTGCATTCGATTCTTTTACAGATACACACAGAGCTCAATATTTTGATACAGACGAAAAAGGACAAACGTTTTTAGAACGCGCTATGAAGTTTGGTAGTAAATATCAAGAAAATGAAAATTCTGCACAAGTTTCTATGTTTGGTGAAGCTTCTACGGTTCAGTTTCCAGAACCAGATATTCCGCAATGTGAAACTTGGGGAACTATGGAATTACTTTCGCAAGAAAAGGAAGTTATCGGTATTTATATTTCTGCGCATCCTTTAGATGATTTTAAAAATGAACTTAAATTTTGTAACGCTTCTTTAAAACATTTTAAAGGTGATCTTGCAAAATATGTTGGTATGAACATGGCTTTTGCTGGTATTATTACTGATGTACAACACAGAGTTTCTAAAGCTGGAAAAGGTTGGGCAGCTTTTACAATAGAAGATTATGGTGATAGTCACGAATTTAGAATTTTTGGTGAAGATTACTTAAAAATGAAACATTTCTTAGTACCAAATTCATTTTTATTTGTAAGATCTACCATACAACCTGGTTGGACGAACAAGGAAACAGGTGTTGCTGGTGAACCACGATTAAAGTTTACAGAAATGAAATTACTTCACGACATTATGGATGAACTTTGTAAAAAAGTAACTATTCAATTACCGTTAAGTGACATTAAAGAGGATACTATTTTAAATTTAGAATCTATTCTAAAAAACAAACCAGGTAAACAAAACTTAAACTTTACAATTTGGGACGAAAAAGAAAAATTAGAAATCAGTTTGCCAAGTAGAAATACAAAACTACATATTACTAATGAGTTATTAGCAACTTTAGAAAAACAACAAATTAAGTATAAATTGAATTAGTTAAACTTATAAAATTGACCTAGCTAATAACTTTTACCTATAAAACTATAGCTACTATAAATCAAAAAAAAACAAAATAATAGTAACATAAAACTATTTATTACTATTTTTGTTTAACAAAAATAGAATATCATGAAACAAAAAGAAAACGGAGTTTGGGTAAGTTGGAATGAAAACTTAAAACACAATTATAAGTCTTTATTTAAAATCACCACAGAAAATGAGCTACAAGATGTAATTGCAAACAATGATAAAATCCGTTTTTTTGGAAACAAACAGTCTTCTGCCGATATTGCAGCAGGTACTAACGCTTTGTTAGACATGAAAACCTATAACAAAATAGTTTCTTACAACTACAATGAGAAAACGATTACGGTTCAATCTGGCGTAATTTTAGGTGATTTATTAGAAGCTATCGAAAAAGTTGGCTGGTGTATACCTTGTTTGCCAGACATTAATACAGTTACAGTTGGTGGTGCTTTAGCTACAGGTACACATGGTACAAGTGGTAAACTTTTATCAGAATACATTACCTCTTGTAGATTGGTTTTGGCAGATGGATCTGTTAAAGAAATTAAGAGTTCAGATGAGTTAATGAATGCTGCAAAAGTTTCATTAGGAATGTTAGGAGTACTTTCTGAAATAACTTTTAAATGTGAAACAGAGTACACTTTACATGTTAAAGAACGCCCAGAAAATGATAAAGAATGGTTACCAAAAATAAAAGATCGTTTAAAACAGCACGATTTTTTACGCATTCTATGGTTACCTCATACCAGTAAAGGTTATGTTATAACTGGAGATAAAATTGATAAGGACAAAGAAATTAATGTTAACAACGGACCAAAGTATTTAAAACATAGAAGAACAGCTTCTAAAATTTTATATAAATATTCACATAAATTTCCTTGGATTACGGCAATTGCAAACAATATTTTAGCTAAAGCTTTTTTTAGTTCAAAAAAAGAACACAAAGGTTCTTTATATCAAGCGACTGTTACAAAATCTAGAGGTTCTACTTTAGAATTAGCAGAATGGACTATAGGTTTAGACAAATTTCCTCAAGTTTTTAAAGAGTTAAAAGAAGAAGTGAATAAATGGGACAATAAATCTTTTATTCACATACCAATGGATGTACGTTTTGTACAAAAAGACAATGCTTGGTTAAGCTACGCTTACAAAGAAGATATTGTTACAATGGGTTGTGTATCTAGAAATGCTGCTACGGCAGATACTTATGAGGCATTTAAAAGTGTAGAAAGAATTTTTCTTAAACACGGTGGTAGACCACATTGGGGTAAAAGGTTTGCAGCAAAAGATGCGCAATTATCTAAAATATATCCTAAATGGGAAGATTTTAAAGAACTAAGAAGAGAATTAGATCCAACAAATAAATTTTTAAATCCTTATTTATCTAAATTGGTAAATGAAAAGAAGTTAGCAAATGTTAAAAAAAGTATTGCCTAAGGGTTTTTTATTCGATTTTGATGGCGTAATTGTGCATAGTTTTAAAAGCCACGGAAATGCTTGGGCTAGTGCTTTTAAAGAATTATTTAATAAAGAAATTCCTCCTTTTCCTAAAAGTCATGCAGGTAAATCTCCAATGGTAATTGCAGCTTATTATTGTAGCACAATCGGTCAAGAAAATAAAGCCGAAGAATTATTTTTACTAAAGGACATTCATCTTGATAAATTTTTTACAATTCCGGACTTATTACCCGGAGTTAACGAATTTACAGATTTTTTATCCAAAAAAAATATACCTTATGGTATTGCTAGTAATGCAACTAAACAGTTTTTAAAAAATAGTATTACCCATTTAAATCTAAATTTTACCACTGTTTTTGGTGTACAAGATTATGAAAAACCTAAACCAGATCCAGAGGCATATAAAACTTTAGCTAGAGCATTAAACTTTAATGAAGAAGATTTTAAAGATTTATGGGTTTTTGAAGACAGTTTAACAGGCACAAATGCAGCAAAAGCTGCTGGTATGATACCGATAGGAATTACAACACAATATACAGACACAGAACTTAAAAGTGCGGGAAGTAGTATTACTTTTCCAACACTTTTAGAAGCATACAACTACATAATAGAAGAAATAACTAATGATTAATCATTAGTTATTTCTCTAAAAAAAGTTTCTAAATTTTTATTCTGCTTATTTAGACTTAAAATTTTCAGACCGTTTTCTTGAGCAAAATCAAAAATTACGGGTCTCATATCTTGTTCACTTTCAAAAGTAACATACCAAGTATTGTCGTAATTATTTTTATAAGAAACAACATTTTGTAGTCTACTTATAAATTGTTCTTCGATCTTATAATCAAAAGTAACTTCTATAATTTGCTCTTTGGTTTGTATAAGTTCTGCTAATTTTTTATCAATTAGAATTTCACCTTTTTTTATGATAATTACTCGATCACAAACAGCTTCTACTTCTTGCATGATATGTGATGAAAACAAAACAGTTTTATTTTTTCCTAACTCTTTAATTAAAGCTCTAATTTCTACTAATTGATTAGGGTCTAAACCTGTAGTAGGTTCATCTAAAATTAAAATTTCTGGATTGTGTAAAATTGCAGCTGCTAAACCAACCCTTTGTTGATAACCTTTAGAAAGTTGATTGATTTTTTTATGTGCTTCTGCAGTTAAACCAACTTTTTCTATACAAATATTAACTTCTGATTTATCGATTTTATGAACTGATGCTTGGAACTGTAGATATTCTTTTACATACATATCTGTATATAAAGGATTGTGTTCTGGTAAATAACCGATGATTTTTTGTACTTCTAAAGGAAATTGTTTCACATTAATATCATTTACAAAAACTTCACCATCAGTAGGTTTTATAAAACCTGTTAAAATCTTCATTATTGTAGATTTCCCTGCTCCGTTAGGACCTAAAAAGCCAACAATTTGTCCTTTTTCTGCAGCAAAAGAAACATTATTTACAGCTTTTTGAGTTTTATATATTTTTGAAACTGATTTTACATTTATAGACATTTAAAATCTCTTTTAATACAAAACGGTATTACGTTTATTTTAGTTTGTATTTTTTGATAAATTTAATCGAATTTTTCGAACATTCTTCATTCGAGACCAAGCTATTTTATGACGTTTTTTATACAACCATAGTGTGCCTAAATCTAATAAAAAATAGAAAAAACTTATACCACTTGGCGGATTGTGACTTGGTAAAAAATCGAATATACCCCAAGCCGTAGATGGCCATTTCCAACATAAATAATTAGTACCTACAATTTCTAAATAAGCTACAGTTATATACATTGATAGATAAAATAATCTTTCTCTAGGCTTCTTTCTTAAGATTAAAATTGTTGCAATAGTCATTACAAAACCAAAAACATCATTTCTAAAAATTAAGAAAACAGTTGCATAGATCAATATAAAAATTGTGAAAAATTTTTCTAGCTTAATTTTATTTTTAATAATTGATGATGCTTTAGAAAAGTACAAAACGGCTACATAAACCAAAGCATGACCTGGTGGCACGTAATGAGGCACGTTACCCAATCTGTAAGAATACATACCCATAACAATAGAAAACAAATACTCGCCAATAATACCAATTAAAACAGCATAAATCATTTGTTCTTTAACTCTTTTATTTACTCTCCAAAAAGTAATTAAAAAACCAATCATCATGCTAATAGTTGCATACAACTGTGCATTATCTGTAATTTCTACCATGTAGAAACTATCTAAAAAAAGACCAAAACCTATAAATAAAAATAGTGCTCCTAAACTTTTAAAAGTTGCAATAAAAGGAGACTTTGTAGCTAACAAACTCATACGGCTAAAATAATTAAAGTAAATAAAAAAGGCTCAATTTCTTGAGCCTTTTTTATTTTATACTAAAATGTTTTATAATTGATATCTTACTCTAAAAGTAACTAACCTAGGCAAAATAAAAGTTTCGTTAATCGAATTTGAAATGTTTCCATTATTAACACTTACTCTCGATTCTGTTCCTAATATGTTACTTGCTTGAAATTCATACTCCCACTTTGCATCTTTATCTTTTCTATATGATAATGATAAATCCCATATTTTAAAAGAATTTTGATGCTGACCGTTTTGTCTAACTTCATTGTAAGTAAAATCAGAGGTTAAGGTTAGAGAATTCCAAATATAAGCATCAAAATTTATAGAAGGTGCATGCGTAACAGATTTAAAATTAGAAACATTATTTGTACTTAATTCTGTTCTGTTTTGATCTGAAAAAGAAGCTCTATAGTTTAAACTAACATTAGGCGCTTTTGTATAGTTTGTTCTAATACCTGGAGTAATAGAATACCTTTGGGTATTTAACTTTGTAGTTTCCGAACCAAATAATTGATAGGCTTGAGAATCTGAAAAGCTTGCCGCCAAACTTGTTCTAATTTTTCTAAACGTTTTTGTAAATCGACCAAAAGCACTAATAGATTCTATATCATAAGGCAGGTTTAAATTAGTATTAGTAGAAACATTAGATCTTATATTTGGGTTATTTGCGTCTGGA
The DNA here is from genome assembly GCF_002005425.1 of Polaribacter sp. BM10. GTDB lineage: Bacteria > Bacteroidota > Bacteroidia > Flavobacteriales > Flavobacteriaceae > Polaribacter > Polaribacter marinaquae. The sequence continues at coordinate 3,053,852 of NZ_CP019704.1, read as the reverse complement.
ACAAAGTCTGCAATTGAAGCAATTTGCTCCATCGTTTTGTTATAGTTTAATCCACCAAAAACAAACATATTGTTAAATAAATTAAAGCTACTATAATTTAAACTCATCGATTCTACTCTAGCATTCATAATATCATTATTTCCAAAGAAAAATGAATTATAACTTCTAGCAACAATACCTTCTGCTAGTTGATTTACATCAGTAAAATTAACTTGCTGCCTGTAATTGAAACGTAAACTTTCACTCTTTTTAAATTGAGCAATAATGTTTAATTCTGGTAAAATTTTTGTGAAAGAATCTTTAAAATCTGTTATTGCACCAACTTGGGTATTATTAATATTGTAAGAATGTGCCGTAAAACCTGGCCTAAAAGTAAAAATACCTGCTTTAACACGATAACGCATACCTGCATAAATATCTGTAAAATTGTATTCTACATCATTTGTAGTACTAGGGTTTGCTAAGTTAGGAATATTTAAAGTTGGATCTAATGAACTGCCATTATCCAATAGCTGAAAAAACCTAGAATCAAAGTTTTGCTTACTTAAAATAGTACCACCTACAAAATTAAAGTTGCTTTTATTATTTATAATATAATAGTAATCTAATTTTGCATCTAATTGATTAGATTTTACTCGTCTGTCTTGTTCTAAAGTATAAAACTGTTGTGATTTATCTAAACCTAAAACATCTGCTGCAGAATCAAAACCATCTACATTATTGTTTGGATCTTGATCTAAATTCTCTATAGAAGATACATAAAAAGGATCTTCATCTTGCAATTGATGTTGTACTTCTAGGGCAAAAATATTGTTTTCGTTTGCTGTATAAAAGTAACTTAAGTTCTGATTGATTGTAAATGGTGTTGCGCGCTCGTTTTCTGCAATTGGCACATTATTACCTATTATTTGAGATGTACCATTATCTAATCTAAACTCGTTTGTAAAACGACCATTTAAATCGTAATTTAATTGATTGTTTATATTTTTCTTATAGATCGTTTTAAAGTTAAATAAACCAGAATTACTAGTTTGATCTGTTGTGTTATCTGTAACATCATCTGGTATAGATGGGTCATTATAATCTATAATATTTCTATTTCTTTGTCCGTTACTATTACTAGACCAAATTAAATAACCACTAAAATCTAATTTTTTTTTAGGTGAGTAACTAAAGTTTAAAGCGGTTAGTTTTGTTTCTATTCTATTCGCATTTCTAGCATTTGGTGTTAAAAAACCAATGCCAGCACTTGCTAAATTTATATTTGTTCCATTTGACGGACTTTGACTTCTAAAACCTCCGCTAAAACCTCTTAAATCTCTTCTATTTAATACTGCTTCACCTAAATTATTTATATCTCCAATTACATTTAATGTATATTTTGGATTGTAATAAAATAGTTTGGGCTGAAACAAGTATAAATCATCACTTGGTGTAAACCCAGCACCTGCATAGACATCTCCAAACCAAAAATTCTTTTTCCCTTCCTTTAATTTTATATTAATAGCTACTCTATCTTGATTATTTTGAACTCCGCTTAACTGATTTACATCAGAAAAATTTCTTAATACTTGTATTTTATCTACCGCATTAGAAGGGATATTTTTAGATGCTAATTTTGTATCTCCACTAAAAAACTCTTTACCATCTACTGTAATTTTTTCTACGACTTTACCTTCTACTTCAATTTGACCGTCATCATTAATTTCTACTCCGGGTAATTTTTTTAATACGTCTTCTAGTTTTCGTTCAGAACCATTTTTAAAAGAGTCTGCGTTATACACAATTGTGTCTCCTTTTATGGTAACTGGCATTTTAGATACAATTGTAATTTCATCTAAAGAATTATCTTCTTTAAGTGTAATATTTTTTACAATATTCTCTGATTTAGTTTCTACAACAAAATCTACAGTTTTAAAACCAATGTAACTTATTTTAATTTCGAAAGTTTGATTTTTATCTAAATCTAATTTGTAATTTCCTTTTGCATCTGTAAAACCATATGAAGACATTTTTTTTGTTGACTTGTTTACAGCTAAAATGTTTGCCATTTCTAGAGGTGAGCCAATACTATCTTTTACAACTCCTGTAAGAGTAACTTGCGCACTAGAAATAAATGAAACCATAAAAATGGTTAATAGTAGTAATTTTTTCATTGTGTATTTTATTTTTAATAATTAAAATCTACCTCTTCCACCTCTACCTCTACCTCTGCTATTTCTAAACTCTTCCATTTTTTTAGTAATTGCATCTGTGTATTCTTTTCTTGTAACTTTATCTCCTTTTGTTGGCTTCTCAATTTCTAATTTTTCTGAGGGATTTAGTACAATTTCTGTACATAAAATAGTAGTTCTTCCCTCATTAATTTCTAAAATTAAACCTGGCAATCCCCAATATTCTCCAGGACCATTACTTACCGGTATTTGTGGTGTATACCATGCTGTAACTGTTATTTTTTTTGGTATTTCTATATCTTCTGTAACTTTTACTGTCTCTGTAGTGTCTTTGTTAGCATCCTTTTTCTTCTTATCATCATCTCTGTTTCTTCTTCTCATGTTTCTCCAATCTGTAGCATCTACATCTTTGGTAAGTGTTGCTTTATAACAAATATAGTTTCCTATTTTTTTTGTTTCGCTACCTAACTCCCACTGCGGCATTTCCATAGTATCAGAAATCAAAAAGTTTTTACCAAAAAACTCTTTAGACTCTAATGCTACAAGTTCTTTTGTATTTTTATACTTAGTACCTCCATCAGTTAAACCTCCCATTCTAAACCCACCACCTGCACCAGGTGCTTCTAATTTTTCATCCTCTTTATAAATAGATGCTGTTTTATCAAAACTTAAAATAAATGTTTTTTCTAACATCGATTTCATCCTATCTGCAATTTGTTTCTTTTGTGCTTCAGACATGCTATTCATTCTGCCTCCCCAACTACTCATATCTAAAGTAGTTTTAGACATATAGGTTGCTTTTCCTTGAAAATTTTTCTGAGCAAATACACCAATTGTAACAAAGGCTAAGAATAACGTAATTAATTGTTTCATGATTTTTTTATCTTTTTTTACTAAAATAGTATTAGTAATTTCTAATAAGACTTAAAAAAAACTTAAAAGTTTAATTTGCTCGTTTAATTTTTTACTAGAACTAAAAAAAGATTACCCTCCCATTTTAATATTTATGCCATTTCCTAAATCCATACCATTTCTACTTTTAAATTTTTCCATTAATTCGTTAGATTTTTCTTCCTGAATTTTATTAAATTTTTTCTGACTAACTACTTTCCCTTTTTTTGGCTCTGTAATAGCTATTTTTTCAGAAGGATTTATAATGATCTCTGTGCAAACAATTGTGGTTTTACCATCATTAATTTCTAAAATTAAACCAGGTAAACCTTGATAATTATCAGGACCATGGCTTAAAGGTATTTCTGGCGTGTACCAAGCGGTTGTAGTTATCTTTTCTTTTGTAGTTTTTATTTCTGATTTACCATCAACAAGCGTCATTTTTTTATTTTCAACTTCTTTTGTAAAAGTTGCTTTATAACAGGTATACTTTCCTATATTTTTTGTTTCTGAAGACATTACCCAATCCTTTTTAATTATTTGATCTTTTATTAAAAAGCGTTTGCCTTGTACTTCTGTTTGTTTTGCATATCGCTTTTCTTTTATATTTTTATACAAAAAAGCACTAGCTCCACCACCAAAAGAAATCATTTTTATCTGAGCACCACCAACTTGAGTTCTTGGTGCATCTAATGCAACATCTTGTTTATAAACAGATTCATATTTGTTAAAATCTAGATTATAGGTTTTCTGATTCATTTTTTGCAATCTAGCTTGTAGTTTTAATTTCATTTCATCTGACATTGTAGATTTTTTATCGTTACCAAATTTAACGTTCGATTTTCTACTAGTTTTATAAATAGCTTTTCCTTGAAAATTTTGAGCATTGAATGATACTACCATCAAAAATGCAAATGTTGTTAATAGTGATTTCATAATTTAGTGGTTTTAGTATTTTTTAGAAATTTTAATTAATGTCTTTATTATTTTTTTTGATTTATATATTAAAGAATCTATGTTTTTTGTTTCTCCAGAAACTTCCATTTTACCTTTAAATTTATTTTTAGAATCTTTCAAATCCAACTCAAAACTCAATGCAATTTTTTCATTAGGTTTATTGTGTTCAAAAATGCTTTCAATGTCTTTCCAATTAATCTTTTCTAAATCTTTTACAGAAGTTGAGGTAAAAGCCAAAGAAGTTATTTTAGAAACTTCACCTTTAGAATAAGCTGCTTTTGTATTGCTTTCTTGTGCATTTATAAGTAGCGAAATAAAAAGTAAAAATAAAGTAGTTAGTTTTTTCATAATATTGTTTTTTAAATTAAACACTTCAAAGGTGCAACACAACAGAACAATTTATAGTTAACGAGTGTTAACGAGTGTTAACCAACTCATTTTATACTATTTAGAACCTATATTTGTAATATGAAAACAAATAAACAGCAATGGATTATATACTTAATTGCTACAACCATAGTAGCAACTATTGCCATCCAATTTTATTGGAATCATAAAAATTACGAGGAAAACAAAAGATTAGTTACTAACGAAATTCAGTTAAGTTTAGACAATGCTGTAGAAGAATATTACTCTTCTTTGGCAAAAAGTAACTTCTTAACTATTATAGAGAACAAGCCAAGTACCAGTAAAACGATTGAAGAAAATTCTATCGGTAAAATTTTACAAAAGTTAAAAGAAAACAACTCTGAAAAAGTAAAACCAAAAGTTACTATCAATAATATAAAAATAACTTCTAATGATAAGCTTTCTAAAGAAAAAATAGATTCTATGATGAATTCTACCAAGGAATTTGTTACTAATTTTAACACTAAAATAGACAGTGTAGTCGTAAAGAAACAGAAAAAAAGTAAAGTTTTAACGCAACTTTTAGATTCTAAACAAGGTATTACAATAAATAATGATGGCTCTAAAACTAATGTAAAATATTTTAAGGGTAAAAAAGCCGCAGACAGTTTAAAATTTATAAAAAATCTAAAACCAATTTTTATTTCTTTTTTAGATGAAACTATAGAATATGATAAGATAGATTCTTTAGTTGAAAAACAGTTATCACAAAAAAAAATAATTCTAAAAACAAGTTTTCATCATTTTAAAAATGATACTTTATTTCATAAAACAAAAGATTCTATTTTTGATGAAGAAATTTTTTCCGTTAGTTCTAAGTCTACCTACGTTAAAGATAACGAAGAGTTTAAACTGATCTACAACAACCCCAATATTGAAACTTTAAAACGAAGTACTTTGGGTATATTTTTATCTTTTTTACTATCATTAGCAGTAATTTACAGTCTTTTTTATATGCTAAAAATAATCAACCAACAAAAAGAATTGGCAATCATAAAAAACGATTTAATCAGCAATATAACACACGAATTTAAAACACCAATAGCCACAGTTGCTACAGCCATAGAAGCCATAGAAAATTTTAATGTTTTAGATGATAAAGAAAAAACTAAAAAATACCTTTCGATGTCTTCTGTTCAACTAAAAAAATTGCATCAAATGGTAGAAAAACTACTAGAAACTGCAACCTTAGATAGCGAACAATTAATCTTAAAAAAAGAATCTATAGACATTACAAATACCATAGAAAAATTGGCAAATAAACATCAATTTTTAAATACTGATAAAGAAATTAACTTTTCTACAAACCTAAAACCAATCTATTTAAATGTAGATGATTTTCATTTTGAAAATGCTGTTTCTAACTTAATAGATAATGCTGTTAAATATGGCGGCAATGCCATAGAAATTAATATCAATTCTATTTTAAATACCACAGAAATATCTGTTGCAGACAATGGTAACGGAATCGACAAAAATCTACAAGACAAAATTTTTGATAAATTTTATAGAGTACCTAAAGGAAACACACACAATGTAAAAGGTTTTGGAATAGGACTCTATTACAGTAAAAAAATTATTGAAAAACATGCAGGTTCACTAACTTTATCTTCAACAAAAAACAACACAATATTTAAAATAAACTTGCCAAATGAATAATATAAAAGTGCTTTTAGCAGAAGACGAAGCTAGTTTAGGTATGATTGTAAAAGAAAGTTTAGAATCTAGAAATTTTAAGGTATTTCATGCAGAAAACGGTAAAATCGCACTCGAAAACTATCAAAAAGAAAAACCAGATATTTTAGTTTTAGATGTAATGATGCCAATTAAAGATGGTTTTACACTTGCCAAAGAAATTAGAGCAGAAAACAAACATATTCCTATTATATTTCTTACCGCAAAATCGCAAACGTCTGATGTTTTAGAAGGATTTAATAATGGTGGCAACGATTATTTAAAAAAACCATTTTCTATGGAAGAATTAATTGTAAGAATTAAAGCTTTACTAAATAGAATTCAACTAAAAACCGATACAGAAAATATAAAAATTGGAAATTACTTATTTAATTTAACCAAACAAACTCTTACTTTTTCTGAAGAAGAGCAACAACTTACACACAGAGAAGCGCAATTATTATTCTATCTTTTCGAAAAGAAAAATGAAGTTTTAGACAGAACTTTTATTTTGAATAAATTATGGGGAAACGATGATTTTTTTAATGCAAGAAGTATGGATGTTTTTATTTCTAAATTAAGAAAGAAATTAAAAAAGGATGAAAACATTCAAATAATTAATGTGCGTGGTTTTGGTTATAAATTAATTTGTTAATTATAAAATTTATGTACCTTTATCCACCGTTTTAATTTTATACCTTTTTATATATGCACGTTGCAATTGCAGGAAATATTGGCGCTGGTAAAACTACGCTAACCAAACTTTTAGCGAAACATTACAATTGGAAACCTCATTTTGAAGCTGTTGATGAAAATCCTTATTTAGATGATTTTTACACAGAGATGGAGCGCTGGTCTTTTAATTTACAAGTATATTTTTTAAATAGTAGATTTAGACAGATCTTAGAACTAAGAGAATCTGGACAAAACATTATTCAAGACAGAACTATTTATGAAGATGCTCATATTTTTGCACCAAACTTGCACGCAATGGGCTTAATGACAAATAGAGATTTTAGCAATTATTCTTCTTTATTTGAATTGATGGAAAATTTAGTACAACCACCAGATTTATTAATCTATTTACGTGCAGATATTTCTACTTTGGTTGGCCAAATACACAAACGTGGTAGAGAATATGAAAACTCTATTTCTATTGATTATCTAAGCAGACTTAACGAGCGTTATGAAGCTTTTATTTCTAAATATACCAAAGGAAAATTATTAGTTATAGATGTTGATAATTTAGATTTTGTTAAAAATCAAGAAGATTTAGGATATATTATAGATCGAATAGACTCTCAAATTAATGGTTTATTTTAATTGAGAACTACTAGATACAAAAAAGGAGAAATTTTAAAATTTCTCCTTTTTTGTGTTTTAAATATTATGCTTGTAAAGCATTTTCTAAATCTTGTATTAAATCTTCTACATCTTCTATACCAACACTTAACCGAATTAAAGAATCTGTAATACCAATTTTTAAACGTTCTTCTTCTGGTATTGATGCATGTGACATTGTTGCAGAATGATTTGCTAAACTTTCTACACCTCCTAAAGATTCTGCCAAAGTAAATAGCTTTGTGTTTTCTAAAAATTTAAAAGCAGCTTCTTTAGTTTCTTCTTTTAAAGAGAAAGAAACCATTCCGCCGAAGTCTTTCATTTGCTTTTTTGCCAATTCAAAATTTGGGTGTTCTGCTAGACCAGGATAATAAACATTACCAACTTTTGGATGATTTTTAAGAAAGTTAGCAATTGCTTTACCATTTTCGCAATGACGTTGCATTCTAATATGTAAGGTTTTTATACCTCTTAAAGCCAAAAAAGAATCCATTGGACCTGCAATTGCGCCTGCAGCAAATTGAATAAAATGAATTTCTTCTGCTAATTTAGCATCTTTAACCATTAATGCGCCCATAATAATGTCTGAATGCCCACCAAGATATTTTGTGGCAGAATGCATTACAATATCTGCACCTAAATTTAAAGGTTGCTGTAAATAAGGCGTTGCAAATGTATTGTCTACTGCTATTAATATTTCGTTATTAATTTCTTTTACAGCATTAGAAATTACATTTATATCTGCAATTTTCATTAACGGATTTGTTGGTGTTTCTAACCAAATTAACTTGGTGTTCTCGGTAATTTTATTTGTAATATTTTTTAAACTATCTGTATCTACAAAAGAAAATTCTAGACCATATTTTTGAAATAATTTTGTGAACATTCTATACGTTCCGCCATACAAATCGTCTCCTGCAATTATTTCGTCTCCGGGTTTTAAAAGTCTTAAAACTGCATCTATTGCAGCTAAACCAGATGAAAAAGCAAAACCTTTTGTACCATTTTCTATTGCAGCAAAACTATCTTCTAAAGCTTTTCTTGTTGGATTTTCTCCTCTTGAATAATGAAATTCTTGATCTGGGTTTGTTTGTGCGTATGTTGAGGTTTGAAAAATTGGCGGCATAATTGCGCCTGTTGATTTTTCTGGTTTTTGGCCTCCGTGAATGGTTTTCGTATTAAATTTCATTGTTTGATAGCTTTTAACTTCTAATTGCTAATAACCGGCAAGTAGTTTAGCCCAGATTGAACGGTTTGTTTGAGCTCTTTTTAGTTGTAAATTTTAAAAAAATTTACAACTAAAAAAGCGAGTAGTGAAAGCTGGAAATAGCTTCTAAAAAATTATAAAAATTTCTTTATAGATCTTATAATTCCGTAGTGAATTCCTTCATGAAAATTGTTAAAAGCAATTGCATTTTCTATAGAGCTTAACACAAAACCTGTGCTTGTTGGGTATTCTGTAAATTCTTTAAAAATACCTGCTTCGAAATCTTCTTCTAAAGTATCTGGTAAACCTATTAAAAGTTCTTTTACTTCTTCGAATTCTTCTTCTGTAAATTGTTTTGTTGGTACAGTTCCTTTTTTAAAATCTGTAATTAAATCATCTGGACACAGACAGTTTAAACCCGACATTTTGTAGTGTAATAATTGTTGTGTGACTACTAAATGAGCAACATTCCATGCAATATTGTTTTTAAATCCTGCAGGAATTGTATGAATTTGCTCTAATGTTAAACCTTCTAATTCTTTTATTACTAAATCGCGAGATTTTCTTAAAACATCGAATTGTGTCTTCATTTTTTATGTTATTTTTGAGTAAACAAATATAATCGATTCCTATGAGAAAAGTCTATTTTTTACAAACTTGTGATACTTGTAAACGTATTTTAAAAGAGGTAAATACAGATGGTTTTGTGCGACAAGAAATAAAAGGAAATCCTGTAAATGTTGCGCAATTAGAAGAAATGCACAAGCTTGCGGGTAGTTATGAGGCGTTGTTTAATAAACGTGCAAAATTATATAAAGCTATGGATTTAAAAAATCAGGAAATTTCTGAGGCAGATTACAGGCAATATATTTTAGATGAATATACTTTTTTAAAACGACCTGTTTTTATTGTTGATAACGAAATTTTTATTGGAAATAGTAAAAAAGTGGTTGCAGAATTAAAAGAGAAGATTGGTTAAATCTTCTCTTTTGTTTTTTATCTAGATGTTACTTCTATGTTTGAAGATGATATCATTGCTGCTAATTCTTCTTTAGTAATTTTAGTTTTTAAACCGAATAATACTAATTTATCGTTATTGCTGTTTGCTCTAATTATAATTTCTCTAATAAGATTGTTCTTTTCTACAAAATACAATTCTGCTTTACTACCATTGTCTTTAACTCGAACATAGGTTTTTAAATTATTTCTTCTTTTAAACTTTTTAAAGCCTTTTGCAACAGAATAATCATCATTATTAAAAACCATAAGCTTAAAATCGCTCGATTTTTTAATAACATTCATTAAATCGCTATCATCTTCATCATCTAAAAATGAACCTGCCAAGGATGCAGATAAATTTATAGAAAAAGTAGATTTCTCTTTATTTGATTTATAAAATTTTTCGAAAGCGGCATCTTGTGCCGAAGTTGCTGTAATAATAAAAGCGAAAAGAATTGTGGCTATATTTTTCATAATTAGTAGGTTTTAAATTTAAGACGACTACTAATTAATTTTGTTACAGAGTTTTACCTTAATTACTAATTCTGATATACTTTTATAAGGTTTTCTGCTTCTTTTAAGGCACTCCAGTTTTTTAAAATTTCTTCTCTTGCTTGTTTACCTAAAAGTGGTAATTCTCCGTTTATAGAACTTTCAAGTAGTTTTTCTAATTCGCTGCTATTACCTGGGGCAAACAAATAACCATTTTTTGTATTTTCTATTAATGATGAATGTACGCCTACTTCTTTTGTTGCAATAACGGAACATCCGCAAGACATTGCCTCTGCGGTTACCAAAGAAAATCCTTCAGAAAAACTTGGTACAACTGCTATTTTTGATGCTTGATAATATGATAGTATATCTGGAGTTTCATTAACAAAATAAACTTGCTCGTTAATCTTTTGCTCTTTGGCAATTTGTTGTAATTCTTCTAAAAATGCAGGTTTATCTACTTTACCCACAATTACCAAAGCCCAATTTTTATGATTTTTTAAGATTTTAGCAGCGTTTAGCAATGTTACTTGTCCTTTAGCTTTTCTAACTCTACCTGCACATAAAATAATATGATCTTGTTTTATATCTTTTAAAGTAACATTTTCTTTGGGTTTAAAATAATCTACATCTACTCCGTGACCAACAACGGTATTTTTAATACCCAATTTTTGACTCATGCTATTTACCAATGTAACAACTTTATCTGCTTTTTTTAGCAGTTTCATTGTTAAACCAGAAGGAACAGTTTCTGCATGTCTTGTTGCTACTAATTTAAATTTTGCGCCCAAAAACCTAAAAAAAAGCATCCGCATAATTTCGTTATTACGATGACAATGCACAACAACTTCTCTATTAGAAAACAATAACTTTCTTAGCTCTTTGGTCTTAATATGTTTACCTTTTGCACCATATCCGTACAGATACGTTTCGTATGTATCAGAAAAAAAAGGTAAAACATTTTCTATACTTCTTGTAACACCAGTTCTGCGTTTATGAAAATGTGTATGTATTAAAATTGGTTTCAAAAAAATGGTTTTATGCGAATCTTCTTTCTATAATCTCTAACAATCTATTTTCTAATTCTTCTTGATTAGACCAATCATAATCTGGCTTTACCATTTTAATGATAAACTTTTTTGCTTCTTTTTCTGTTTTAAATGTGTTTAATTGAGAAACTACACGATTAAAATCTTCTTGACTACCTTCAAACAAATTTTTTACAAAAACAATTCTATCATTTAAACCAATTTGAATATTAGTCTGTAATTTATCGTTTAAAGATTTTGGTTGCACAGGTTCGAATAAATTAGCAATAACATCAACCGGAATTGTGTCTTCCAATTCTTCCTCTAAAGTAATTGTATTTTTTTCGCCAACATCTTTGGGGTCGTCTTTAAAGTTTGTGGGTTTTGTATCGCCAAAAATTAGTTCTTCTAAATCATCAAAAGGTTGTTCTATCGGTTCTTCTTTTTCAACTTCTATTTTCTCGTTAACAACTTCTTCTTTTAAAGTTTCAATGGTAACTTCTTCTTCAAGCGGTTTCATAATTTCTGATGTTTCAATTTCTTGCTTTAAGAAATCGTCTCCTATTTCTACAGCAAGCTTTTCATTTACATCTATAAAATCTTCTTGTACAACTTCTGTCTTTACATCTTCTTTATCATCTGTAGCAATAATAGTGTGCTTTTTATCAAATGCAGAAGTTACCTTTTCTACAAGTTCTTCTTTTGTTTCGTCTAAGTTAGGATTGGTGTTTACATAATCTTCTACAAATGCCAAAAGTGATAATTTCTCATAAATTTGCTGCGATTTGTCTTTTAAAGCTTTTACATCTTGTTTGTTTTTCATCTGTAAAATGCTATGAGCTAAACTCATTAAATCGTTTTCCAATTTTTTGTGCATAAGTTGTAAGTTGAAGTTATAATTTACTCGTAATTTTTAATAAATTTGTTGATTACGAAAGTAAAGCAAAATTTAAATTTCTAAAGCCTAAAATTACAAAATGTTTCTTGAAAATACAGTAAATCATACAGAACAATTTGGTTGGATAGAAGTAATATGCGGCTCTATGTTTTCTGGTAAAACAGAAGAACTTATTAGACGTTTAAAACGTGCACAGTTTGCAAAACAGCGTGTAGAAATTTTTAAACCAGCTGTAGATACTCGTTATGACGATGAAGAAGTTGTATCGCATAACGATAATAGAATTAGATCTACACCCGTACCTGCATCTGCAAATATTAGACTTTTAGCCAACAATGTAGATGTTGTTGGTATAGATGAAGCACAGTTTTTTGATGATGAAATTGTTGCGGTTTGTAACGATTTAGCAAATAGAGGAATTCGTGTAATTGTTGCTGGTTTAGATATGGATTTTAAAGGAAATCCTTTCGGACCAATGCCTGCTTTAATGGCAACTGCAGAATACGTAACCAAAGTGCATGCAGTCTGTACGCATACAGGTAATTTAGCGCATTACAGTTTTAGAAAGGCTAAAAACGACAACATTGTAATGTTAGGTGAAACGCAAGAATATGAACCTTTAAGTAGAGCGGCTTATTACAAAGCATTACAAAAGCAACAACAAGAAGTTTTATCTGCTACAGAAAAAGATTCTGCTACAAAAGATTCTGACTAAAATACTGCATTAAATATGAATAACCACGTAACCGTTTTAGAGATTGATGGTGCTGCTTTAGACCATAATCTTAATTATTTTAAACAAAAAGTTAATCCAGAAACAAAAATTTTAGCAGTAGTTAAAGCTTTTGGTTACGGTAGCGATGGCGTGCAAGTTGCAAAGCATTTAGAGGATAAAGTAGATTATTTTGCTGTTGCTTACACGCACGAAGGTATTGCTTTAAGAGAAGCCAATATTTCTAAACCTATTTTAGTTTTACATCCGCAGATACCAAATTTAAAAGAGGTTGTTTCTTATCGATTAGAACCAAACTTATATAATTTTAAAATATTTAATGCATTTTTAAAGTTAGCAGACGAAGCTCCTTTAATGAACTATCCTATTCATATTAAATTTAACACAGGTTTAAATAGGTTGGGTTTTTGGCACACAGATATTCCTGCTATAATTTCTGATTTAAAAAAAACAAATCATATTAAAGTACAATCTTTATTTTCTCATTTAGCCGCAAGTGAAGATTTAGAAGAACAAGAGTTTAGCATTAACCAAATAAACAACTTTGCATATATTGCCCAACAATTTTACAAGCATTTAGGCTACGAACCCTTATTACATATATTAAATACTTCTGGCGTTGTAAATTATGCAAAAGCACAATTTGATATGGTTAGAGTTGGTATTGGTTTGTACGGTTTTGGTAATGATGATAAAGAAACTGCAGCATTAAAAAACACTCACAATTTAACATCTATAATATCTCAAATACACACAATTAATCCAGGAGAAACAGTAGGTTATAATAGAGCATTTGTAGCAAAAAGACTAACTAAAACTGCAACTGTACCCATTGGACACGCAGATGGTTTGTCTAGAAAAATTGGTAATAAAAAAGGATATGTTTTAATTAACAACCAAAAAGCACCTATTATAGGTAACGTCTGTATGGATATGATAATGGTTGATGTAACTAAAATTAATTGTACTGAAGGTGATGCAGTTATAATATTTAATAACCAACAAATGATACAACATATTGCCAACGTTTCTGAAACAATTGTTTATGAAACTTTGACTGCAATCTCTCAACGTGTTAAAAAAGTGTTAAAGAAATAATTTTTTTTAGTATTTTAGCCATTCATTAATCAATTAAATACTTATAAAATGGGAATGCTTAAAGAATTTAAAGACTTTGCAATGAAGGGAAACCTTGTTGACATTGCAGTAGGTTTTGTTATGGGTGCAGCTTTTAAACAAGTTGTTACTTCTTTTACTGGTGGAATTGTTTCACCTTTAATTGGTCTAATTTTCAATGCCGATTTTAAAGACTTAAAATATATAGTTAAAGATGGTGTTGCAGATGAAACTGGTAAAGTTGTTGGTGAAGTTGCTGTATTATACGGAGACTTTTTAACGAACGTAATTGACTTTATTATTGTTGCCTTTGTAATGTTCTTAATTGTAAAAGGTTTAAATAACTTAAAGAAAAAAGAAGAACCAGCTCCAGAACCAGCTCCAGCAGGACCTTCTCAAGAAGAATTATTAGAGCAAATTAGAGATTTATTAGCTAAGAAATAAGCAGTAATTCTTATTATAATTTATAAAAATCCTTGAGTTTAATTATTCAAGGATTTTTTTTATTTTTCTTTTAATATTGATAAAAATAAAGCCCTATCAATTTCTTTAGCACCTAAACTTGCCAAATGATCGTTATAAACTTGGCAATCGATTAGCTTGTATTTTTTAGTTTGCACCAAATAAATAAAAGCCAATTTAGATGCATTAGACACTTTACTAAACATACTTTCACCACAAAATACGCCGTTAACCTCTACGCCATATAAACCACCTACTAATTCGTTATCTAACCAAACTTCTATCGATTTTGCAAAACCTGTTTTATGCAAATTTATGTAAGCTTGTTCCATATCATTAGTAATCCAAGTACCAAGATCATCTTTTCTATCAATATTTTTACAATTATAAATTACCTCTGCAAAAGCTTTATTCTCGGTAATTGTAAATTTATTTTTATTGAGTATTTTTCTCATAGATTTAGATACTTTTAAATCTTCTGGAAAAAGCACCATTCTATCATAAGGACAATACCAAACAATAGGATCATCATCAGAAAACCAAGGGAAAATTCCGTTTTGATAAGCGAAAATTAATCTTTCTTCAGATAAATCTCCTCCCAAAGCAATTATGCCTTCTTTTGTGGTATATTTATAATCAGGAAAATCAATTTTATCTGTAAGCCAAATCATGCTAAATAGAATTAAAAATTAGAAACAAACTTACATATTTCTTAAAAAACAGTTAATCTAAAATTCTATTCTTATTTATTTAGAATTTGTTACTATTTTTGCAAATTAATTAAACAATTGTCTTCTTGGAAAAAAAGAAAAAAAAGAGAAAGAAAAAAACCGCATTTATAGGTAAAAGACTACATAATTATTATGGTAGAACAGGCTTTTATATGTTTGTTTGGGAAAGTGTAAAAAAAGCTTTCTTACCAATTGTACTTGTAGTTTTAGGGCTATTTTTATTTAATAAATACGTTTACGATATTAATAATGGTTTAGAAACAATTACAGAAACTTTTTCTAGAGTTGGTATTTTAATAACATTTTTTATTTCTGAAACTATTTTAGGTTTAATTCCGCCAGAAATATTTATTGCCTGGACAAAGAAAACAAACGAACCTATTTTAAATTTATCAATTTTAGCTGCATTATCATATTTTGGTGGTTTGTTATCTTATTTTATTGGTAAAACCACTTTAAAAATAGAATCTGTAAAGAATTATTTAGAAGTTAAAATGGCGGCAAATCTTAAAAACACCAAAAAATGGGGTGGCTTTTTAATTTTAGTTGGTGCACTTTTACCTTTGCCTTTTTCTATTGCGTGTTTAGCTGCAGGTATGATTAAATATCCTTTTAGAAATGTTGTCTTTTTTGGATTATTCCGTTTTTTAAGGTTTGCAATTTATGCTTGGGCTATATTTAAAGTAGTTACATAAAAATAGTACCTTTGCCATATGGGATTAACAAATAACGATATTTTAAAAAAATTACGTGTTGCGCATAAATTGCGTGATACAGATATTATAGAAATCTGCGCTTTGGTAGATTTTAAAGTTTCTAAAGGAGAATTAGGCGCTTTATTTAGAAGTGAAGATCATCCGAAGTATGTAGAATGCGGAGACCAAATATTAAGAAACTTCTTAAATGGTTTGGTTATTCATCTTAGAGGCCCAATGCCCAAGAAAGAAAAACCTAAAACAACATAAAAAAAGAGTGCAATTTAATAATTGCACTCTTTTTTTATATCTAATTTAAATTTCTAGATTCTAGAAAGGTAAATCATCTGGCTCTTCGTTAGAAACGTTAGATGCTGGCTGAAACTGATCTACTGGAGGTAAGTTTTGCCCCTGTGTGTTAGACTGAGATAAGTTTTCTATTCTCCAACCTTGTATAGAGTTAAAGTATTTTGCTTCACCTTGTGGGTTAATCCATTCTCTACCTCTTAAATTAATAGATACTTTTACATCTTGCCCAACAGCGTAATTATTTAATAAATCTACTTTATCTTGTACAAATTCAATCATAATCATTTGAGGATATTGATCATCTGTTGTAACAACTAATTCTCTTTTTCTAAAACCATTTGCACCAAAAGTTTGTACATCTCCGATTAACTTAACTTTACCAATAACTTCCATAATATATAATCTTAACTATTTAATTAAAAGCACTTTCCAAGCACTTTCTACATCATTCTTTTTTAAAAAATCTTGTGCAAATGTATGTTTTTTTGCGGTTTCTAACCCAATAAATTTTGGATGTTCTTTCGCAAAGTTATTAACACTTTCATCGGTAGGCAATTGTTCTATGTTGCCTAACATACCCAAATTATTACCTGTTAAAACTGTACTATTTCTAATGTCTGCACTTATTGCATCAACGCCAATACCTAATGTAGAAATTGGTTTAGGTATTTCGAAAAAACCATCTCTTGCTCTCGAATAATAACTTCCGCCGGCTCTTGCAACCAAGTCTATTTTATGTTGATCTATTGCACCGTTTTCATCTAAAACATCATCAGAAATATGAATTTTAACCACTTCACAAACAACCAAATTACCTGCCCCACCATTTTGTCCTGTAAAAATTACGTCGTTAACTTTACATTCAAATTGTACAGGTGATTCTGCAACTCTAAATGGTTTTACAATATCCGATTTTAGCATTGTAAAGCCCGCTTTATCAAACTCATTTACACCTTCTGGGTACTCTGTAGAGCTTAAAGACATCTGCTGTACAATATCGTAATTAACCATATTAATTACTACTTCTTTAGTTTCTAAAGCATTTTCTAAAGTATGTTTTGTAGTATTATCTCTTACTCGTCTTGCAGGAGAAAAAATCATTATTGGCGGATTTGCACCAAAGACATTAAAAAAACTAAACGGAGATAAATTCGGATTTCCATCTTTATCTATTGTACTCGCAAAAGCAATTGGTCTTGGGGCAACAGCACCTAGTAAATAACCATGTAATTTTGCTGTAGAAACTTCTTTTGGGTCTATTGTAAGCATATCTTAAGTATTTAAAAATTCAAAAAAAGCTTATTTATTAAAATTTTTAAAACAATTTAATTTTAATAAAAAGAAAATTTTAGACTGTAAAGATACTATCAAAATAGGAAATGAGTTATATACTGAAAGCTTTATATTTGTTCTTATGAATTTTCTAACCAATACACTTTTATTTAAAAGAATTGCCGTTTTAATCTCTTTGATAATCGTTTCTTTAATTCTATGGAATACCTACATATTTTTTCAGAAATTTAAAAATGATGAAAGAGTAAAAATGGAAATTCTAGGGATTGCTCAAAAGCAATTGGCAAATTCAGATCTAAACGCAGATATAACATTACCAGATAAAATTATTGTTGCTAATACGACTATTCCGTTAATTTTGGTTGATGAAAAAGGTAACATCGAATCTTTTCAAAATTTAGACTCTTTAAAATCTTTAAGCCCTAAATATTTAGAAGAGCAACTGCTTAAAATGAAAGAAGAAAATGCGCCTATAGAAATTAGTTACAATGGTAAAAACAAGCAATATATTTATTATCGAAATTCAGATTTACTAAACAAACTAACCTATTACCCAATAGCATTAATCTTAATTCTAATCTTATTTTTAAGTGTTATTTATCTGTTCTACAACTCTAATAAAGCTGCAGAAACTAATAAATTATGGACAGGGATGGCCAAGGAAACTGCACACCAAATTGGCACACCATTATCTTCTTTATTAGGTTGGATTGCCATTTTAAAAATGGAAAAAGTAGACGATAAATATGTAGAAGAAATAGAAAAAGACGTAAATCGATTAAATATAATTGCCAACAGGTTTTCTAAAATTGGTTCTGTACCAGAACTAAAATCAGATAATATTGTTACCATTACAAAAAGTGCATTCGATTATTTAAAATCTAGAAGTTCTAAACAAATCAGTTTTTCGTTTACCACTTCAGATACCGAGATAAACACTAAAATTAATGCCGAATTGTATGGTTGGGTAATAGAAAACCTCATAAAAAATGCAATTGATGCAATGCAAAGAGAAGGTTCTTTATGCATCCGAATAGAAAATACAGCTAAAAAAGTTAAAATTATTGTTTCTGATACCGGTAAAGGAATGCCAAAAAAATTATTTAAACAAATCTTTAAACCAGGTTTTACAACAAAAAAGCGTGGTTGGGGTTTAGGTTTATCTTTATCTAAAAGAATTATAGAAGACTATCACAAAGGTAAAATTTATGTACAAAAATCTGAAATAGATAAAGGAACAACTTTCGAAATCTTATTAAATAAAGCTTAAGAGGTCAAAGAACTAATTGCCCTTATATTTCTTATATTTTGATGATACATAACCAAAAATAAGCCCAGATAACATCCAAAAAATAAATTTTACAAGAATTCTATTTAAAGTAATCTTTTCACCATCTATCAAAGGCCAAACAAAAGCCATACACAAGAACATCCAAACTCCCCAGCCTAAACCGATTTTCTGCCATTGTTTCATATCTAAAAGTTCTTGGCAATACTTGCAGCCAAAGAATTAAACTCTTCGTTAGATAATTTTACTTTTTTAGAAAACTGAATATCTGCCATTTCATTTAAGGGAATTAAATGAACATGTACATGTGGTACTTCTAAACCAATTACACTCATACCAACTCTTAAACAAGGCACAGCTTTTTCAATTGCTTTGGCAATTTCATAAGAAAAGTTCATTAAAGCAGTATATTCTTCTTTAGATAAATCAAAAACCTTATCAACTTCTTTTTTTGGCACAACCAACGTATGACCTTTTGCATTTGGGTTTATATCTAAAAAGGCAATAAAATCATCATTTTCTGCAACCTTATAACTTGGTATTTCTCCTGTAATTATCTTTGTAAAAACGCTCATAATAAATCGATTTTTAGTAAAAATAAAAAACGCTTTTCAATGAAAAGCGTTTTAAATAACATTTTATATAAATTATCTCGAAATTTCTACAATTTCGAATTTCATTAAACCATTTGGCACCTTAATCTCTGCAATTTCCCCAGCTTTTTTACCTAATAAACCTTTACCTATTGGCGAGTTTACAGAAAGTTTACCATTTCTAACATCTGTTTCTGAGTCTGCAACCAATCTGTATTTAAACTCCATTCCGTTAGCTGTGTTTTTAATTACAACGTTAGAATGTATTAAAACTTTAGAGGTATCTAATTGACTTTCATCTAAAATACGTGCACCAGAAATTACGTTTTTTAATTTCGCAATTTTAAATTCTAAATGAGATTGTTCTTCTTTTGCAGCATGATACTCTGCGTTTTCACTTAAATCTCCTTTATCCCTTGCATCTGCAATTTCTTGCGTTACTCTTGGTCGCTCTACTTGTTCTAAATGAACTAGTTCTTCTTTTAGTTTTTTTAATCCTTCTTCAGAATAATATGAAATTTCACTCATCTTGTTATAATTTAAAAATCTCATTGCCTTTGCAGGAATGAGATTGTATTACAAATGTACAAAATATTTGTAACTTGCATTCGTTATTAAGAAAACAAAGATTATTTTATGTTTAAAAAAGTGCTTTTTTTTATAAGTTTAATATTGTTTTTTGCTTGTGCAGAAAACAATTTACCTGCAAATTGTTTAAGGCAATTTCCTGTTAGTTTAAGCACAGATTTAAATAATCCGCAGTTAATAAATGTTCAAACTCCTGGTGGTTTTGCACACCTTACAGGAGGCGCTAAAGGTATTTTTCTTTTTAATATAAATGGCTCAGAATTTGTTGCTTTTGATAAACTATGCCCTCAAAACGATTGCAACTCTCCTATGACGTTCGAAAAAGGAACTGTTTTAAAATGCTCTTGTGATGAAAGTGAATACAGTGTTCACTTTGGTGGTGCACCACAAACAGATGATTTTGAGTGTCCGGCAAGACAATATAAAGTTACAAAATCTGGTTCTTCAATTAGAATCAGTAATTTTTAGTGAAAATGATTTGAGTTGTGTATTTTTGCTGAAACACAACAACTTCAACAGTGAAAAATTATTATTCTTCAGATTTTAAATTGGGCGTTCTTGGTGGTGGCCAATTAGGACGAATGCTTTTAGCAGAAACCCAAAAATTAGATATTTACACTTCTATTTTAGACAGTAATACAAATGCACCTTGTGCACAAATTTGCAACAATTTTGTTATTGGAGATTTGTTAGATTTTGATGCTGTTTATAATTTTGGTAAAACCGTAGATTTACTTACTATAGAAATAGAAAATGTAAACTTAGATGCTTTAGACAAATTAGAAAGCGAAGGTCTAGAAATTTACCCAAAACCTAAAGATTTAAGAATTATCCAGAGCAAAGCAAGACAAAAAAACTTTTACTTAGATCATCAAATACCTACTGCAGAATTTTCTCATTATGCT
This sequence comes from Polaribacter sp. BM10, assembly GCF_002005425.1. Classification (GTDB taxonomy): domain Bacteria; phylum Bacteroidota; class Bacteroidia; order Flavobacteriales; family Flavobacteriaceae; genus Polaribacter; species Polaribacter marinaquae. The sequence goes on along the minus strand of NZ_CP019704.1, from coordinate 3,033,070 downwards.
TATCTAGAAGAATTAAAGCATTCTTTCGAAAATAATATTATAGATTTTCCTTTTGTTTGGAAAGCCGCAAGATTTGGGTACGATGGAAATGGTGTAAAAATTGTTCGAAACATTAACGATCTAGAAAGTTTACCTAATGTAGAGTGTATTACAGAAAAATTAATTCCGTTTAAAAACGAATTAGCTGTAATTGTTGCTAGAAACAAAGATGGTAAAATAACTACGTATCCGGTTGTTGAAATGGAATTTCATCCGGAAGCAAACCAAGTAGAATATGTAATTTGTCCTGCAAGAATAGAGAGTAAAGTAGCAGAAAAAGCAAGAGAAATTGCTTTAAAAGTTGTTAGCGATTTAGATTTTGTTGGTTTATTAGCAGTAGAAATGTTTCAAACCGTAGACGATAAAATATTGGTAAATGAAGTTGCACCAAGACCTCATAATTCTGGACATTATTCTATAGAAGCTAGTTATACCAATCAATTTGAGCAACATCTACGCTCTATTTTAAATCTTCCTTTAGGCAATACAGAAAGTAAAGTTGCCGGTATTATGGTAAATTTAGTTGGTGAAGAAGGTTTTACTGGAGACGTAATTTATGAAAATATCGAAGAAATTTTAAAAATAGACGGAGTAACGCCACACATTTACGGAAAAAAAGAAACGCGTCCGTTTAGAAAAATGGGGCATGTTACAATTGTAAATGCTGATATAGATACTGCAAGAAAAGTTGCCCAAGAAGTAAAAGAAAAAATAAGAGTAATTAGTAAGAATAATTAACAATTTAAAGTTATTTCTGATAACTGAAAACATATAAAAATATGGTAGGAATAATAATGGGAAGTGATTCTGATCTTCCAATAATGCAAGAAGCAATAGACATTTTAGAGAGTTTTGATATTCAAATAGAAGTTGATATTGTGTCTGCACATAGAACTCCAGAAAAATTAGTAGATTATTCTAAAAATGCACATAAAAGAGGCATAAAAGTAATTATTGCAGGCGCTGGTGGTGCTGCACATTTACCAGGAATGGTAGCTTCTATGAGTCCGTTACCAATTATTGGTGTGCCTGTAAAAAGCAGAAACTCTATAGATGGCTGGGATTCTGTTTTGTCTATTTTACAAATGCCAGGTGGCGTGCCTGTAGCTACAGTTGCTTTAGATGGCGCAAAAAATGCTGGTATTTTGGCAGCTCAAATTATTGGTGCTTCAGATACTTGTGTTTTAGATAAAATTATTGCTTACAAAGAAGGTTTAAAACTAAAAGTAGAAAAGGCTTCTGAAAATGTTAGAAAATAAAAAAATACTGATTGCTAGTTTGCAATCAGTATTTTTTTTGTGAAATTTCTATTATCAATTAATGTTGTATTTACAATATATATACCTGTCTTTAAGTTAGAAATATTTTTAGCATCTGTACCTAAAAACGTTTTTACTTTTCTACCTTGAATAGTATATATAGTTACATCTTTAATATTGTCAACATCAAAATCATATTCTACAATTAACTCTTTTGCTCCGTCTACATAAACTGCAAAATCTTCTGAGTCTACTTCTTCGACCAATATAGCTTCTTTACCAGTTTTCTTTGTAGCTCTTCTTTTATCTTTAGTATAAATAATTTTAAATCTTGTGTTATTTTCACCAACAGTATCAATTGAAAAGGTGTAATCTCTTTGTCTTAGATCTACAGTTTTCTTAGCTTCTGTATCTCTTAAATAAATGTAGTAATCTTCATCTATTTTCTCATCTTGAATTCCGATAGAATATTCACCTAATTCATCAACAACAAAACCTAACTTCACCACTTTTTTATCTCTTTTTAAAACTGGCAAACCTTGTATAGATGCTTTTGCACCTCCTCTAACATGAGAATAAAAACCCATAGATTTTTGACTAATATCAAAAGGTGCGTCATAAAGCTTATCATATCTATTGGTTGCTCCCTTAAGAAAACCAACTAATAAAGTATTTGTTTTATTGCCTTTGTTAAAAGTAAACCAAGATCTTCCTTCTCGCTTTTCTGTGACCTTAGCTTTATCAGACTTATAAAACTGTGTATTATTTGCCACAATTTGATGCGTAGTTTTAAAAGTTAACGTACTATTCGTTGAAGTTCTAACAAAGAAACCTTGCCCTGAACCAATCTTACCTGTTATAGTATTACTTAAACCACCAGTTACATTATACTGCAGGTAATCAGAAACATTATTATCGCCAACTTCTGCGGTATTTTGATTCCATAAATAAATGGTTCCATCAATATCTGCATTGTCTGTATCTGCACTTACCAAATCCCAATCTATTGCAGAAAAATAAGGATTACCAACTAGATTATCTCCAGAAGTAGACCAAACATTATCTGGATCTGTACTTGCTAAATTGCTAGAGTTAAAAACATTTACAACTACATCACCCTCATTTAACTTTCCTGTAAAAGTTCTTAATTGACCGCCTACACCTTCGTTCTGAATTGCATAACCAACACCTGGGTTAAAATCTGCAGTACCATGAAAGGCCCAATCTGAATTTGTACTACTTGCATCAAACCTGTAAATTAACTCTGCATCAGGAAATACAGTGGCAATATTAGAATCTGCAGCAATTACAGGAGAACTCCAATAAGAATAAAAATCGTTTCCAGAATAGTTTGGTGTTGCTCTTTTAATATTAAAATCTCCAGAACCTGCAATTGTTGCATTACAAGAGTTAAAAATTAAAGCGCCGCCATCTTCAACTGTAATTGTACCATTATTAGTTAAACCATAAAAGACATTTAAAGTTCCGCCGCTTTTTACAACAACCTCTGCTCCTGCTTCTATTGTTAATCTTCCTATTTTAACTTCTGATGTTATTTCTGGATTATTTGAACCATTTTGAATCACCACCGTTTGTGTCTTAGAAACTTCTGGTGATGTTGCAACCCAATTTGTATCGTTAGAAAAATCTGAAGAAGCACCACCATTCCATGTATAACTTGTGTTACTTCCGTTTGCAGTTGTAGTTGCTGCAATTGAAGAAGCACCATTTGCCTCGTAATTAACTTGATCGCCATCTTGGTAAGCAACTAAACTTGTACCGGCAGTTAGATATGTAGATTTGTTAGTATCTATTTCTGTTTCTGTTCTTGCAACGTTCCAGATTCTTAATAAAGATATATTTCCATCAAAGTTATTGTCAACATTATCTTGACCAGAGAAAGCTCCGTTATAAGTAGAACCGCTTGAAAAACTTGTTGGATACCTTACTGATCCTCCGTTTCTACCTATAGAAATATTACCTGAGTGTGTACTTACCTGTAAACCATCTTGTTGATCTTTTTCTACACCATCTAAATACCATCTAAAAGTTACATCTGGCGAAGCTGTATCTTCTATTGTTAGCGCTACGTGTGTCCATTTATCAACAGAAATTTCACCTGATTCAGATCTAAAAAATCTTCTTCTGGCTGCTGTATCAGCATTATTTCTGTATCCACCTAAATAAATTCTTCCTGCTTCTATATAAAATAAAATAACGTTTACCTGTGCTCCTTCTTCATACAACACCTGCCTTGTAGTAATATCCGAAGGTTTAAACCAAAATTCTACAGTTCTATTTTTAGTGTTCTGTAGATTAATGGCATCTGTATTTGGTATTGTAATATAATCGTTGGTTCCGTTAGCTTCAAAACCAGCTGAACAAGGAATTTGAGCTTGTAAAGAACTGTAACCAATTATAAAAATATATAAAATATAAATTGTAATTTTCTTCATAATTCTTTTTTTTTTAATGTGTTATAACACTATTGTTATGTCGTTTAAACTTGTAAAAGCTTACAAAAACGACTAAGAAATTAATATCTTAATAAATAAGAATTTTCTTTCTAAACTCTTGCTTATCGCTAAAAGTTACTTTAACAAAATATACGCCTGTACTGTAGTTAGAAACGCTTTTTAAATCTTCACTTTTAAAAACACTTATAAGTCTACCTTGTAAGTTATAAACTTGAATATTTTTGATTTCTTCTTGCGTATTTTTTTTGATAATTAACTCTCTATTTGAGTCGACATATAGGTTTAGAGTATCATCAATATTTTCTACTACTTCTGTACTTAAAGTTGTTTCTTCTTTACTAGCTTTCGAATACTTTATCTCGAATCTCTCATTATTTTCTCCTAAGGTTTCTATAGAGAAATTATAATCACCTTCTTCTAGATTGAATAATAAATCTAGTTCTTTATCAAACAAATAAACAGTGTAATCATCATTTATAGTTTCTTCTTGAATTCCGATTGAATACTCACCTACTTTATCTACAATAAAACCCAAGGGTACAATTTCTTCATCGTTCTGTAAAACAGGCAAACCTTGTATAGATGCTTTTATAGAATTATTTATCAACGAATAAAAACCTAAAGATTTTTGATTTGTATCAAAACCAGCGTCATAAATTCTGTCTACACCTTCTGTTGCTCCTTCTAAGAAACCTATTAACAAAGTATTGGTTTCATTTCCTCTTGTAAACTTAATCCAAGATCTATCTTTTTTCTCTTCGATAGTTTTTTTATTATTAGACTTATAAAATTGTGTATTGCTAGACGCAATTTGATGTGTTGTTTTAAATTTTATCGAACTATTTGATATAGCTCTTACAAAAAAACCTTGGCCAGTACCAATATTTCCTGTAGCAGTATTTGTAACACCACCTGTTAAATTATATTGCAGATAATCTGAAACATTGTTTTCACCTACTTCTGCAGTTGCTTGGTTCCATAAATATATGGTTCCTAGAATTTCTGTATTATCAGGGTCTGTAATTACTAAATCCCAATCTATTGCTGCTGGATATGGATTACCAACTAAATTATCTCCATTTGAAGACCAAGTATCACCATCGTTATCAGAACCTGATAAATTTGTTGTATTGTAAACATTTACCGAAATATCTCCTGAATTAACAACACCCGTAAAAGTTCTTAACTGACCACCTATACCTTCATTTTGAACAGCATAACCTATTCCTTGCTCAAAATTTGAAGTACCATGAAATACCCAATCTGAATTTAATGAACTTGCTTCGAATGCATATATAAGTTCTGCATCAGGAAAAACTGTTGCAATATTCGAATCTGCACTAACAACTGGCGAACTCCAATAAGAATAGAAATCATTACCATTATATGTAGGTGTATTTCTTTCAACAATATAATCTCCTGTGCCGCCTAAAACTTTCTTTTCTCTTAACACTAAACTGCCACTTTCTTTAACATCAATAGTACCATTGTTAACAATATCATAACTAACCTCTAAAGTACCACCACTTTCTACAGTAATACTTGCACTTGCATTAACTTGCAGATCTCCGGCTACAATATGAGTTCCAGAAGTTATTATTGGATAATTTGTTGAAGCTTGAATTTCTACAGCCTCTTTTGTTAATATGTCTGGCACAGCACCACCTACCCAATTAGAACCCGTATTCCAATCTGTAGATGCAGCAGTTGCACTCCAAATAATTGTTGGTACAGAAGAAACTGTAGCTTCATTAGTACTTACATTATCATTTGCTAAATATGTAAATGTATCTCCATCTAAAATTGCCGCTAAATCATCTGTACCAACTGTAGTAATTATATCTGATTTGTAATCGTCTATTTCTTGTGGAGTTCTCACTCGATTCCAAAGTCTAAATCCCCATAAATATCCTTCAAAATAATTAGTACCCGAATAACTTGTTAAACCTGATGGACTATAGAAATAATCGGAATCTAATTGATTTGTCCATCCTGCTGCTGTTATACTTGGAAATCTTATACCAGTATCCTTATATCCTAATCTTACGGTATTGTGTGGTCCAAACTGATAACCTGAATTTTCACCAATTAAGGTACCGTCTAAATAAAATTTTAACGCTGTATTTTGGTTAGCACCCATAGGATTTGTAGTATTATTTGCCGCCTGAGCATCGTCTAAAACAAGTGCCACATGGTACCATGTATCCGCAGTAATTGCCTTTCTAAAATAGGTTCCTTCCCATCTTGGTGTGTAGTCTGCTCTATTATATCCTCCTACAACCAAATATCCACCTTCTATATAAATAATAACAGCTCTAGTACCAGCACCCTCTTTCATAATAAATTGTCTGGTAGTAACTTCTGCTGCTTTAAACCAAGTCTCGTAAGTTCTATTGTTTGTAGTTGTACTATTAATATTTGAAATATTTGTGTTTGAAGCACCACCTACATTTATAAAATCATTTACACCATCAAAATAAAAACCATCATTATCTGTTTGAGAAAAACTGCAAACCGCTAGGGTTAAGAAGATTATATTTAATAAAAATTTTTTCATAGTAGTTTTGGGGGATATTAGAACCTAATCAAAAATAAATACATTTTATAATAAAAGCAATAAAACTTCGATAAACGGTTGTTAAAATAAGTTTAACAGATGTTTATTTTAGATTATAGAATAAAAAATAAGTTTTTTTTATCTTTGAAAACTGATATACACACATTTATGAATCCACTTTTACAAGACTTTAATACAGCTCCTTTTTCAAAAATTTCAACTAAAGATTACAAACCTGCAATTCTAAAAGCAATAGAAATTGCAAAGCAAGAAATAAATGAAATTGTAAATAACTCAGAAACACCGAGTTTCGAAAACACAACTGTTGCATTAGATTTCTCTGGTGAAAAATTAAATAGAATTACAAGTATATTTTTCAACTTAAATTCTGCAGAAACTAATGATGAAATTCAGAAAATTGCACAAGAAATCTCTCCTTGGTTAAGCGAGTTTAGAAATGACATCACACTAAACGAAGAACTTTTTAATCGTGTAAAAGCTGTTTTTAATAATAGAGAAAATTTAAAATTATCACCAGAGCAAGAAATGTTGTTAGAAAAACAGTATAAGAGTTTTGCAAGAAATGGTGCTAATCTAAATGAAGAAAACAAGAAAGAACTTAGAGATATTGACGCTAAACTATCTAAGCTTTCGTTAAAATTTGGCGAAAATGTACTTGCAGAAACAAATGCTTTTGAAATGCATTTAACCAAACCAGAAGATGTAGCTGGTTTACCAGAAAGTGTTAAAGAAGCGGCTAAAGAAGTTGCCAAATCTAAAAACAAAGATGGTTACATTTTTACACTAGATTACCCAAGTTACGTTCCGTTTTTAACTTATGCTGATAATAGAGATTTAAGAAAAAAAATGGCAATTGCAGCGGGTAAAAAAGGTTTTCAAGAAAACGAATTCAATAACGAAAAAATTGTTTTAGAAATTGTTAACCTTCGTCATAAAAGAGCAAATTTACTAGGTTACAAAACGCATGCTCATTTTGTATTAGAAGAAAGAATGGCAGAAACGCCTGAGAAAGTAATCGAATTTTCTAATAATTTATTAGAAAAAGCAAAACCTGCTGCGCTTAAGGAATTTGAAAACTTAGAAAAATACGCAAAAAAACTTGACGGAATAGATAAATTACAAAAATGGGATGGTGCTTATTATTCTGAAAAACTAAAGAAAGAATTATTCGATTTAGATCAAGAATTATTAAAACCATACTTTAAATTAGATAACGTTATTAATGGTGTTTTCGAAATTGCAAATAGATTATTTGATTTAAATTTCGAAGAAATAAACTCTATCGATAAATATCATGAAGATGTTAAAACTTATAATGTAACAGATAACGAAAATAATTTTATTGCTGTTTTTTATGCTGATTTTCATCCTAGAAAAGGCAAAAGAAATGGAGCGTGGATGACTTCTTACAAGTCACAACAAATAAAAAACGGAATTAACGACAGACCACATGTTTCTATAGTGTGCAACTTTACAAAGCCCACAGAAACCAAACCTTCTTTACTTACGTTTAATGAGGTTACGACATTGTTTCACGAATTTGGTCATGCTTTACATGGCATGTTAGCAAATACGACATACAACAGTTTATCAGGCACTTCTGTTTCTTGGGATTTTGTAGAGTTACCAAGTCAGGTTTTAGAAAACTGGTGTTACGAAAAAGAAGCTTTAGAATTGTTTGCAAGACACTACGAAACCGATGAAGTTATACCTATGAAATATGTAGAGAAAATTAAAGAATCTGCAAGTTTTCATGAAGGTATGCAAACCTTACGTCAATTAAGTTTCGGGCTTTTAGACATGAAATGGCACTCAGAAAATCCATCAGAAATAAATTCTGTAAAAGAGTTTGAAAACGACGCTTTTTCTGACACAAAATTATATCCAGATGTAAAAGAAAACGCAATGAGTACTGCTTTTTCACATATTTTTCAAGGTGGATATTCTTCTGGATACTACTCTTATAAATGGGCAGAAGTTTTAGATGCAGATGCATTTGAATATTTTTTAGAAGAAGGAATTTTTAATAAAGAAGTTGCTACAAAGTTTAAAGATAACGTTCTTTCTAAAGGTGGTACAGAAAAACCAATGAAATTATACAAACGTTTTAGAGGAAAAGAACCAAAACCAGATGCACTTTTAAAAAGAGCTGGTTTGCTTAAGTCTTAATATTAATTAATTGTTTTGTTATAAAAAGATTTTTTATACGTTATTTAAGTATGAGAAGTTGTCTTTGCATTATTGTGCTATTTTTTTCGGTTCACGTTTCATCACAGATAATTATTAAAGGATCTGTACATGAAGAAAATGGGTCATTAGAAGGTGCTACAGTTTATTTAAACAATACAATGATTGGTACAACTACCAATTCTGATGGTGAATTTTCTATAAAAGTAAAAAAAGGTCAATATGATTTAATTATTTCCTATTTAGGCTACAAAAAAATAAATTATTCTTTAGACACTACTACTTATAGGAGTTCACTGATTTTTAATATGGTTGAAGAAAACAATACCTTAAATGAAATTGTCATTAGAAAAACAGTTTATAATGATGAGTGGAAATACAATTTGCAAACATTTAAAAGAGAATTTATTGGCAGAACAAAATTGGCAGATGTTTGCAAAATTTTAAATCCTGAGGTATTACACTTTGATTTTGATGCAAAAGAGAATCTGTTAACAGCATTTGCAAGAAAACCTTTACAAATTATTCATAAGGGTTTAGGTTACAAAATAATTTACGAGTTAGAAGAATTTAAAATCCATAAAAACAGAGTTACTTATTTAGGATATTCTAGATATCAAAATTTAAAAGGAAGCAATAGAAAAAAGCGTAAATGGCATCAAAAACGTTTAGAAACTTACAACGGTTCATTTACTCATTTTTATCAATCTTTATTAAAAGGTTCAACTTATAAAGATGGTTTTTTAATACATCAATTTAAAAGAGTTTTAAACCCTGAAAGACCATCGAAAGAAAAAATTAAAAAAGCACGAGAATTGGTAAAACTTTACAGAAATAACGTTAATTTCTCTAAAGTTATTAAGAAGCCAAAAACAGCATTAGATTCGGCATTGATAGTTTTAAAAAAGGTAAAACTGCCAAAATTTAAAGATTATTTGTACAAATCTAAAGCGCCAATTAAAGACATCTTAAAATTTAAAAATGGTGTTTCTTATCTAGATTTCGACAATAATTTAAGTATCGTTTACACGAAAGAACTAGAAGAAGAACGCTATATTTTAAGAAATGCGTTTAGCAAACCAAGAAAAGCATTGCCACAAACATCATCTATAATTCCTTTAAAACTTCCGTCAATTATAAATACAAATGGTAGTTTAATCCGTCCGTTAGATATGTTTTACGAAGGTTATTGGTCTTTCGAGAAGTTTGCAAACGCTTTACCGCTAGATTACGTAGTAGAATAAATTACTTATTCTTTTCTTCAATCCATTTACTCATATATTTTGTTGCTTGTAAAGTTTGATGTTGCAACAAGCTTCCAAAGAAATTAGAAGCCCTATGCTTCTCTAAATTTTGTTGAATTTCTTCAATTTTACTTGACAAAACTACTCCATTTTTCTTTTTACTGTAAATAGAATTAATAACATCAATTCCTTTTTGCTGAGAATTCTTCCAAGTTGACTCATCATTATAAAGTAGAATAGCTTTGTTTGCAAAATCAGTATAATCGTCTTCTATAAAACCATTCCACTCAAAATTATTTACCATTCCTTCTGCACCAATACTTGTTGTTACACTTGGCGTACCGCAAAGCATGGCTTCTGTTAATTTGCCTTTTATACCTGCACCAAAATTTAAAGGAGCCAAAACTACTTTGGCATTTTTAACTACATTATTTGCATCCTTTGCAAATCCTTTAATTAAAAAACCTTCTTTTTTATTATTTAATTCTTGTATTTGTTGGGTAACATAGGCACCATAAATATGTAACTCTGCCTTAGGAAGTTGTTTTCTAACTTTTGCCCAAATTTCTTTTTTTAAAGTTAAAACTGCATCAACATTTGGTTTATGAAAAAAATTTCCGATGAATATAAAATGTTCTCTTTCTGTAAAATGCTGCCACTTTTCTGTTTGTAAGGCATCTATTTCTTCAAACATAAAAGGTAAATACAGAATCACATTATAAGGTATTTTAAAGACATCTTTTAGCAATTCCATTTCATAAGTAGAAATAATTAAAGACAAATCACATCTTAAAATAGATGCAATTTCTCTCTTTGTAATGTCTTGTTTTAAAAGTTCTGAAATCGAAAAAGGAAGCTCCTTTTTAACACAAAACTCTCTGGTTTTACGCAAACAATGCAAGTCTTCAGTATCTAAAATGCGTATAGCGTTCGGACAATGTTTTGCAACACGCCAACCAAATTGTTCTTCGATCATAAATCGATCAAATAAAACTATATTGGGTTTAAGTTTCTTTACAAAAGCATCAAAAGAAATATTGTTAAGCTCGATAAAAACTTCTTCTATACCTAAAGATTTTAAATCTAATGCTTTTTCACTTTTTTGTGCCACAGATGCAAAAGTTATGTGATATTCTTTTTCTAAAAACTGATCAATTAACTGCAACATTCTTTTGCCTGCAGCAGAAGAATTAGGTTCTACCCAAACAGCACCAATAATTAAAACAGTGTTATTTTGCAATTATTTAGTATTCATTTGAAGTTTATAATCGGCTTGTACCTTTTTACCCCAAGCAACAACAGCATTAATTTGCTCTTGCGTAAGATTTGCATCGGCATGCGTCCAAGTATAAGAATCTAATGGCATTTCTCCTTTTTCTACTTCTTCGTAAAGTTCATCCATTTTATGTTCTTTCTTTTTTAAAGAATAAGAGCTCCATTTAGAAAAGTTTAAATGCTTTTTACCGTCTTTAATATGATCGTCTAACCAATAATTTACAGGTGTAATGTTACTGTACCAAGGATAAACTGTTTTATCTGAATGGCAATCGTAACATGTTGTTTCTAATATTTTTTTTACATCTTCTGGCGGATTTGTTTCTGACACAAAAGCAGCTACAGAAGTCATTTCACCATCATTTTTTTCTGGACCAAAAAACTGAGCAATTACAAGTACAACTAATAGAAAAACTAATATTTTTTTTAGGGTTTTCATCTGTAAATTTTAAGAATATTTTATACTGTAAAACTACTAAATTCTTACTTTATTTTATGAAAATATCCGTATTTTTGTCAATTATTATTAAAAAACAAAGCATTAGGTTGCAAAAAACACAAAATAAACTTACTTATGAAATATGATATTATTGTAATTGGTTCTGGTCCTGGAGGATATATAGCTGCAGTTAGAGCTTCTCAATTAGGCAAAAAAGTAGCAATTATAGAAAAATATTCAACTTTGGGTGGTACCTGTTTAAATGTTGGTTGTATACCTTCTAAAGCTTTATTAGATTCTTCTCATCATTATTACGATGCAGTTCATCATTTTGAAGAACACGGTATTTCTGTTGAAAAACCAACTTTCGATTTTGGTAAAATGGTCGATAGAAAAGCTAAAGTTGTAGAAACAACTACAGGCGGAATCAAATACCTTATGGATAAAAATGACATCGATGTTTTTGAAGGATTGGGTTCTTTTGTAGACAAAACTCATGTTAACATTGCTAAAAACGACGGTACATCAGAAGTGATAGAAGGTACCGATATTATTATTGCTACAGGTTCTAAACCATCTACGTTACCATTTATAACGTTAGATAAAGAACGTGTAATTACATCTACAGAAGCTTTAAAATTAAACGAAGTACCTAAACATTTATTAGTAATTGGTGGTGGTGTTATTGGTTTAGAGTTAGGTTCTGTTTACAAACGTTTAGGCGCAGATGTAACGGTTATAGAATATGCTCCAAAAATTACACCAACTATGGATGCTGATGTTTCTAAAGAATTACAAAAAGTTCTTAAAAAACAAGGTATTAAATTTGCTGTAAGTCATGGTGTAACCTCTGTAGAAAGAAACGGAGAAGAAGTTACTGTAAAAGCAAATAACAAAAAAGGAGAAGAAGTTACTTTTACCGGAGATTATTGTTTAGTTGCTGTTGGTAGAAAAGCATATACAGAAGGTCTAGGTTTAGAAAAAGTTGGTGTAGAAGTTAACGAACGCGGACAAGTTGCTGTAAATGATCATTTACAAACAAATGTATCTAATATTTATGCAATTGGAGATGTAGTTAAAGGTGCAATGTTGGCACATAAAGCAGAAGAAGAAGGTGTAGTTGTTGCAGAATTTTTAGCTGGCGAAAAACCACATATCGATTATAATTTAATTCCGGGTATTGTTTATACTTGGCCAGAAGTTGCTGCTGTTGGTAAAACAGAGCAAGAATTAAAAGATGCTAAAGTAGATTACAAATCTGGTAAATTTTCTATGAGAGCCTTGGGTAGATCAAGAGCTAGTGGAGATATTGATGGTTTTGTTAAAGTTTTAGCAGATAAAAATACTGACGAAATTTTAGGTGTACACATGGTTGGCGCACGTGTTGCAGATTTAATTATGGAAGCTGCAGTAGCTATGGAATATAGAGCATCTGCAGAAGATTTAGCGAGAATTTGTCATGGTCATCCAACATATTCTGAAGCTGTTAAAGAGGCTGCAAAAGCTGCTTGGGACGGTAAACCGTTAAATGCCTAAAACTGTATTTTAATTACAGACATTCTTAAAAAAAGCACCTAATATTTAGGTGCTTTTTTTATGTTTAAAAGTTTCCTATTTTTATAAAATGAAAAAGAAACTTTTTATGCTATTATTTCTCTTAGCAAGTTTAACCATTATCGCTCAAGAAAATAAAGATTTCAAAACACAACCAAACTCCTTTTTATCAAAAGCATATTATAGTATTAATTTTGGGGGAATTTTTTACCCTTTTTCAAATAATAATTTAAAAGAGGGTTATCAAACAGATGCGTTTACTAAAAACATTTTTTCTGGACGATTGCTACTAGGTTATAAAATCTTACCCGATTTAGCGGTTCAATTTGGCACATTAAGACCTGCTTCTTGGTTTCAATACACAAACGTAAACAATGTGGGTTATCATAACAGCGTTTGGATAAATGCTTGGTCTTTGTCTTTAAAGAAAAATATAAACTTAAATGATAAATTGTCTTTTTTTGCTGAGAGCGGAATTGCCAACGTAACCAGAGTAGGATTTTCTATAAATGATGAAGTTGTATATTCTGATGCGCATTATGCAAGCTTTCTTTATGGCTTTGGATTTAACTATAAATTGAACAAAAAATGGAGGTTGAATTTAAACGGAACATTCTTGCCAAAATCAACAAAAGAAAATCAACCTTCTATATCTCAAGTAACTTTAGGTTTCGAATACCATATCAACAAATTATCCGAAGAAAAAGCTAATAAATTTGGCAAAAATGGTCATTTTTTTCCTAAAAATATGCTACAAGTTAGTTACGGAACAAGTAAAATTGGCTTTGGTGTCAATCGGTTTTTTGGTATGAGTTTAAAGGTTGGTAACTTCGAAAGTTTCGGCATACCAGTATTTTGGGTTGGCGAAGTTAAGGCGGCCAATTCTTTTTCAATTACCTACCAACAATTACTTTTTAGAACAGAAAAAATATTCTCTTTAGATTGGGGCGCAAGTATAACTGCGTTTAATACAGAAGCCACCAACGAGAAAGTGCTTGCTTTTTCAATTTTTCCGTCGATGCGTTTTTATCTTTTAAGAAGAAATAAGTTTGATATGTATGCAAATTACTCGCTTATCGGGCCAACATTTTTAACCAAAGGAAATTTAGACAACCTTAATACCGGCCCAAAAATTACATATCAAGACACAATGGGACTTGGTTTTTTCTTCGGAAAAAAACGACAATACAATGCAGAATTTAGAATTATGCACTACTCTAACGGAAACATTTTTACAAATAACTCTGGTGTTGCAGTGCCAATTCAGTTTACATTTGGTAAAACTTTTTAGCCAATAAATCTGCATAAAAATTTCTATTTCTAAACAATAAGAATTGTATTTTTGCATTAATTATGCAAAGAACTGTTCGTACTTTTTCTATTGAAAACATCGCTACTTTTAAACAAAATTTACTGTGTTGGTCTCAACAATTTGAAACAGCACTTTGGTTAGATTCTAATAACTACAACCAAACATATACTAGTTTTAATAGCGCTTTGGCTGTTGAAGAATTTACATCTATAAAAACAGATTACACCAACGCATTTGACAAATTAAAAGAATATCAAACTACAACAAAAGATTATATTTTTGGATATATTTCTTATGATGTAAAAAATGATGTTGAGCATTTAAAGTCTAAAAATTTAGACAATTTAGGTTTTGCCGATTTGTATTTTTTTCAACCTCAAAAATTAGTTTTTATAAAAGAAAATTCCGTTGAATTTCATTATTTAAAAATGGTTGATGATGAAATTGAAAACGACTTTAAAACGATTAAAAATTTTAATCCTTCAGTTTTTGAAAATTCTAAAAGCGACATCAAAATAAAATTACGAATTCATAAAGATGAGTATCATCAAAAAGTATCAAAAGTTTTAGAACATATTAAAAGAGGTGATATTTATGAAGCGAATTTTTGTCAGGAATTTTATGCTGAAAACGCTACTATAAATCCGTTGCAAGTTTACAAGCATTTAAACGATATTTCTGAACCACCATTTGCTGCTTATTTAAAATTAGAAAATCAATATGCTTTGTGTTCATCACCAGAAAGATATATTAAAAAGGAAGGCAGTAAAATAATTTCGCAACCTATAAAAGGAACCGCAAAACGATTAATTAGCCAAATTGATGATGAGAAAATTGCACGAAATTTAATGAGAGATGAAAAAGAACGTGCAGAAAATGTAATGATTGTAGATTTGGTAAGAAACGACCTTTCTAAAACTGCGACCAAAGGCTCTGTAAAGGTTGAAGAATTATGTAAAGTGTATTCTTTTAAACAAGTGCATCAAATGATCTCTACGGTAGTTTCTAATATAGATACGGCGTTAATGCATCCGGTAGAAATTTTACGAAGCACTTTTCCTATGGGAAGCATGACAGGCGCACCAAAAGTTTCTGCAATGCAAATTATAGAAGACTTAGAAGAAACCAAAAGAGGTTTATATTCGGGCGCAATTGGTTATTTTACACCAGAAAACGATTTCGATTTTAATGTTGTTATTAGAAGTATTCTATACAACGAAGAAAAAAAATACGTTTCATATTCTGTTGGTGGTGCAATTACAGCAAAATCTATTGTAGAAAACGAATATGAAGAATGCTTGCTTAAAGCAAAAGCAATGAAATACGTTTTACTAAACGCCCAGTAAAACCAAAAAATATACTTATTATGATATTTAATAAAGAAGAACTTTTTCAGAAAACTTTAGAGAGTTTATCAGAAACACCAACAGAACAAAATATGTTTAATAAGTTTTTAGAACTGCATCCTGCAGAATGGAAACAACTAAAAGTTACGTTTTCTAAATTTAACAGAAGCAAACAGTTTGGTAAAACAATTCCGTTACCAAAACCAGAGGTTTCTTTAAGAAAAGACATTAGAGTTTGGTTAAGAAAACAGCAATAAATTACGTATTTTTAAAATTGTTATGCTTCAAAAATTATCTAATCATATAAATAGTAAACTTCCTTTTTTAAAGGATAAAAAGCTATTGATTGCCATTTCTGGCGGCATAGATTCTGTTGTATTAACCCATTTATTAGCAACATTAAATTTTAACATTTCTTTAGCGCATTGCAATTTTAAATTAAGAAATTTAGAAAGTGATTTAGATGAAGAATTTGTAAAAAACCTAGCCAAAAAATTACAAATTGACTACCACAGCATTTCTTTTGAAACAGAAAAAATAGCACAACAAAATAAAGAATCTACACAAATTACCGCGAGAAATCTTAGATATAATTGGTTTAAAGAATTAAGTAACAAACACAATTTCGATTATGTGTTAACTGCCCATCATGCAGATGATAATTTAGAAACTTTTCTAATTAATTTAACGCGAGGCTCTGGTTTAGATGGATTTACAGGAATTCCAGAAATAAATAATTCTATCGTTCGTCCGTTTTTACAGTTTTCTAGAGATGAAATCCTAAACTTTGCTACCTTTAATAATATTTCTTGGCGAGAAGATAAAAGCAACGCTTCTACAAAATATGTTCGTAATAAAATAAGGCATCAAGTTTTACCGGTTTTAAAGGAAATAAACCCGAATATATTAGCAACATTTTCTAAAACTGTAGCAAATTTACAAGAGAGTAAAGAAATTATTAAAGATAGAATTGAAATTATTTCTAAAGATGTTATCGAATATTTAGATGATAAGAAGTCATTTAAAATCAATATTGGTAAAATTCAGCAATTAAAAAACCCAAAAGCTTATTTATATCAACTTTTAGAAAATTATAATTTTACTGAATTTAACGATGTTTACAACTTGCTAAAAGCGCAATCTGGTAAACAAGTTTTTTCTAAAACACACGCTTTATTAAAAGATAGAGAATTTTTAATTTTGTCTGAAAGAGATTTTTCAACCTCAGAACAAAAGACTTTTAAGATTAATGAAAAGGATGCTGAAATTTTAGAACCTGTTCATTTAGCTTTAGAGCATTTGGCAGAAAAATCAACAAAAAATAAAAATACAATTTACGTTTCTAAAGAACATTTACAATTTCCTTTAGTTGTAAGAAAATGGCAAAATGGCGACTATTTTTATCCGGCAGGAATGCAAGGAAAAAAGAAACTGAGTAAGTATTTTAAAGACGAAAAAATGTCTTTATTAGAAAAAAACAACACTTGGCTTTTGTGTAATAGTTCCGATGAAATTATTTGGATAATTGGTAAAAGACAAGACAACAGATTTTTAACATTTTCTAACAATGCTTCTCTTATAAAAATTAGCCTTTTATAAAAGGTTTATGTATTTTTAAAAATTAAATATTAATATCTATTATTGATACAAAACCTTTTAATCATCTCTAAAATAAGAGATTTACCGAAAAATGAAAAAACTATTTTTACTGCTTACATTATGTTTTACTGTTTTTGCAAATGCACAAACAGAAGATAATCCTTTAGTTTGGCAAACATCAATACAGAAAATCTCTGATACAGAATACGATGCTGTTTTTACTGCAAAAATCTTAAAAGATTGGCATTTATATTCGCAATACAATCCAGAAGATGCATCACAAGCTTTAGAAATTGTAATTCCAGAAGGTAAAAAAGGATATAAATTAGTTGGCAAAGCGAAAGAAAGTGAAACAACTAAAGAATATTCTGAAGTTTGGGAAAAAGAAGAAATTTTCTTCAAAAATAAAGCTACCATTACGCAACGTGTTTTAATTGAAGATACAAGTATTGATAATATAACTTTAGAAATTTACGGGCAAGTTTGTAAACAAGCTTGTATACAAATAGAAGATTCTTTCTCGTTTTCTTTAAATGGTAAAACTCTAGAAAAAGAGGAAATTATTTTAGATGAAAAAAGCAGAAAATTAACCAAAAAGTTAAAATTAAATTTAAAAAACACAGAACTACTTAAAACAGATACTACATTAGACAATAGCGATGGTAGTTCTTTAATGAACATATTTCTTTTAGGTTTTATTGGTGGTTTATTAGCACTTTTAACACCTTGTGTTTTCCCTATGATTCCTTTAACAGTATCATTTTTTACAAAACAATCTCAAAGTAAAAGTAAAGGTATTTTTAACGCAATTTTATACGGATTGTTTATCGTGATAATTTACATGCTTTTAAGTGTCCCTTTTCACTTAATTGATGGCTTAGACCCAAGTATTTTAAATACAATTTCAACCAATATCTGGTTAAACATCTTCTTTTTTATCATTTTGGTGTTTTTCTCTTTATCATTTTTTGGTTTTTATGAAATAACGTTACCAAGCTCTTGGGGAAATAAAATGGATGATGCATCCAACATTGGTGGTTTTATTGGCATTTTCTTTATGGCTTTAACTTTAGCTATTGTTTCATTTTCTTGTACTGGTCCAATTTTAGGTTCTTTGTTAGCGGGTTCTTTAGGTACAGTTGGCAATCCTGCTTTTCAGCTTTCTGCTGGTATGACTGGTTTCGGACTCGCTTTGGCTTTACCTTTTGCTTTATTTGCATTGTTTCCTAACTTGTTAAACGCCTTGCCTAAATCTGGCGGTTGGTTAAATACAACCAAAGTTATTCTTGGTTTTTTAGAATTGGCTTTTGCTTTTAAATTTTTATCAAATTCTGATTTAGTTGGCCATTGGGA
This sequence comes from Polaribacter sp. BM10, assembly GCF_002005425.1. Taxonomy (GTDB): domain Bacteria; phylum Bacteroidota; class Bacteroidia; order Flavobacteriales; family Flavobacteriaceae; genus Polaribacter; species Polaribacter marinaquae. The sequence goes on along the minus strand of NZ_CP019704.1, from coordinate 3,014,408 downwards.
AATTTTAAAACGTGAAATTTTTATAGGAATTTGGATTGCTATTTTTATTGGTTTAGCACTTTATCTATTTGGTAAAATTAAATTCCCACACGATTCTCCTCTTAAAAAATTGTCTTTTTTTAGAATTTCTTTTGGAGTCTTAGTTTTTGCTTTTGTGATCTATTTAGTTCCGGGAACATTTAAAAATCCTACTTGGAATTTAAGCGCTTTAAGTGGTTTTCCTCCGCCTCAATTTTACAGTATTTATCAGCAAGAATCAGATTGTCCTTTAGGTTTAGATTGTTATAAAGATTTTGATGAAGGTTTAAAGGCTGCGCAAGAAACAAACAAACCTATTTTATTAGATTTTACAGGTTGGGCATGTGTAAATTGCCGTAAAATGGAAGAAAACGTATGGAGCGATCCATCAATTTATAGTATTTTAAAAGAAGATTATATTCTAATTTCGTTGTATGTAGATGATAATGAAAAGAAGTTGCCAGAAGCAGATCAATTCAGTTTTAAAAAAGCTAACGGTAAAATAAAAAAGATTAAAACTTACGGTGATAAATGGTCTACATTTCAGGTTTTAAATTTTAAAAACGCGTCGCAACCTTATTATATTTTGATGAATGCCGATTTAGAAATTTTAAACTCACCACAGCAATATACAGACATAGAAACGTATAAAAATTGGTTAGAAAAAGGAATTTATAATTTTAAAAATTAGAATTTGGTGTACATATTGATGCTATTATTTTGACAACTAACATTTTAATTATGAAATCAAAACTTTTCTTTTTAACAATATTTATGCTAATCAGCAATCTTATCTTTTCTCAAGATAAAGATATCAAAGTAACAAAAGCACCAACAAGTATTTATACAATTAATAGTTTTAGCAACAACCCAAATAGTTATTATAAACTTAATTCTAAATTAAACTTAAATTCTTTTGATTTTGTAACACTTAATGTAGAAGATATCGAAAACAACATAATGGCTATCAATTTTCTAAATATTGATAAAAAGCCATCAGAATTAATTTATGATGATTACAACAATTATCAAAACAACTACTATTTAAAGGGTTTTAGATACAAGAACGACCCAACAAGATGGAATCTTCAATGTATAGAGAATAGAATTCAGCCTTATTTCTTGAATAAACAATAAATTCTATATTCATCAAAAAAACATAAAATTTATATCGTTTTCGTAATTTTTTTGTTAATTATTAGTAAAAACCTAAGTTCTGAAACCTTGCTTTTTTGTAGATTTACTCTATAAAATTAATAGAATATGTCAGGATTACCTAAGCTAGCTCGTTTTAACGAAAACGTATTGTCTAAATATCAAATTTACAACAGTATTTTTATGACTTTGCCATTCGACACCATAAATAATACCGGTGTTCTATTGCCATTGTTTAATGAGTTATGTAAAAAAGGTTTTCAAGAAGGTAAAAATCCTACAGAAATTGTAGATGCTTTTTTTAGCAAATACCAAGAAAATCCTTCAGAAAAAGAAAAAACAGATTTATTATTTCGTTTTATACAATATATAGAAAGACAAGTTGTATTGTTTGATGCTATAGAAGACGCCGCTTTTCCTGTTGTTAATAATATGGATGGAGTGGGTACGCTAAGAAACTCTAAAGAAACTGCCATTTTAGGTGAAAAGAAAGAAGCTTTAAAAGCTTATTTAGAAGAATTTAAAGTTCGAGTTGTTTTAACTGCGCATCCAACACAATTTTACCCAGGTTCTGTTTTAGGTATTATTACAGATTTAGACAAAGCAATTCAAAATGATGACTTGCTTTTAATTAAAAAACTTTTAGCACAATTAGGTAAAACGCCTTTTTATAAAAAATCGAAACCAACACCTTTTGATGAAGCTGTAAGTTTAATTTGGTATTTAGAAAATGTCTTTTACCATTCTGTAAGTAAAATATACAACTACATTCAAAACAATATCTATGACGGAAATCCGATGGATAACGAAATTATAGATCTTGGTTTTTGGCCTGGTGGTGATAGAGATGGTAACCCATTTGTAACAACCCAAATAACTTTAGACGTTGCAGAAAGGTTAAGACAATCTGTTTTAAGAAGTTATTATAGAGATGTTAGAAAACTTAAAAGACGTTTTACCTTTGATGGCGTTCAAGAGATTTTAACTAAGATCGAGAAAAGACTTTACAAACACGTTGTAAGAAGTTATAGCAAAGTAAACTTTTCTCAAGGCATATTATTACAAGAACTTGCAGAGGCAAGAAAAATTGTAGAAACAAAACATCAATCTTTATTTATAGAAGAATTAGATGATTTTATTAATAAAGTTAGAATTTTTGGTTTCCATTTTGCAACTTTAGATATTAGACAAGACAGTAGAGTGCATCATAAAGCTTTTACTCAAATTGTTAAAGATTTACAAGAAACTGGCGATACTACTTTTCCTAAAAACTACGAACATTTACCAGAAGATGAACAAATAGAAATTTTATCTGTTGTTAAAGGAAGCATCGATCCAAAATCTTTAAGCGATGAAACTTCTGTAAGTACAATAGAATCTATTTATGCTTTAAAAGAAATTCAAAAAAGAAACGGAGAAAGAGGTGCAAACCGTTACATTATAAGTAACAATCAAACCGCACTAAATGTTATGGAAACATTTGCAATGCTTAACCTTTGTGGCTTTGAAAACGAATTACCTGTAGATGTTATACCGCTTTTTGAAACAGTAGAAGATTTACAAAATGCAGAAGAAGTAATGCGTAAATTGTATAGTAATAGAACGTATAGATATCATTTAGAAAAGAGAAAAAACAAACAAACTATAATGTTAGGTTTTTCTGATGGAACTAAAGATGGTGGATATTTAATGGCAAATTGGGGAATTTTTAAAGCAAAAGAAGCATTAACAAAAGTTTCTAGAGAATTTGATATTGAAGTAATATTCTTTGACGGACGTGGAGGACCTCCTGCTCGTGGTGGAGGAAAAACACACCAATTTTACGCATCTTTAGGACCAACAATAGAAGATAAAGAAATTCAACTCACAATACAAGGTCAAACGATTAGTTCTAATTTTGGTACAGAAAATTCTGCACAATACAACTTAGAGCAATTATTAAGTTCTGGTATTAAAAATGATATTTTTACAAAAGATCAGTTAAACGAAAAAAATAGAGAATTAATTGAAGACATGGCAGCTACCAGCTACCAAACTTATGTCGACTTTAAAAATCATGCGCAGTTTTTACCGTATTTAGAAAAAATGAGTACGTTAAAATACTATGCTAAAACTAACATTGGTAGTAGACCTAGTAAACGTGGTGGCTCAGATAAATTAGACTTCTCTGCTCTTAGAGCAATTCCTTTTGTTGGAAGCTGGAGCCAGTTAAAACAAAACGTACCAGGATTTTTTGGAGTAGGAACTGCTTTAAAGAAATATGAAGATGCAGATAGATTTGATGAAGTAATTGCATTTTACAATGAATCTGACTTCTTTAAAACCTTGCTAGAAAACAGTATGATGAGTTTAACAAAATCATTTTTCGAATTAACAGCATACATGGCTAACGATAAAGAATTTGGTGATTTCTGGAAACTTATTTACGAAGAATACAAAACAACTAAAAGGCTACTTTTAAAACTTACTGGTCACAAAGATTTAATGGAAAACTTTCCAGTAGGAAAAGCCTCTATAGAAATTAGAGAACAGATTGTTTTACCACTTCTTACAATTCAGCAATTTGCTTTAAAACAAATTCAAGAACTTCAAAATTCTGATGGAAACTCAGAAAAATTAAAAATATATGAGAAAATGGTGATGCGTTCTTTATTCGGAAATATTAACGCAAGTCGAAACTCTGCATAAATAAAAAACTAAAGCATACTTTTTTTCTTTATATTTAAAGAAAAAAGTATGCTTGTAAAAGTTTATGGCTCAGCCGTTTTCGGTATTGAGGCAACTACAATTACCGTAGAAGTAAATATAGACAAAGGTATTGGCTACCATTTAGTAGGTTTGCCAGACAACGCTGTTAGAGAAAGTTCTTACCGAATTTCAGCCGCGTTAAATAACAACAACTACAAACTTCCTGGTAAAAAAATCATTATAAACATGGCTCCTGCGGATATTCGTAAAGAAGGAGCTGCTTATGATTTAACATTAGCTGTAGGTATTCTTGCCGCCTCTAATCAAATAAAATCACCAAACATAAACGAATACATAATTATGGGAGAACTTTCTCTAGACGGAAGTTTACAACCCATAAGAGGAGCATTACCTATTGCTATAAAAGCAAGAGAAGAAGGTTATAAGTACTTAATTCTTCCGAAAGAAAACGCAAAAGAAGCAGCAATAGTAGATAATTTAGAAGTTTTAGGGGTAGAGAACATACTTGAAGTTATCAATCATTTTAATGATGATAAAAAAATTGAACCTACAGTTGTAGATACGCGCGCAGAGTTTTACAAAAATATCGATTTTCCAGAGTTTGATTTTTCGGATGTAAAAGGACAAGAATCCATAAAACGATGTATGGAAATTGCAGCCGCTGGTGGCCATAACATTATTCTAATTGGACCACCAGGATCTGGAAAAACAATGCTTGCAAAACGATTACCTTCTATCTTACCACCAATGACATTGCATGAAGCACTAGAAACCACTAAAATACATTCTGTAGTGGGTAAAACTAAAAATGAAGGTCTTTTATACCAAAGACCATTTAGAAGCCCACATCATACAATTTCAAATGTTGCATTAGTAGGTGGTGGCCAATATCCAAGACCAGGAGAAATTTCTCTTTCTCATAATGGTGTTCTTTTTTTAGATGAATTACCAGAATTTAAAAGAGATGTTTTAGAGGTTATGCGTCAACCACTAGAAGATAGAGATGTTACCATTTCTAGAGCTAAATTTACAGTAACTTATCCTTGTAGTTTTATGTTAGTAGCTAGCATGAATCCTAGTCCGAGTGGTTTTTTTAACGACCCTAACTCACCCATGACTTCTACTCCACAAGAAATGCAACGATATTTAAGTAAAATTTCTGGTCCATTATTAGATAGAATAGACATTCATATAGAAGTTACACCTGTTCCTTTTGATAAATTATCAGAAGAAAGAAAAGGCGAATCTTCTGTAGAGATTAGAAAGCGAGTAACCGCATCTAGAGAATTACAATCTAAAAGATTTAAAGATTTTGAGAACATTCATTACAACGCTCAAATGAACGTGAAACAAATAAGACAATTTTGTAAACTTTCTCAAGAAAGTAAAACCCTTTTAAAAACTGCTATGGAAAAATTAAATTTATCTGCCAGAGCTTACGATAGAATCTTGAAAGTTTCTAGAACAATTGCAGATTTAGCCAATACTGAAGAAATAGCACCAGATCATATTGCCGAAGCAATACAATATCGAAGTTTAGACAGAGAAGGTTGGTTAGGGTAAAATTTACAAAATATTATAAAATGAAAAAAGCATCTCAAAATTGAGATGCTTTTTGCGGTCTGGACGGGACTCGAACCCGCGACCCCCTGCGTGACAGGCAGGTATTCTAACCAGCTGAACTACCAGACCGTTGCTCTTAGCGGTTGCAAATATAACACAGTTTTTAATATCTGCAAGCATTTTTTTAAAAAAATTAAATATTTTTTTTTCTACTGATTAAATAAGCAGTTAAAACATCATTAAAACCTTTATTAATATCTACAAGAACATAATCTATCTTATACTGTAAACATTTGTTTTTTAGATTTTTAAAATACTCATTTACTAATTCCTGGTATTTTTCCTGAACATTTTCTGCAAAAACATTAATTTCTTGACCAGTTTCTATATCAATAAATTTTTTTGGAGAATTATCGAAATTAAAATCAAATTCAGTTTTTTGATCATAAGTATGAAACAAAACAACCTCATGTTTATTATATTTTAGATGTTTTAGTGCTTCAAATAAAGAATCATTCTGTTTATTTGGCTGAAACATATCTGTAAAAACAAAAATTAAAGATCTTCTATGAATCTTTTCTGCAATTTCATGAAGAAATTTATAAGTTTCAGTAGCATTTTTAGAAGTAGTTGTTAGTAATTGCTCTAATTGATGTAAAAGCATTTTTCGATGTCGATCACTTCCTTTCTCTGGCGCATAATATTCATAAACATCAGAATATATACTTAAACCAACCGCATCTCTTTGCCTCTTAAGAATCTCCATTAAAGCAGCAGCGGCAATTGCAGAAAAGCCAACTTTGTTTAAAGTATTTATAGTCTGTTTTTTTACGACAGGATAATGCATAGAAGCAGAATTATCAATAATAATATGACATCTTAAATTTGTTTCTTCTTCATATTTTTTGGTGTATAATTTTTCGGTTTTAGCAAATAACTTCCAATCTATATGTCTTGTACTTTCTCCTTTATTATATAATTTATGCTCAGAGAATTCTACAGAAAACCCATGAAAAGGACTTTTATGAATACCTGTTATAAACCCCTCTACAACTTGTCTTGCAAGAATGTCTAAGTTTTTTATTTCTGATGATTTAACTTCGGATGAATTTACCATACTACCAAAATAAAAAAAGGTTTGACGTTAGCCAAACCTTTATCTTATTTAATATGTTAATACTACTTATATAGCAGCATCAATTTTACCTGTGTAAACGTTTTTAGGGGCAACACCTACTTGCTTATCTACAACTTCTCCGTTTTTAAATATTAAAACTGTTGGTATATTTCTAACACCATATTTAGCTGCAAATTCTTGGTTTGCATCTACATCTACTTTACCTACAACAGCTTTACCGTCATATTCAGTATGAATTTCATCTACAATTGGCCCAACCATTCTACAAGGTCCACACCAAGCAGCCCAAAAATCTACTAATACTGGTTTATCAGATTTTAATACTACCTCTTCAAAATTTGCGTCTGTTATTTCTAATGCCATTTTTTTATATTTTAAAAGTTCTTATTTCTAATTTTGTACTGCAAAAGTAAACAAAAAATTTACTTTCTATATTTCAAAAAAATTACTTTTTACTATTAGTCTATCAATAGTCTTTATGCTTACAAATATAGATTATGTTATAAATCAAGCCATTTCAAATAAAAAATTAATAATTCTTCATCTAAAACTAGCACCTTTTAAAGATATAAAAATTTTAAAACTTTAAAAAAGTTCAGTAGCAATAGCTTGTACATTATCACTTTTTCCCATAGAATAATAATGTAAAACAGGTACACCTGCAGCTAACAATTCTTTAGATTGCTGTATTGCCCACTCAATACCAACTTGTCTAACAGCTTTGTTATTACTACAATCTTCTACAGCAGTAATTAAAGGCTCTGGTAAATCAATTTTAAAAACTTGTGGCAATAACTGTAAGTGACGTTTAACTGCAATGGGTTTAATTCCTGGTATAATAGGCACATTTATACCTGCATTTTTGGCTGCTGCAACAAATTCAAAATATTTCTGATTATCAAAAAACATTTGAGTTACAACATAATCTGCCCCAGCATCAACCTTTTCTTTTAATCGTTTTAAATCGGTTTGTAAAGATGGTGATTCTAAATGTTTCTCTGGATATCCTGCAACACCAATACAAAAGTCAGATTTATTAGACGCCTCTACAACCTCGTGTAAATATTTTCCGCAGTTTAAATCCTGAATTTGAGAAACCAAATCTTTCGCATAATGATTTCCGTCTTTATTTGGTTCAAAATACTTTTGATGGCTCATCGCGTCTCCTCTTAACGCCATAACATTATCAATACCAAGATAATGGCAATCTACCAAAACATACTCTGTTTCCTCTTTACTAAAGCCACCACAAAGCACATGTGGCACAGTATCTACATCATATTTATGTTTAATTGCAGCACAAATACCAACTGTACCTGGTCGCATTCTTGTAATTTTTCTATCTAACAAACCGTTACCTTTATCTATATAAACGTATTCTTCTCTAGAAGTTGTTACGTCTATAAACGGGGGTTTAAACTCCATTAAAGGATCTATATTGTTGTATAATTCTTGAATATTATTTCCTTTTTTTGGCGGAATAATTTCAAATGAAAATAATGTTTTTCCGTTGGCTTTTTTAATATGATCTGTAATCTTCATCGTTCCTGAATTTATTCAGTAATCTAGATGAAATAAGCTATTGTTAATGCAGTTACAGTTAATGTTAAAAGCCTTAGAAAGAAAACTATTTCTATTCTATGTTTTTTCATTTTTTTAATATTTACTGCAAAACTCTTATTTCTTCTTTTATTAGTTGTTAGTTTAAATAAAATTAATTGTTAATTAATTATTTCTTTTGGGCGTTTCCTTTCAGGTCGCGCTTTTCGTTATATCTTTTTCTCGTTCCTCAAAAAAGGATGTCACTACAATCGCTAACGCAGGCTTACTCTTCTGCTAAATTTGGATGCAACCATTTTCTAGCTTTTCGTATCGAAATTCCTTTACGTTTTGCATAATCTGTAACTTGATCGTCTGTTATTTTACCCAAACCAAAATATTTAGCTTCTTTATTTGCAAAATAATAACCAGAAACAGCAGCTGCAGGCCACATTGCCAAACTTTCTGTAAGTTTAACACCTATTTGTTCTTCTACATTAAGTAAGTTCCAAATTGTTTCTTTTTCTAAATGATCTGGGCAAGCAGGATAACCTGGCGCCGGACGAATACCTTTGTAATTTTCTTTAATTAAATCATCATTAGACAATTTTTCATCAAGAGCATATCCCCAATGTTTTGTTCTAATTTGTTTGTGCAAATATTCTGCAAAAGCCTCAGCAAAACGATCTGCAATTGCTTGCGCCATAATTGCATTATAATCATCTTCTTTAGCTTTATAACTTTCTGCCAATTCTTGTGCCCCAAAAATTCCGACACAAAAAGCACCCATAAAATCTTTTTTACCAGATTCTTTTGGTGCAATAAAATCTGCTAAAGCATGGTTTGGTATACCTTCTCTTTTCTTTAACTGCTGTCTTAAAGTTCTAAAAACAAATTCTTCTCCCCCTTTTTTATGTAAAGAAATATCATCTTCGTTAATAGTATTTGCTTCGAACAAACCAAAAATTGCTTTCGGTTTTAAAGATTGATTTGCTATAATTTCATTGATCATAACATTTGCTTCTTTGTACATTATTGTTGCTTGCTCGCCTACAACCTCATCTGTTAAAATATCAGGAAATTTACCATGTAAATCCCAACTTCTAAAAAACGGACTCCAATCTATAAAAGGCACTAATTCTTTTAAACTTAGCTGTTCTAAAGTCTGAATTCCTAATTCTTTTGGCTTTACAATTTCAGTAGTTTGCCAATCAATTTTGTATTTACATTTACGAGCTTCTTTTATAGAAATATATGATTTCTCTTTACCTCGTTTTAAAAACTTGGTTCTAAACTCATCATAATCTTTCTTTAGTTTTGCTACATAATCGTTATTGGTTTTTTTATTCAGCAAATCTCCAACAACAGTTACTGCTCTAGAAGCATCATTTACATGAACCACAGCGTTTTTATATTGTGTATCTATCTTAACTGCTGTATGCGCTTTAGAAGTTGTTGCACCACCAATCAATAACGGTAATTTAAAATTTTGACGTTCCATTTCTTTAGCTAAATACACCATTTCGTCTAACGACGGAGTAATCAATCCGCTTAAACCAATTGCATCTACATTTTCTCTTTTTGCAGCTTCAATAATTTTTTCTGGCGGAACCATAACTCCTAAATCTACAATCTCGTAATTGTTACAGCCTAAAACAACAGAAACAATATTTTTACCAATATCATGAACATCTCCTTTTACTGTTGCCATTAATATTTTACCTAATGCTTTTTGTTCTTCGCCTTTTTCTGCTTCTATAAAAGGATTTAGATAACCGACCGCTTTTTTCATAACCCGAGCAGATTTTACAACTTGTGGTAAAAACATTTTTCCTGCACCAAATAAATCTCCAACTACATTCATACCAATCATCAAATTTCCTTCAATAACTTCAATTGGTTTTTCTGCTTGTTGTCTAGCTTCTTCTACATCTTCAATAATAAATGCGTCAATTCCTTTAACTAAAGCATGCGTAATTCTATCTTGTAAAGGGTTTTCTCTCCAAGATAAATCGACAGTTTTTTCTTTTTTGGTTCCTTTTACAGTTTCTGCAAAATCTAATAAACGTTCGGTAGCATCTTCTCTTCTATCTAAAATTACGTCTTCTATATGTTCTAATAAATCTTTCGGAATATCATCATACACTTCTAACATTGCTGGGTTAACAATGCCCATATTCATACCTGCTTGTATCGCATAATACAAGAAAACAGAGTGCATTGCTTCTCTAACAGTATTATTTCCTCTAAAAGAAAACGACACATTACTTACTCCTCCACTTACAGAAACGTTTTCTAAATTCTGACGCACCCAACGCGTTGCTTCTATAAAATCAATAGCATTTTTTCGATGTTCACCCATACCTGTTGCCACAGGAAAAATATTTAAATCGAAAATTATATCTTCGGATGCAAAACCAACTTTGTTTACTAAAATATCATAAGAGCGTTTGGCTATTTCTATACGTCTTTCGTAATTGTCTGCTTGTCCAACTTCATCAAAAGCCATTACAATTACTGCGGCTCCGTACCTCTTTATCTGAGTTGCTTCCCAAATAAACTTTTCTTCTCCTTCTTTTAAAGAAATAGAATTTACAACGCATTTTCCTTGTACAACTTGTAAACCGGCTTCAATAATTTCCCATTTAGAACTATCAATCATCATAGGAACTCTACAAATATCTGGTTCTGCAGCTATTAAATTCAAAAAACGAACCATGGCTTCTTTTCCATCTATCAAACCATCATCCATATTAATATCTACAATCTGCGCACCACCGTCTACTTGATGTCTTGCAATATCTAAAGCTTCATCAAATTTCTCTTCTTTAATAAGTCTTAAAAACTTGCGTGATCCCGCAACGTTGGTTCGTTCTCCTACATTTATAAAATTGCTGTTTTCATTTAGAATTAAAGGTTCTAAACCAGACAATTTCATATATTTTGTTTGTTTTATCTTCATTAGGCTACCTTTATTAAAGTTTACGTGGCTTATATTTTGAAGCTAAATTTGATATTACTTTTATGTGTTCTGGAGATGTCCCACAACAACCACCAATAATATTTATCAAATCTTTTTTTAAATACTCTTCTATTTGTTCTCCCATTTCTTCAGGAGTTTCATCATACTCTCCAAAAGCATTTGGTAAACCTGCATTTGGATGTGCAGATATTGCAAAGTCTGTTTTATTTGCTATTGCCTCTAAATGTGGTTGCAATAAATTGGCACCTAAGGCACAATTAAATCCTACAGATAACAACGGAATGTGAGACACAGAAATTAAAAAAGCTTCTGCAGTTTGCCCAGATAAAGTTCTACCTGATGCATCTGTTATTGTACCACTTAACATGGTCGGAATTTCTATATTTCGAGCAGCTTTTACTTCTTCTATAGCAAATAAGGCTGCTTTTGCATTTAACGTATCAAAAACGGTTTCTACTAATAAAATATCTGCACCACCATCTAATAAGGCTTCTACTTGTTGTTTATAAGCAATTCTTAATTGATCGAAAGTTACTGCTCTAAAACCAGGGTCATTAACATCTGGAGACATACTTGCAGTTCTGTTTGTTGGCCCTATAGAACCTGCAACAAAACGAGGTTTATGTGGTTCTTTTGCTGTAAATTGATTTGCAACTTCTTTCGCAATTTTTGCAGATTGATAATTTAGCTCGTACACTAAATTTTCCATTTGATAATCTGCCATTGCAATTGTAGTACCAGAAAAAGTATTGGTTTCTATAATATCTGCACCAGCTTCAAAATATTTTGCGTGAATGGTTTTTATAGCTTCTGGCTGAGTTATAGACAATAGATCGTTATTACCCTGAAGCGGACTAGGATAGTCTTTAAAACGTTCTCCTCTAAAATCTTCTTCTGTAAATTTATAAGCTTGTAGCATTGTGCCCATTGCACCATCTAAAACTAAAATTCGTTCTTGTAAAGCTTTGTATATCTCTGACATTTTTTGATGTTTTTATCAATATATGTCATCAGGAAAGGTAAAATTCTTTGCTGTTATCTGTCAAGTTTAGAAAAAACTTGTAGAATGTAGCACCTTTCTCATAAAAATGAGAGGTTGCCAAGGCTTCATCGGGTCTAATCCCTCTACCTTTCGTGATAACGTAATTAATAAGTTTATGAACTGAGCTACAAATAAACGCATTATTTATTTATTTGTAGAATTATTATATTAAAAATTTAAATAACTTTTGCTTTTATAATTCTTATAAATAACAAAAGTTACTTAAATATTTGTTAGTCTTTTTCGAATAAAGTTGAAGATAAATATCGATCCCCTCTATCACAGACAATTGCAACTACTACTCCTTTTTCTAATTTTTCTGCAACTTTTATAGCAGTTGCTATAGATCCTCCACTACTCATACCTGCAAAAATTCCTTCTTCGGAAGCTAATCTTTGTGTCATCGCCTTAGCTTCTTCTTCACTTACTTCTATTACTTCATCAACTTTAGATCTTGTAAAAATTGCAGGTAAATATTCTTGTGGCCATTTTCTAATTCCTGGTATTTTTGCACCATCTACAGGTTGAGCACCAACTATTTGAATTTCTTTATTTTGCTCTTTTAGATAATCAGAAACTCCCATTATAGTTCCTGTAGTTCCCATAGCAGCAACAAAATGTGTTACCTCTCCTTCTGTATCTCTCCAAATCTCTGGCCCCGTTGTTTTATAATGCGCTTTAGAATTATCTGTATTATCAAACTGATTCAATCTAAAATATCCTTTTTTATATTTTAATTTTAAAGCATAATCTCTAGACCCTTCAATACCTAAATCTGCAGGAGTTAAAATAACTTTAGCACCATATGCACGCATCGTTTTTACTCTTTCTACTGTTGAGTTTTCCGGCAAAACTAATACCATATTTACACCTAAAACTTTAGCCATAAGAGCCAATGCTATTCCGGTATTACCGCTTGTTGCCTCTACTAAAGTGTCTCCTTTCTTAATATTTTTTCTTCTTAAAGCTTCAGAAATCATATTATAAGCTGCTCTATCTTTTACACTTCCGCCTGGGTTGTTACCTTCTAATTTTAAAAGTAGCTTTACACCGTCTTTTTTAAAAATATTTTGCGCTTCTACTAATGGTGTATTACCTACAAAATCTATGATACTTTTTGTTTTCATTTAATTAATTTCTTTGAAAAATTTTATTTTCTGATTGCACAGTTACAACAGAATTTTCTAAAATAGTTTCTGTTACACAAACATTTGCACCAATAACAGAATTTTCTCCTATAACAACATCTCCGCCTAAAATTGTAGCATTTGCATAAATAACTACATTATTTTCTATTGTTGGGTGTCTTTTGGTAGAAGCCATGCTTTTTTTAACTTGAATTCCTCCTAAAGTTACACCTTGAAATATTTTAACATTGTTTTTTATAACCGTTGTTTCTCCGATAACTATACCTGTTGCATGATCAATAAAAAAAGAATCGCCAATTTGTGCTCCTGGGTGAATATCTGTACCTGTTGTGCTATGAGCAAATTCACTCATCATTCTCGGTAAAACGGGTATTTTTTGTTTTAATAATTGATTGCTTAATCTATACACTGCAATTGCATAAAAACCAGGATAAGCTAAATATATTTCTCTTAAACTCTTTGCTGCAGGATCACTATTTAAAGCCGCTAATGCATCTAAATCTAATTTTCTTCTGATTTCTTTAAGAGATTTTTCGAAATCTAACCAAAAACATGCCTCATTTTCAATAGATAACCTCTCTAAGATTTTTAAGAATTTATTTTTAGTAGCTTCACCATTAATACTATTATAATTACTATCAAATAAGCAATTAATTAATTCTTTTGTAAAAACCTCTACAGCATCTCTTAAACACATGCTATAGTTTTGTTCTTTTATATTTGCAGAAACCTCATTCATATATATAAATTAAGATTCTGGAGCCAATTCTACTTCTAAACCGTCTATTTCTGGCGTAATTTGTATTTGACAACCCAACCTACTATTGTCTTCTACATTAAAAGCTTCTGCCAACATTGCATCTTCGTCATCTGTCATTTCTGGCAAATCATGTTCAGAATTTACGTAACATTGACAAGATGCACACATTGCCATGCCACCACAAATACCAATTGTACCTTCTTCTGCTAACTCGTAGGAACGAACAACTTCCATTAAGTTCATTGCCATATCTGTTGGTGCAACTACATCATGTGTTACGCCATTTCTATCTGTAATTTTTATGTTGATGTCTTGCATCTGCTTCACTTTTAATAATATTGTCTGCAAAGTTACGGAAACCTAACAGATAACCGACTACTCTATTGCTTTTACAACAGCTTTTGGCGCCTCTTTTCTTGTTCCGTCAAAACCATCTACCCCACCAACAGTAGTATATTTCATTACATATTTTTTATCTGGAAAAATTCTTTTGTAGGCACTTTGACACATTAAAGTTGCTTCGTGAAAGCCACATAAAATTAATTTTAATTTACCCGGATATGTATTTACGTCTCCGATTGCATAAATACCCGGAATATTAGTTTGATAATCTAACGCATTGTTAACCTTAATAGCATTTTTTTCAATTTCTAATCCCCAATTACCAATTGGCCCTAATTTTGGTGACAAACCAAATAACGGCATAAAATGCTCTGTATCAATTATAAAAGCATCTTCGCCTTTCTTTTCTACAGCAACACCTGTTACTTTATCTTTACCAATAATGCCTTTAACTTCTGCAGGTGTAATAATATTAATTTTGCCTAAGTTTTTTAATTCTTGTGCTTTTTCTACAGAATCTAAAGCACCTCTAAACTCGTTTCTTCTATGAATTAAAGTTACTTCTGATGCTACATCAGACAAGAAAATTGCCCAATCTAAAGCAGAATCTCCTCCACCAGAAATTACAACTTTTTTGTCTCTGTATAATTCTGGTTCTTTTATAATATACTCAACACCTTTATCTTCAAAACTTTCTAAATTATCAATTTTTGGTTTTCTAGGCTCAAAAGATCCTAAACCACCTGCAATTGCAACTATTTTAGCATGATGTTTTGTTCCTTTATTGGTTGTTACAATAAAAGTCCCATCGTCTTGTTTGTCTATTGTTTCTGCTCTTTCTCCTAAGGTAAATCCTGGTTCAAACTGTTTGGTTTGTTCTAATAGTTTAGTTGTTAAATCTCCTGCTAAAATTTCTGGATAAGCAGGAATATCATAAATAGGTTTCTTTGGATAAATTTCTGAACACTGACCTCCTGGTTGTGGCAAAGCATCAATTAAATGGCATTTTAATTTTAATAAACCTGCTTCAAAAACTGTAAATAAACCTGTTGGTCCTGCGCCAATAATTAATATATCTGTTGTAATCATAATTGTTTGCTTTTGACTTTTCGCTTTTGGCCTTTTGCTTATTACAAAAGCTAAAGGTTAATAGCTATTTTATTTTTCTACTAAACTTTTTGTGAATTCGTTTAGCTTTTCTACTTTTTCCTCAAAGTCTCCTTTGATAGTTTTTCTGTACTCATTTAAATTCTTTACTAAATCATCTATGTTTTCTGGAATAACTTCTTCAAAAAACTGTCGTAACCTCTTAGCTGTTGTTGGTGATTTTCCGTTAGTAGAAATTGCAACTTTTACGTTTCCTTTAGTTACAATTCCGCCCATATAAAAATCGCAAAAAGGCGGATTATCTGCTACATTAACCAAAATACTTCGTTTTCTACAATGTTTGTAAACGATTTCATTTATTGCAGGAATATCTGTAGTTGCAACAACTATATGTTTCTTTTTTAAATACCGCCTGCTATATTTTTTCTTAATTAACTTTACATTTCCGGTTTTTGCTAAAGAAATTGTACCTGATCTAAACATTGGCGAAACCATGGTAACATTTGCATCAGGACTAGATTTTAGCAAAAATGTAAGCTTCTCTTCTGCCACAAAACCACCACCTACAATTAAAACCTCTAAATTTTTAGTTTTTAAAAAAATAGGATATAAATTATTTCTTTCCATCAGCATATATTATTGCATTAAAACTCTAGAGTACTCTTGCTTAACTTCTGATAAAATTGCTCTGTGGTTTACAACTTCACCTAAAATAATAATTGCAGGATTACTCAATTCGTTTTTCTCTACAATCTCTACAATTGTATCAACAGTTCCAATACCAACTTTTTCGTTAGTTCTTGTACCGTTTTGAATGATTGCTACAGGTAAATTATTTTTATTTTCTTGTTGAAACAATGTAATTATTTCTGGTAATTTACCCATCCCCATTAAAACCACTACTGTAGCATTTGATTTTGCTGCTAATGCAACATCATTAGATAATTTATGCTCTTTTGTAGTACCTGTAATAACCCAAAAACTTTCTGAACTACCACGTTTTGTTAAAGGAATATTTTGATATGCTGGCACCGCTAATGAAGATGAAATACCAGGCACCATTGCAGTTTCTATTCCATAATTTGCTACATATTCCATCTCTTCTGCACCACGACCAAAAATAAAAGGATCACCACCTTTTAAACGAACCACGTGCCCATGAGATTTTGCTCTCGCTACAATTAAGTCATTAATTTGTTCTTGTTGATACCTATAACAACCCCTTCTTTTACCTACAAAAATTTGTTCTGCATTTGGGTTAATATAATCTAACAACTCTTCATTTACCAAGGCGTCATACAATACTACATCTGCAGATTTTAGAACCTTAATAGCTTTTAATGTAATTAAATCTACATCTCCGGGACCTGCCCCCACAACTGTTAATTTCGGAATTTTTTGACTCATCATTTTAACTTACACTTTCAGATAAATTATTAGATAAAACTCTAAAATCTCTAACTTTTTTTAATAAAATTTCAGAATCATTTATATATTTCAGACAAAACTCTTTAGATGGTGCATTTCTATTAATTTGATAAATTAACTCACTAAAAGATGTGTTTAACTCAATTTTACCAGACCCCACAAACAACTCATCAAACTGCTTTATAATTCCTGCGTGGGTGTTGGTCTTTTTACTTTCTGCCAATAACATTGCTTTAGCAGTATTTACTAAAGATTGATATGCATAATATATGGCCCCAGAATAAATCTCATTTTTATAAGATTCTTTAGCATTTTCAATTTTCTCTTCACTTTCTAAAAATAAAGTAGCTATTAAATCGATAACAACACCAGCACACTCGCCTATACCAATTGCTTTTACATATTTTTCTTCTTCACCCCAATCGATAAAATCTTCTTGGGTTAAATTAGTAACATCTTGTAAATCATGTAAAAAATTATAAAAATACTTTTCTCCTTTTTCTTTGTAATAATCTACAAATTGTTTTCCGTTGGCATTTGCTTCAAAATCATTTAAAATTCTACGCAACGCTTCCGGCCCCCTTCTACTTGGTACTTTTACAACTTTGTCGGCAAAAAGAGCATTTCCGTCACCTAAATTACCTCCTCCTAAAAGAACTTGTAAAGCTGGTGCTATTAATTTATCTTTTGTTCTTACGGTCATTCCTTGAAAACCAATGTTTGCCATATTATGCTGCCCACAAGCATTCATACAACCACTAATTTTAATTACTAAATCTTGGTTTTCTAAGTACTGAGGATATTCTGCAGTAATTACTCTTTCTAATTCTTTTGAAATCCCTGTACTACTTGCAATCCCTAAATTACAAGTATCTGTACCAGGACAAGCCGTAATATCTACTGCTTTGTTATAACCTGCTTCTGCAAAACCTAATTTGTCTAATTCTTGATAGAAAAAAGGCACTAATTCTTCTTTTACAAACGGAATTACAATATTCTGACGTAAAGTTAATCGTACTTCGCCAGCAGCATAATTATCTACTAAATCTGCTAATAAACGTGCTTTATCTGTATAAAAGTCACCTAATAAAACTTTAATTCCTATTGCTACAAATCCTTTTTGTTTTTGCGGAATTAAGTTTGTCGTTTTCCATAACTCAAATGCTTCTTCGTTTTTAATTTTAACCAGAGGAACATCAACAGAAACAGGAGTTGAAGCAACATAAGCATCTGCATTTATGGCAACAGTTTTAAACTCTATTGCTTCTTGTTCTGTTGCTATTAATTCTCTAAAAGACTCTAAACCAATATCTTTTAACAAAAATTTCATTCTTGCTTTGGCTCTACTTTTACGTTCTCCATAACGATCAAAAACTCTTAAAACACCCTCCATTACAGGTATTATTTTATCTGATGGTAAAAACTCATATAAAACATCTGCGTGTCTAGGTTGCGAACCTAAACCACCACCAACCATTACTTTAAAACCTCTAATACCGTTTTGAATCTTAGCAATAAACCCTAAATCGTGCATATAAGACAAACCCGTATCTTCATCCGTAGAAGAAAAAGAAACCTTAAATTTACGTCCCATTTCTTGACAAATTGGATTTCGCAAAAAGAATTTATAAAGAGCGTCTGCATAAGGCGATACATCAAAAGGCTCGTTTACATCGATTCCTGCAGTTTCTGATGCCGTTACATTTCTAACAACATTACCACAAGCCTCTCTTAAAGTTACATCATCTCTTTCTAATTCTGCCCACAATTCTGGTGTTCTGTCTAAATCTACATAGTGAATTTGTATATCTTGACGAGTAGTAATATGTAATCTACCTCTTGAATATTCATCAGAAACAGCTGCAATTCTATTTAATTGATTTGTTTTAAGTTTACCATAAGGCACCTTAATACGAATCATTTGAACACCTTGCTGTCTTTGGCCGTAAACACCTCTAGCTAATCTAAGACTTCTAAATTTTTCTTCATCTATTTGTAGATTTTTGAATGCAGCAATCTTATCTGCTAATTCTATAATATCTTTTTCTACAATCGGATTTTCTATTTCTGTTTCAAAACTTCTCATAATATGCCCAAACTAACCTCTTATTTAAAAGAGGAACTCTTACTTGGGTGTAAGAATTTTATTTATTATTTCTTTTTTACCTATAGGATTAGTAGGTTTATAAAAGCACGAATCCTACTATATTTTTTAAATAAATTAATAACTTTTATTTTATGAATCCGACACCAACTGTGTTGTTGGTTTTAGGATTAATCAAAATAAATGATCCATTTGATTTGTTATCTTTAAAAGAATCGTATGTTAATGGTTTGCTTAATTTTAGGTGAATATCTCCTATTTGATTTAGTTTTAATTCTGAAGGATTTTCTTCTATACCAGAAAAATCGGTTTTAATGATACTTGATAATTGAGTTATTTTTACCTGAGCATCATTTACACCGTGTTTAATATAATATTTTTGTGATGGTTGTAAAGATTGATTATCCATCCAACAAACAGTAGCCTCTAACTGTTTTGAAATTTTTGGTTCTTCTTTCGATTTTACCAACATATCTCCTCTACTTACATTAACATTGTCTTCTAAAGTTAGTGTTACAGAACTTCCTCTTTTTGCTAATTGATATTCTTTATCGAAAAAGTTAATTGATTTAATTTTTGATTTTGTTTGAGAAGGTAAAACAGTAATTTCATCTCCAACTTCTAAATCTCCACCATAAATTTTACCTGCATATCCTCTAAAATCATGGTACTCTTCGGTTTTAGGCCTGATGACAGTTTGAACCGGAAAACGAGTTTGAGAAGCATCATTAATAGCAGAAGCATCTAAATTTTCTAAATGATGCATTAAAGTTTCTCCTTTATACCAAGGCATATTATCAGATTTATCAACAACATTATCTCCTTTTAAAGCTGATAAAGGAATGAACGTTAAATTCTGACCTTTGTACTCACTTTTACTTGCTAAATACTCAATTTCTCCTTTTATTATGTTGTATTTTTCTTCAGAAAAATCAACTAAATCCATTTTATTAACAGCAATTACAACATCTTTAATCCTTAATAAATTATTGATAAAAAAATGTCTATATGTTTGTTCTACAACTCCGTTTCTAGCATCAATTAAAACGATAGAAGCTTGTGCTGTAGAAGCACCAGTAACCATATTTCTTGTGTATTCTATATGACCTGGTGTATCTGCAATAATGAAACTTTTACTTGGTGTAGAAAAATAAATATGTGCAACATCTATTGTAATACCTTGTTCGCGTTCTGCAACCAAACCATCTGTAGCTAAAGAAAAGTCTAAATAATCGAAACCTCTTTGTCTACTTTTTTCTTCTATAGCTTCTAACTTATCATCTGTTAATGATTTTGTATCGTATAAAATTCTACCAATTAAGGTACTTTTACCATCATCTACACTTCCTGCTGTTGCTATTTTTAGTACTTTCATTTTTTATCAGCTCTTTGCTATTAGCTTTTGGCTTTTAGCTTATTTTGTATTCTTTTTATTTTTTGCTAAAGACTAAAGTCAAAAGCTAAAGACTTAAATTTTCTCAAGAAATTTTTAGAAATATCCTTGTTGTTTTCTTTTTTCCATTGCCGCCTCAGAACGTTTATCATCAATTCTTGCTCCTCTTTCTGATATCGAGGAATCTCGAATTTCTTCTACTACCTTTTCTATATCTACGGCATCAGATAAAACAGCTGCGGTACAACTCATATCGCCTACGGTTCTAAAACGAACCATTTTTTCTATAACTTCCTCTTCTTCATCTCTGTAAACTACCGCATCATCTGCAGACCAAATCATGCCATCTCTCACAAAAATTTTTCTTTTATGAGCGAAATATATAGACGGAATTTCAATTTTTTCTTCTTTTATGTAAGACCAAACGTCAAGCTCTGTCCAGTTTGATATCGGAAACACACGCACATTTTGCCCTAAATCGATACGTCCGTTTAACATATCAAAAACTTCTGGACGTTGATTTTTCTCATCCCATTGGCCAAAATCATCTCTTACAGAAAAGATTCTTTCTTTGGCTCTTGCTTTTTCTTCATCTCTTCTTGCACCACCAATACATGCGTCAAAACCAAACTCTTCGATAGCGTCTAACAAAGTTTCTGTTTGTAACATGTTTCTACTAGCGTATCTACCAGATTCTTCTTTAACACGACCAGAATCTATATTATCTTGTACATTTCTAACAATTAATTCTACGCCCAATTCTTTAGCTAAACGATCTCTAAACTCTATAGTTTCGGGGAAATTATGCCCTGTATCTATGTGCATTAAAGGAAAAGGAATTTTTGCAGGATAAAATGCTTTTTGCGCCAAACGCACTAAAGTTATACTATCTTTTCCGCCAGAAAAAAGCAACACTGGTTTTTCGAACTGCGCAACTACTTCTCTAAATATATATATTGCTTCACTTTCTAAAGCATCTACTTGTATTGTTCTTTGATTCATAATCATCTCTTTTAGATATGCAAACCACATTCTCTATTACTTTCTACTTTTGTTGGATCGAAATATGTAAACTCGTTTGGTAAGTTTTTTTCGATTAAATAAGCATCTAATTCTTTGTCTGTGCTATTGTAAAACGGACTGACTTTTAAAATACCATCTTTACTTACAGAGACAACATCTATACTATCTCTAAATGCAGTTTGTCCTTTTCTTAAATTTGTAAACCAAACATCTGGTTGATGTTCTTGCATAGCTCTTGTAAAAGGCTCTAACTTAACTTGCTTTGTAAACTCTGCATGTTTTGGATCTTCGATTGACGGAACACCTAACACAACATTTCTATGAGCAACTGTTTGCTTAGGTGTGTATAATTGTATGTTTAAATTCAATTTTTCAATCAATTCTTCTGCGTGTCTGTATGTTTGTACTGTATTATAACCTGTATCACACCAAATTACTTTAATGTCTTTTTTTACTTCTGTTACCGCATTTAAAATAACAACTTCATAAGGCCTAAAATTTGTAGTAATTACTGCATTTTTAGCTATTGAAATTGCCCAAGCAATTATTTCTTTTGGGCTTTTGTTATTTAATTCAGCATTTATTTTATCTAAATCTAGGTTCATTATTTTCCCCATTTTATTTTGTTCCAAATTCTTTCGTGAAAAAAGTATAATATTAACTTCGTTACAAAGTCTACAGATGCAATAGAAGTTGCCAAACCTATTTTACCAGTTAAAAAATAAGACACAACCAAAGTATCTAAAGTACCTATAAGTCTCCAGCTTAAAGCTTTTATTACACTTCGTAAAGGTTTTTCAGACGTTTTATCTTCTGTAAAACCTCTACTTTGTGTTTTTTTACTAAAAATGATTTGATTTAAAATCATAGTTATTAATTAATTCAATTACCTACTAGTTTGGTAGGACAATGCAAACCTACGGTAATTTTTATTAGTTTAACAAGGATTCTTGTCAATTTTCATTTAAACCCTATAGATTTAGTAGATTAATAAAAATAATAAATAAATTTTGCGAATCTTAAACCTAAAACGACTTAAGACCAACAATTATTTACCAATAAAATTCAAATATTATTTTAGCACTTACAGAGATCTGCTAATGAAGTATTTCTAAAAATATCTAGCGTATTATCTCTCACCTTAATCATTAAACGATGCACAGAACATGCATTTTCATCTGGGCAATCATCACATTTTTCATAAAAGTTTAAACTTACGCAAGGCACCATAGATATTGGCCCTTCTAAAATACGCATAACAGTTGTCATTGGAATATCCGAAGGACTTTTAAGTAAATAATAACCACCGCCTTTTCCTTTTTTAGAACCTAAAATTCCGTTTTTACGAAGTGTTAACAAAATAGTTTCTAAAAATTTTAGGGAAATATTTTCGCTCTTAGAAATTGTAGCAATTGCAACAGGATTTTTATTTTCTTGTTTTGCTAAATAAGTAAGCGCTTTTATTCCGTATTTTGTCTTTTTTGAAAGCATTAATTTACTAGATTTTTAATAAATATGTACTATTTAGTTGTGTGGCTTTTATCTAAATTATAAAAAGTAGCTTGTGCAAAATCTGTAGCATCGCCAGAGTTATTTAAATGGTAAACACCTGCTTTAAAATACATGTACTGCCCACCAACATTATAACCGCTATTAACCATATCTACAGTTTTAGACACATCATCTTTACCGTCTCTACTAATTGTTATTGTTAAATTATCTCCAACAACTTTTATCGAATAAGTAAACTTTTCATTCAGTGCAATTCCGTCTGTTGGATTGGAAGCACTACTGCTTCTAGAACCAATTAACTCGTACCATTGCTCGCTACCATTACCATCTGTTGGTTCATGTGCAAAATAAATAGAACCTAAAGCATTGTCTTTTAATTTTCTGTAGTAAATTCTTACAGGCTCATCATCATTTGCATGAATTTGACCAATTACCAACCTACCAACATGACTACTATTACCTGTAGTAGTAACATTATTAATAGCAAGTGTTGCCTTCATTTCTCCGTCAAAACCAGCTGCTGCATTTAAATCCGCAGAAGGCGCAGTACCAAAAACCCAATTATTTTTATTTACACCTTTAGTACTAATACTTGTATCTGTACCGCGTAACATTTCTCTTAACTCAACTCTGGTGTAACTTGTGTTTGCAGAAGTTTTAAAACCATCTACAGGACATTTAAAAACCATTCCACCATCATCCGAAGTATAAAAATATTTATTATTTTGATATTTATTATTTAATTCGCTTACAGTAATTGTAGTTGCTGTACCGTTTCCGTTATTTTCTGGGATACTTAAATTCCAAGTTGATAAATCAAAGTTTTCTGATGGTGCTTTCGTAACATTTTCTCTAGCCGCTTGCTTTACCTCTATTGTTTCTAATAAACTTAAACCAGAAATTTGTATCGTTCCTGTTCGGGCATTTAATGTTGTGTTTTCTGAAACAGTAACATCAATTTTACCATTATTAGAGCTATAAGTTGGTGTAACAGAAATCCAATTTTGGTTTGTAGTCACATTCCAATCTATATTAGAAGAAATATTAACTGATTTTGTTTCTTCTTGAACCGAAAATTCTGATAAAGAATTTACAGTTAATTTTTCTATAAAAATATCTTCTGTGGTTTCACTAGAACCACAACTTAAGATTAATGTTAAAAAGAAAAAAGAAAAAATATTTTGCAATAATCGCATAAAACCTTTTGATTTAAAAAACCTTAAAGGTAGTAAAAAGAATAATTAAATATTAATTTTATTGTAATGCTTGTTTTAAATCATCAATAATATCTTTTACATTTTCTAAACCTACAGAAACTCTAACCAAACCATCTGTAATGCCAACTTCTAAACGATCTTGTTCAGACAAACGACCATGTGTCGTAGAAGAAGGATGCGTTACAATGGTTCTAGTATCGCCCAAATTAGCAGATAAAGAACACATTTTAATTTTATTTAAAAAATTTCTTCCGGCTTCGATACCGCCTTTAATTTCAAAAGCAACAATATTACCGCCTAATTTCATTTGCTTTTTTGCAATTTCGTATTGTGGATGCGATTTTAAAAATGGATATTTCACCAAAGTTACCTGTTCATTTTCCTCTAAAAACTGAGCAACTTTTAAAGCATTTTCTGCATGTTTTTCTACTCTTAATGCCAAAGTTTCTAAACTTTTAGACAAAACCCAAGCGTTAAAAGGCGACATTGCTGGCCCTGTATTTCTAGCAAATAAATAGATTTCTCTAATTAAATCTTTACTACCAACAGTTACACCACCTAAAACTCTACCTTGCCCGTCCATTAATTTTGTAGCAGAATGAATAACCAAATCTGCACCAAATTTTATTGGTTGTTGTACATAAGGAGTTGCAAAGCAATTATCAACAATAAAAATTAAATTATACTTTTTTGCAATTTTACCTATTAGTGCTAAATCTAAAATATCTACTGCCGGATTTGTTGGTGTTTCTATATAAAGAATTTTAGTGTTTTCTTTAATTAAACTTTCAACTAAATCTACTTCATCAACCTTAAAGTAAGAAGTTTCAATATTCCATTTTGGTAAATATTTTGTAAACATGCTATGTGTAGACCCAAAAACCGATCTACAAGATACAATATGATCGCCTGCGTTTAATAATGCCGCAAAACTTGAAAATATTGCAGACATACCTGTCGCAAATGCATAACCTGTTTCTGCGCCTTCCATAGCAACCACTTTATCTACAAATTCTGTTGTGTTTGGGTTTGTAAACCTACTATACAGATTACGTTGTTTTTCTTCTGAAAAAGAAGCTCTCATTTCTTCTGCATCATCAAAAACAAAACTCGATGTTAAATATAAAGGTGTAGAATGTTCTGAAAACTGACTTCTTTCTGTCTGATTTCTTATTGCTGATGTTTCAAAATGTTTGTTTTTACTCATTTTTATTTTTTATGATTCTGAAACAAGTTCAGAGTGACACTTTGTGTCAATTATTATGTTTTGCCAATCTTAAAATATCACCAAAAACTCCTCTTGCAGTAACGCTTGCTCCGGCTCCGGCACCTTGTATTACAATTGGTTGCTCGCCATATGATTCTGTGTAAATTTCAAAAATAGCATCAGAACCTTTTAGAGACCCTAAAGGAGTAGATTTTTCTGTAGAAATTAATTTCACTTCTAAATTACCTTTTGATTTTGATAAATCTCCGCTTAATTCGCCAATGTATCTTAAAACATGATTTGGTTTTTGATTTTCTTTTAAAGTCTGATATTCGGTATTTAATAATTCTAAATTTTCTAAAAAGCTTTCTGCTGAACCTTCTCTTAAATTCTCTGGAATTAAATTTTTGATAACAACTTCATCAAATTCATTTTCTAATTCTAATTCTCTTGCAAGTATCAATAATTTTCTAGCAACATCATTACCCCCTAAATCTTCTCTTGCATCTGGCTCTGTAAACCCTTTATCAATTGCTTCTTTTAAAACTTTAGAAAAAGGAACATTTTTATCAGAAAAATTATTGAATAAATAACTTAAACTTCCAGAAAAAACACCTCTAATTCTAGTTATATTTTCTCCGGATTCATGTAATAATCGAATTGTATCTATCAAAGGTAAACCAGCACCAACATTGGTTTCGTATAAATATTGTTTTTTATATTCTTTTAATTTAGCTCTTATTTCTTTATAAAAATCAAAAGATAAAGTATTTGCTATTTTATTACAAGAAACTAAATCGAAACCGGCTTCTATTAAAGGTAAATAATTAGCTACAAAATTTACACTAGCAGTATTATCTACGGCTATTAAATTTTCGAAATGATGTGCTTTTGCAAAGGCAATAATATCATTAACGTTTACATTTTCTACACCACTTTCTAAAAGATTCTCTTTCCAATTTTTAGAAACGCCATCTTTTTTTAACAGTACTTTTTTAGAATTTGCTACAGCAAAAACATTCAATTGTAATTTTCTTCTTTCTAAAACAGACTGCGTATTTTCTATAATTTGGTCTATTAATGTACCACCAACTAAACCTTTACCAAAAACAGCAATATTAATTTTCTTAACAATACCAAAAACTTGCCCATGAATTACATTAACTGCCTTATGTAATTCTGTTTTCTTAACAACCAAACTAACATTTTTACCTGTAACTGTATTGTTAAACAACAAAGGCACAATTTGATTTTTAATTAAAGCATTATAAGGATGATGAAACTCACTTAAATCTTGACCAATTATAGAAATTACTGCAACATCTTTAACAACAGAAATCTGATTTACATCTTGTGAATAAAAGTCGTTTTCAAACTCTTTTTCAAGGGCATTTATTGCTTCTTCAGATTCATTTTCTGCTATAATTAATCCGATTCCTCTTTCTGATGAACCTTGAGAAATAATACTAACACTTATATTTCTATCGCTTAAAGCTTTAAAAATTCTTGCATCTACACCAACTTTACCTAGCAAACCTCTACCTTCAAAATTTAACAAAGCAACATCATTAATTGTAGAAATAGATTTAATTCCTTTTGATGAAGATGCCGAAGTGATAAGCGTACCTTTATCTTCTTCTTGAAAAGTATTTAAAATTCTTAGATTGATGTTTTTTTCTATAAGCGGTATAATGGTTTTGGCGTGCAAAATTGTTGCCCCAAAGTTTGCCAATTCATTTGCTTCAGAAAAAGACAACTGCTCTATCTTTTTAGCATCTGCAACTAAATCTGGGTTTGCCGTAAAAATTCCGCTTACATGTGTATAATTCTGTAACTCTTCTGCATCTAAATAATTGGCTAATAATGCTGCAGTATAATTGCTACCATTTCTACCCAATGTCGTTGTTTCTCCTTTTTTATTTGCAGCTACAAAGCCACTTACAATATTTATTACGTTGT
Organism: Polaribacter sp. BM10; assembly: GCF_002005425.1. Lineage (GTDB taxonomy): Bacteria > Bacteroidota > Bacteroidia > Flavobacteriales > Flavobacteriaceae > Polaribacter > Polaribacter marinaquae. The sequence goes on along the minus strand of NZ_CP019704.1, from coordinate 2,987,061 downwards.
TGTTTTTCTTAAAAAATGCTATTACATTCTCTTTTGAAACTGCTGTTATTGGTTGTGCATTTCCAAAATTTTCATCTGTAATTATTAAAGATCTAGCGTCTATTGCATTTGCCGGCACACTAATTTGTTCTAGTAAACTTGCTACTAATTTTACAGACAATAATTCTCCTTGCGCTAAAACTTCATCTTTAATTTTACTACTGTAATCGCCTAATAAAGAAACCCCTTCAAAAAAGGTTTCTAGTTTTGTAAATTCTGTTGTAAAATCTACTTTATTAGTTGGCTCTTGCTGATATTTTTTAAACTCTTCGAATTTAGACTTGTACTCTTGTTTAGCTGCAGCAGTATTTAAAATATCTTCTAAATTGTTAGTTGCATTGCCTCTTGCAGAAACTACAACCGTAATTTTTTTATTCTCTTCGTATTTTTTTGCAATAATACGTATCGCATTTTCTAAGCCTTTTCCGTTGGCTAAAGATTTCCCTCCAAACTTTAAAACTTTCATCTTCTTTTCTCTGTAATCTTTATTAAAAATTGGTGCAATAATTTTTTCTAATTGATCATATTCTATTAAAAAAGCATCATGACCATGCACCGAATTTATTTCGTTATAAGTAACATTGTCTTTTGTTAATGCTAACTTTTTATGTGTTTCTCTGTTTTCTTCCGCAGTAAAAAACAAATCAGAATCTACCCCGATAATATGAATGTTGGCCTCTATCTTATCTAAGATTTCTTCAGATTTTAAACCTCCGTTGGTAACATCAATCGTTTTTAATAATTGATTCATTAATTTATAAGACGATAATTGATAACGTTCTTGTAACTTTTTGCCATGATGCAACAACCAGCTTTCTACATCAAAAATATCTGAATTTACTTTTTTTGATCGATGAAAACGCTCTTTAAAACTTTCTGGCGTTCTATAACATAACATTGCATGCATGCGTGCATCATGCACAGGATTGCTAGAATTTACCAAAAATTGTTCTTGAATTTGACAATTGGCAATCAACCAATCTGTAGATTTCCAATCTGTTGCTATTGGTAAAAAATGTTTCGTTAATTTTGTATTTAAGACCAACATTTCCCAAGCAATTCCGCCACCTAAAGAACCTCCTATCAAAGCAAATATTCTATCAATTTTTAATAGATTCAATCCTTCTAAAAAAATATTGGCAACATCTCTTGCTATAAAATCTTTATAATTTTCAATTAAAAAACTATCAAAACCATTGCCTGGTATATTAAAAGACAAAATGGTATAAACCTCTGTGTTTATTGCTTTATCTAAACCTACAATATCCTGCCACCAACCTTCTTTTCCGGCAACATTAGAATTACCTGTTAATGCATGATTGATTAAAACCACAGGAGCCGACCCTAATTCTTTACCAAAAACTTGATAACTCAAATTTAATTCAGGAATTTTTATACCAGCTTCTGTGGTAAAATTTTTTATTTTGATATGTTTTAGTAATTCTTTCAAGTAAAATCGATTTATATTTCTGAAAAAGCTGCCTTTAAATCTGCTTTTAAATCTTCTATATCTTCAATACCAACAGACAAACGAATTAAATCTTGCGATACACCTGCACTTTCTTGTGCCGTTTCATCTAACTGTTGATGTGTGGTACTAGACGGATGAATAATCAATGATTTTGTATCACCAATATTTGCCAACAAAGAGAAAACCTTTGTTTTATCTGCTATTTTTTTTGCCGCTTCAAAACCGCCTTTTGGCCCAAAAGTTACAATACCACTTTGCCCCTTTGGTAAATATTTATCAGCTAAATCTTTGTATTTACTGCTTTCTAAACCAGGATAATTTACCCAAGCAACCTCTTCTTGTGCTTCTAACCACTTTGCTAATTCTAAAGCATTTTTAGAGTGTTGCTGAATTCTAACCGGCAACGTCTCTAAACCTTGAATAATATTAAATGCGTTTGTTGGACTTAAAGCGCCACCAAAATCACGCAATCCCTCTAAAATCAATTTAAAAGTATATGATGCTGCACCTAAAGCCTCGTGATATTTTAAACCATGATACCCAGCAGAAGGTTCTGTAAATTCTGGAAATTTACCATTCGCCCAATTAAAAGTTCCTGCATCTACAATTGCGCCTCCTAAAGAAGTTCCTTGTCCGCCAATATATTTTGTAAGTGAATGTATTACAATATTTGCACCATGTTTAATCGGATTTAATAATGCAGGTGTTGCTACCGTATTATCTACAATAAAAGGAACTTCTGCAGCTTTAGAATGTACAGCAATTGCTTCTAAATCTAAAACATCTAACTTCGGATTCCCTAAAGATTCTACAAAAAATGCTCTTGTGTTTTCTTTTACAGCTTCTGCAAAATTATCAGGATTAGAAGCATCTACAAAAGTTGTAGTAATACCAAATCTTGGTAACGTAACGCTTAATAAATTATACGTTCCGCCGTATAAACTGCTCGAAGCTACAATATGATCTCCTGCTTTTAAAAGCGTTAACAAACCTGTAGAAATTGCTGCCGTACCAGAAGCAAAAACCACAGCTCCAATACCACCTTCAACTGCTGCCAATCGATCTTGTAAAATTTGATTTGTAGGGTTATTTAAACGTGTGTAAATAAAACCTAATTCTTTAAGCGAAAATAAATTTGCTGCGTGTTCTGAATTGTCAAAAACATACGAAGATGTTTGATAAATAGGAACTGCTCTTGTTCCTCCGTTTTTTGTTACGTCATGCCCTGCATGTAATGCGTTTGTTGCTAATTTTTGAGTACTCATTTTTCTATTTTTTTGAGTTAATAAATGATTAAAACAAAAGTTGAATGCATCAATTTATGATTGATGTACTTACTAGAAAAATGTTATTAAGAAAATAGAAGTTTCCAGAACAGGAAAATTCTTTTTTGTTATCTATCCAAATACAAAATATTTAGGTAGAATGTAGCACCTTCTTTATTTCTAAAGGGTTGCTAAGGCTTCATCGGGTCTAATCCCTTCACCTTTCTTGATAACATTTCAATAAGTTATTGAACTTTGTGAGTACAAATATATGTTCAGAAAAATTTAATATCCTAATAAAATCGCAACTATTTTTTTACGGCTACAAATTTCACATTTTATTATACTAAGTTTTAATTATTCCTTAAAAACAGCGTTTTAAAACTCTTAAAATTGATTTATTGATGATGCTATCATAAATAATTATGATAAAAAAGTGTAGCTTTTAAATTTATAGTGTACTTTTGCAGTCGAATTAAGAGGAAAAATTTGAACTGATTGCAACCTCAATAAAAAAATGCTAAAGCAGTAATTATCTACTTCTTTTAGCGACTACGCAATCAATTTTAATTTCCTACAACATTTAAAAGAAGAATATTATGTCATATTTATTTACCTCAGAAAGTGTTTCTGAAGGACATCCTGATAAAGTAGCAGATCAAATTTCTGATGCTCTAATAGATAATTTTTTAGCCTTTGATAAAACAAGTAAAGTAGCTTGCGAAACATTAGTTACAACTGGGCAAGTTGTATTGGCTGGAGAAGTAAAATCTAAAACTTATTTAGATGTACAGCAAATTGCAAGAGATGTAATTAATAAAATTGGTTATACAAAAGGAGAATATATGTTCGACGGAAATTCTTGCGGTGTTTTATCTGCAATTCACGAACAATCGCCAGATATTAACCAAGGTGTTGATAGAGCAAAACCAGAAGAACAAGGTGCTGGAGACCAAGGAATGATGTTTGGTTATGCTACTGATGAGACAGAAAACTACATGCCTTTGGCTTTAGAATTGTCTCACAGACTTTTAATTGAATTAGCAGCTTTAAGAAGAGAAAACAAAGACATTACTTACTTAAGACCAGATGCTAAATCTCAAGTAACCATAGAGTATTCTGATGATAATGTTCCGCAAAGAATTGATGCGATTGTAATTTCTACTCAACATGACGATTTTGACAAGTCTGATGATGTTATGTTAGCAAAAATTAAAGAAGATATCGTTGAAATTTTAATTCCTAGAGTTGTAGCAAAATTACCTGCTCATATTCAAAAATTATTTACAGATAATATTACGTATCACATTAATCCAACGGGGGTTTTTGTTATTGGTGGACCTCATGGAGATACAGGTTTAACTGGTAGAAAAATTATTGTTGATACTTACGGTGGTAAAGGTGCACACGGTGGTGGTGCTTTCTCTGGAAAAGATCCTTCTAAAGTAGACAGATCTGGAGCTTATGCAACTAGACATATTGCAAAAAATTTAGTTGCTGCTGGTTTGTGTAAAGAAGTTTTAGTACAAGTTTCTTATGCAATTGGTGTTGCAAAACCTACAAGTATTAACGTAGAAACTTATGGTACAGCAACAGTTGGTTTATCCGACGGAGAAATCAGTAAAAAAGTAGAAGAAATTTTTGATATGCGTCCTTATTTTATAGAACAACGCTTAAAATTAAGAACGCCAATCTATTCTGAAACTGCTGCATATGGCCACATGGGTAGAACTCCTGAAATTAAAACAGTAACTTTTTCTAATCCAATGGGAGAAACTGTTTCTGAAGAAGTGGAAACTTTTACTTGGGAAAAATTAGATTATGTAGAGAAAGTAAAATCTGCTTTTAATTTATAAAATTATATAAATTTTTAAAAGCCTTTAGATATGTCTAAAGGCTTTTTTTATGCTCAAAATTTAACAGTAAGTAGGTTTTCTCTTTAACAATTTTTTAAGAAGTCTTAACTTTTTGTTTACGTAACTTCGAAAGTTATAATATTAATCAAATATATCATGACAAAAAAAATACTTACTAGGCTGCTTTTAGTAGCTTTCGTATTTGGTTTTTCTACTGAATCTTCTGCTCAATTTTGGAAGAAAAAGAAAAAAGAAGCACCGAAAACTGCAGCAAAACCGAAACCTAAACCTAAAAAAGGTGGAATTCAGCCTTATAGTAAGGTAGTAACCAAAGAACACAAAACAGACGAAGGTTTGTTTAAAGTGCACCAAAAAGATAATTCTTATTTATTTGAAATACCAGATTCTCTTTTAAGAAGAGAAATGTTAATGGTAACAAGAATTGCTAAAACTGCTAGCGGTATTGGTTTTGGTGGTGGTAAAACAAATACACAAGTTTTACGTTGGGAGAAAAAAAATAAACAAATCTTATTAAGAGTTGTTTCGCATAGTGTTGTTGCAGATACTTTGTTACCTGTGCACGAAGCGGTAGTAAACTCTAACTTAGAACCAATTTTATTTTCTTTTCCTATCAAAGCATTTAGTAAAGATTCTACTGCAACTGTTATAGATGCAACTTCTTTATTTTCTACAGATGTAAAACCATTAGGTTTCCCTAATTTTTACAGAAGAGCTTACCAAGCTACTAGAATGGATAAGACTCGTTCTTATATAGATAGAGTAAGTAGTTACCCAAGAAACATAGAAGTAAGACATGTAAAAACTTACTTTGCAAACAAAGCACCATCTAATAGTGCGGTTGGTTCTATTACTTTAGAAATGAGTAATTCTATGGTTTTATTACCAAAAGTACCAATGAAACGTAGATATTTTGACGAACGTGTTGGTTGGTTTGCTAGAAGTCAAACAGATTATGGTTTAAAAGATCAAAAAAGTAAAACGGTTAGATATTTAGATAGATATCGTTTAGAAGTTAAAGATGAAGATATCGAGAAATTCAAAAGAGGAGAATTAGTAGAGCCTAAAAAACAAATTGTTTATTACGTAGATAGAGCAACTCCTAAAGAATGGGTACCATATATTATACAAGGTGTTAACGACTGGCAAGTAGCTTTTGAAGCAGCTGGTTTTAAAAACGCTATTGTTGGTAAAATGGCACCAACTAAAGAAGAAGATCCAGAGTATAGCCCAGAAGATGTGCGTTATTCTGTAATTAGATATTTAGCATCTCCGATTCCTAACGCAAACGGACCTCACGTAAGTGACCCAAGATCTGGTGAAATTTTAGAATCTGATATTAACTGGTATCATAATGTAATGACTTTATTACATAACTGGTTTTTTGTACAAACTGCAGCAATTAATGAAGACGCAAGAAGCAATAACTTTAAGACAGAAACTATGGGACGTTTAATTCGTTTTGTTTCTTCTCACGAGTTAGGTCATACTTTAGGTTTACCTCATAACATGGGAAGTTCTGTAGCTTATCCTGTAGATTCTTTACGTTCTGCAACTTTTACTAAAAAATATGGTACTGCGCCATCAATTATGGATTATGCTCGTTTTAACTACATTGCACAACCAGAAGATAAAGGTGTTGCTTTAATGCCAGACATTGGTCCTTATGATAAGTACTCTATCAACTGGGGTTATAGACCAATTTTAGACAAGACTGCCGAAGAAGAAAAAGAAACTTTAGATAAGTGGATTTTAGATAAAGCAGACAACCCAATGTATCATTTTGGTCGTCAGCAATTTGGTGTTGTAGATCCAAGTGCTCAAACAGAAGACTTAGGTGACGATGCTATAAAAGCAAGTGATTATGGTATTAAAAATTTAAAGAGAATTTTACCTAGATTAGAAGAGTGGACTACAGAAAAAGGACAGACTTATGACGAAATGGCTACAATGTATGGTCAAGTTATTGGTCAGTTTGGTAGATACATGGGACATGTTTCTTCTAATGTTGGTGGTATTTACGAAAACTATAAAACTGCAGATCAAGAAGGTGCTGTTTACACACATGTAGACAAAGCACATCAAAAAGCAGCTTTAAAATTTGTAATCAATCAATTATTTAAAACTCCTACTTGGATGTTAGACAAAGACCTTTTCTCTAAAACACAATCTAGTGGTGCTTTAGAAAGAGTTAGAGCTTTACAAGTAAGAACTTTAAATAGCCTTTTAAGTGCAGATAGAATGGCACGTATGATAGAAAATGAAACTTTAAATGGCGCTAAAGCTTACAATTTAGTTTCTATGTTTTCTGATCTAAGAAAAGGTATTTGGTCTGAATTATATAGCGGTAGAACTATAGATACTTATAGAAGAAATCTTCAAAAAGCACATGTAGAGCGTTTAGACTTTTTATTAAACGATGCTAAAAACCAAAGAGGACGTTTTGGAACACCATCTGTAAATGTTGGTCAGTCTGATATTAAATCTTTTGCAAGAGGAGAATTAACTAGATTAAAAAGAGATGTTAGAAATGCAGCTTCAAGAGCTTCTAATACAACTTCTCGTTACCACTTACAAGATGTTTTAGCTAGAATTGAAGTAGCTTTAGATCCAAAGTAAGAAAAAAATTAATGTTCATTTAAAAAACCACGCCCAATATTGGCGTGGTTTTTGCTTTTTAAAGCAAAAAAAATAGCATGAAAAAAATTACCTTTTTATTTTTTCTTCTCTCGTTTGTACACTTTTCGCAAGAAAAAATCTCTTTTAAAGTTTTAGATAAACAAACTAAAAAACCCGTTGTATATGCAACAGTTATGTTAAAAAAAATAAAAAGAGGCACGCATGCAGATGTAAATGGTAAATTTCAAATTCCAAGAAAATATAAATCAAACGGAATTATAAGAATTTCTTCTATCGGCTATAAAACCAAAGAAATTAAATTATCAGCATTAAAGAATAAAAAAGAACATATTGTCTATTTAACTGTTTATAATAACAGTCTTAACGAGGTCGTAATTTCAACATCAATAAAGAAAAGAAAGAAAAAACTTTTAGCTGTTCAAATTGTTAGAAAAGCGATAGAAAACATCTTAAACAATTATCCTACAGAACCACATTCTTATATTGGTTATTACAGAGATTACCAACAACCAGTTGGAGATTCTTATCAGAAAAAAAATAATTATAAAGAAAAAATAGATTACATAAATGTTAACGAAGCAATAATTGAAACTTTTGACAATGGTTTTAAAACTGATAAATTAAAGAGTAAAAAAAATCAATCTTTATTATATAATTACATTGAAAACGATAAGTTCATCAAAGATTCTACACTTACAATACCTTATGATAATGCTGATAAGAAATTTTCAGAAAGCGTATATATAAGTCCGTTAGGTGGAAATGAATTAAATATTTTATCCTTAACAAACACAATTAGAAATTACAATAAAATGTCTTTTTCTTTTAGCAATACATTTAACAAACATTTTATTAGAAATCATAAGTTTAAACTTAAAAAAATAATTTATTCTGATAAATCACCTTTGTACGAAGTAACTTTTAACTCGATTAAGGGAAAAACTAGTTATGAATATGCTGCTTACGGAACCATTTATATTTCTAAACAAGATTTTGCAATTCATAAATTAAACTATAATTTGTATTACAGATTCAAAAAAAATCCGCAGTACTCTGTTACCATAGCATACAAACCTATTAGAGATAAAATGTATTTGAACTACATTACTTTTAATAATTTTTTTGAAGCCACAAATGGTAACTATTTTAAAATTGATAAAACAACATTTAACAAAAAAAATAAAACTTTTAAGGTTTCTTTTAACAGACCAATCAATTTAAGAAGTATAACACCAATAAGGTCGAAATTTAAAATTTATTATAAGAACGAAAAATTAAAAATTAAAGATGTACAAGCTAGTATAGAAAATTCAAGAACTCTAACTATTCATATTGATAAAAAATCAATAGAAAAAATGGATTTAAATAATAGCGATACTGATAGCAACTATGTAAACAATTTTGTTTTTGATATTACAAATATAAAAGACATCGGAGGCTTTAAAATTAATGAAAGAGCAAGTTTAAAGCTAAACCAATATAGAGAATTTTTTGTACAAGAAGTCTTCGAGCATAAACTTTTACCCGTACAAAAAGAGTTTGTAAACAAGAGTTTACCTTTGTCTAAGTCTAAAGTAACCGATTTAAAATTAGAGAATGATTATTGGATAAATACACCTTTAAAGTCCTCTAAAAATTAATAGATTCAATATTTATATTTAGTATTTGCTTTAAAAAGTATTCTATATTTGCAGCTCAATATTTGTCATGAGTCAAACATTACTTTCTTCTCCTTTACAAGGTTTTACAGATTATAAATTTAGAAATGCTTTCAATCATTTTTTTGGTGGAATCGATACGTTCTACGCTCCTTACATTCGATTAAACGGTAAACTTGTTATTAAAAATTCTTATAAGCGAGATATTGAATTGGCAAATAATACTGCGCTAGAAGTTATTCCGCAAATTATTACAAATGATGTTGATGAGTTTTTATTTGTTGCAAAATATATAAGAAAATTAGGCTACAAAGAGTTAAACTGGAATCTTGGTTGCCCATATCCAATGGTTACCAAACGTGGCATGGGTTCTGGTTTAATTGCAGATCCAGAAAAAATAAATAATATTCTTCATAAAGTTCATAATGAATCTGATGTTTTGGTTTCCATGAAAATGAGAATGGGTTATGAAAATCCTGAAGAAATTTTAAAAACTTTACCTGTTTTAGACAAGTATCCTCTTAAAAACATTGCAATTCATGCAAGAATTGGAAAGCAGTTGTATAAAGGCGGAACAGATTTAGATTCTTTTCAGAAATGTATCGACAATACAAATCACAAATTATATTATAACGGCGATGTTACCTCTGTAAATGCCTTTAAAAAGCTACAAGAAAGATTCCCTACAATAGATCATTGGATGATTGGTAGAGGCTTAATTGCTGATCCTTTTTTACCTAGTATGATTAAGAAAGATACTTTAGAATATCCAAAAAATAGATTTGATATTTTTAGTGAATTTCACGATCGAATTTTTACTGAATATGATGCAGCTTTATCAGGACCAACTCCTATTAAAATGAAGATGCTTGGTTTCTGGGAATATTTTTCTAAAAGTTTTGCCAATCCGCAAAAAACCTATAAAAAAATTAAAAAAGCTCAAAACGTAAAAAAATACGAAATCGCTGTTAGAGAAATTTTTAAAGAAGCTAAAAACGGTTAATTATAAATTAATCTTCTTTCGGGTTTTCTTTATTAAACTCTTCTAAAACTTTTGTAATTGCAGTATCAATTCTGCCAGCATCTGTATTATATTTTGGGCTTAGACCTTGTTTTTCTGGAAAATGTTCTATTGTAACTGTTGTAGAAGGAAAAGCAAAATCTACACCTAATTCTTTTGCCAACTTTACAATTGCAATATGCAATCTATGTTTAGAAGATTGCTCTACACCCCAAGCCAAACTTTTAAAGTATACATTTACCATTACCAATAATGCAGAATCTCCAAAACCAGTAAATTCTACATTGTAAGAGTCGGATCTTGTTTCTGGATGCGCAATAATTATTTCTCTTACACCTTTTACAAATGCCTCGATTAATTCTGGCGGAGTATCGTAACGCAAACCTAAATTTGTGTTGTAACGTCTAAATAAACGTAAACCTTTGTTATTTATAACAATTTCTGATAGTTTACTATTCGGTATTTGGTAGACAGATGTATCTGCAGCACGCACACTTGTAGATCTAAAACCTACTTTTTCTACTGTACCAACAACTTCTCCGGCTTCAATCCAATCTTCTATATGAAAAGGTTTGTCTAGAAAAATCATAATGGTACCAATTAGGTTTTTAACCGTGTCTTGAGACGCCAAAGCAACCGCTAAACCACCAATAGTCGCACCTGCTAAAATAGTTGTAGTATCAACACCAAATAAAGCTACTAACCTTAAAATACCAATAAATATAACCAAGCCAACAAAAAAGTTGTGCAATATTGGTGATAATTGATCGTCTAATCGGTTATGAGTTTTTTCTGTAAAAACACTGTAAAACTTCATTAAAACATGAACTAAGTTTATTAAAACGTATGTCCAAAACACAACCTTAGCAATATCTATAAACAAGAAAACCCATTTATTAATTTCTAAACTAAAGTATAACGAAGGAAAAACACTATCTAAAAAACTAATAGCAATTAATAAACTAATTGGTCTTGCCAATTTTTTTAAAGATTGATCAAAAGTAATATCTGTAGTTTTCGTAATTTTTTGCTGTATTTTATTTAAAATTACAAACGTTAATTTTCTAAAAACAAAAAAGATAAGTACGGTTAATACCATAAAAATAAGCACAGAAAATAATTGCCAATATTCTATGGTCCATAATTTTTTATGTCCAAATTCTGGAATAAAATCTTGAATCTTTTGAACATACCAAGGAAAAACAGCATTGTATAAACTATCTATTTTAGCAACCGTTTCAGAAGAATAATACCATTTGTTTTCTATTTTTTCTACAGATATTTCTGGCATTCGCTGCGGAAAAGGTGTGTATTTTTCATAAGAAGAATATCGAACAGTATCTTTATAGTTGGCATTTTTTGGGACTTTATTAAAATCTACATAAAGACCTTTACCGTCTAAAACCTTTTTAATTCTTACAACTTTTTTTATCGCTTCTTTTTCTGGTAAACCTAAAATTGTCTTAGCAGATTTTTTAGGCTGATAAGAATCTGATTGTAAAAAATATAAATGCGTATATAAGGTAGCATTAGGGTTGCTTAAATCTACTCTTACAGAATCTTTTTGAGCGTTTATTGTAAATGATACTAAAAATAATAACCAAAATATTTTACGCATAGAAATAATAATTTTGAAGAATTTAATTACAAATTTAAACCTTTTGATTTTTTTACAGTCAAAGAAGTATAAATATTAAAAAATAAAACATTTACAACAAAAATAAAGCTTAACAGTTGCTAATTTTTTGGGTTGATTAATTAGTATATTATAATACTCGAGTTCTTAATTGAATTCGAGTATTTTTTGCTTTAAACACAAACCTTAAAATACTGTTAATAAGAAACATAAATTAAACCTTTTTAATTTTACACAGTCTTAGAAGTATAAAATTAAAATAATTAAAAAGATAAAAACATGCAAAAATTAGTAAGCATTTTAGTATTCGTATTCGCATTTACAGTAAGTACGCAAGCCCAAAGAGGTAAAACTGATAAACGTGCAAGATTAACAACAGAACAACAAACAGAATTAACTGTTAAAAAAATGACCTTAGCTTTAGATTTATCTAGAAAGCAACAAAATCAAATTAAGCCTTTAATTTCTAATCAAATTGCAGAAAGAAAAGCAGAGATGGAAAAGAGAAAGGAAGCTAGAAAAGATAAAAAAAGACCTACTTCTGATGAAATTTTTGCAATGCAAAATAAAAGATTAGACGCTCAAATAGCAATGAGAAATAGCATGAAAGATATTTTAAACGACGAACAGTTTGAAAAATTTGAAAAAATGCACAAAAAAAGAGCTATGAAAGGTAAAAAAATGGCGAAAAGAAAAGGGATGAAAAACCGCAAAGAAGGTAGAAGAGTTAGAAAATAAATATTTGAATTAGTTGATTAATAAAAAGACCAATTTCTTAACAGAAATTGGTCTTTTTTATTTTAAAAATCTTGGGATTGCGTTAGGGATTGAAATGGCATCCTTTTTTGAGGAACGAAAAAAAGATATAATGTAAAGCCCGACCTTGTGTAACGCCAAAAAAATTACTCTTTAAACCAACTAGAATAGGTAACGTAGTTGTCTGCAATTCTATTTATTTCTCCAGAAATTAATTCTTCTGAAATATCTTTCACTTTTTTAGCAGGTACGCCCGCGTAAATACTACCACTTTCTACTATTGTGTTTTTTGTAACCACAGCACCTGCAGCAATTATAGAATTAGATTCTACTACGCAATCGTCCATAATTATACTTCCCATACCAACCAAAACATTGTCTTTAATTGTGCAACCGTGCACAATTGCATTATGTCCAATAGATACGTTATTGCCAATAGTTGTTGGCGATTTTTGATACGTTGCATGTATTACAGCGCCATCTTGAATATTTACTTTATTGCCAATTTTTATAAAGTGTACATCGCCACGAATTACCGCATTATACCAAATTGAACATTCTTTACCTAAAGATACTTCGCCCAAAACGGTTGCATTTTCTGCTATAAAACAATCTGATGGAATTTGTGGATGTTTACCTCTTACTGGTTTTATTATTGCCATATTTTTACTTACTTTTTTACCAACAATTTTTGTCCTACAGAAATAATATTACTGTCTAAATTGTTAATTGCTTTTAAGTTGGCTACAGATATATTAAATTTTCTAGAAATAGAATACAAAGTATCTTCTTTTTTTACTTTATAAAAACTGCTTGTAACCTTTGGTATAACTATTGGTTTTTCTAACTTTTCTCCTTCATTCAGGTTTTTTACTTTTTCAACAAAATTTCCTTTCTTAATTTTGTCAAACTCATAAAGTTGATAGTCTTTAATTATTTTTATAAGCTTAGCAGGATATTTTCTATCTGTTGCATAACCTGCTTTTCTTAAGCCATAAGCCCATTTTTTATAGTTTTTAACATTGTAATTAAACAAAAAAGCATATCTACTTCTTTGTGTTAAAAAAAGTGAATGGTCGTTATAAGAAGTTTCTGGATAAACGTATTTTCTAAAACACTCTCCTTTTTCATCATCATCATGATATACTCTTTCGCCTTTCCAGGTAGTATGACATTTAATTCCGAAATGATTATTAGACTTTAAAGCCAACTCACTTTTACCTTTACCAGATTCTAAAATTCCTTGAGCTAAAGTTATACTTGCCGGAATTTTATATTCGTGCATTTCTTTTACTGCAATTGGCGCATATTTTCTAATGTAAGAAAGCGTTTCTTTATTTAATCTAGGATTATTTTTGTTTAGTTTTTTTGTTAATTCTACTTCATTAACAGATGGCAAATCTATAGGTGCTGGCTCTACAATTACCACACCCGGATTTTTCTTGTTTACAACCTTTTTCTTAGCTCCACAGCTAGATAAAATCAATAAAAAAACACAACTAAAAATAATTTTTAACTTCATTACACATTTATAATTTGTAGATTCTTTTTAACTAAGTTTGCGTTAAAACCATCAATTCCTTGTATACCACCAGTATGAACTGCTAAAATCTTAGTACCTTCTTCAAAAGTATCTTTTTTAATTAAATCTAAAATACCAAACAACATTTTACCTGTATAAACTGGGTCTAATAGAACACCCGTTTTCTCTTTAAATGTATTGATAAACTCTATCAACTCATCATTAAATTTTGCATAACCACCAAAATGATACTTTTTTTGTAAGCTCCAATTGTCTTTACGAATGGTATATTTTTTAATTTCTTCCGATAAAAAAGCACCTTTTAAAGCAGGAAAACCAATAACTTTTTGATGTTTTTCTAAAGATTTTATAATTCCAGAAATAGTACCTCCAGTACCAACAGCAGCACAAATATAATCGAATTTAGAATCTTGTTCTGTTAAAATTTCTTGGCAACCTTCTACTGCCAAACCATTAGTTCCTCCTTCAGGAATCATATAAAAATCTCCCCATTTATTTTTCATCTTTTCTATAAAACCAAAAGACGTTTTTTGCCTGTACAATTCTCTTGATACAAAATGAAATTTCATTCCATTTTCTGCTGCTTTTCTTAAAGTTGGATTTCCTTCTAAAGTTTCTTTAATATTTTTACCTAACTCGTCTCCTCTAATTACAGCAAACGTTTTTAAACCTGCTAACTTACCCGCTACAGCAGTTGCGGCAATGTGGTTAGAGTATGCGCCACCAAATGTTAAGACAGATTTTTTCTTTAACTTAATTGCTTCTTCAATATTATATTTTAGTTTTCTAAACTTGTTACCAGAAACAAACGGGTGTATTAAATCTTCTCTTTTAATAAAAAGTTCTACATTTTTTTCTTTTAATAGAGAGAGTTCTATTTGTTCGTTTTTTGATACAATTGTTGCGTTTAAATCCATGGGCATTTATTCTTGCGACTACAAGAATTTTTAAAATTTTAGTATTTAGTTTAAGTTTCCTGATTAAAATCAGGAATAAAATTTAGATAGAATTATGAAAAGTTAGAGACTTGCGCTTCTATTTTCTCCCATTCTTCCATTGCAGCATCTAATTTTGCTTTTTTAGCTTTGTATTTTTCAAAGAAATTTGGTCTAGATGAAACTTCATCGTAATTATTAGCCAATTCTAAGTCTATTGTTTCTATTTCTTTTTCTAAATCTGCAATTTCAGTTTCTACTTTAGAGAGTTTATTATTTAGTTTTTTCAACTCTTTTTCTTGTTCTCTAGATAATAAATGTGCTTCTTTTTTAGAAGTGTCTTTAGCAACTTTTACAACCGTTCTTTTTTCTGCTTCTCTTAAATTTTCTAATTTATGTTGATCTAAGAAATAATCGATATCACCTAAATATTCTTTAATTTCTTTGTCTTTAAAACCATAAACTGTAGTAGTTAAACCTTGTAAGAATTCTCTATCGTGAGAAACTACAATTAATGTACCATTAAAGTTATTTAAAGCTTCTTTTAAAACTGTTTTTGAGGCAATATCTAAGTGGTTTGTTGGCTCATCCATTATTAAAACATTAAATGGTTGCAGCAATAATTTGCATAATGCCAATCGATTTCTTTCTCCTCCAGAAAGTACTTTTGCTTTTTTATCTACAGCATCTCCACCAAATAAGAAAGACCCCAACATATCTCTAACACGCATTCTGTTAGTATCTGTTGCTGCATCTTCCATGATTTCTAGAACTGTTTTTTCTGGCGGTAAATGTTCTGATTGGTTTTGAGCGAAATAACCAACTTCTACATTATGACCTAATTTTAAATGACCTTCAAACGGAATTTCTCCGACCATCATTTTTGCCAATGTAGATTTTCCTTGTCCGTTTTGACCAACAAAAGCAATTTTACTATTTCTTTCTATTAATAAATCTACACCTTCTAAAACGTGTTTATCGCCATAGCTTTTACACAAATTTTCTGCTTCAACAATAATTTTACCAGGTTCTCTAGAAATGTTAAATCGAACATTCATTGCCTGATTATCGTCTTGATCTACTTCAATCAACTCAACTTTATCTAGTTGTTTCATTAAAGATTGCGCCATAGAGGCTTTACTAGCTTTGGCTTTAAACTTGTTTATTAAGTGTTGTTTTTGCTTTATTTCTTTCTCTTGATTTTTTTGAGCTTGTAATTGCTTTTCTTTAATTTCTCCTCTTAAAAGCAAAAATTCTGAATAAGGTTTTTTGTAATCGTAAATTTGCCCTAAAGAAATTTCTATAGTTCTATTTGTTACGTTATCTAAAAACATTTTATCGTGAGAAACCAATACAATTGCACCAGCGTATCCTTTTAAGAAATTTTCTAGCCAAATAATAGATTCGATATCTAAATGGTTTGTTGGCTCATCTAAAAGCAAAATGTCATTATTTTGTAATAGTAATTTTGCCAATTCAATTCGCATTCTCCATCCTCCAGAAAAAGTATCGGTTAGTTTATCAAAGTCTTCTCTTTTAAAACCTAAACCTTGTAAAATTTTTTCCGTGTCTCCTTGGTAATTGTAACCTCCTAAAAGCTCGTAACGTTCTGTTTTTTCTGTTAAATCAATAATTAATTGGCTATAAGATTCACTTTCGTAGTCTGTTCTTGTAGCTAATTGTTCGTTTATTTGATCTAATTGTAGTTCTATTTCTTTAATTTCTTCGAATGCTTGATACGCTTCTTCTAAGATAGTTCTTCCTTCAACAAAATCTATATCTTGTCTTAAAAAACCAATTTGTACATCTTTATCAAACGCCATTGTACCTCCACTACTTTCAATATCCTTAGAAAGAACTTTTAAAAGTGTAGATTTTCCTGCTCCATTTTTACCTATTAAACCAATTCTGTCTCCTTTATTTAATTTGAAAGTAATACCAGAAAACAAATCAGTTCCCATAAATGAAACTGTTAAATTATGAACGTTTAGCATGAAATGTAATAATTGTTACTAAATTAAAGATGTAAAAAATTTACCTTTGCAAAAGTATATAAATTTTAAGGTTAAGATGTTTAAAAAAGGAACAAAAATATATAGTATTGCTAAAGGAAAGTGCCCTAAGTGCCACGAAGGTGATTTTTTTAAATATAAATTTACTTTTAATCCATCTAAAATTACACAATTGCACGATAATTGCCCAAGCTGTAATTTAAAATATATGATGGAACCTTCATTTTTTTATGGCGCAATGTATGTTAATTATGGTATTACAGTTGCGCTTTCTGTAGCTACCTTTTTAATTTCATCTTTAGTATTTAACTTAGGCTTATTGCAATCTTTTGCTGCTATCATTATCACTTTAATTTTATTGGCACCAGTAAATTTAAGATTGTCTAGAATTTTATGGATTAATATGTTTGTTTCTTACGACCCTAAAACTAAAAAGTAGTTTTATACATTCTGAAATCTTTTTATATCTGCTGCTTCATCTAAAGCAATATTATTTTCTATAAAATCGTATAAATTAGAAGCTAATTTTGGTGCAATCATTACACCTCTTGTGCCTAAACCATTTAAGATTGCCAAGTTTTTATGCGTTGGATGCACGCCTACAAAAGGTCTTCTATCTGCAGTGGCTGGTCTAATACCTGCAGTTTGGTCTAATATTGTATATGGTACGTCTATAACTTTTTTAAGTTTTAACACCAATTCTTCTCTACCAGATACTGATGGCACCGATGTTTTATCTTTATGATTAAAAGTTGCGCCAACTTTGTATTTATTTTCACCTAAAGGGATTAAAAATAACGCTGATTTTAGTAAAAAATCGATATTTAATTCCGGAGCATGAATTGTAATTAACTCTCCTTTTACTTCATCTAAAGGTAAATAATTAAAAAAAGGATTTTCTTTTAAACCAAAGCCCTCGCAAAAAACAATTTTAGAAGATGTAAATGATTTATATCTGATTTTATTTTCTGATATTTCTAAAAGAGAGTGATCGAATTTTTCAAATTGAATTGCATTATTAGTTTCTAAATAGTTACGATATGCATTTACAAGTTTTAACGTATCAATTCTTCCGGTTTCATTTACAATTCCGAAACCAAAATCACCAATTACGCCATCTACCTTTTTATGTTCTAAATCTGAATTTAAAAATTCCTTTAATCTTGTTTTATCTGAAGCTGCAAACCAATTATTTTGTTCTTCTACAGACTTAAATGCTCTTTTGATTTCTATTTTCTGATCAAATTTTTCTTGTAATTTCTCTTCTAAATGTTTGTAAAATGGCATTGCAATTGCCAATTGTTCTGCAGCTTGCCAAACAGGAGTAAATCTTCTTAAAATTACAGGATTATAAACTCCGCCAGCAACTAAAGAGGATGTTTGCGACGCATCTTCAAAAACAATAAATGTTTTGTTAGCTTTTAATAACTCTTCTGCAAAAGCTAAACCCGCCAAACCTAAACCAACTATAATATAATCTACTTTCATAATAATTAATAGTACATAAATAAGCTTTAATAAGCTAGTATTTCTAATTGTTTGCAAACAAGTTTAGCCCTGATTGAAACATTTGTTTGAGCTCTTTTTGAAGAATGAAAAAAAGCGAGTGTTGAAAGCAGGAAATAGCTTCAAATAAAAAAACGCTTGCTTACGCAAACGTTTTGTATGAATTTTAATTGCGGATTAATAATTCCACATATCTATTTCTCTGTTTCTAATGTCTTCTTTAATCTTATTTGCTTCTAGCAACTGAAATAAAGAATTACCTCTAACATAGTCTTCTATGGCTCTATTACCGTAAATATTTTCTTCTCTAATAATAGTAGAGCTAAACCTTCTTGCATTTAACAAATGATCGAAAGATATTGGTTGTGATGCGTTTTTTGGATTAAAAACTTTAGCATCGTGTAATACTTCTCTTGCCGAAGGAAAGAAAATCCAGAATAATTCGTATAACTCATCGTCTTCAATTTCTTGAACTCCTAGTGTTTGAACATCTTTACCCATTGGCGCTAAAGCTAACATTCTGTATTTTAACTCGCCTTGACGCTTATCAAAATACCACATACCTTTAATCATATAACCTGCAACATCTTCTGTTTGGATTCTAAAAGTATCTGTATAACCGTTTTCTTCACGAACGTTAATTAAACGTTGGTCTATTTCTTGTTGTGTAATTTTTGATGTAAAAAAAGAATCGTCGTATGCTTCTTTAATTTTACCTTGCTTTATACCTTTTATGATTGTGTGAAACAAAGATCTTCTATCAGAAGAAATATTAGTTGTATCTATAGGAAAGTAATATGGTAGGTTTATCTTTTGATTTAAATCGATAAATTCCCACACAACTTTAGACCATAAAACGTCTCTGTCATCTACGTAACCATAAGGAATTGGACCATCATTATCTGCTGCCAATTGCTGATCGCTTTTTACACCAATTTGGTCTACAGATTTTGCGTTTAATAAATTTGCTTGCGCATTTACAAAACCTGTTGTTAGGATAGCGAATACTATTATTACACAATTTTTAATCATAACTATGTTTATTTCTAGTTTGTTAACTCTATATTAACTGGTAATACCTTTTTTAGTTTATAAGAGTTATTTTTTATTACTGCTTGAATACCGAAAATATTAATTATATCTCCTCTTCTTGCTTTAGAAAGTGCTTTTTTGGCAGCTGCATTTAATTTAGAACCATTTACAATTATTGCTAATTGACCTGGAACTTTTACTTTAAAGCTTGTTACTCTTAAATCTAAGTCGAATAAGAAGTCTGGCAAACCTGCACCTATTGGCGTATTAGCTAAACCAGATTTTGGCATTCTTACTGTACCAAATTGTCCTCTTACTGTTCCCATTGCTGCTGGTATATCTTTAATTCTGAACACAGTTTTTGTGTTTACATTTTTACCATCTGCTAATTTTGCAGAAACATTAATACTAACTGTATTTCCTGCTTTTGGTCTCATCATGTATTTACCAGAACCAGTTTTTTGCAATCCTGGTGCACTTGCTCTAACATCTTTATCTGGCACACCTGGTAAAGAAATAGATATAGGATTTGATAAACCTCTATATACTACATTCATTTTATCTGCAGATACAACAGGTGCGTTTGGTTTAGAAATTACAGAATAAGAACTTTTAAAAGGAACCGGAACTTCTTCTCCGTTTTCCATAAAGTAAATTGTTCCTTTAATATCTTTTTCTCCAACACTACCAGCTCTTAAATCTAAAACTACGCTACCATCTTTAAAGTTATCGTATTTTTTACCATTTAATTCTACTCTACTAGGTTTTAAACTTGGGTCATATCTTCCTAAAACAACACTTCCTGTAACTTTATCGCCAGGATAAAAAGCATTCTTATCAAGTTGCACAACACCATTATAATTAGACATAGAAACTTCACTTTCTAATTGTCCGCCTAATAAATCTGAAATTATATCGCTTTCAGTATTTTTTACATCAGCTTGTATTTGTGTAAAGTTTGTTAATGAAGCTACCATTGGAAAACCTTCATACCTTGCTCTTAAAAATGGAATTTCTTTCCCTGTTTCTTGATCTACTACATCGGCAGTAGAAAACCTTTTATTTAATACAGGTGCAAATTTACTATCAGATCCTAATGCATTTAAAACATTATTTCTGTAACCATTCATTTTATCTAAAAACTCTTGTCCTTCTGCTGTATAATTGTCTCCTTTAAAGAAATAAGCATCTAACCAATCTGTTTTATCCATCTCTTCATAATTGTCTTTATCTTCTATATCTGCAGTCATTTTAGACTTTAAATCTGCTAAATATTGATAAAACTCAGAAGAGTATTCTTTTACTTTGTCTGCTTTCTGCTTTAATGGTCCAAATTTTTCTGGTTGTTCAGAAGCCTTTGTTGCCAAATTTGTATAAGCTAAAGCATTTTTTTCTGCTGTAGAAAGGTTGTTTTCTACTAATTTTTCGTTCATGAATCCAAAAGCAGATAAAACTTCTTTACTCATATTCATTGCTAACATTGCAATAAATACAAGATACATTAAGTTAATCATCTTCTGTCTTGCGGACATTTTTCCTCCTGCCATTCTAATTAGTTTTTAAGTTAATATACATTAGTGAAACTAATTATTTGTTTGACATTGCAGATAGCATGTTACCATATACTCCGTTTAAAGAAGACAAGTTGCTTGCTAAAGCTTTCATTTGCTCGTGTAATCTTTCTGTGTTTTCTACAACAGAAGTATTTAATTCTGCTTGTTTGCTTGTATTTTCTACTTGAACTTTGTATAAATTATTTAAAGACTCCATTTGTAATGCAGCTTTAGACATTTCTTCGTTGTATTTATTAGTTGAAGCAACAGAACCAGATGCTGCAGATAATCCTTCTGCTGCATTTTGAAAGTTTTTCATGCTAGAACCTAAACTTGCCATTAAGTTAGAATCTATTTTTGCTTCTTGTAATAAACTATCTAATTTTTGAGAAAGCATTCCTTCTGCTCCTAATTTTTTAGTTTCTTTTTTAGAAGAAATTCCTCCTTCTGCTAATTCTGGATAAACTTTAGACCAATCTAAATCTTCTTCTGGTGCATCAAAAGCAGAAATTAAAAACACTATCGCTTCTGCAATTAAACCAATTGTTAGCATTAAACCACCTGTAATTGGCCCGATGTTTATATGTTGAATCTTGAATAAAGCTCCAATAATTACTACTGCTGCTCCAATTCCGTAAACGAAATTCATTCCTTTTTTGTACGCTCTTGACTGTGCCATTTTTCTTTAAATTAATTTAGGGGTTTTTATTATTATTTATTTCCTGTTCCGATATAGTTTTGAACGGTTCTAAAACCAATGTAGCTTCTTGCAGTATCTGCATATTCATAATCTCTAGAACTTACTTCTAAAAAGTATGCTACATCTTTCCATGAACCACCTCTTACAATTTTTCTTTTATTTTTTCTATCCTCAACATTAGGGTTCATTGTAGAAGCCATGTAGTAAGAAGATAAATTATATGCTGTATTTGTCCATTCAGAAACATTACCAGCCATATTGTACAAACCATAATCGTTTGCATTAAAAGACTTAGCTTCCATAGTATATAAAGCACCGTCTACCGCATAGTTACCTCTTACAGGCTTAAAGTTTGCTAAAAAGCAACCTCTATCACTTGTTGTTCCTCCTGTTCCCCATGGATATGTTGCAAATTCTAAACCTCCACGTGCAGCATATTCCCATTCTGCTTCTGTAGGCAATCTAAAATCTGGTACTTGAGTAGCGTTTTTTCTTCCTTTTAAATAATCGTTTTTCTTTTTAGTTCTCCAATTACAAAAAGCATTTGCTTGCTCCCAAGTTATACCAACAACAGGATAATCTCCATAAGATTGGTGATAAAAATAATCTTGGTGCATAGGATCATTGTATGAATAATTAAAATCTTTTACCCAAGCAGTTGTATCTGGGTAAATATTTAAAACTTCAGTTTGAACAAAATCTTTTCTATTTCCTCCTTTTCTTGCAGCATTATCTCTATCAAACCAAGAATATCTATACTTTAAGAATTTAGGATTAAAAGTTCTAATACCGTCTACGGCTTCTTCTCTACTAATATAAAGAGAATCCATTACCTCTACATAATCCATATCTGGATATTCTTCTTTTTTCCAAACCAATTCAGTTTCCCAATTTAATGGTTTTATAGAATCGATACCATCGCCTAAGCTCCAGTAGTTTTCATACATATATCTTTGGTAAGGTGTTGCATCTGTAGTATCTACTGTAGCAAAAGCATACTCATGTATTCCACCAGAAGGTAAAGCTCCGTTAGGATCTGGAGCAGCACTTAAAGCGGCAAACTCTGCTTGATATCCCAATCTTGTTCTTACGATAGAATCTCTAACCCAATGAACAAATTCTTTGTATTCATTGTTAGTAACTTCAGTTTCATCCATATAATAAGGCCTAACAGTAACTGTTTTTGTTGGTGCATTCATAGTACCGATAATATCTTGATCTTGCTTACCCATTGTAAATGAACCACCAGGAATTAAAGCCATACCGTATGGTTTTTCTGAAAACCATTTCTTCTTAACTTTAACACCCACCAACTCTCCTCTATCATTAGAGCCACAACTGTAAATTACTGCTAATAAAAGTGCAAATATTGCTGCTTTCTTCATATTCTGTTTATATCTTAACTAAAAGTTCGTAAACCTATTATTTTTTTTGTTAAAAAACAATATTGAAATTGCATTTAACGTATTCATTTTTTTATAATCTTATAAACTACACCATCTTTTTCATTGCTTTATACCATTTTTCTGGTATAATTTGCTTGGTTGCTTCTGTGTAATCTTGGTATGTACATGGTATTAACGCATGTCTTTTGTATTTATTATTTGACAAAATATTTATTTCTACCCACCATCTACCAGATTTATTACTCTTGTAAAAAGTTAAAGGTTCATCATCATCAAATAAAACTGTAAATTTCTGATAATTTTCTTTTCCTGAAAATGGATAATCTTTTACTCTGTAGTTAACTCCTTCTATAAAATACCAAATAATTTGTGCGATTAAATGTGCTGTTTGATTATTATTATCTAGCTTAGAATTGTATTCGTAAATACCAAAAGACGAAACTTTATCGCTAATACCTGCATATCTAGAAATTGCACAAAGTTCTTCACCGTAAAATCCGTTTGGAGAGGCATTATTGTTTGCCGGTGCTTCACTTTGTCGAATAGCACCAATATCTATAGAAACAATATCTGCATTTCTAAATGCTGGTTCTATATTTTCTAATTCTTTAGATTTTCCTAATCGATATGCATCAAAAAATAAATTATCTAACAATGCTATTTCTTCTTGAGAGTTAAAATAGGTTTGGTACCCAACGTTGCAGTAATTAAATAAATTATTAGGCTCTTGCATAATAATTTTACTCAAGTAAGATTGAGAACTTAATTCGCCTTCTAAATTTCCTAAATCGAATCTACTATCTACAGCCGTAATATTTACAGATTGCTCTAGCTCGTCATAAGCTCTGTAATTTACGTAAGTTATATCTTGACCACCACCAATTATAACAGGAATAATGTTTTCTTTGATTAAAGAAGTTATAATTTCTTTAACGGCAAAATAAGTATCAGAAACCTTATTACCTTTTTCTACATTTCCTAAATCTGCAATATTTGTGTGCCAATTCCCTGGAAATAATTGATAAAACTTTTCTCTTATTTTAAATAAATCTTCACCACAGCCAAAGTTGTTATGTGAATTTCGATCTTCTTTTACTCCAAAAATAGCTATTTGAACATTTTCTAAATCAGGAAAGCCTTCTTCTTTAGAATGTATTTGAATATGTTGCCCCAAACATGACTGAGATTGCTGCAATACACTTGCAACAACCGAATCTTTTATAGGGGTTAAAAAGTCTTGGCTCATCAATTTTTTGTAAATAAAGTATGCAAGATACTAACTAATTATTTCTTCTTTGTCGTTTTTTTAGCTGTAGTTTTCTTTTTAGCTGCTGGTTTTTTCTTTGCTGCCTTTTTCTTAGGTGCTTTAGCTTCTATCATTTTGATAGCTTCTGCTTTGGTTAGTTTTTCTATATCTGTAGTTTTAGGTAATTCAATTTTAATTTTACCTTTTATTACATTAAAACGACCCCATCTTGCTTTTTCAACTCGAATACCTTCGTCTTCCCAATTATGAATAACTTTATCTATTTCTTTTTGCTTTTTCACCTCGATTAACTCAACAATATCATCATCAGATAAATTATCGAAATCGTATTTTTTATTTACGTTGATAAACATTGAGTTCCATTTGATAAATGGCCCAAAACGCCCAACACCTTTTTGTACTGGTAAATCTTCGTAATGATAAATTGGCGCATCTGCCTTTTGCTTAGCAACAATTAATTCTTCTGCTCTTGCCATATCTACTTCCATCGGATTCTCTCCTTTATCAAGAGAAACAAACATTTTTCCGAAACGGATGTAAGGTCCAAAACGACCATTAGAAACAATAACTTCTTCACCTTCGTATGTACCTAAAGTTTTTGGCAACAAAAATAAATCTAAAGCTTCTTCTAAAGTAATTGTACCTAATTGCTGATCTTTGTTAAGACTCGCAAATTGTTTTTCTTCGTCTTCTGGCGCACCAATTTGCGCTATAGGACCAAATTTACCTAAACGCACTAAAACTGTTTTGCCAGACTCTGGATGTTTACCTAAAATACGTTCTCCGGATTCTCTTTCTGCATTTTCTTTAACATCTTCAACATTATCATGAAATTTGATGTAGAAACTTTTAATCATTTCTATCCAATCTTCATCTCCTTCAGAAATATCATCAAAAGAATTTTCAACTCGAGCTGTAAATCCGAAGTCTAAAATATTAGAAAAATTAGCTACCAAAAAGTCGTTTACAATATTACCAATATCTGTTGGCACTAATTTGTTTTTATTAGAACCTGTTTTTTCTGATAACGTTTCGCTTTTTACGACACCATTAGCTAAAATTAATTGCTGATATTCTCTTTCTACACCTTCGTTTTGTCCTTTTTCTATATAACCTCTTCTTTGAACCGTAGAAATTGTTGGTGCATACGTAGATGGTCTACCAATACCTAATTCTTCTAATTGTTTTACCAAAGAAGCTTCTGTAAATCTGTATGGTGGACTCGTAAAACGCTGTGTTGCGTTTATAAATGTATATTCTAAAGCATCGTTTACTTTTAAATTTGGTAACATACCAGCTTGTTCTTCACCATCTTCATCATCATTACCTTCTAAATAAACCTTTAAGAAACCTTCAAACTTAATCATCTCTCCGTTTGCAGTAAAGATTTTATCGTTTTCAGAATTTTCTATTTTAACGTTTGTACGCTCTAATTGTGCATCGCTCATTTGAGACGCCAATGTTCTTTTCCAGATTAAATCATACAATCTATTTTGATCGTATTCTGTATCTATAGAATGCATTTTCATGTTTGTTGGTCTAATCGCTTCGTGAGCTTCTTGAGCTCCTTTTGCTTTCGATTTAAAAACACGTTGCTTACTATATTCTTTTCCGTAATAATTGCTTATTTCTTCTTCAGCAGCATTTCTTGCGTCTACAGATAAGTTTACACTATCTGTTCTCATATAAGTAATTAAACCGGCTTCATACAAACGCTGTGCTACTTGCATTGTTTTACCTACCGGAAACCCTAATTTTCTTGATGCTTCTTGTTGTAATGTAGAAGTTGTAAACGGTGCTGCCGGAGATTTTTTTGCAGGTTTTTTAGTTAAATCTGCAATTTTAAAATCTGCATTTGCACAAGAATTTAAAAAACTTTCTGCCGCTTTTTTAGAGTCGAAGTTTTTTGGTATTGTTGCTTTAAAAGATTTTCCTTCTAAATTAGAAAACTGTGCTACTACTTTATAATGTGTAGCTGGTTTAAAATCTAAAATACTACGTTCTCTTTCTACAATTAACCTTACAGCAACAGATTGAACTCTACCTGCAGATAATCCTCCTTTTACTTTACGCCATAAAACTGGCGACAATTCGTAACCAACAAGCCTATCTAAAACTCTACGCGCTTGCTGTGCATTAACCATATTATAGTCTATATCTCTAGGATTATCAACAGCTTTTAAAATGGCATTTTTAGTAATTTCATGAAAAACGATACGTTTTGTGTTATCGTCTTTTAAATCTAGCTGCTCTTTTAAGTGCCACGCAATAGCTTCTCCTTCTCGATCCTCATCACTTGCTAACCATACAGTGTCTGCTTTTTTCGCTAAAGTTCTTAACTTTTTTACAACTGGTTTTTTATCGTCTGATACTATATATTTAGGACTAAAGTCTCCATCTACATCAATTCCTAATTCTTTAGAAGGTAAGTCTGCAATGTGCCCATAACTAGACTCTACTTGAAAATCTTTTCCTAAAAATTTTTCTATCGTCTTCGCTTTAGCTGGTGACTCTACAATTACTAAATTCTTTGCCATTTATCTTTCTGTTTTCGTAATTAATGCAATCGAAATCGCACTTTATCCAACTGCAAAAGTATGTAGTTTTTTTTATTAATTCTTTTTTTAGTTTCTTTTTACATCATTTTTAATACAAAAAGACCTTTAAAATCAACTTAAATTTACATTAATTAAACTTTTAAATTCTGTTTTATGAATTTTATTTTTTTGATTTATTTTGAAGTATATCAAAGTAAATCTTAAAAACAGGGTTCAAAAGATTGAACATAAATTAGAAAAAATGAATGTTCTTTATATTTCTGTTAATTTATAATTGATAATTATTTGTTTTCTGCCAATTTGTCATTCAATTTGAATTTTGGTTGTATATTTGCATCTCATTTTTTGAATTATGGAGCAAATCGAAAAAGTAATAGACGAAAGAATACAAGGTAAAGCACTTGTTACAGAAAATAAAGAACAAAACACTAAAAAATTATTTATTGAAAGCTACGGTTGTCAAATGAATATGAATGATAGTGAAATTGTTGCTGCTATTTTAGACAAGCAAGGTTATAATACAACCCAAATATTAGAAGAAGCAGACTTGGTTTTGGTGAACACATGTTCTATCCGAGAAAAAGCAGAAACTACTGTTCGTAAGCGTTTACAAAAATACAATAGAGTAAAAAGAGAATCTAATAAAAACATGAAAGTAGGCGTTTTAGGCTGTATGGCAGAACGTCTAAAAGAAAAGTTTTTAGAAGAAGAAAAAATTGTAGACTTAGTTGTAGGCCCAGATGCTTATAAAGATTTACCTAACTTATTAGAAGAAGTTAATGAAGGTAGAGATGCCGTAAATGTAATTTTATCTAAAGAAGAAACTTACGGAGATATTGCTCCAGTTCGTTTAAATTCTAACGGTGTATCTGCATTTGTTTCTATTACCAGAGGTTGCGATAATATGTGTACTTTTTGCGTAGTTCCTTTTACACGTGGTAGAGAAAGAAGTAGAGACCCTAAAAGTATTTTAGAAGAAATTGGTCAAATGGTAGATCAAAATTATAAAGAAATTACTTTACTTGGTCAAAACGTAGATAGTTATTTATGGTATGGCGGCGGTTTAAAGAAAGATTTTAAAAAAGCTTCTGAAATGGCACAAGCTACTGCAGTTGGTTTTGCAGAGTTGCTAGATATTTGCGCTACTAAATTTCCAAAAACTCGTTTTCGTTTTTCTACATCGAATCCGCAAGACATGCATTTAGACGTTATTCATGTAATGGCTAAACATAAAAATATTTGTAAATATTTACACTTACCTGTTCAAAGCGGAAGTAACGCCATGTTAAAAGCAATGAACAGACAACATACTAGAGAAGAATATATGGAGCTGGTTGACAATATTTTTAAAATTGTACCAGAAATGTCTTTATCTCAAGATATGATTGTTGGTTTCTGCGGAGAAACAGAGCAAGATCATCAAGATACTTTAGACCTAATGAGATATGTAAAATACGATTTTGGTTTTATGTTTTCTTATTCTGAAAGACCAGGTACTTTAGCCGGTAACAAAATGGAAGATGATGTACCGCAAGAAGTTAAAAAAAGAAGATTACAAGAAGTTATAGATTTACAACAAGAACATGCCTTATACAGAACTAAACAACATCTAGGTAAAGTAGAAGAATTTTTAATTGAAGGTACTTCTAAGAAAAATCCTAACGAATGGAAAGGTAGAAATACCCAAAACACCGTTGCTGTTTTTGATAAAGGAAACTATAAATTAGGAGACTTTGTAATGGTTAAAATAGAAGATTGTACTTCTGCAACCTTAAAAGGAACTGTTATTGGGTATTCTGATAATAATTAATTTTTAGAAAAGAAATCTAGAGATAGGTTTTAAGAAAAACCTTATCTCTAGATTCTTTTTTCTCTATTCTAAGAAAAAGAAAATGGAAAACTTACAAGCAATCAAACAACGTTTTGGCATAATTGGTAACGATTTGCAACTTAATAGAGCTTTAGAAAAAGCCGTAAGAGTTGCACCTACAGATATTTCTGTATTAGTTACCGGAGAAAGTGGTGTTGGTAAAGAAAGTATTCCTAAAATAATACATTCTTTATCTCATAGAAAACATGCAAAATACATTGCTGTAAACTGTGGTGCAATACCAGAAGGAACTATTGATAGCGAACTTTTTGGTCACGAAAAAGGATCTTTTACAGGTGCTACACAAGACAGAAAAGGATACTTTGAAGTAGCTGATGGTGGTACCATATTTTTAGATGAAGTTGGTGAGTTACCTTTAACAACCCAAGTAAGATTATTACGTGTTTTAGAAAACGGAGAGTTTATAAAAGTTGGTTCTTCTAAAACTTTAAAAACGAACGTTAGAATTGTAGCTGCAACTAACGTAAATATGCAAGCAGCTATAGAAAAAGAACGTTTTAGAGAAGATTTGTATTACAGATTAAGCACTGTAGAAATTCAATTACCTGCCTTAAGAGATCGTAATGAAGATATTCATTTATTATTTCGAAAATTTGCAGCAGATTTTGCTCAGAAATATAGAATGCCCTCTATTCGATTAGATGAAAATGCAGTAAATGTTTTATTAAACTATCGCTTTCCGGGTAACATTCGTCAGTTAAAAAACTTAGCAGAACAAATTTCTGTAATCGAAGAAAGTAGAACCATTACAGCTTCTAAGCTAAACCAATATTTACCTAATAACAACGGTAATTTGCCAGCAGTTGTTGGTGGTAAAAAAGAAAATGATTTTTCTACGGAAAGAGACATTATGTACAAGATTTTGTTTGACATGAGAAACGACATTAACGATTTAAAAAAGTTAACGTTAGATTTAATGAAAAACGGAGATATAGAACAAGTACAAGAAGAAAATCATCAATTATTAGAAAAAATTTATAGCGATAAAGAATTAAAAGAACACGATATCGAAGTTCTAAATATTCCGCAAAATAATTCTGAAGACAAAGAATACGATTTTATAGAAACTATAGAAGAAGATGAATCTTTATCATTACAAGACAAAGAAATTGAAATGATAAAAAAATCTTTAGAAAAGAACAATAATAAAAGAAAACTTGCTGCTAAAGAACTAGGTATTTCTGAAAGAACATTGTACAGAAAAATTAAACAATACGATTTATAATTATGAAAAAATTAATTTACACAGTACTTTTTACAATTAGTTCTTTTTTATTAATTGGTTGCGGAATTTACGGTTTTACAGGTGGTGATGTTGGTAATGCAAAAACAATTCAAGTAGATTTTTTTCCCAATCAAGCCCAATTAATAGAGCCAACTTTAAGTCAGCAATTCACAAACGAATTACAAGATTTATTTACAAGGCAAACAAATTTAACATTAACGCCAAATAACGGAGACTTGCATTTCAGCGGAGAAATTACAAGTTACAGAATTGCACCTATGAGTGCAACATCTGCGCAAACTTCTGCCCAAAACAGGTTAACAATTACCGTAAACGTTAGATATATTAATAATACTGATGAGAAAAAAGATTTCGAAAAATCGTTTTCATTCTATTCTGATTATCCAGCAACATCTCAATTAACCGGCAGCGTGCAAGAAGCAGCTTTTGAAGAAATTATAGACAGAATTACGCAAGATATTTTTAATGCTTCTGTTGGTAAATGGTAAACTAAATTTTAAATATTGAAATCTTCTACATTCATACAAATCGCTAAAGGCAAAACAGATATTCAGCAGATAGAAACTGCCGAATTAAAATCTGTAATCGAAGAATTTCCTTATTTTCAAGCAGCAAGAGCTTTGTATTTAAAAGGCTTAAAAAATCAAGATAGTTTTAAGTATAATAATGAGTTAAAATTAACGGCAGCATATACAACAGACAGAACTGTTTTATTTAATTACATAACATCTTTTAAAAGTGAAATTTCTAAAGAAGAAACAATTCACGAACAAATTTCATCTAAACTAGAAAACAATCATCAAAAAGAAACTATTCTTTCTATTAATGCTGATGAAGAAACGAATACAACAACGATTATTGATAAGGCAGAAGAAAATTTAGAAATAGGCAAACCTTTGTCATTCTCTAACTCAGAAAGTCACTCTTTTCAACAATGGCTGCAGTTATCTACTAAAAAGGCGATTGTAAGAACAGAAGAAAAACCAATAAAAAAGACAATAAAAGCAGAAGATATTATTAATAAATTTATTAAAAATAATCCTAAAATAGAGCCTTTAGAAAAAGGAAAAACGATTGCTGTACCAGTTACAAAAAACAAACAAGACGCTGCTTTAATGACAGAAACTTTAGCCAAAGTTTATCTAGAACAAAAGAAGTATGAAAACGCAATACAAGCTTATCGAATTTTAAGTTTGAAATATCCAGAAAAAAGTGGTTTCTTTGCAGACCAAATTAAAAGAATACAAATTTTACAAAAAAATAAATCATGAGTTATACAGCTTTTTTAATCCTTATTTTGATTGTAGCAGTAGCTTTAATCCTAATTGTTATGGTACAAAACCCTAAAGGTGGAGGATTATCTTCTTCTTTTGGTGGCGGTGGTGCACAATCTTTAGGTGGTGTACAAAACACAAACAACTTTTTAGACAGAACAACTTGGACGTTGGCAATTGCTATGTTTGCTTTAATTTTATTAGCAAATTTTGCAATTCCTAGAGATGGTGATAATAATTTTCAATTAGACAATACTTTAGACGGTGTAGAAACTACAACGCCAGCAGAACCAACTACAAGCACAAACGATAGTTTAAAATAACTATTATTTATAAAATTTAAAATGCCAACGTAAATGACACGTTGGCATTTTTTTTTGTGCAAAAATCAGCTTAATTATTTCTAATATTGAAAAAATGTCAGTTATAATCTAATGGCATAATTTCTGACTATTATGAAAGTGTAAAAAATTAATTTAATCAATAAAACGTATTAAAAATGGGATTAAACATTAAACCTTTAGCAGACAGAGTTCTTGTAGAACCTGCACCTGCAGAAACAAAAACAGCTTCCGGATTAATCATTCCAGACAATGCAAAAGAAAAGCCACAACAAGGTACAGTTGTAGCCATAGGTAATGGTAAAATAGACGAGCCATTAACTGTAAAAGTTGGTGATACTGTTTTATACAGTAAATACGGCGGGACAGACCTTAAACTAGAGGGTAAAGATTATTTAATGATGCGCGAATCTGATATTTTAGCGATTATATAAATAATGCTATTTGCTTTTGACTATTTACCTAAAGCAAAGAACAATAAAGTAAAAACAAATTATTTTAGCTAAAAGCCTAGAGCCAAAGCTAAAATCAAAAAATAAAAACAATGGCAAAAGATATAAAATTTGATATTGAAGCAAGAGATGGTTTAAAACGCGGTGTAGATGCATTGGCAAATGCCGTAAAAGTAACTTTAGGACCTAAAGGAAGAAATGTAATTATTTCTAAATCTTTTGGTGCACCAACTGTAACCAAAGATGGTGTTTCTGTTGCAAAAGAGGTTGAATTAGAAAATGAGCTTGAAAACATGGGAGCTCAAATGGTAAAAGAAGTTGCATCTAAAACAAACGATTTAGCTGGTGATGGTACAACAACGGCTACTGTTTTAGCACAAGCAATTGTAAAAGAAGGCTTAAAAAATGTTGCTGCTGGTGCAAATCCTATGGATTTAAAACGCGGAATTGACAAAGCTGTAGAAGCAATTGTTACAGATTTAGAAAAGCAAACTCAAAAAGTTGGTAATTCATCAGAAAAAATACAACAAGTAGCTTCTATTTCTGCAAATAACGATGCAGTTATAGGAGATTTAATTGCTACTGCTTTTGGTAAAGTTGGTAAAGAAGGTGTAATTACTGTAGAAGAAGCTAAAGGAACAGATACTTATGTAGATGTTGTAGAAGGTATGCAGTTTGATAGAGGTTATTTATCGCCATACTTTGTTACAGATGCAGATAAAATGATTGCAGATTTAGAAAATCCTTATGTATTATTATTCGATAAGAAGATTTCTAACTTACAAGAAATTTTACCAATCTTAGAACCAGTTTCTCAATCTGGTAGACCTTTATTAATTATTGCTGAAGATGTAGATGGACAAGCATTGGCAACTTTAGTAGTAAACAAATTAAGAGGTGGATTAAAAATTGCAGCTGTTAAAGCACCTGGTTTTGGAGACAGAAGAAAAGCAATGTTAGAAGACATCGCTATTTTAACTGGCGGAACTGTAATCTCTGAAGAAAGAGGATTCTCTTTAGAAAACGCAACTTTAGATTTATTAGGTACTGCAGAAAGCATTACTATTGATAAAGATAATACTACAATTGTAAATGGTTCTGGTGATGCAGATACTATTAAAACAAGAGTTAGTCAAATAAAAGCTCAGATAGAAACTACAACATCAGACTACGACAAAGAAAAATTACAAGAACGTTTAGCTAAATTAGCTGGTGGTGTTGCTGTATTATATGTTGGTGCTGCCTCTGAAGTAGAAATGAAAGAGAAAAAAGATAGAGTTGATGATGCTTTACATGCAACAAGAGCTGCTGTAGAAGAAGGTATTGTTGCTGGTGGTGGTGTTGCCTTAGTTCGTGCTAAAAAAGTATTAGAAAAATTAGCTACAGAAAACTTAGATGAAACAACAGGTGTACAAATTGTTAACAAAGCAATTGAGGCTCCTTTAAGAACTATTGTAGAAAACGCTGGTGGCGAAGGTTCTGTTGTAATAAACAAAGTTTTAGAAGGTAAAAAAGACTTTGGTTATGATGCAAAATCAGATCAATATGTAAATATGTTAGATGCTGGTATTATCGATCCTAAAAAAGTAACTCGTGTTGCTTTAGAAAACGCAGCTTCTGTTGCTGGAATGATTTTAACTACAGAATGTGCTTTAATTGATATTAAAGAAGATGCACCTGCAGGTGGCGGAATGCCTCCAATGGGTGGTGGAATGCCAGGAATGATGTAGTAACATACTTCTACAAATTAATTCCTCTTTTATCATTTTGATTTTAAAGAGAAAAATTAAATAAAAAAATCCGTTAGAATTATTTTTCTAACGGATTTTTAATTTTAATAAAAACATCGATTAACCTTGAGCACACATAGCATCCCAAGTTGTCCAGAATTTCACATTAACACCTCCCATTAAAGGTTTTTCATCTGCTATTAAACCAACAAAAGATGCACAATTAGAATTACAACCAATTACATTTCTACTACCAGATTGTGCAGGAACATTAACTCTCATAGGTGGATTCGTAGATGTATTTAATGCAGTAACTTCAATAGTAAAGTCTCCTGATAAATTTGGAGTTTTAATTTGTTTTGTAGGATTTTCTGAAGTTATTGTATCACTCCAACTTCCTTGAGAAAAGGTAACCGACCAACCTTTTACAACATTTGCCGTATCATTTTGTGGCGAAATATAAACCCAAAACTGAGCACCTCCTCCTAATGTAACTTCGCTTTCAATATTTGCAATTCCAGACATAATAAATTGTTTTTTTTTAATTTCTTACTCTATTATAGGTTTTTCAGATTCCACCTTTTAGAGTTGTAAAATTCATGTAAAACAAGCATTAATTTTAGCGTGCAATTACCCTTTTTATAAATTCTAGTACTTGTACCTAAGTAAAATACCCCATCGATTAAGATGAGGTATTTATACTTTATAGTTAAATTTAATTACATTTTTTGCAACCAAGTTTTAATATCTACTTCTGCTTTTATAATATCCTTTAAATCAGAAATTTTAACACGTTTCTGATCCATAGTATCTCTATGCCTTATGGTAACAGAATTATCTTCTAAAGAATCGTGATCTACAGTTATACAAAACGGTGTACCTGCAGCATCTTGTCTTCTATAACGTTTACCAACAGCATCTTTTTCATCATAAAAAACATTAAAATCCCATTTTAAGTCATCCATAATTTGTCTTGCAACTTCTGGTAAACCATCTTTTTTTACTAAAGGTAAAACGGCAGCTTTAAAAGGTGCTAGAACTGCTGGCAACTTTAAAACTGTTCTTGTTGTACCATTTTCTAGAGCTTCTTCTTGTAAAGAATTAGAAAAAACGGCTAAAAACATTCTATCTAAACCAATAGAAGTTTCTACTACATAAGGTGTGTAATTTTTGTTCTCTTCGTGGTCGAAATATTGTAATTTCTTTCCAGAATGTTCTTCGTGAGCTTTTAAGTCGAAATCTGTTCTAGAATGAATTCCTTCTAATTCTTTAAATCCGAACGGAAAATTAAATTCGATATCTGCAGCAGCATCTGCGTAATGAGCTAATTTTTCATGGTCGTGAAAACGATAGTTCTCGGCTCCCATTCCTAAACTTAAATGCCATTTTAAACGGGTTTCCTTCCATGCATCATACCACTCTTTTTGTGTACCAGGCTTTACAAAAAATTGCATTTCCATTTGTTCAAACTCACGCATTCTAAAAATAAATTGTCTTGCAACAATTTCATTTCTAAACGCTTTACCAGTTTGTGCAATTCCGAAAGGAATTTTCATTCTACCTGTTTTCTGTACATTTAAGAAATTGACAAAAATACCTTGAGCTGTTTCTGGCCTTAAATAAACTTGAGTAGAACTTTCGGCAGAAGCCCCAATTTGAGTACCAAACATTAAGTTAAATTGCTTAACTTCTGTCCAATTTTTAGACCCTGTTAATGGGTCTGCAATTTCTAACTCTTCGATTAATAATTTTACATCAGCTAAATCTTCATTTTCTAAAGATTTACCCATTCTAGATAAAATAGTATTAATTTTTTCTTGATAACCAAGAACTCTACCATTAGTAGCTAAAAATTCTTCTTTATTAAATGCATCTCCAAAGCGTTTTGCTGCTTTGGTTACTTCCTTGTTTATTTTACCTTCTATTTTGGCACAATAATCTTCTATTAAAACATCTGCTCTATATCTTTTTTTAGAATCTTTATTATCAATTAAAGGATCATTAAATGCATCTACATGGCCAGAAGCTTTCCAAGTTGTTGGGTGCATTAAAATAGATGCATCTATACCAACAATATTTTCGTGCATTTGCACCATTGCTTTCCACCAATAATCTCTAATATTTTTCTTTAACTCAACACCGTTTTGAGCATAATCGTAAACCGCACTTAAACCATCATAAATTTCAGATGATTGAAATACATAACCATATTCTTTAGCGTGCGATAATACTTTTTTAAATTGATCTTCTTGTTTTGCCATAATGGCGACAAAGATAAACGTTTAGACAACTTTTTCAAGAAAAAAATAATTTCATTTTAACAAAAATAAGAGGGTTTTATTTGGAATAACTTCTGTAAAACTCAAAATATTGTACTAAAAAATTTAAACTATCTTTAGTAAAAAAAAGCGAAAGAGTTAAAATGAAATTTTTAAAGGATTTATTACATCTTTTTTACCCTGAAATTTGCGCAAATTGCCAAACCCAATTGCTTAAAAATGAAACCATATTGTGTTTATTATGCAGACACGATTTACCTTTAACTAATTTTGATAGTTACACCAATAATAAAATTACCAACTCGTTTAAAGGTAGAGTTTTAATTGAAAAAGCATATGCATTATTATTTTTCAGGAAAAAAAGTATTACAAAAAATTTAATTCACGAGCTTAAATACAAAAACAACGAAGATATTGGTGTGTTTTTTGGGAATTGGCTTGGAGAATTACTAGCAAATAATAAAGCGTTTTCTAAAATAGACTGTATTATTCCTGTACCTATTCACGCTAAAAGAAAACGTAAAAGAGGCTACAATCAAGTTACCAAATTCGGTGAAACTTTAAGCAAACATTTAAACATCCCTTTAATTGAAGATGTTTTAATTCGAAATTTAGACACTAAAACACAAACCCTAAAAGGAAGGTTTGAAAGATTTAATAATTTAGAAGCTAAATTTGAGATTACAGACAATTCAATTCTAAAAGACAAACACATTTTAATTATAGATGATGTAATTACAACCGGTGCAACAATAGAAGCATGTGCCAAAGAACTTTTAAAGTCTACAGGAATTAAAATTAGCATATTAACAATGGCTTATACAGATTAAATTTTGTGATTTATTTTGAAAAATAAATTGTTAATTTGTAAAAAATTTACTTTTGTGAAATTCATTTATAAACCTCTTTTATTTATAGTTCTTACTGCTTTAATTCTTAGTTGTGCAAAAACAGGTAGACCAGATGGCGGACCAAAAGATGAAAATGCACCTTTATTTGTAAACTCGAATCCGCCTTACAAAACAATTAACTTTAATAAAAAAGAAGTTAAATTAGAATTTAATGAGTTTATAAAATTAAAAGATTTAAACAAACAATTAGTTGTTTCTCCGCCTTTAAAAAACCCTTTACTAGTAACACCTCAAGGAACGGCTAGCAAGTTTTTAAAAATAGAAATCTTAGATACTTTAGCAAAAAACACAACATATATTTTTAATTTTGGTAATGCTATCGAAGATAATAATGAAAGTAATCAATTAGAACAATTCAAATACATTTTTTCTACAGGAAGTTATATTGATTCTCTTGAAACATCAGGAACTATAAAAGACGCATTTTTTAACAAAAAACCTAAAAACACAAATGTTGTATTGTATAAGTTAGACAGTACTTATACAGATTCTATAATTTACAAACAAAAACCAAATTATGTAACAACTGCTATAGACACAACCTCTTTTCGATTTACAAATTTAAAAGAAGGAAAATATCTTTTAATGGCACTAGAAGAATCTACTAGCGATTATATTTTTAATCCTAAATTAGATAAAATTGGCTTTTATACAGACACAATTACATTACCAAAAGATAGTATTATTAATATCCCAATTACACTTTTTAAAGAAAAACAATCTTATGCTTTTAAAAGAGCTAAAGAAATTACAAAAGGTAAAATAGAATTTGGATACGAAGGTGAAATAAAGGATTTTAAAGTTTCTCTATTATCAAAAGTTTCAGAAGATTTTAAGAGCATTTCAAAGTTCGAAACAGATAAAGATACTTTAAACTATTGGTATACACCTTTAGAATTAGACTCGCTTAATTTTCTAGTTACTAATGATATTTTTATAGATACAGTTACAGTTAAATTTAGAAAGAAAAAACTAGATTCATTAACCCTAAAACCATCTGTTGGTGGTACCTTACAATTTAGAGACACCTTTTTCATAAAAAGTAACAACCCGATTATAAAATTAGATACCAGTAAAATTTCACTTATAGATAAAGATACAATTGCAGTAAATTACTCGAGTTTTCTTTCTAAAAAAGAAAACAAAATTGGTTTTATATTTAAGAAAAATCAAAAAGAAAACTACACATTAAAAGCATTACCAGGAAGTTTTACTGATATTTATAATATTAAAAACGACACCTTAAATTATAGTTTTAAAACTTTAGAATTAGAAGATTATGGTAAAATCACTTT
The DNA here is from genome assembly GCF_002005425.1 of Polaribacter sp. BM10. Classification (GTDB taxonomy): domain Bacteria; phylum Bacteroidota; class Bacteroidia; order Flavobacteriales; family Flavobacteriaceae; genus Polaribacter; species Polaribacter marinaquae. The sequence continues at coordinate 2,948,770 of NZ_CP019704.1, read as the reverse complement.
AAACGTTGTAAATCAAGATTCAGAAAACTTAATTATTGATTTACTAACGGGTAAAGATTTTGATCAAATTGTTGAAAGAAAATATTTAAACAAAACAGAAAAATTGGTTTTTACACTTTTAGAACCCAATACTTATATGGTTAGGGCAATAATTGATAAAAACAATAATAAAAAGTGGGACACCGGAAACTTTTTATTAAGACAAAAGCCAGAAAACATTATTTATTATCAAGAAGAGCTAAAAGTAAGAGCTAATTATTTTTTAGAGGGTAACACATTCAGAGTTAAAAACTTAAAATAATCTTGCAACTGTAAAAAATTTATTTATCTTTGTTTTTTTACTTTTAAGACCCCTAAATCTTGAGAACCCCTATAACAATTATTTTTGTAATTGTTTTTATTCTAGAATTTAAGGCGCAGCATTACACACACGATATCGGTGGTTTTGTTGGCACCACTAGTTTACAAACAGATTACGGTGAGAGAAACCATTTTGGAAGCGAGTATAACAACAAAGGTATGTCTTTTGCTGTTGCTCATTATCTTCATTTTTTCAACAGAACATTGCGTTGGGATCCTAATGATATTATGAGAAATCATTTAATGGTTAAAACAGAAATTCAGTATGTAAAAAATACCGAGTTAGAACATCATGGCTATTGGGCTTCTAAACAAAGTTATGGTGGCGAGCAACTAAGAGCCATGAAAGGAAGTATAAGAATGATAAATTTAGGTTTGCATTTAGAATACTTTTTAAGACCTTTAGAAGAATTTGTTTATCCTTACACAGATATTTCTTTCAATCCATTTTTTACTTTCGGTATTCAATATTCATTTTATAACAATAGTTTAAAATCTGAACTTGGTAATTGGCAAGAAGATATAGCGGTCTTACCTAAAAAATATACAGAAGAAAATTCTTTAGATATTGGTAGCGGAGAAGCTTTTGCTTTTAATATTGGTTTAGGAACTAGATATAAACTTACTGAAAAACTAGACTTATCTGCTCAATTTAATTATTCTTATTTCTTTTCTGACACAATAGATGGTTTAAAAGCAGAAGTTTTTGAAAATAGAAACAATGAATGGGCATTAACCATGCAAGTTGGTTTAATATATCACCTTAACTTTAGTACTCCGTTATTCTACTAAAGCTAATAATATCTTTATTAAATTGAATAAAAGCACTATAAATCGATATGGTTGTTTTTATTTGATATGAAGATATTTAGTCTAAAAATGCTAACATATTATTTTAAAAAATTAAGATTCATTATAAAATAGTTTTACTAACTATTTAGTGTTTGAAGAGGAAATTTAAGTAAGATAGTTTTCAGCTTACTAACTTGTGCTACATATAGTTTTAACGTTCTGTATAAAAAACTAAAATTTAATCAAAGAATTGAATTTATTCAAACTTGACTAATATGTAGGGTAAAAATAAAAAAAGGGAAAAAATTTCTAAATGTAGAGGGCAATTTAAAGTATAACTTACTTTAAATTAATATAGAAATTAGTTAGGGTTCTTGGATATTTTAAGACGTATCGGTCTGCTATTTCAAATGTGTGTTTAATCATTCTAGCATCTACTAAAACCTTGTGTTTAACATTAGAGGAAACTTTATGATTTGGTAGAATTTTCTTGAATGGATTACTCATAATTATTTATAATGATTCGTATACTTTAACAACCTTGGCTTTGGCTCGTTTAACTCTCATTTTAACTGCACTTTCACCAATATTTAAAACTTCTTTTATTTCTTTAATACTCTTATCATCTTGGTATTTCATCAATAAAATCATTTTATCCGAAGGATCTATTAAAGATAAAGCTTTTGCAAGTTTAGCAGATTTTAACTCTAATAAATTAGCATCTTCAATTTCTTCAAAAGAATCGTTATTCTCTTTAATTTGATCTGTTACAATTGTAACTTTTTCTTTTTTCTTATGGCTGTTTCTTTGCACATAATTTACACAAAAATTATATGTAAAAGAATACAACCAAGTAGAAAACTTAGAATTACCTTTAAAAGTTTTTAATTTAACAAATAGTCTAACAAAAACATCATGCATTAAATCTTCTGCTTCTTCTTTGCTTTTTGAAAAACCATAACACTTATTATATACAACGCTAGAAAATCTATCGTATAATGTTGCAAATAATTCTGTATTATTAGTTCTAACTATTTCGAAAACTAATTCTTCATCTGTAATTTTTAATTCTATCGTATTCACTTCGGTTGGTTTTATGACACTAAATAACAACATAAGTCACACTTAAAATTTTTAAAAAGATAAACGGTTACTATTTATCGGTAAACGGTTAAATATTATCTTTTTATAAAAAAATCGTTTCTTTTTGTAACATTATGTTTCGTTCTTCCGTATAAGTAAGTGTAGCAAGAGTATTAATCCTTAAAAAAAGGTTAGAGAGAATTTAGATGAGACAACTAAAAATTACCAAGCAGGTTACCAATAGAGAAACTGCATCATTAGATAAATATTTACAAGAAATAGGAAAGGTAGATTTAATTACTGCCGATGAAGAAGTAGAATTAGCACAGTTAATTAAAGCCGGAGACCAAAGAGCTTTAGAAAAATTAACAAAAGCCAATTTACGTTTTGTTGTATCTGTTGCAAAACAATATCAAAACCAAGGATTAACATTACCAGATTTAATTAACGAAGGTAATTTAGGTTTAATTAAAGCTGCTAAACGTTTCGATGAAACTCGTGGTTTTAAATTTATCTCTTATGCCGTATGGTGGATTCGTCAATCTATCTTACAAGCTTTAGCAGAACAATCTCGTATTGTACGTTTGCCATTAAATAAAATTGGTTCTATAAATAAAATTAACAAAATGTACGCTTTCTTAGAACAAGAAAACGAGCGTCCGCCTTCTGCAGAAGAAATTGCTAAGAAATTAGACATGACTGTTAATGACGTTAAAGAATCTATGAAAAATTCTGGACGTCACGTATCTATGGATGCACCTTTAATTGAAGGTGAAGATTCTAATTTATACGATGTTTTAAACTCTGGTGAATCACCAAACCCAGATAGAGTTTTATTACACGAATCTTTACGTATAGAAATTAATAGAGCTTTAGAAACATTGACTCCAAGAGAAGCAGATGTTGTAAAGTTATACTTTGGTTTAGGTGAACACCAACCAATGACATTAGAAGAAATTGGTGAAACTTTCGATTTAACAAGAGAACGTGTTCGTCAAATTAAAGAAAAAGCAATTAGAAGATTAAAGCACACGTCTAGATCTAAAATTTTAATGACTTACTTAGGTTAGCAACTACAAATTGCACTAAGTATTTCATTCATACTCTTAAAAAAGTATAAAAAACTTAAAACTCTCGAAATTCTTTTCGAGAGTTTTTTTTTGAAGTTATTTCCTGTTTTCTATACTCGCTTTTTTTTCTTATCAAACAAAACACCAAAAAATTAAAACCTTGGCTATCGACATTCGATTAATTACCTTTGCAAAACTAAATAACAACACAACAACAAACACATGAGTAATTTAATTGCACCTTCGGTTTTAGCAGCAGATTTTGCCAACTTACAGCGCGATATAGAAATGGTTAATAATAGTGAAGCAGATTGGTTTCATATAGATATTATGGATGGCGTTTTTGTACCAAACATTTCTTTTGGAATGCCTGTTTTAAAAGCCATTAAAAAACACGCTACTAAAACAATCGACGTACATTTAATGATTGTAAATCCGGATCAATACATTCAAACATTTGCAGATTTAGGTGCAGATATTTTAACAGTGCATTATGAAGCTTGTACACATTTACACAGAACAGTGCAAGCCATAAAAGCTGCCGGAATGAAAGCAGGAGTTGCCTTAAATCCGCACACACCAATTGCAGTTTTAGAAGACATTATTGCAGATTTAGATTTGGTTTGTATTATGAGTGTTAACCCGGGTTTTGGCGGACAATCATTTATAGAAAATACGTATAAAAAAGTAAGCCAATTAAAACATTTAATAGAGTTTACAGAATCTTCTTGCCAAATAGAAATAGATGGTGGTGTAACAAATTTAAATGCTAATAAATTAATAGAAGCTGGCGCAAATGTATTGGTTGCCGGCAGTTATGTTTTTGGAGCAGAAAACCCTACAGAAACAATTGCCGATTTAAAAAATATTATACAGTAATTGCTATATACAGTAGTAGACATAGAAACCACAGGAAATGGATATAAAGGTTCGAAAATAACCGAAATATCCATTTTTGTTTTCGACGGAAAAAAAATTGTAGATGAGTTTACATCCTTAGTAAATCCAGAACAAAACATACCCGCATTTATAACCAATCTTACCGGTATTACAAATGCCATGGTTAGAAATGCACCGAAGTTTTATGAGATTGCTAAAAAGATCGAAGAAATTACAAAAGACAGAGTTTTTGTGGCACACAATGTTAATTTCGATTATAATATAATTCACGAAGAGTTTAAAAATTTAGGTTTTAATTTTAAACGAAAAAAACTGTGTACGGTTCGTTTATCTAGAAAAATTATGCCCGGTTTAAATTCTTACAGCTTGGGTAATATTTGCACTGTAGAAAACATTTCTATTAATGGTAGGCACAGAGCAAAAGGCGATGCAGAAGCAACTACAGAATTATTTAGACGATTGATAGAAAGAGATGGTAATTTTATAATTAATTCTTTTTTAAACACTCGCTCTAGACAAGCAACCTTACCACCTTTATTAGATAAAAAAATTGTAGACAATTTACCTGAAACATTTGGTGTTTATTATTTTAAGAATAGCGATAAAGAAGTAATTTATGTTGGTAAAGCTAACAATATAAAACAGCGTGTTATTAGTCATTTTTATGACAAAAAAAAGAAAGAACAAAACATGTGTTTAGAAACTGCCGATATTTCTTTCATCAAAACAGGTAGTGAATTATTGGCATTATTGCACGAGTCGGAAGAAATTAAAAGTATTTATCCTAAATATAATAGAGCACAAAGAAAATCTGGAGAAGCTGTTGGTTTATTTTCTTACGAAGACCAAAAAGGAATCATTCATTTAGCATATAATCGGTTAAAATTAATTCCGAATGCAATGATGAAATATTACTCTGTTGCAGAAGCTAGAAAGCATATAGAAAATTTGTGCGAAGAATTTGAACTTTGCCCGAAATATTGCCATTTACAAACCAATGTATCTAGCTGTTTTCATTATCAAATTAAAGAATGTAAAGGAGTTTGTTGTGGTAAAGAATCTGTAGAAAATTATAATCTACGCGTAAAAGATGCAATAAACTCTGTAGGAATTGGAGCAGAAAATCTAGTAATTAAAGAAACCGGAAGATCAGAAAATGAAGTTGGTTTTGCTTTAATTTTAGACGGAATTTACAAAGGTTTTGGTTATGTAGATTCTGATCAAGCGAATCAATTAACTAATCCAGAAGATTATCAATTTTTTGTTCAGCCTAAAAAAGACAACAGAGATGTACAAAGAATTATTGCAGCATATTTAAAGAAAAAAAATACTTTTAATGAAGACATCAATAGTATTGAATCTTCAGAAAAAGTATAAGTTTATTATTTTTCTACTTCTTTTTTTTATTTTTCTTTAATTTATTCAACCAAATTATTGTTCCGGTAACAGGTAAACTTGTTGCAATTAAACATGCTAAGAAATATATAATCTTAGAAAGCATTCCGTATATTTCTCCTGTATGTAAAGGTTTTATTAAAGAAGCTGTTTTTACATTAAACGGTTTGTCTTTAAAATAATCTACAGCCAAAACTTTGCCTGAGGCATCTAAATATAATTTATCTGTAAAAACGGGAGAAAAACTTGATTCATCAGACTTTCTAAAACTATAATAGTTGTTTCTTTTACTCGGAAAAGTTACCGACAGCTCACCTTTATAATCTAAAGTTTTATTAGCAGTAGTAATCAACTCATCTACAGTTAATATTTTATCCGTAGGTATTTTATCTACATTAAGTTTAACACTAGAACGATTAAAAACCTTCGTACTAAGAACTGTACTTAAACCTTCTCTATAACCTTCAAAAGACCAACATAAACCAGTTAAACCCATGATTATGATAAAAATACAAGCGTAAAAACCTAAAGTATTATGTAAATCATGATTTATTCTTTTCCAATTTGCGTTGAATTTTATTTTAAATCCTTGCTTAAAGTTTTTTAATTTAATTTTTCTTGGAAACCAAAGAACAATTCCGGTAATAGAAAGAATCAAAAATATTATTGTAGCAATACCTACAATTGGTCTACCAACAGTTGTATCTAACATTAACCACCTATGCAATTTAAACATGACAAGTAAAAAAGCATCTGCACTTGTTTTTTGTACTTTCTTTACTTCTGCATTAAAAGGATTTACCAATACTTTTGCGCCTCTTCTTTCTTTTAAATCTTTTTTTACATTAAAAACATAAGGCTTTAAATCTTCTGAAGGAAGTGTAACTCCGGTAACAAAGCCTATTTCTTTTTCTTTTAGCGTATTAACAAGAGAAGAAATGGCTATTTTTTCATTTGTTTCTTCAATTGTAAGCTTTTCAGCAAAAAAATCTTTTATCTCGTGTTCAAATGCTAAAACTGTACCCGTTAAACAGACCACAAAAAGTACAATTCCACTGGCTAAACCAAGCCAAAGATGAATATCGTTTATTAGTTTTCTAAAAGTATATGTAGTTTTTTGTTTCATCAATAGAAATTATATTTATTTAGACTCACTTTAAATAACGAATGCAAATATAAAAATTACTTTGACAAATACAATTTTATTTAGAATTAATATAAATAATTATTCAACAGGGAATATCTTTATGATTATTTCATGATAGTTAATATTTATGTGACCATTATAACTTATTGGTGTCAAAATAATGATGCACGATAAATAATGATTACTTTTGTGCTCTTAAAAATTTTTTTATTTTATGCTAACATATGTAAAGAAAGCGAAAATATTTGGGGGAATACTTCGTTTTAAATTGCATACTACCCTAGTCCTATTCACATTAATAGGTATTTTAAATTCATCTAACGTTTTAGCTCAATCAAGTATAGATTGGAGTACAGCAAATTGGCCACAAGGTTCAACTTCTGGTACTGTTAATTTAACAACGCCTGCTGGTTTTAAGCAAGAATCGGTTACAATTAACATTACTCGTAACGCAGCAGATGGTAATTTTTTCGATGGAATCGTTAATGGTACTAACATGAGGTTTCCAAGAATAGATCGTGCTTCTGGCGGTTTATTTGGTGGTGTAGATGATCTTGGAATTGCGTTTGACCCAGCAGACACTGGTAGAGCAAATGCAAATTCGCCTGTAACCATCACATTAACTTTTAGTCAAAATATAACTAATCTTAGATTTGGTATTTCAGACATAGATCATAGTAATGGTAGGGTCGATAGAGTTGCTGTTACAAGTAATGCAGGCTCACCAAACTCAATAACAATAGTAGACCCACCAAACACTACGGTAGCTTCTACAACTATTAATTCTGCACGATCATCTACTGCAAGAGCAGATTCAGACAATAATGATAACGGGTCTATCATTGTAGATTTTGGGTCTAAGTCAGTAAGAACAGTTACAATTGTTTATACAGATAATAATAATTCGAACGGAGTAAGAGGAGCAGGTTTTTTAGGTAATTTCACATTAAAAACGGCTAGTATAATAGACGCCGTAAACGAGAGCGCAACTACAGCTTATGGCGTTAGTGGTACAGTTGTAAATAATGTTTTATCTAATGATATTTTAAAAACTGTAGCACCAACGCTGTCAACAGTTAATCTTACACAACTTAGTACAACTAATTCTAATATTAGCTTAAATACATCTACAGGCGCTGTAAATGTTTCACCAAATACACCAGTAGGAACTTATACATTAGTATATAGAATATGTGAAAAAGCTTCAACTTCTAATTGTGATACTGCTTCTGTTATAATAACTGTAACACCGCCAGATAATGACAATGATGGTATCGCAGATGATGTAGATTTAGATGATGATAATGATGGTATTTTAGATACAGATGAAAGAAACTTGGTAGACTGTAATACTAAAGCAGCTCCTATATTTAGTTCTGCCAATGGGCCTTTTTCTTATAACGGATCTAATGTTAATTCACCAACAGTTGGTAGTCAATTTTTATATAATGATGTTTATCCTGGAGTAGATGCCATTGTAACAATTGTATCTTCTACAGATACGTCAATAATTAGTTTAGATGTACCAGAAACAACTGCTGGAATAGATAACAATTTTCAACCACAAATTCAGCATGCAAGCCCTACAAGTTTTACAGAATTTAAAATAGATTTTGTTGTTGCAGATACAAACACACCTGCACCAAAAACAACTTACATATTATCAACTATTGATAATGATTTATATGAATTTGTTACTTACAAAGATGGCTATACTGATATTTTACAAACAGACAACCCAAATAATTTAAATCCTTTAACAGGTCAACCAGCCAACGCAGGTGGTTTTAATAAAGGATTTATAAGTGATGGTACTCTTGGAGAAGAAATAGCTGTAGATAAACCAGAATATCAAATAACTGCTACTTATGCACTTAGTTCATCTATAAGTATACGTTTTGGTAATGGTATATCTTCTAACCAACCTTCTTTTCACTCAATAACTTTAGAACCTTGTATTCCTAGTAATAACTGGAGTACTCCACCTGTATTATATGAAGATATCGATTCAGATGGTGATGGTGTTCCAAACTCATTAGACTTAGATTCTGATAACGACGGAATAACAGATGTTATCGAATCTGGTGGTACAGATACTAATAGAGATGGTCAAGCAGATGGAAATGTTGGTACATCTGGTACTACAAATGGTGTACCTAGTTCTGCTGGCACAGGAAATACTCCTGCTAACTCAGACTCTGATACATTACCAAATCATCTAGATATTGATGCAGATAATGATGGTATTCCAGATAATATAGAAGGTCAAACTTCAAATGGTTACATAGCTCCAAGTGGTATCGCAAATACTATTACAGATACTAATAATAATGGTGTAGATGATAATTATGAATCTGGTGCAATAATAGGTTTCGATCCAGAAAACACAGATGGTATAGACAATCCAGATTATTTAGATTTAGACTCAGATAATGATGGCATAACAGATATCAGAGAAAATGGAAATGATAAAAACTCCTTAACTGGTTCAGATTCAGACAACGATGGTTTAGACAATGCTTTTGATGATAATGACGATTCTAGCATTTCTGGAGCTACCGTTAATGACGGATTAAACAGTGGTAATAAGGTTACAGATATCAACTCATTAGAAAATGCTTATGGTGATAACGATGACAACTTTAATCCTGGAGATGGAGATTTAGACTATAGAGATTTTAAAGATTCTGATAAAGATGGAATTGTAGATTCTGATGATTTAGATGATGATAATGATGGTATTTTAGATACAGTTGAAATAGCCTCTTGTGTAGGTAGTTTAAATTATGAATTTTATGATAGTGTTCCTAGCGGAAATACAGTAGATAATATTCCTACTACTGGTGCTACTGCTACTGGTACAGTTACTAATTTTGATGTAACGGCTTTACAAGAAATGGTTACACCATCAGATACCCAAACGTATAGTATTAGATATAGTGGTTATATAAATATTCCATCAACTACAAATTATACTTTTTACTTAAATTCTGATGATGGTTCTAAACTTTTTATAGACGGAAATCAGGTAGTAGATTATGACGGTTTACATGCTGCTGCTGGTTTAGTAACTGGAGACAACATTCCTTTAAAAGAAGGTATACATGAAATTACTGTTTTATTTTTTGAAAATACAGGACAACATTCATTAGATGTAGAATACTCTAGTTCAACCATTTCAAGAAGAAATTTACCATTTTCAATATTATCACCTAATTGTGATACTGATGGAGACGGAATTTCTAATCACTTAGATATAGATGCAGATAACGATGGTATTCCAGATAATATAGAAGGTCAAACTTCAAATGGTTATGTTGCACCAAGCGGAATAGGAACATCAATTACAGACTCTAATAATAACGGTGTAGATGATAATTATGAAAATGGACAAATCGGCTTAACTCCTGTTAATACAGATGCTTCAAACGATTCTATCCCAGATTATTTAGATTTAGACTCAGATAATGACGGTATAGATGATGTTTTAGAAAATGGAGATACTGATAATGGCGCATCTGGTAATGATACTGATGGTGACGGTTTAGACGATAATTTTGATGACAATGACGATAGTAACACAGAAGGTTCTACTGTAAATGATGGTTTAGGTAATGGTAATAAAGTAACTAATGCAGCTACTCTAGATACTGCTTACGGCGATCAAGACAATGATTTCCCTGGTTCGGGTGATTTAGACTACAGAGATAAAAATGATATTGATAATGATGGTGTAGCAGATCTTTTCGATTTAGATAACGATAATGATGGTATACCTGATGTAGACGAAATGGATTGTAGTGGTAATAACCTAGGTAATTCAGCTCCTTTATTGGGTGCTTTTAGAGACAATATCTTTTGGTTAAATTGGGATGGAGATTTCACAAACGGTATAAACTTAGGAGACAGCAAAACATTTACAATGCCAGATGGCTCTACTATAACAGCTACTGTTGTTTCAGCATCAGCTAAAAATGGGTTAACAACAGATTTTGTTCCTGTAGATATGGCTGCTTGGGATGCAAATCCAAATCCACATTTAAAACAATATTACGATACAACACCAGATAATGAAGTTCTTTACAATCCTTCTGGTAAACCTTCTTCTGAAATCGACTTTACAATTCGATTCACAGGTTTAAATAATAATATTGTATTCACACCAAACCTTGTAGTTGCAGATGGTGAAAGTACAGATGAAATTACAGAAAAAGCACAATACTATACTTCGGGTACAAACTGGGAATTATTAGATAACATACCTAATACTTTTACAAATTCTAGTATAAATGCTAAAGAAGCATTTTTAGAAGGAAATAACACTGGTTCTGGAGGAAATGGTTTTTATGTTTTAAAATCAAATAAAGCCAATACAATTAGAGTTGTTCTTAAAAACACTGTAAATGGTTCTTCACAAGGTGTTGCTTTCGGAATTTTCTTAGACTGTTTACCAATAGATTCAGATAACGACGGAATTCCAAATCATTTAGATTTAGATTCTGATAACGATGGTATTCCAGATATTGTTGAAGCTGGTGGAACAGACACAAACGGTGACGGTAAAGTTGACAATATTAATGCCAATGGTACTTTAATTAATGATGCTAACAATAACGGTTTAGATGATTTATATGATGTTGATAACGGTGGTAATACAATCCCTAACTTAGATTCTGATGGAGATGGTATTCCAAATACTCAAGATTTAGATTCAGATAATGACGGTATTGCAGATATTGTTGAAGCTGGTGGAACAGACACAAACGGTGACGGTAAAGCTGATAACTTCGTAGATACTGATAATGACGGATTTAATGATGTTGTGGATGGTGATGTTGGTCAAGATGGTACTTCAGAAAATACTGCAAACGCTTTAATCGTTACTGGTGCTGACACAAATAACGATGGAATACCTAATTCTTATCCAAACGGTGATACTGATAACGACGGAATCTTAGATCATTTAGATTTAGATGCGGATAACGACGGTATCGCTGATGTTGTTGAAGCTGGTGGTACAGATACAAACGGTGACGGTAAAGCTGATAACTTTACGGATGCTGATAATGACGGATTCAATGATGTTGTGGATGGTGACCCTACAAATGCTTTAGCTAACGGTAGTGATGCCAATGGTACTAATACTGATAACGCTTTAATCGTTACTGGTGCTGACACAAATAACGATGGAACACCGAATTCTTATCCAAACGGTGATACTGATAACGACGGAATCTTAGATCATTTAGATTTAGATGCGGATAACGACGGTATCGCTGATGTTGTTGAAGCTGGTGGTACAGATGCAAACGGTGACGGTAAAGCTGACAACTTTGTAGATGCTGATAATGACGGATTTAATGATGTTGTAGATGGTGATCCTACAAATGCTTTAGCTAACGGTAGTGATGCCAATGGTGCTAATACTGATAACGTTTTAATCGTTACTGGTGCTGACACAAATAACGATGGAACGCCTAATTCTTATCCAAACGGTGATACTGATAACGACGGAATCTTAGATCATTTAGATTTAGATGCGGATAACGACGGTATCGCAGATGTTGTTGAAGCTGGTGGAACAGATACAAACGGTGACGGTAAAGCTGATAACTTTACGGATGCTGATAATGACGGATTTAATGATGTTGTCGATGGTGATCCTACAAATGCTTTAGCTAACGGTAGTGATGCCAATGGTGCTAATACTGCAAACGCTTTAATCGTTACTGGTGCTGACACAAATAACGATGGAACACCGAATTCTTATCCAAACGGTGATACTGATAACGACGGAATCTTAGATCATTTAGATTTAGATGCGGATAACGACGGTATCGCTGATGTTGTTGAAGCTGGTGGAACAGATACAAACGGTGACGGTAAAGCTGATAACTTTACGGATGCTGATAATGACGGATTCAATGATGTTGTAGATGGTGATCCTACAAATGCTTTAGCTAACGGTAGTGATGCCAATGGTGCTAATACTGATAACGTTTTAATCGTTACTGGTGCTGACACAAATAACGATGGGACACCAAATTCTTATCCAAATGGTGATACTGATAATGACGGAATTTTAGATCATTTAGATTTAGATGCTGATAACGACGGTATCGCTGATGTTGTTGAAGCTGGTGGAACAGATACAAACGGTGACGGTAAAGCTGATAACTTTACGGACGCTGATAATGACGGATTTAACGATGTTGTAGATGGTGATCCTACAAATGCTTTAGCTAACGGTAGTGATGCCAATGGTGCTAATACTGATAACGTTTTAATCGTTACTGGTGCTGACACAAATAACGATGGGACACCAAATTCTTATCCAAATGGTGATACTGATAATGACGGAATTTTAGATCATTTAGATTTAGATGCTGATAACGACGGTATCGCTGATGTTGTTGAAGCTGGTGGAACAGATACAAACGGTGACGGTAAAGCTGATAACTTTACGGATGCTGATAATGACGGATTTAATGATGTTGTAGATGGTGATCCTACAAATGCTTTAGCTAACGGTAGTGATGCCAATGGTGCTAATACTGATAACGTTTTAATCGTTACTGGTGTAGACACAAATAATGATGGAACACCAAATTCTTATCCAAATGGTGATACTGATAATGACGGAATTTTAGATCATTTAGATTTAGATGCTGATAACGACGGTATCGCTGATGTTGTTGAAGCTGGTGGAACAGATACAAACGGTGACGGTAAAGCTGATAACTTTACGGACGCTGATAATGACGGATTTAATGATGTTGTAGATGGTGATCCTACAAATGCTTTAGCTAACGGTAGTGATGCCAATGGTGCTAATACTGATAACGTTTTAATCGTTACTGGTGCTGACACAAATAACGATGGAACACCAAATTCTTATCCTGCTGGTGATACTGATAACGACGGAATCTTAAATCATTTAGATTTAGATGCTGATAACGACGGTATCGCAGATGTGGTTGAAGCTGGTGGAACAGATACAAACGGTGACGGTAAAGCTGATAACTTTACGGATGCTGATAATGACGGATTTAATGATGTTGTAGATGGTGATCCTACAAATGCTTTAGCTAACGGTAGTGATGCCAATGGTGCTAATACTGATAATGCTTTAATAGTTACTGGTGCTGACACAAATAACGATGGAACACCAAATTCTTATCCAAACGGTGATACTGATAACGACGGTAAACTAGACTTTATTGATATCGATGCCGATAACGATGGTATACCAGATAATATAGAAGGTCAAACTTCAAATGATTATGTAGCACCTAGTGGAATTGGTTCATCTATTACAGATGCTAACAACAATGGAGTTGACGATAATTATGAAGATGGTCAAATAGGTTTAACTCCTGTAAATACTGATAGTAGTGTAGATAACATACCAGACTATTTAGATTCAGATTCTGATAATGACGGTATTTTAGATATTGTTGAAAATGGAGATACAGATAATGTTTTATCTGGATCTGATATAGACAATGATGGTTTAGATGATAATTTTGATGATAACAATGATACTAGTATACAAGGTTCAACTGTAAATGATGGTCTTGGTAACGGTGATAAAGTTACAAATATTACAAATCTAGAAAATGCTTACGGAGATGCAGATAACGATTTCCCTGGAGCTGGAGATTTAGATTATAGAGATACATCAGACAGAGATAACGACGGTATCGCAGATAATATAGATATTGATGATGATAACGACGGTATTTTAGATCTTGTAGAAAATGGAAATAATGATGCTGATGGTGATGAAGATGGAGACGGAACACCTAATTACAGAGATACTACAGATAATGGAAATGCTGGAGATGGTTCTGTAACTAATTATACTGACTCAAATTCTGATGGAATTCCTGATGTGTATGATTTTGATAATGACGGAATTGCAAATCACATAGATTTAGATGCTGATAATGATGGAATACCAGATAACATTGAAGGGCAATCTACTATAGATTATGTTGCTCCATCTGGAAATGATGCTGACAACGATGGTTTAGATGACGCTTATGATGCAACACCAAATGGTAATGCAAATGGTTTAGGATCTTTAGGGTTAAATCCTGTAAATACAGATGCAAGTGCGGCTATTGGTTCAGATACTACTCCAGATTATTTAGATCTTGATTCAGACGGTGATGGTTTATTTGATGTTATAGAATCTGGTGCCGCTTTACCAAATGACGGTAATGGAACATCAACAGGTACATTTGGTGCTAACGGATTGAATGATTTAGCTGAAACTGGAGATACAGATTTAGGTTATACAGATATCAACGGAGAGTACGACAATACACAAACAGATAATTTTGACGATAACGATCAAGATGTTTTAACTGTTGGTGATGTAGATTATAGAGATATTACAGATGATGGAATTCCTATGATAACACAAGTATATCAATTTGAATCAGAAAGATGGATTGAGATTACAAATATCCATCCAACAAAAAGTATTGCTGCTAACCTTATCAATATACAATTATATAAAGATAAAACTGGTGTGCAAACTACTACGCCAGATGTAACGCACACAGTAACATCTGCATTAGCTCCAGGTCAATCGGTTATTTTTGGTAACTCTAATAATACGTTAACTAACATCAATAGTAATGCAATTGCTGTTAAAAACAACGATTTAACTGATATTAGTGGTGCTAATGATATTATTACTTTATCAAAAGTAAATGGGGTCTCTTCTTACGAAAACAGATATGATATTATCGAATCTTTTAAAGATAAAACATCGTATGTAAGAATAGATGAAACGCTACAACCTAATGTAAATTATACAGAAAGCGAATGGGTAGTATTTATAGATGATGCGTTAGATCCTTATAATTTCTTAATTGATTCTGCTGAGAGACATCCACATGATCCGTTAATTTCGGAGATTGAAAGTTCGAACTCAGATGCAAACACCTTGTTAGGATTGCATAGAATAGAGAAAACAACAAGAACTGGTGGTAACTGGAATAATGGTTATCCTGATAGATCTAGATATGTTTCTGTTGATGAAAATTACGAACATCAAAATGAAAGATTAAGTGCGCGTAAATTAGAGGTATTAGGTTCTAATATTCTAGCAATAGACAATCAATTGTTAGTGGTAACCAATAATTTAAATATTACCACAAATGCAGAGATTCGATTGGTTGGAAAAAGTCAGTTTGTACAAACGCATACAGGAGTTGCCGATATTACAGGTAACGGAAAAATGTATGTCGAACAAAACTCTGAACTTGCAAATATTTATAGATACAATTACATGAGTTCTCCTGTAAGAACAGTCGATTTACAAACGTATTCTATAGAATCAGTTTTAAAAGACGGTACAAACCCGGTTAGTTTTACGGGTGTTGTTGGTCAAGGAGCATCAAACATTGCAAGAGATATTAATTTTGTAGGCGGTTATGATGGTAGTACAGGTACACCAATAAATATTGCAGATTACTGGATTTATACTTTTGCTAGCACAAGAGGACAAAGATCTAATTATGAACACAAGTATAAATCAGGAACAATAGCGCCAACAGATGGTTATATTTTTAAAGGACCAGAAGTAGCACAAAACTATACTTTTGTTGGTAATCCTAATGATGGAGAATTAACTACAGCAGTTGGAGGAAGTGACTCTTATTTAATAGGAAATCCATTTCCGTCTGCTATGAATGCTTTAAAATTCATTAAAGACAATATCAATTCTATCGATGGTAGTTTATACTTCTGGGATCATGTAGGCGAAGAAAATACTAGTTCTGAAACTAGCGGACATAATTACCAAGGTTATGTTGGTGGTTACTCTACAATTAATCTTTCTATGGCTGTAGCTAGTTTAGGTAAACCTGCTGTTGGTGCTTTTAGCATAACCTTAGAAGCAGAACAAGCGACAACTAATACTTCTTCAATTACAGATCAAGCAAGAGAAGTTGTAAGATTGAATACAAGTATAGAATTTTTAGAATTTAATAGAATTACAAGAGCTACAGATGAAATAAATATTAATTACAAATCTGTTACAGGTAAGACTTTAATTTTCCTTAAAGACAATGTAGAAGTTGGTTCTTATGATTTACCTGCAACATCAGGTTATGAAACATTTACTATTAACGATTGTGTTATTGTTGGTTCTACTATAAGATTTGAGTCTTTAGATTCTAATACAATTGATATTGACTTTATAGAAATGAATGACGATGATGGAGATGTTTCATGTGCACCATCAAGTGGTACAGATAGTAGTTTATTTAAAACTCCTGGAACTTACATTCCTATTGGTCAAGGATTCTTTATTGGAGGTGATTCTGACGGTGGTCCAATCGTGTTTAACAACAGTCAAAGACAATATGTTACAGAAGATAGTGGAAATGCTGTATTCTTTAAATCTGAAAGAAAAAAGGTTGTTGAGCAAGATAATGGCGACTTTAACACATTGCCTTTATTAAAAATAGGAATGGACTTTGTTAGCGAAGATAGAGAGCCATTACACAGACAAATTGGAGTGTCTTTTAGCCCGAACAATACTTTTGAATTTGAAAAAGGTTTTGATAGTCCTATTAACGATTTAGGTGCAACGGATGTTTATTGGAAGTTTGAAAATAGTGATAACAAATATGTTATTGCAGGAATTCAAAGTGTTTCAAATTCTTTAGAGATTCCTTTTGAAATAATAATGGATTATAAAGGTGCTGTTATTTTAAATTTAGATGATATCAAAAAGGTAAACAACACTATTTTTGTAAAAGATAAATTGAATAACAAAACGTACGACATTACAAATAACGAAGTTGTTTTACAATTAGATAAAGGAGAGCATTTAAATAGATTCTCGATAGTATTTAGTCAAGACACTGTGTTAAGTGTTGATGATGCAAATCTAGAGAATCCAATAAATGATTTAATAACTACTTTCTTAGACAAAACTACTAACGAGTTTGTCATTGATAATAAAAACAATTTAAACATCGAAAACGTAGTATTATTTAACCTTTTAGGTCAAAAAACAAACAGCTGGAACATTGATTCTTCTGATAGTGAAAACAGACTTAAAATTAAGAATATAGCTAACGGAGTATATATTGTAAACATTAAAACTGAAAAAGGTGTTATCAGTAAAAAGGTTTTGTATAACAAATAGTTATAGAAATACATAAAAATAAAAAAGCCCAAACTTTTAAACGTTTGGGCTTTTTTTATTCTTTAAAAAATTACTTCATCAAATGCTTTCTTACTAAAGTAGAAATAATTTTACCATCTGCTTGTCCTGCTAATTCTTCTTGCATAACCGCCATAACTTTCCCCATATCTTGCATCCCAGAGGCGTTTAAATCATCTATAGTAGCAATAACTACTCCTTCAATTTCTTCTTCTGATAAAGCTTCAGGTAAAAACTGTTCTAATACAGCCAATTCTGCAAGTTCTGGTGCCGCTAGGTCTTCTCTACCCTGCTTAATAAAAATAGCAGCACTATCTTTACGTTGTTTAACTTGTTTCTGAATAATTTTAATTTCTTGCTCTTCTGATAATTCTTCTTGAACACCAGATTCTGTTTTTGCTAATAAAAACGCAGATTTAACTGCTCTTAAAGCCTGTAAAGCAACAGTATCTTTTGCTTTCATTGCTTCTTTCATTTTATTCATTACTTCTTTTTGCAAACTCATATTTACTTTATTAAATTATTATTTTTTTGTCTTTTTTAAATATAAAACATTTTTATTGTAATCTATAAAGGCCTTACCTTTCTGTAAAATATCTGCACCTATAATTCCGTCAACTTCATCTGCATTATGCTGTTTAAGAGCGGTATTAACATGCGACAAGTCAAATAAAACTAGGTGTAATTGATTTGTTTTCCAACTACCAATTTTTAAGTTATTATTTTCAGACATCTGAGTCTCCATATCAATAGCTCCTGCACCTGCTGCTTTTGTTTCACTTTCTTCTGCAATTAACTTAAAATTAGAGATGGCATTTAAACCAACACAAGAATTAGATGCACCAGTATCTAATATAAAGCGCCCTTTAACGCCATTTATTTTAGCTTTTAATTCTAAATGATTAGTAGCTAAGGTTTTTAGCTTAACCTTTACGTATTTCTTTCTTTTTAATATTTTTTCTAATTTTTTCATAAAATAATATCAGAAATCAAAAATACGATTTAAAACAATTATAAAATTATTACGATAAAATTTCTTTCATTTTGTGTTTATAAATATCAAACTCTTTAATATTATGGTGCGTCCCACCATCAATAATAAAACAACTATTTTGTTTAGAAATATTTAGATTAATTAATGCTATTGAATCTTTATAAGAAGTAGTAACGTCTCTATTACCATGAAATATTATAATTGGTGATTTTACCTTAATAATATCTATATCAGTTCTAAATTTGTATTTAACTAAAAAGAGCGGAATAAATTTAGAATAGTTATGTATTGCTTTGGCTAAATTAAAAAACGGAGCTTCTAAAATTAAAATTTTTGGTTGATTATGACTTGCTATATGTGTTGCAAAAGTTCCTCCTAAAGAAAAACCATACACAATAATATTATTTTCTTTAAACTGATTTTTTAAATGATTATAAACACAAAGAGCATCTTTATACATTCCGTATTCATTAAAATCACCGGTGCTTTTACCATAATTTCTATAGTCAAATACTAAAACTTCGTAATTGTAATCTAGAAAAAATTGTACTCTTTTACCCCATTTAACTAAATTTCCATTATTACCATGACAAAATAAAATAATACCTTTTGGCTTTTGTAATTTAAAATGAATGGCGTTTATAAAATTATCTCCTTTTGTTGGAATAAAAACTTCATGAAAATCATTTGAAAACATAAATGAATAGTTTTTAGGTAATTGTTTTCCATTCAAAAAAATAAATTGCTCTTGAAAAAGATAAAAAAAGACGAAAAAAGCAACTATTATTAGAATTGGTAAATAAATCATTTTAAAAATTAATTAGCACGAAACTAATGATTTTTAAGTATTCTAATTAAAAACTTTAACATTATTGACTTTGATTGCCTCTTGAATATTTACTATTTTTAGTTTATAGTAAATTATTTGCCTTATGAACACTCCAAAAAGATTAGAAAATGCACTTATAAAATTATATAATGCTTTTCATAACGACACCTTAAATCCAGAGGATTGTTCAGCTTGTGCAGTAGGAAATATTTTAGATAATTATGATAGTTGGAAACATTTATCTAACCAACATGGTTCTTTACAATTAAGTTATGTGGGGAGAGTACATCAAAATTTAGGTAGAAAATTTAACGGCTATTCTCCACAAGAAATTTTACAGATAGAAAAGATTTTTTTAGAAGCTTGTGGTTTTAAAACACCTTTATGCCATTACAATCCAAAACCTCAAAACCCATCAGATAAAGAGGTTTTGTTTAAAGGATTGTGTAATGTTGTTGCTTATTTATGTGAGTTAGATAATGTACCTAATGTGATGGATTATTCTAAGTTATTTGAGTATGAAAACAACGAACCAAAATATCATTTAGAAACTTATTTACTATTTTAAAAGAGACTTATTTTTCAAAAAGTAATTTTTTCTTAAAAATCGAATCCAGATATATTTTTTTCTGCAATTAAAGCATTTCTTATACCCCAAAAAAGGGATAAAGTCTGTTAGTTTTAATTTGTTCTTATACTTTTTAGAGCAAGTTGGACACTTTAACATAGAGGTTTTTAGATTTAAGGTTAAAAATAATTCATTCGTATTTAACAAAAAACAAAATGTTCTTAACAATCTTTTTTTGATTGAAAAGAACATTTATCAATTTCATATATAAACTAAAAACCTACTCCTGGTGCCTCAGGGCTTTGAGCTTGGGCTTTCTGTGGGTTTAAAATTAAATATGTTCCTAAAGCTGTTAAAGCTGCATATTTACCATAGTTTCCTATTTTTTTTAGCGCTTGTTTTCTTGAGATATTTATATCAGTTTTGTTATTATTTTTCATAATTTATTTTGAATCTATCATTATTTTTTTGTTCAACTTTCCTTGCAAAGTTTCTAATTGAATAATATAAATTCCTTTTGATAATTTTGGAAGAGGAATATTGATTATATCTTTTGATTTTAACGAATTTTTTAATACTTCTTTACCTAAAATAGAATATAACTTAATAGTTGCATCACCAGAATTTAAACCAGTAATTGTTAGTGTAGATGCATCTTTTTTATAAATTAAAACATCATTTAATAAGCTATTTGAAACACTTAGACTCTTTGAGGTTGTGTGTATAAAAAATCTACCTATTTTATCTGCATCTTTTGAAACTTTAATGGTATAATCTGTATTGTTATCTTCTAAAGGAATAAAAACACTATTTAACCTATCTTCTAAATAAACAGTAACACCTTCTGGCATAATTACATTTTTTATTGAAAAGGTTATTTCTGTGTCAGATGTTAATGATATCCCTACTGGAACCACCATTTCTTCTATCTTGTTAAAGGGTAAACATTGTATCCCAAAATCATTCGTATTATCATTAGAAACTAAATGTGTATACACATCCAAATTTGTTGAAACGCCTCCAAAAACCCCTGCATCATAGCCCACATCTAGACCAATTGTAGCATTTTCTAAATATTTAATTTCTGTTGATGCTGATTGATTTCCATCACTTACATTTAATTTTACAGAAAATTGTGTTATTATTTTATTATTTGTTGATTTTAGAGGACCTCCCAATCCACCTCCTAACCTACCTGAAGAAGGTTCTGGTTTTGTAAAAGTTATTAATCCTCCACCAGATTTCGCATTTACAAAGAAACTTTCTCCTGGATTTAAATAAATAAATTCCGAACCTATTCCCAAATTATGGATTACATATTCGCTACCATCCCATTTATAAACAGCTGCAAAGGAAGCATTTAGTTGTGAAATATTGTTATTTGTACTTTCACTTAAAAAAGCACTTACAGAAATAGGATAGGTATAAGGATTTCCTATTAAATTCCATGAATTTGTATTAACTCCTACACCACCTTCTGTTATTGCCATTTCTGTTTTGGCTGTAGTGTTTAATTCTCCATAAAATGAAGTAATACCTACACTTGCTCTTTTAATAATATATCCTTTTCCATTTATTAATTCTCCTGTACTTGATGCATTAATATATTGCCAACCAGTTGCTGGTTTTAATGCATTATTATACGATGCAAAACCTAAATTGCCACCTGTACCAGTAGCTAAATTACCATTGGATACAAGATGCTCAATAGATGATCTAATAACAGGTAAACTTACTAAATGCCAATTTGTATCTAAATTTTTATGAAAATTTAAGTTAGGACGACCAATTACAGCATCTACAAATTTTTCTACCAATAATTTACCATTATTAATATTAATTATACGACTACTAAACACTTTTAAAAAACCCTTTACTAGTAATTCTCCATCGCTATTGATATTTAAAGTTCCATTTAAATATAAATTGTTTGCTTTTGCAACTTCAAAAAAAGACATATCAACATCTACTGTTTGACCACTAGGAATATCTACATCTTCTGTTTCTGTTGGAACAGAATTTTTACTCCAATTTCCTGCTTCAAACCAAGAACTATTAACTGCTCCTGTAAATGTATTTACATCTAATGCTGTGCAGTCTTGAGGTAAGCCACCAAGATTTATACCTTTAGCAAATAAGTTAAAAATTTCTGAAATAGTAAACTTACAGTAACTACCAGAAAGAGTAAATAGTATAGGATATATATTAGAAGAGTTTTCAGATACATAATATTGATACCAACCAAATAAAGTTGCATCCATATTTGCTGTAGATATATTAGGGATTGCTAAATCTATACTAATCTGATTCACCTGATTATCAAAAACCCAATTTTCTAAACTTTGATTATAGGCAATAGCACCTTTAAATATATCTGTTGTTGTGGTTACTTTTTTAACATCCCAAGCATTTAAATCTTGGTTAAATTCAACAGCATTTTCAAACATCGCATTTAAATTGGTTGCATTGCTCATATTCCATTTAGATATATCTTGATTAAAACGTAACGTTCCTTTAAACATTCCTGAGAAATCTGTTACATTGCTTACATCCCAATTTGCTATATTTTCGTCTCTAAAATACGTGTTTTCAAACATTCCATATAAGCCCCCAGCTATTATAGCAGATAAATCTGGTACATTAGGTGTATTTAGTATAATGTTAAAGGCATTAAAAGTGCTTATTCTTGTACAGTCTCTAAAACTGTTGGCTAATGAAATCCAAATTTGATTCCCCCATTGATCAACTTCATCAAAAGCAGTTTTATTACCTATTTCAAAACCAGGAAAATTACCTGTAATTTTTACTTCATAAGATGCTGCAGTTGTGTAGGTGTGGCTTACAGGAAAACTTGTGAACGTTTCTACTGGTGAACCATCTCCCCAATCTACTTTACAATCAATATTTACAGATGAATTTTGTATAAAACTTATAGCTTCATTTGCTGAAGAAGTTTGCCATCTAGTAATAAATGCATCTGTTGTTTTGGCATCTGTAATAAACGTTTTTAAATCACCATAACTTACTCCTGAACTATTAATAGCATACGCTCTATACGCATATTTTCTATTACTTTCTAAAGAAGTTTGTGTGTCTGTAAATACTCCTAATCCGCTACCTACAATTATTTTTGTAGTATTTATTTCGCCAATTTCTGGGTCTGTATCTAAAGTATATGTAGAAAACACAATCCCTCTTTCTGTAACGGGTGATGCTAAACCTTCGTTGGTTATTTCTCCACCAAAAGTTACTGTGTTTTCTCCTATTGCTGTAGCATCTGTTGTTGTTAAGGTTGGTAAACCTTGTAGTGTAGAAAAATTCCAAGTAGTATTATCTACAATGCCAACAAAATTCTTATCACTTGAATTTTTAAATGCTGTTGCTGCTATATGTATATAATAACTTTTATCGTATGCCAAATCTGATGTTGGATTAATAGTAACAACAGTATTACTAATAGTTACATTACCTGAAGTTACATCTATAGCTTCTACTACAGAATTATCTGAAGCATCATAAATGGTTATATTCCCTGTACCTTTTGCAATGTTTTCACTAAAAGTAATTTCTAAATTTGTATTGATTGCTATATCATTACCATCATCTAAAGGACTTAAACTTGATATAATTGGGGCAGAGACCTCAGCAACATTTATTGTAAAATTTTGTGTTGCTATTCCTCCATTATTATCATTAGCTTTTAGCACTACATTATGATTACCAACATCTGAAGAAGTTGAAATTCCATTTAAGGTATAAGCATTTGATAATAATATACTTCGTATTCTATAGTTACTTATATCTGAGACAAAAATAGTACCTGAGTTATCTATTGCAATCCCTCCAATAGAACTAAACCTAGCATCAAAACCAGAACCCTCCACATAACCTGCAACACCACCAGCAATATCAACAACTTCTTCATCTATGGTATTTATCATTATAACTTTATGATTTGAGGCAGAGGTTTCTGTGATGTATAAGTTATTATAAGAATCTAATGCAATACTATTGGGGTTACTAACTTTAGCTGGTAGCGTTGAAACAATACCTGCAGAAGTAATCATACGTATTTTATTAAAATCAGTATCTGTTACATAGATATTTCCTACTGCGTCTAATGCAATACCTCTTGGATTTGAAAATTGCGCCAATGAACCTTGTCCATCTTGTAAACCCATAGTTCCACTTCCCGCAAATGCACTGACAACTCCAGCAGGAGAAACTTTTTTTATCATATTATTCCCTCTATCTACTACATATAAATATCCAAGATTATCAAAAGCGATTCCTGCTGGATAGGATAAATTTGAACCTACAAAAGTACTTACGGTTCCTGATGGAGTAATTTTTTTTATGTTATGATTTCCTTCATCTGAAACAAATACGTTTCCAGAGGCATCAACAGCAATACCTGTTATTTCATTAAATCCTGAACTTGAAAATGTAGTAACTTCTCCCAAAGTTGAAATCTTTCTAATAATATTACTATCGGCTATGTACATATTCCCTGAGTTATCTATTGTCATATGTCTAGGGAATTGAAATTGTGACGATGCCAAAGGACCATTTACAATAGCTGCATTACCATTACCTGCATACGTACTTACTGTAGAATTATTTGTAAAACTTAACCAACTAGGTAATGTTGTTACTGAAACAAAGACATCATCACCTTCTGCGTCACTAGTGGTTACTGTATAATTATACGTATTGTTCTCAATAACTGTTGTTGGTGGTGTTGATGTGAATATTGGTGCAGTATTCAATACTCTACTGGCATCATATGCCCAATTTGATGTTGTGCCTGTTAATGCAAAGTTTTGTAAGCTTCCATTAAAGTTATTTACAGTAAGGTCTTGTAAAGTATCTACATTTGTATTGTCTTGATTATCTAGCCCTTGGTTGAATTGATAATAAGCAATTAAATTAGTTTCTGTGCCAAGTAATTTTTTATCTTTATTATTTGAAATTTCTGTAGCAGTTCTTGCATCATCCCAAACTCTTACTTCATCAATATCACCTATAAAAAACTCATTATTATAAGTACTGTCATTATTGTTTCCAATTACAAATGGAATATTTGAATTTGCTCCTATATTAATACCAATATTTATAGTACCTATTGAAATGCCATCTACAAAAACTTCTGTTAATGAACTGGTCATAACAAAAGCAACATGATACCATACATTTGGTTCTATATTTACTGATAGTTGACTATAACTACTTCCATTGTATATACCAACTTCATTGTTTCCTTCATGTATATGTAAACTCCATCTAGTATTATTACCAGAACCTGTTCTTATGGATGCAAAACTTGTATTATTGCTATTAGGTTGTAATCTAAGCATAGCCTCAACTGTACCTGTAGAAAAATCAAAAGAAGAATTGTAAGGTATATTAATTTGATCATCTACACCATCAAAATTTAAATGTGTTGATGTGAATATTGGTGCAGTATTCAATACTCTACTGGCATCATATACCCAATTTGATGTTGTGCCTGTTAATGCAAAGTTTTTTAATGTTGCATTATTATTAGTTGTTACATCAGTTGCAGAAGTTATAGAAGAATTATCTGCATTATCTGTTCCTTGATTAAATTTATAATAAGCAACCAAACCTGTTTCATTGCCAACAAGTTCTTTATCTTTATTATTAGAAATTTCTGATGCAGTTCTTGCGACATTCCAAATTCGAACATCATCCATACCTCCTTTAAAATATTCCCCGAAATTGGTAGAGCCTATTCTAAAATTATTAGCATTTGGTACATTAATACCACTTGAAGCTATATTTTCTATTTCTACACCATCAACATAAAATTTACGTGTACTACCATCATAAGTAACAGCAACATGATACCATGTATTTAAATTAAATGTAAAATTTGCTAAAGCATCATTAGACCACCAATAATTTCTTAAGCCTGAGGATCCTTCAAATCTAAATGCGTTTACTTGGTTAATAACACCATAATTACCCCAACCAACTATACCTCTACCATTTAATTCTTCTGGTTTTACCATAGCTTCTATAGTGTAGTTTGAAGCTGCTATTGGTATGTTGGATGGCATTGTTACACTAATATAATCATCTACCCCATCAAAATTTAAATGGGTTGCTGTTTGTGAGAATACTATAAATGAAAATAATAATAAAAATGTAGTAGTTAATTTTTTAATCATTGTTTTTAAATTTTGTTTGGTCCCAACAAAATTAAATAACAGGTAGTATTAAAAATAACCCAATAAGACTCAAATAGCCCAATAAGACTTTTTTTATTTTTTTAATTGAGAAGGTAAAATATTATGATATTTGAAAAATGCTTTTGAAAATTTACTGGCATTTTCATAATTAAATTTTTGTGCTATGTCTTTAATCAATAAACCACTAGAAATATATTTTGCAGCCAACTGCATCTGTTTACTTTGGTAATACTTATATATTGATAGGTTGTAAATTGATTTAAAATCTTTTTTTAACTTGGTGGGAGATATTTTAAATTCTTTAGAGATTAGATCTATCCCAGGAAATTTCTCATAGATATTAGACATTAAAAAGTGCTCTATCTTTTTAATTTTAATATTTTCATTTAATTGCAACCTTTTTAATTGGTAACCTTCTATGCTATCAAGATTATCAAAAAAAAGATCTAAAAAATTATAGGATATTTTTTTGAGTTCTAAAAGGTTAGGTTTCTTAGAATTTTTAAAGGAAGAAGAAAACTGACTTACGATATTACTAAATAATTCATTTTGATATTTATAATTTACAAAATTCTTATTATCATTTTTAAACAATTCTAGAGTAGTTTTAGAAACATTAGGTGAATTAATAATATGTTTTTTTGCCCAATCATCATCAAAATAAACCATATATAAAGTTGTAAAAGAACCTTTTAAATGACAATGTAAATAATTACCTTTAGGTTTTATATATGTTATAGATTGATTTTCTATTTTTATGTTATTAGATTTAAAATACCCTAAATTATAATCATCTTCGGTGAAATTAATAATTAAACAATAATAATTAGAAGGTCAAAATCTATCGTAAATTGGACTTAATGAAACATTGTTTTTATGAAACATTTTAGAACTCATTACCCATAAACCTTTTTCTAATTCTGCATAAGAGCATTCCCCTTTTATAAATGGGGTATCTACTATTAATTGTTGCTTATCTTTATCATGCCCCATAAAAGGCATTTTTAAAGAGCTTTTTACAATAAGTTCTGGTGAATTTGATAAGAAAGATAGATTAAAAAAACCGTCTTTGTAGGTAAAAAAATACTGTTTAGAAAGGTTAAACCAATTGGTTAATCTATTCAATGCCATGTAATAATATTAAATGATAAGTATAAAAGTAAAAATAAAATATTACTAATTCAAATAATAAAAAAAACCGATTCATTTCTGAATCAGTTTTTTTTTTACTGTTATGTTTATTTGAAGTCTAACCTCCAAAATCATCAAATCGAATGTTTTCGTCTGCAAGACCAAAATCTTCTCCCATTTTTTGAACTGCTTTATTCATTAATGGAGGCCCACAGAAGTATAATTCTAAATCTTCTGGTGCTTCATGATGACTTAAATAATTATCAATAACACAATTGTGTATAAATCCTACAAAACCATCACCAGATTCATCATTTATATCTTTTTTAACTTTCCAATTATCAGTTTCTAAAGGATCTGATAAAGCAATGTAAAATTTAAAATTAGGAAAATCTTTTTCTAAAGCTCTAAAATGATCAATGTAAAATAATTCTGCTTTAGAACGTCCACCATACCAATAAGTAACTTTTCTACCTGTTTTTAAAGTTCTAAATAGATGATACAAGTGAGAACGCATTGGTGCCATACCTGCACCACCTCCTACATATAACATTTCTGCGTCAGACTCATTGATAAAGAATTCTCCGTAAGGTCCAGAGATAACACATTTATCTCCCTTTTTTAAGTTAAAAATATAAGATGATGCTACTCCAGGATTTACATCCATCCATCCACCTTTAGCTCTATCGAAAGGAGGTGTTGCAATACGTACATTTAACATAATCTCTCTACCTTCTGCAGGGTAAGAAGCCATAGAATATGCTCTTTCAACAGTTTCAGTATTTTTCATTACCAATGGACGTAATTTAAACTTATCCCATTCTGCCTCAAACATATCTGGTCTAGGATGCTCTTCTGGATGTGCCGTAATATCCATATCAGAATAATTTACTTCACAAGGAGGAATCTCTATTTGAATATATCCACCTGCTTTATAATCCATATCCTCTGGAATCTCTACTACAAATTCTTTAATAAAAGAAGCCACATTATAATTCCTTACAACAACTGCATCCCATTTCTTAATTCCGAAAATTTCTTCTGGAATTGAAATATTCATGTCTTGTTTCACTTTAACTTGACAAGCTAAACGTGCTCCTTCTTTTAATTCTTTTCTAGAAAAATGAGGTAATTCTGTTGGTAAAGCTTCTCCACCACCAGAGTTTACATGACATTCACACTGAATACATGTACCACCACCACCACAAGCAGATGGTAAAAAGATTTTATTACTACCTAAAGTAGATAATAAAGAATCTCCAGATGCTACTTCAATTTCTCTTTCACCATTAATCATAATCTTTACAGGACCAGATGGTGATAACTTTTGTTTTACAAATAGTAGTAATGCCACTAATACTAAGGTTAATAGTAAAAAAGCTGCTACTGTTGCAATAATGGTTCCTGTTGTACCTGCTGCTAATATCATGCTACTATTGGTTTATATTTGTATTTTCAGCTACAATTTCTTTAGCCTCTTTAATTTTCTCTTCTTTTTGCACTTTAGCTTCTTCTACTGGTTCTCCTTCTTTCTTCTCATCACCACCAGTTAACATTCCACCGAAACTCATAAATCCAATTGCCATTAAACCAGTAATTATAAATGTAATTCCTAACCCTCTTAAAGCAGGTGGTACACTAGAGTATCTAATTTTTTCACGAATTGCAGCAATAGCTAAAATTGCTAAAAACCAACCAATTCCTGAACCTACACCATAAGTTAATGCTAAACCTAACGTAGGAATCTCTCTTGATTGCATAAATAAACTTCCTCCTAAGATTGCACAGTTTACAGCAATTAATGGTAAGAAAATACCTAATGAGTTGTATAATGATGGTGAAAATTTTTCAACAATAATTTCTACCAATTGTACCATTGTTGCAATTGTTGCAATAAACATGATAAAAGATAGGAAACTTAAGTCGTAAGCAGCATATTCTGGGCCTAACCATACCAATGCTCCTTCTTTTAAAATATATTGATCTAATAACCAGTTTAAAGGCACAGTTACTGCAAGTACAAAAATTACTGCAGCACCTAAACCAACAGCTGTTGCTACTTTTTTAGATACAGCAAGGTAAGAACACATTCCTAAGAATGTAGCAAATACCATGTTGTCTATAAATATCGATTTGAAAAATAATTCTATATGTTCCATATTCTATATTATTTAAACGCTTAGCGTCTAGTTTTCTTCTATTAATGATTTATTTTTAGAACGCTGTATCCAGATAATAATACCTACAACAATTAATGCCATTGGTGATAATAGCATAAAACCGTTATTTTCATAACCAATTGCATACAATCCTGTTTTCTCTATTGGATCTCCTAAAACTTTAAATCCTAATAAAGTACCAGAACCTAATAATTCTCTAAAGAAACCAACAATTACTAATATTACACCATAACCAACTGCATTACCTATACCGTCTAAGAAAGATCTCCATGGCCCGTTACCTAAAGCAAAAGCTTCAAAACGTC
Organism: Polaribacter sp. BM10; assembly: GCF_002005425.1. Lineage (GTDB taxonomy): Bacteria > Bacteroidota > Bacteroidia > Flavobacteriales > Flavobacteriaceae > Polaribacter > Polaribacter marinaquae. Next base: position 2,918,610 of record NZ_CP019704.1, on the reverse strand, counting down.
CCATAATAATACAGTTTGTAATAATCAATCCCACAAAAACAGATAGTGTTTTACTTAGTTCGTAAGCAAAAGCTTTTAAAACTAAATCTACAATAATTACAAGAGTAGCAACTACAATTAGTTGTACAATAATTCTAATTTTTGATGGTATAATGTTTCTCATTAAAGAGATCACTACGTTTCCTAAACCTAATACAAACATTACAGAAATTGCCATTACAATAGATGCTTTTAACTCTGCTGTAATTGCTAATGCAGAACAAATACCTAATACTTGTATAGTAATTGGGTTATTATCTGCTAATGGGTCTGTAAGTAATACTGCGTCTTTTTTTGATAAAAGTCCCATAAATTATTTTTTTAAGTTTTTGAAGTAAGGCACATAAAGTGCTAAATCTTTCTTTATCATAGCAGAAATACCATCACCAGTAATTGTTGCACCAGCAATTGCGTCTACTTCATAATCTGTTTTGTCTTCGTTTTTTGGATCGTTGTTTCCTTTAGCAACAGTAATCCCTTTAAAAGCTCCAGATTCTGTCATTAAATGTTCGCCAATAAAGTCGTCCATAAAATAACGTTGTTTGATGTTTGCTCCTAAACCAGGTGTTTCTCCTTTATGATCAAAATAAGCACCTTGAACAATCATGTTTTCATCCATAGAAACATATCCCCAAATAGCATCCCATAAACCTTTCCCTCTAATAGGAGCTACGTAGTATGTTTTACCATCTTTTTCTCCAACAAATAAAGGTAATTTTCTTACTTTACCTGCTTTAGCGTTTGCTTGCTGCTTTTTAACATCAATTAAATACGCATCATCACTTTCAGAAACTTTGTCTCCTTCGATAACGATTTGTTTTTTTATGTATTTAGAAAACTCTTCTCCTGCGATTGATGTAGATACAAAGTTTGCACTAGATTCGTCGTTTTCATTAACACCCATAGCATACAAAATATTTTGTTGCTTTTCTATTCTTTCATTTTCTTTGATTGTAGGCTTTAAAGACGATGCTAAAAAGGCTAACAAAGAACCAACAATTAATACCATTACTACGGCAAAAACCATTGTATAACCATTACTATCTGTTCTCTTACTCATAATTAGGCAGTTTTAACTTTAGTACGTTTTAATCTTCTTTTTACGTTTCCTTGTACCACATAATGGTCTATTGTTGGAGCAAATACATTCATCAATAAGATTGCTAAAAATACTCCTTCTGGGTAGGCTGGGTTAAATACACGAATCATAATTGAAATAAAACCAATTAAGAAACCATAAATCCATTTACCTTTATTTGTTTGCGATGCTGTTACAGGATCTGTTGCCATAAATACAGCACCAAATGCTAAACCACCAATCATTAAATGTTCCCACCAAACAGTGTTCATTAATCCGTAGAATTTACTAGAATCTGTAATAATTTCTGCGGCTACAATTTGATTAAAAATTAACCCCATAACTGCTGCTCCTATAAATGTAGAAACTATAATTCTCCAGCTTCCTATTTTAGTAAAAATTAAAAAGGCTGCTCCTAGAAGAATTAATAATGTAGATGTTTCTCCTACAGAACCAGGAATAAATCCTGCAAACTTGTCCCAAGTAGAATAAATTACTTCTTGATTTTGTGCGTAACTACCTAAAATAGTTTCTCCAGAAATTGCATCTGCAGTACCAACTCTATTTACTGCATCATGAACCCATACTTTATCTCCAGACATCCATGTTGGATATGCAAAGAATAAAAATGCTCTAATAGTTAAAGCTGGGTTTAAAATATTCATACCTGTACCACCAAATACTTCTTTACCAATTACAACTCCAAATACAACTGCTACTGCTAACATCCATAAAGGTGTGTCGATTGGTACAATTAATGGCACTAACATACCTGTTACAAGGTACCCTTCTTCTACTTCATGACCTTTAATTACTGCAAAAATAAATTCTACAATAAGACCAACTCCGTAAGAAACGATTACTAAAGGCAATACTTTAATAATACCTATCCATAGATTATCCCAAGTTAAAAAAGAACCTAACACTGTAAACTCAGATGTAATACCTTGAGCTCTTTCTATAGCGGCATAATGCTGATAACCTGCATTAAACATTCCGAAAAGCAAACATGGTATTAAAGCCATAATTACAATATTCATTGTACGCTTTAAATCGTCTGCTGCTTTAATATGAGTTCCTCCGTGAGTAACCTCATTTGGCAAATATAAAAAGGTATGGATTGCGTTAAACGCAGGAGCCATTTTTGTTCCTTTATATTTCTCTTTTAAATTATGTAAGTTTTGTTTTAAGCTCATAACTTTATCCTAATTCTTCTCTCATTAAATCTAAACCTTCACGAATAATTTTCTGATGTGGTTGTTTAGATACACAAATAAATTCTGTTAGTGCAAAATCTTCTGGCGCTACTTCGTAACCACCTAAAGCTTCCATTTCATCTAAATCTTTATACATAAATGCTTTTAATAATTGCATTGGATAAATATCTAAAGGAAAAACTTGCTCGTAAGAACCTGTAACAACAAAGGCTCTATGCTCACCGTTAGTATTGGTGTTAAGATCGTATTTTTTCTTAGGGTTTAACCAAGAAAAGGTTAATGCTCTAGAAGTAGATACTTTATTAAAAACTGGTTTATTCCAACCAAAAAACTCATAATCATCTCCTTCTGGGATTGCAGTTATTTGATTGTCGTAATAACCTAAAAACTCATCTAATTTTACTTCTTTACCCGTAAGTACGTTTCCAGAAATAATTCTAGTATTATCGTTTTCTACATTATTAGCTACTAAATCTTCTATCGATGCACCAGCAATTGCTGTTACATATTGAGGTTTGCTAAATTTAGAACCTGTTAAAGCAACTGTTCTAGTTAAATTTAACTTTCCTGTTAAGAATAACTCACCAATAATCACTAAATCTTGTGGTGTAATAACCCAAACAACTTCACCTTTATTAATAGGATCTATTTTTGCAATTTGAGTACCAACATTACCAGATGGATGCGGCCCCGAAACTTTATGCAATTCTACCCCTGTTAACTTTGATAAAGGAGAAACTGAATTTGAACCAACAGACACGTGTACTTTACCAGCTGTTAATTTCGAAACAGCTGTTATAGCTGCTTGTAATTCTGCTTCTTTACCTGCAAGAGTGTAATCTAAGTCTGCTGCTAAAGGTGCACTTGCATATGCAGAAACAAATATTGCTTTTGGCGCTTGGTTTGGATTTGCAACAATATCATAAGGACGTTGTTTTACAAATGGCCAACAACCAGAAGCAAATAAATAATCTTTTACCTCATCTGCAGACATATTGTTTGCATCTTTAGTACCAAATTCTTTATATACTTGTGTAGCATCTGCAGCAATTTTAACTGCTAAAACTTTTCTTCTTGCCCCACGTATTACCTCTACTACTTTACCAGAAACCGGACTAGGAAATAAAATTCGTTCGTCACTTTTTGAATGAAAAAGTGATTCTCCTGCTTTTACCTCTGCACCTTCTTTGGCTGTAAGTTTTGGTATTATTCCGTGAAAATCTTCTGGCTTAACTGCATAAACACTACTTTGAGAAACCTTAGTAATATTTTTTTCTGCAACGCCAACAAGCTTAATATCTAAGCCTTTTTTAATACGAATGTCTTTTGACATAGTAAATTGGAATGTTTAGTTATCTAAAAAAATCAAGCAAAAATAAAGATTTTGACGATGAAGATTCACATAAATGAGGCTTAATCTTGGTTAAATATTCTTATTTATATTTATTCTAAATAATTTATTATTTAGAAAACCTTGTTGTTTTTTTAATAAAAATAAAAACATCCTAATTAAAATTGATATTTGAATAATTATTCTTATTAATTTTACAATTTTAATAAAAAAGGTACAGTCTTTGCTTTTAATAACAGCGTAATAAATTTAGTATTTTAAAAAATATGATAAAATTCATCCTTAAGAAATTAACTTTTATTTTTTTAATTTTTTGTTCACTTACAAATGCACAAAACATTAAAACAGTTCAATTAAGGCCGCTACAAGAAAACAATTTTGTTGCTATTGTTCCTCTAGGCACAACTTTAGAACTTTCTTTTGATGATTTAGATGCAGATAGTAAAGAATATCAATATAAAATAGAAAGAAAAACGCACGATTGGAAAAAAAGCCGATTACTTTCTAGCCAGTTTATAAATGGTTTTGATCAAAATACAATTATAAATGTTACAAATTCTTTTAATACATTGCAAAATTACACACATTATAAAGTTCAAATACCTAACACAAATACAGCAATTACTAAAAGCGGTAATTACTTAATATCGGTTTTAAATACTTATGATGAAGTTGTATTTTCTAGAAGATTTGTATTATATGAAGACAAAGCAATTGTGCCAGTTTCTGTTGTTAGAAGCAGAAATACGAAGACGTTAAATACACAACAAACTGTTCAATTTTCAGTAAACTATAACGGATTGAGAATAAATAATCCTAACCAAGAAATTAATGTTACCATTTTAAAAAATAATAATTGGCAAGAAACAATTAGCAATTTATCACCTACTTTTTATAAACCGAATCAGTTATTATATACTTACACAAATAAAACAAATTTTTGGGGTGGAAATGAATATTTAAACTTTGATAGTAAATTAATAAGAAATACAAGTTTAAATATTGTAAAAGTTTTAAGAGACGATATTTATCATCATTATATTTATCCTTTTACATATAACAAATACAGACAATATAGCTACAACCCTGATATTAACGGACAATTTCTAGTCAGAAATTTAGAAGTAAACAACAGTAACACAGAAGCAGATTACGCTTTAATGCATTTTACATTAGAAGTAGAAGAAATGTTTAAAGAAAAGGAACTTTATATTTATGGCGCATTTAATAATTTTACTATTTCTGATGACAACAGAATGTATTTTGACCCAAAAACAAATACATACAGAGCAAATATTTTACTAAAACAAGGTTTTTACAATTATACGTTTGCATCCGTAGGAAAAGACAACGTTCTAAACACCAACGAAATTAACGGCAGTTTTTTTGAAACAGAAAACGAATACACTGTTTTGGTGTATTATAAACCAATTGGTAGTTTGTATGATAGAGTTATTGGTGTTGGCAAAGGCTACTTTAATCAAAATAACTAATTTGTAAATTGATTTGTAAAAACAAATCAAAAAAACTACTTTTACTATGTATGATAGAATTAGTAACAAAAGGCATAAAAATTTCTGTAAAAACTAACTACAATGGTTCTAGTTATAGAAACAATAAGCTTCATCATGTTTTTTCTTACACTATATCGATTACAAATCAAAGTGAAAACAAGGTAAAACTAACAGATCGATTCTGGAAAATTTTTGATTCACAAAATCAGACTGAAATTGTAAGCGGAGAAGGTGTTGTTGGACAAACACCAATTTTAGAACCAAACGATCATTACACATATAAATCTGGTTGTTTTTTAACATCTAATATCGGCGCAATGAAAGGTTTTTACACAATGATTAACTTAGAAACTTACGAGCAATTTAAAGTATATATCCCAACTTTTCAATTAACAACTACCGCCTTATTAAACTAGCTAAAAAAAAGAATAAAGTTGCTAAAATTCAAGATCCTGCTTGTTTAAATTGCGGGCATCCATTTAGCGGTCACGAAAAATTTTGCCCAGAATGTGGACAAGAAAATAAAGGAGATAAAATAACTTTTGTAACTTTTATTTACGAAATGTTTAATGGTGTTTTTAATTTTGATGCAAAGTTTTGGAAAACTTTAATTCCGCTACTTACCAACCCAGGTAAAGTTTCTAAAGACTACAAAGAAGGCAAAAGAAGTAGGTATTCCAATCCTTTTAGATTTTACATTACCGTTTCTATAATTTCATTTTTAATTTTAGGTTTAAAAATTAATTACAAAAAATATCAGGCTTTAGTTAAGGCTGATGTTCAAAAAGAATTAAGTATTAACGAAAAGATTAACAATACAGAAATAGAAAGAGACTCTATTACTAAAATTGTGCAAAAGGAATTGGATAAGTCTATTATTCCGATTTCTAAAAAACAAAAAGAAAAAATTCTTGATGACATAGAAAAGGAAGAAAATGACAGTATAAAAAAGAAAAAAGCGAAAAAAAGAAATTTTAGTTTTGGAAAAGGAACTAGAATAGAAAAATTTTTAGAATTTCAAAAAGAACATCCAAAAACAGATGTAAATGATGCATTAGATTCTTTAAAATATAGTAAAAACTTTAACAATAGATTTCTATATCAAAGAGTAAAAGTGATGAATAAAGTAATGGACGACAATGATAGTTATGATAAGTTTGTTAACGAATCTCTGTCTTATATCTCTATTTCTTTATTTATATTTCTACCATTATTTACGCTCTTTTTAAAACTTTTATATGTTAGAAGAAAATTTACATATGTAGACCATCTAATATTTGTGTTTCATACACAAACTGTTTTTTTTATGCTGCTAACAATCGTATATATTTTAAGTTTTTTTATGAAAGTAGAAAACGCTTCTATTTTTATATTAATATTCTTAACCTACTTATTTTTAGCAATGAAAAAGTTTTACAATCAAGGCTACATAAAGACACTATTTAAATTTCTAATGTTGAATTTTGTCTACATGATTATGGCAGTTTTAGGTGTAGTTTTAGTTACTTTAATCTCTTTTGCAATTTATTAATTTACAAAATCTAAATACAACATATTTACAGAAGAACTTTCTTTTTTTACTGAAGTTACACTTACTGTTTCTACAATATCACGTTTCATTTTTAAAGATATATCTGCAGTACCTTTACTTTCATTCTGATGAAATTGAAGAATATTATCTTGCTCAAATACCGAATTAATAGCCAACCACTCAGAAAACCATATACGTCTTTGCGTTTTCATTTCATCAGTATATAATGTAGAGGAAGACCAAATTTTTGGTTCTTGAGGTAATTCTGTAAAATGTTTTTGCTCTCCGTCCCAAACCAATTCAAAAGTTTTTAAACTATTTTCCCAATCAACAAGAATCAATGTAAATGGCTCAATTCCTTCAAAATCAAATTGATTAATAAAAGAAACAGCATTAACTTCTGTTAATATTTTTTTAACGATTACACCTCTACTCATCTTGTAAGAATCTTTTCTTTTATGAATCGTAAAACCGCCGTTTAACAAACAAACCAATCGTTTTTTATCACTTAAACCAATCCATGTTCCGCCAGCAACTTCATCCTTAGGATATGTTAAAACCACACCATCTTCTACATAATCTTTAGGTGGTAATGTTTTTCTTAAAGGTGTTTCATCTCTATTAGACGTTAAAATAAAATTGTTATTACCTAAAGGAAGGTACGTAACTGTGCACATATTATAATTAAAATTTAATTATTAAAATTTTTACATTGAAGCTCTAAAATTAAATTATTCTCAATAAAAGAGATTAAAAATCGACTTAATTTATTGAAACAAAAATTGTAACTTTGAAACTCAAAATTAGTAGATTAAAACTTAAAATCATACAATATGGCAAGAGGATTTTTTAATGTTCCAAAAGCAGTAAACGAACCAGTAAAAAGCTATGCTCCGGGTTCTCCTGAAAGAGAAGAATTATTAGCAACTTACAAAACCATGTTTAACGACAATATTGATGTGCCAATGCATATTAATGGAGAAGAAGTTAGAACTGGTAACACAAAAAACATTACACCTCCGCATGATCATAAACATGTAGTAGGTCAATATCATACAGCAGACAAATCTCACGTAGAATCTGCTATTTCTACAGCTTTAGCTGCAAGAGAGGCTTGGTCTTCTGTTTCTTGGATGGAAAGAGCTTCTATTTTCTTAAAGGCTGCAGAATTATTAGCAGGACCTTACAGAGCAAAAATGAATGCTGCAACAATGATTGCACAATCTAAAAACGTACATCAGGCAGAAATTGATGCTGCTTGTGAAATGATAGATTTCTTTAGGTTTAATGTAGAATATATGACTGATATTTTTAAAGATCAGCCAGCATCTGCACCAGGAATCTGGAACAGATTAGAATATAGACCATTAGAAGGTTTTGTATATGCAATTTCTCCTTTTAATTTTACTTCTATCGCTGCCAACTTACCAGCATCTGCTGCCTTAATGGGTAATGTTGTTGTTTGGAAACCTTCTGACCACCAAGCATATTCTGCACAAGTAATTGTAGACTTATTTAAAGAAGCTGGTTTACCAGACGGTGTAATTAACGTTGTTTATGGTGATCCTGTTATGATTTCTGATACCGTTTTAGAGTCTCCAGATTTTTCTGGATTACATTTCACAGGTTCTACTTTTGTTTTTAAAGAACTATGGAAACAAATTGGAACAAACATTCATACATACAAAACCTACCCAAGAATTGTAGGAGAAACTGGTGGTAAAGATTTTATCTGGGCACATAATTCTGCAAATCCGTTACAAATTGCAACAGCAATTACAAGAGGAGCGTTTGAGTATCAAGGCCAAAAATGTTCTGCAGCATCACGTGCTTACATTCCTACTTCTATTTGGGGCGATGTTAAAAAACACTTAGAAGCGCAAATTTCTGAGTTAAAAATGGGTACTCCAGAAGATCCAACTAACTTTGTAAATGCAGTAATACACGAAGGTTCTTTCGACAAAATTGCCAAGTATATCGATATCGCAAAAGAAGATAAAGATGCAGAAGTAATTATTGGAGGTAACTACGATAAATCTGTTGGATACTTTATAGAACCAACTGTTATTTTAGCTAAATCACCAACATTTGCAACTATGACAACAGAGCTTTTTGGCCCTGTTATGACAATTTATTTATACGAAGATGCAGAATGGGAAGCTTCTTTAAAACTAGTTGATGAATCTACAGAATATGCTTTAACAGGTGCAATTTTATCTACGGATAGATATATTGTAGAAAAAGCATCAAAAGCTTTAGAAAACGCTGCAGGTAACTTCTATATTAACGACAAGCCAACAGGTGCTGTTGTAGGACAACAACCATTTGGAGGAGCAAGAGCTTCTGGAACAAATGACAAAGCTGGTTCTGCTCAAAACTTATTACGTTGGACTTCTGTTAGATTGATAAAAGAAACATTTGTAACACCAACAGATTACAAATATCCTTTCTTAGGATAATATATTTTAAACAAAAAAAAGCCTCATCAAATTGATGAGGCTTTTTTTTGTGTTTTTTTTTAATTTACAGAAAAAGTAGCAATTTGACCTATTGAAGTTGCACCTGAATTATCTGTAACATTCACTTTCCATGAATATGTTTTACCAGAAGTTACAGAAACATCATACATTTTTTCAGATAGAGATGTAGCCACAGAATTAATTACGTCATCTTCACCAAAAAACACTTCGTAAGTTAAAGTATCGTCTGTATTAATATCCGTAGCATCCCAAGTTAAACTTAAATTACCTGCATTTACTGTTGCATTATCTGTTGGTGTTTTTAAATCTGCCATAAAAGGAGCATAATTTGTTACACCATCACCTTTGGTAAAAAAAGCAAAAATTTCTGATTTACTAGATAGATTATTAACAACATCAATAGCACTTACTTGCCAATAAAAAGCTGTTGCCTTTTCTAAAGTTATGGTTGCACCTGTAGAAGAAATAGTTCTATTTTCTATTACTTCTACTAATTGCCTATCTTTAGCAATTATAAGATTATATTCTAAATCGTCATTATCAGGATCGATAGCTGCACTCCAATTAAATGCAATTGTATTGTCTGTGCATAACAAATCTTTAGAAGGAAATGTTAATTGAACAATACTTGGCGCTTGATTAGCGGGTTGTTTTTTAGAACACCTTACCAAAAAAAAGCTAATGCAAAATGCACAAAAAATAATTATTGATTTTCTCATTCTTTTAATAATTTAATGGGTTTCACATCTATTGATAATTTTAAAATATAGATTCCTTTTGCATAATTTTTAAACGGAATAGTTACAGAATTATCTTGCACCTTTTCTGTATTCTGATATACCTTCTTACCTTGAACATCAAAAATCAAAACGTCTATTGTACTTTTTTCGGTTCCTATTGGAAGTAATAACTCTACAGCATCTACAACTGGGTTTTTCAACAATAAAACATCTTCTATCGTTGTCTTAAAAACGCCCTCACATTCTTTAGCCGTTTTTATTTCTAGCTTACCACCTTCTTTAAATTCGACTTCAAAATTAGTATCGTTAGAAACTCTAACAAGTTTTTCATTTAAAAACACATTGTAAGGCGCAGTACCCTTGGCAACGTTAAAAGTATATTTTCTTAATCCGTTTTCTGCAGTTGCTTTTAAAGAAATTTGTTGCGCTGCTATAATTTCTACTTCAAAACATTGTGTGTATTCTAGTTCTTCTGTCTCTATACAAACAGTGTAAATTCCTGGATTTAAATTTTCAAACATTATTGACGAACCGCTTATTTGAGAATTTAAAACTGTTGAACCACCCGTTACAGTTACATTATAAGTAAAAGATGTTTGATTTACGTCAACTTTAATTATTCCGTCATTTTCACCTACACAAGTTTCTGACGTCGTCTGTACAGAAATATTACTTATATCAATTTCCGGCTCTGTTACTGTTATCGAGTAATCCTCTACTTCTCCCCACTCGGTTTTTTGATCTGCATCACATGGCCCATCTCCAAAACCGTCATCAGGATCATCATATTCTATTAAAACTCTCATGGTTGTTTTACCAAATTTAGCATCCGAAGGTACATTTATACTAAACGTAGCCGTAGAAATATCTTCTAGTTTTGTACCTAAATCATATCTTTCTGTTTCTTTATCAAAAATAAAATCTCTATTCCAATCGATAAAAACATAACAGTGATCTTGAAAACCTGCCGTATCAAAAGTTACTGTAATTGTATAAGTTTCATTTCTAAAAACGTTGGTATTAATAGCAGTAAAGTCTTGGTAACCATCTACGGTATCGTTGCCAGAAGTGTTATTAATAGAATTAAAAGTTACGTTTGTAATATGTTCTGACCCACCTGCTTCATCTGTATAAGTAGCAGCACAATATTCTGGTGTTTCTGTAGTAAACCTAAAAGGAGTCGAAAACGCCCCTTCGTTACAATTGTTTACACCTTTAACTCTCCAATAATATTCTGTATTAGGATTTAAATTATTAACTTGATAATTATTGGTGCTTGAAGTTCCTGAAGAAACTATATCTGTAAAATTAGAATTAGACGAAACTTCTACATTATAAGAACTTGCATTTACATCTTCTTGCCAAGTTAATATTTCTATTAACGAAACTTCTGTTGCCTGATTAGTTGGTGTTAACAAAGTAGTTACAGCCAAATTAGCATCAGTAATATTTAAATTTAAGTTTATTGTTTGATTAACACTTGCGCTATTTGCTGCTATATTAATTTCATAATCTCCTGCTGTAATTCCGTCTAAATTAGAAACAGACAATGTTACATTACCGTCACTATTTATAGAAGTCGGATTAAAACTAACTACAGAACCAGAAGGATTACCGGTTGCTGCAAATGTTACATTTTCTGAATATCCATTGATAAAATCTAAATTTAGACTATAATCTACTGTTTGATTTCCGGTGTTACAAGCAGACAATTCTCCGCTGGTATCTGTAATCAAAAAAGAAGGCGTTGTAGATTCTATTTCGAAATCTACTGAGTTTACATTATAAAATATATTATCTGCAGCTTCTACCAATATTCTGGCTTGTGTTGTAACATTATTAGGCACAGAAATTACTTCTGAACCATCGTTTGCTGTATTTGCTGCTAAAATTATTGGAAACGTTAATCCGCCATCTATTGACAATCTTATATTAACGTTAGCACAATTTATTGGCGCAACATCTGTTGTCCCTTTATTCCATGTTATTGTTTGAGAACTACCAGCATCCCAAACAGTTGCAGTATTTTGAGAGGTAACAGTAAAAGCATCTGCATCTTCTACAGTTACAATCATATCATCTCTAGAAGTTCCGCCACCTGTATTGTTGTTATCTCTAACCAATAAAGAAAAATTCATTTCTCTTGCTACGCTTGGTAAAACTTCCCAAGTAGAAGAAACGCTACCAGAAATAACTGTTGCCAACTCGGGCATGTATCTATCCGAAGAAACCTTAGAAGGTAAAGACCTAAACATAGGACCTACATTGTTTGTGCTATTTGGTGGCATTGCACCAACTTCGTTATCTGTTTGTTCCCAATTATAAGTTAAAGATGAAACGCCGTCTGCATCTGTAGCATTACCTCTTAATACAAAAGGTGTAGATTTAGGAATACTGTAATCTAAACCTGCACTAGCAACTGGCGCACTGTTGTTATTACTTGTTAAAGTGGCACAACTTGCAGTAGAAGCAATTACATTTTGCATTTGTTTTATACTAACTGCATGAAAATAATCATCACTTTGACCTTGTACATTTGGCGCACAAATACCAGCATACCCCATAATTGTAGAAGCACTTCCTGGTTCTACAGCAGTAGTATTTGTTCTTTGGCAATCGTTATTTTGTGTATGTGTTGCACCAAATTGATGCCCCATTTCGTGTGCTACAAAATCAATATCATAAGGATCTCCGATAGGCGAACTTCTACCTGTAACTCCTTTTGCTTTTTGACCAGTAACACAAACAACTCCTAAACCTGCTAATCCATCACCGCCAATACTAAAAATATGCCCAATATCGTAATTGGCTGTTCCTATCCTAGCATCTGCAATAGTTTGCACTTCATCAATCATCTCATCAGGATCACCATCTGTAATATTATCTGTATCTGGGTCTAAGAAAATTACTTCATCATTATTAGCAACTATAACCATTTTAACGGCTAAATCTTTTTCGAACAAACCGTTAACTCTCGTCATGGAAGTGTTCATTGCAGATAAAACTGCTGCCTTTTTTTCTGAATCTGATGCAGCCGCAGAAATACCTTGGTTATTTAGGTGAAACTGCGCATATTCTCCGCTACAAACTAAAGCCAATCTAAAAGTTCTTAAATTTCCATCGTTTAAAGATTTCGCAGCGATTTCTGATACAATTTGTTTGTTTGCAACTTCTTCTACATCACATTTAAAATGATGATCTTCTTCTTTTAAATCTGAGGTTTTATATACAATATATTCTTTATTATCTTTTGAATATGGATCTACGTATACCGTTTTACCGTTTGTAGAAAATATTACTGCATGAAATCCATCTAAACCAACACTTACTTTAGCAAAAGAGGTTGGATTTGTAATACCGATTGCTGTATACGATTTTATCGAAGGAAACTTTTCAGCTAATCCTTTTTCAAAATTTGAAGATTCTTTTAATTTAAAAAGCTCTAAATCTCCTTCTGAATTAGGTAATTTTATGGTAGTAAAAGCCGTTTTAGCTTTAGAATTTAAATTTGTTTTTACCTGGTTTACATCTAAATTATACAGAGAAAATTTATCTGGAAAATTTTTAAAACTTCTTAACTCTTTCTTTTGTAAAGTACTGTTATTTCTATCTATTTTTTGCCAGATTTCTTGACCTTGAACACCAAACGATAAACATGCCAAAAAAGCAGTTATTAATAATTTATTTAATTTTATCACCATAACAATATTTTGTAGATTAGGGGTTTTCAAATATAAGGAAATATTTATCTTTGTAGTCGATAATATGAACAGAAACATACTACTTAAAGACCTTAAAGTCAAAGATTATAAAGATACTTGGGATTATCAAACTAAACTTTTACAAGATATTGTAGATGTAAAAATTGCTAATCGAAGAAAAAACCTGAATCAAACTACGGATAACCACCTACTTTTTGTAGAACATCCGCACGTTTATACCTTAGGTAAAAGTGGAGATTTGAGTAATTTATTATTAAACGAGAAACAATTAGAAGAAAAAGGAGCTACATTTTATAAAATAAATCGTGGTGGCGATATTACGTATCATGGACCAGGGCAAATTGTAGGTTATCCTATTTTAGATTTAGAGAATTTTTTTACTGATATTCATAAATATTTACGTCTTTTAGAAGAAAGCATAATTTTAACAATTGCAGAATATGGTTTAAAAGGTGAAAGAAGTGATGGCGAAACCGGAGTTTGGTTAGACGTTGGAACACCGTTTGCACGTAAAATTTGTGCAATGGGAATTCGATCTTCTCGTTGGGTTACCATGCATGGTTTTGCTTTAAACGTTAACACCAATTTAGGTTATTTCGACAATATTATTCCGTGTGGAATTAGAGGAAAAGCAGTTGCTTCGATGGAAGCAGAATTAGGTAAAAAACTAGATTTAGAAGAAGTAAAATCTAAAATTTTAAAACATTTTAAAAATCTTTTTGAAGTGAATGAGTTTGTAATCGCAGATTAATTAAAATAATTACATTTCTTTGTCTAAGTCTTTATCTAAAGACTCGACAATAGCTTGTTCTGTTTTTTGAATTATTTCTTTAATAATTAGCGTAAATTCTTCTAAAGTTTTTTCTTTATAGTTAAAATACGGATCGTTAATATGATCAAATACATCTTTAACTTGGTGCTCTGCAATTAAAGAGTGTTTTGTATTGTCTGCATACAAACGAACACAAAAACACTCTTCTAAATACCTATCAGTTTTCCAATTTATTGCCCAAAATAGGTTTGGCTCATGTATTTTTAACTGAAAATCTTTATTTGTATTACTTTTATTTAATTGTAAAATCAATTTTTTAAATTCAGTAGATAAATTAGACGCAAGTATGTTTTTCTTATCATTCATTGGTTCTGTTATTTATCTAGAAATTTAACAAATACAAACATTTTACAAATTTTACTTTTCTTCGTTAAAGTACACTTTGTAATATTTCATTTTTTTCTCTTCGTCGTAACCTCTTTCTATATATTCTGATGCAGCTTCTGGCGCATCTACATCTAACTTGATATTGATATTAGTATCTAATTTTATTTCTGTTTTAAGTTTGCTTTTCTCTTTCTTTAAAACAACCCCAGAAACATCAAAATTATTTCTTATTAATACATCATTTAGATTTTCGAAGTGTTTTTTGTAATCATCAAACTGCTCTTTGTGTTTTTCGTCTGTAAAAACTTCGTCTTTAAAAGTAGCATAATCTACAGATTCATTTTCTTTAAAATAATCTACAGTATTTGCAAGAAAATTACCTTGCTGCTGCATACCTAATTCTGGTTTTATTACTTCTTCTGAAAACTCTTTACACATTTCTAAATAACTTTGCGTGTGCGAATTGTAATCGTCTGCAAGTTTTACATTTAAGAAATTATTGATCCAGTATTGTGCATCGTAATTATGATTATCTACAGAAAAAACCACGGTTCCTTCTGCGTCTGCAGTGTTTAAAATCAAACAACCTTTGTCTATTCTTTTTGTAGAAATTCCTTTTTGTACAACTACATCAAAACTCTCGTTATCGTCTAAATAGGTTTGAAAAAAATCTACTTTATTTTCTATCTTAAAAATACCTACAGCTTCTGTTAAAACATCTTTATATTCTATACCTTCTATAAAAACTACAATAACGTCTCCTGTTTTTATTTGTGCCGAATTAGATTGTTCGAACAAATGATTTACAATACTTTTAGAGTAATCTACAAAAGCCGCTTCTTCTTTAAAAATTTCTGATGTAAAGTTATTTAAAGGATCTAAACGCGCATCTTCATGATTTACAAAACGATAACTTTGGGTTAAATTACCAAATGGTTTCATTAAGAAATTCTTCATTAAATCGTAACTTTCTTGATCGAAACGAATTAAGTCTTCTGAGAAAACATTTTGACCGCTGTTAAATTTATTTGCTACTTTATGAAGAATGCATTTTGTAATTTCTGCTCTTGTTTTTTTAATCATCACTTAAATTTTGGAGCGTAAAAATAGAAAAACTTTACCTATGATTAAGATATAAATTACGTTTCTGTAAAAAATTAGTTGGCAAAAATTCTTAGCCCTGATTGAGTGGCGTGTCTGAGCTCTTTTTTGTTTTTCTCAAAAAAAGCGAGTAACGAAAGCAGGAAATAGCTTCTAAAAAAATTAAAGATCTAACTTTATTTGTTCTGGCAGAAGTTTAAACGTTTTTCTGTGGTAATTTGTAGCGCCAAATTCTCTAATTGCATTTCTGTGCTCTTTGGTAGGATAGCCTTTATTTTTTTGCCAATTATACATAGGAAACTCTTTATGAATTTTTGCCATATAATCGTCTCTGTATGTTTTGGCTAATACAGACGCTGCGGCAATACTTAGGTATTTAGAATCGCCTTTTACAATTGTTTTATGCGGAATTTCTTTATAGTTTTTAAATTTGTTGCCGTCTACAATAATAAACTCTGGTGTAATATTTAGTTTTTCGATTGCTCTGTGCATTCCTGTTATAGATGCTTGTAGCACGTTAATTTTATCGACTTCTTCTTGCCAAACAAAAGAAACGCCAAAGGCAATTGCATGTTGCTCTATAAATGGTCTTACTTCTTCTCTTTTTTTTTCTGATAATTGCTTAGAATCATTTAAAAAAGGATGCGAAAAATTATCTGGTAAAATAACTGCCGCAGCAACTACTGGCCCAGATAAACAACCTCTACCAGCTTCGTCTGTACCTGCTTCTAGGGCAAAACCACTATAATTAAGTTCTAACATAATGCAAAGAAAAGAAATTTTATTTTAGCTTTTTAAAAGAATGGTTTACTAGATTTTTATTGTTAAAAAAGTTATTTGGTAATTAACGTTTATAGAGATAATTAAACATTTAAATTTTCGTTTAATTATTTTACATTTGTTCACGAAGAAATTCTATATGAAAAGTAACATAATTTTCTCTTTTTTAATCTGTTTTTTACTAACTCAAAATCTATTTTCACAAGGTTTTGGACAAGGTGGTTTAAACGGAAACGCAGTTATATTAAGAGATTCTACAAATACAAGCCCAATTAATGTAACTTTATCGGGCAAAACAAAGTATACAGATTATAAGATTTTTTCTCATAAGAAAGACACTACTTATATTGATACTACACTAACGTTACAGAAAGAATATAAGTTTAATTACCTTAGAAAAGATTTATTTGAGTTTATAGAGTTTCACAATCAAGGACAAACTTTAAATAATTTAGGTTATTCTTTTAATAACATTTACAGGTTTCCAGACCTTGGTTTTACCGCAAAACAAGTAAGCTATTTAGATATAGACGATATTAAATATTACGAAGTACCAACACCAACTACAGAAATACTTTATAGAACCGGTTTGCAACAAGGGCAAGTTTTAGACGCGCTTTTTACACTAAACTTCTCTAAGCGATTAAATGTTTCTTTGTCTTACAAAGGCCTTAGATCTTTAGGTGCTTACAGGCAAGCATTGGTTAGTAATGGTAATTTTAGAGGTGCTTTTCATTACACAACAAAGCAAAATCAATACGAAATAAGAGGACATTTAACTACTCAAGATTTTTATCATCAAGAAAACGGTGGTTTAACAACGGCTTCTTTAGAAAATTTTATTACTGATGATGAAAATTTTCAAACAAGAGCTCGTTTAGACGTTAATTTAACCAATTCTGAAAGCGAATTTGATAGTAATCGAGTTTATGTAGAACACAGTTATAAACTGATTTCTAGCAAAGATTCAATAAACAATAAAGATTTTAGCAATTTAAAAATCGGCCATGTTTTTACCAATGAAAATAAAAGTTACGAGTTTATACAAAATACATTAACAGAAGATTTTTTTGGCAGTGCAAGCTCTTCTAATCCTGATGACAAAAAAGCAATTAGCAAACTCACAAACAACCAATTAAATTTAGAATTTAACTCTAAATATGTTTTGGGTAAGTTTAAAGCGAAAGCAGAACTAACTAATTATTCTTATGGTTATGACACCATTTTAAACAGTAATAGTAACATCAATAAATTAAAAATAGAAGGTAACGCTATTTCTTTTGGTGCAGATTGGAATGCTAAAATTAAAAACTTTAAACTAAATGCAGATGCTTCTGTAACACCGGGCAACGGTAGACTTTCTGGTAATTATTTAAAAGGGGAAGCTATTTTTGAAAAAGATAGTATTTTTAGTGTAAAGGGAACCTTATTATTAAGCTCTAAATCGCCAAATTTTAATACATTATTGCACCAAAGTGAATATGATGCTTACAATTGGCAAAACGAATTTAGTAATGTAAACACAAGAGATTTAGGTTTTGATTTTGCTTCTAAATGGGGTAATGCTTCTTTGAACTTTACAAACATAGACAATTACACTTATTTTGATGAAGATAGCAAACCACAACAATTTGCAAATCAAATTACCTATCTTAAAGTAAAGGCTAACAGAAAGTTTAAGCTTGGTAAATTCGCTTTAGACAATACTCTAATGTATCAAAATGTTACAAGCGGAAGTTCTGTTTTTAGAGTGCCAGAATTTGTTACTAGAAACACTTTTTATTACACAGATTATTGGTTTAAGGGTAAACCAATGTTGGTAAATATTGGTATTACTTTTAAATACTTTACAAAGTATAATGCAAATGCGTACAATCCGCTTTTAGCAGAATTTAGACTACAGAATGATGAACAAATAGGTTTTCCTACTTTTGATGTATTTTTTAATGCTCAAGTAAGAAGAACTCGTTTGTATTTAAAAGTTGACAATGCAACGTCTAGTTTTACCGATAAAAACTATTTTTCTGCACCTAATTATCCGTATAGAGATTTTACGGTTCGTTTTGGTTTGGTTTGGAATTGGTTTATTTAATATAAGTATTGATGAAAAGCCAACTTAAAAACAATTGGAAACTTTTTCTTTTAGCTAGTTTAACATTAGGTTTAGCTCCATTTAATCCGCCACATATTTGGGGAAAATTACAATGGATTTTGGGTGGGAATGCATTTTCTTCTGATACAGGAATGCAAGCTAAAGATTGGTTTGATGTACTTTTACACGGAACACCGTGGATTTTATTGATAATTTCTGGTGTTTTAAATATACCGAAGAAAAAATAGCTTTTCGTATTTTTAACTAAGTTGTAATTCCATTTTTGGTAATAATCTCCCCGGAATACTACTTTTTAAGTTATCAATAACTTTAAAACCATATTTAGTATAAAATGCTTCTGCATTAGGATCTGATAAAACTTGTAGTCTTTTTGCCTTTTTAGAAATAGCTATTGCATGAACTAATAATTGATGACCGATTCCTTTTTTAATATAATTTGGATCAATGAACAAAAACTCTAAAATATATACATCTGAATTAAAATTATTTAAAACGTAAAAACCTACATTTTTAGAATCCAATACATATTTACAAATATAATTTTCATCAAAAATTTTAGGTGTAATTGTTAAGTCTTCTCTCCAAGTTTCTAAATCATCATTAGAATAACCCCAAACTGCTTTAGATTGCATTGCAATTTCTGATAACTTTTCAGCATCAGAAATAATAGCTTTTACAATCATGTTTTAAAGTCTATTTTTTAACTAATTGTTTTATTTTGATGTTAAATGCAGCAAATAACAACGTCATAAAAGGACTTAACCAATTAAAGATTGCAAAGAAAAAGTACTCTGCTACAGAAACACCTAAAACTCCAGATTGGTATGCACCACAGGTATTCCAAGGGATTAAAACAGAAGTTACTGTACCAGAATCCTCTAAAGTTCTACTTAAATTTTCTGGCGCTAAACCTTTTTCTTCGTAAGCTTTTTTAAACATTTTACCAGGAACCACAATTGCTAAATATTGATCTGAAGCTGTAACATTTAAAGCCAAACAACTTGCTACTGTACTCGCAAAAAGTCCGAAAACAGAAGAAGCCAAACTTAATAACGCTTTGCTAATTCTAGACAAAGCACCTATTGCATCCATTACGCCACCAAAAACCATTGCACAAATTATCAACCAAATAGTTCCTAACATTCCACTCATTCCTCCCGCAGTAAATAAATCATTTAACTCGGCGCTTGTTGTTTCTACCGCAGAATCTACAGTAATTGCATTCATAACCCCTTTGTATGCAGAATTAAAAGAAAGCGAATCTGCACCTGCAACATTTAAAACAATTTCTGGTTGCGCTATAACTGCTACAACACCAGCTAGAAGTGTACCAACCAATAATGCAATTAAAGGTTCTGTTTTTTTAACAATCATAAAAATTACAATTGCTGGCACAATAAATAGCCAAGGCGAAATATTAAAAGCAGCATCAATAGCTGTTAATTTATCTGAAACATCGGGTGAACCAGTAGTTTCTATAGAAAAACCAATAATAATAAAAGCTAATAATGTTACTAAAATTGTTGGCACTGTTGTTAATGACATATATTTAATATGAGAAAACAAATCTCCACCAGCCATTGTTGGTGCCAAATTTGTTGTATCTGATAACGGTGACATCTTATCACCAAAATATGCACCAGACAATACTGCTCCTGCTGTCATACCTGGAGAAATACCTAATGTATTACCAATACCTACTAATGCAATACCAACTGTAGCAGAGGTTGTCCAAGAACTACCTGTTGCAATAGAAATTATTGCACAAATTATTACAGAAGCTGCTAAAAATATCGTCGGATTTAAGATTTGTAATCCGTAATAAATCATAGAAGGAATAATACCACTTATTAACCAAGTTCCTGCCAAAGCACCAACCATTAATAAAATTAGAATAGCACCCGAAGTAGATTTTACATTCTCTGCAACCTCTTCTATCATTTGTTTGTAAGACACTTTATTTTTGAAACCAACTATAGCTGCAACCGCTGCACCTAATAATAATATAAATTGATTACTACCACTTAAAGCATCATCACCATAGACATAAAAAACATTATAAAACAACATGGCCACCAAAGCAAAAACAGGTATTAAAGCTTCCCAAATATTGAGTTCTTTATTTTCTATAATGTTTTCGTCTTGAGGATTTGTTGGTTTGATATTTTGGCTTTCCATGTACTATAAATTTTGATGTGTAATGTTACGATTTTGTAAAGAATTACACAAATCTAAATTCTTGCTAAAACTGTAATTTAAAGCCTTTTTAAGATATTTTTTACTAATAAATTAAATTAGCTTTAATTACAGTTTACTATTTTAAAGAATTCGTTAAATATTTATAGAATACCAACTTCTTTCATACAGGTTTTCATCATTGTATATGTACGCTCGATATCATTATCTAAACCAATAGAAAAACGTATCAATCCATCAGACAATCCCATTTCTTTTTGTTCTTCTTCTGGTATTTCTGATGATGTAGAGCTACCAGGTGCAGAAAATAAGGTTTTATAAAAACCTAAACTTACAGCTAAATAACCTAAGTTTTTGTGTTGCATCAACTCCATTAGCTCATTCGCTTTTTCTAAAGAGCCTGCATCTATAGTTAACATACCACCAAAACCATATTCGGCATTCATCATAGACTTAAATAATTCGTGTGACGGATGCGATTGTAAACCAGGATATACTGTTTTTAAGCCATCAGTCTCAAATTTATCAGCTAAAAAAGCAGCATTATAGCTATGTTGTTTCATTCTAATATGTAAAGTTCTTAAGTTTTTAAGAATAGAAGAAGCCCTTAAACTATCCATAGTAGAACCTAGTAACATGCTTGCGCCATCATTTACGTTTCGTAAATCGTTAATAAAATCTTGCGCACCACAGACTACGCCACCAACAGTATCTGAAGAACCATTGATAAATTTTGTTAAACTATGTACTACAACATCTGCACCTAATTTTGCAGGGGATATTGATAACGGAGAAAATGTATTATCTACTACTAATTTTAAATTATACTTTTTTGCTAATGCAGATAAACCTTCGATATCTGCAACTTCTAAAAGCGGATTACTTACAGATTCGCAATACAAAACCTTTGTTTTATCTGTAATTGCAGCTTCTACAATATCTAGTTTGGTAATATCTACAAATGAAGTATTTATACCTAATCTTGGTGTAAAGTTCTTTAAAAAAGCATATGTTCCGCCATAAATTGTTCTACTTGAAACAATGTGTTCTCCGGTACCAACTAACTGCAATAAAACAGGAGTGATTGCTCCCATTCCGGATGCTGCTACATTTGCAGTTTCTGTACCTTCCATAGCCGCTAAAGCTTCGCCTAAATACAAATTACTTGGCGTAGAATGGCGAGAATATAAATAACATCCGTCTGCATTTCCTTCGAATGTATCGAACATCGTTTTTGCTGATAAGAATGTATAAGTAGATGAATCTGAAATTGAAGGATTAACGCCTCCAAACTCTCCGAAATATTGTAAATCTTGAATTTTGTCTGCTGGATTGAATTTCATATATATAGTTTTATTTACACAAAAAGACAATTTTTAAGAAATAAAAACAATATAAAATTTAAAATTTAGATTTTTTTTCTATTTTTAAATCAATTAGTAATTTTAATATCTAAAAAGAATTTGATTCATTTAAAATTTTAGAAAATTATATGTTAGACACGATAGACAAAAAACTTATAAATTTATTACAAGTAGATAGTAAACAAACCACCAAACAATTATCTTTACAACTAAACCTATCTATTACAGCTATTTATGAAAGAATTAAAAAACTAGAAAATCAAAAAGTAATAGAAAAGTATGTTGCAATTATAAATAAAAATAAAATTGATAAATCTTTTTTAGTGTTTTGCCATGTAAAATTAATTCAGCACTCTAAAGAATATGTACATACTTTTGAAAATGAAATTTTAAAATTAGAAGAAGTTTCCGAATGTTTTCATGTAAGTGGAGATTACGATTATATTTTAAAAATCTATGTAAAAGACATGGAAACTTATAGAAATTTTATGATAACAAAACTTACTGCTATCA
This sequence comes from Polaribacter sp. BM10, assembly GCF_002005425.1. GTDB lineage: Bacteria > Bacteroidota > Bacteroidia > Flavobacteriales > Flavobacteriaceae > Polaribacter > Polaribacter marinaquae. Next base: position 2,895,712 of record NZ_CP019704.1, on the reverse strand, counting down.
AATACATTGGCAGTACACATAGTACTTTTGCAATTGAGCAAGTTAAAAATACAACAGCTATAAATTTATAAATATGCAGACTAAAAACTACAAACTATTAGAGCTATTAATTTTATTTTTAATGATTCCTATTAGTTTTGTTTTTACTTATAATGCTATTATCAAACTTACAATTGGTCTGCTTGGTTTTTTTTACATTTTGTACATTCTACTTAAAGTTGAAAACGTAAAATTAAGAATTTCGAAAAATATTGATTGGAGATTTTTTTGGAAATCAACCATGATAAAGCTGTTCTTGATAGCAATCACCACCTCTTTTTACGTTTACTTTACAGCCCCTAAAAACCTCTTTATAGTTGTTTTAAACAAACCACTTTTATGGATTTTAATACTTCTTTTTTATTCGATTTTTTCTGTATATCCGCAAGAATTACTTTACCGAAATTTCTTTTTTAAACGCTATCTAGAATTGTTTAAAAATGAGAAATTATTTCTTTTTATAAATGCTTTTTTGTTTTCTCTTGCTCATTTATTATTTAAAAATACATTGGTTTTAATTTTAACTTTTATTGGAGGACTTCTATTTGCATACACCTACAGTAAAACAAAATCTACATTTTTAGTTAGTGTAGAACATAGTATTTATGGCTGCTGGCTATTTACTGTTGGCATGGGAAATATGTTAGGGTTTCCTTCTTAAAAAAAATTATAAAAAAGAAAACCCAAAACTTTCGTTTTGGGCTTATATAATTAACTTTTTAGCTTAAATTTTTATTAAAACAATTTTTTCAGTTTGCTTTTTCACTAAATCACCATAAAACTTTTTTAAACTTTCGTAATATTGTGGAGATACAATTGCTGTATTAAATTGCATACTACTAATCGTACTAATTTTACCAGCATTTTCTTGAATCTGATATTTAAAAACTCCTAAATTATCTGGTAAGCCAATCGCAAAACTTTCTGGTATAGCTTCAATCTTATAACCTTCAGGTATTTTAATTGAAACTACATTTTTCACTTTCCATGGTGTTGTAAAATCAACCGGAAACTTTCTTTCTTCTAATTTAAAAGGGTTTCTACGTTCTGTTAAAAATAATAATGGTTCTACATATAATTTACCGTTTATACTTTCTATCAATCCGTCGCTATTAAACTTTATAGTTCTTGTAGGTATCTTATAAATGTTTTTATCATTTAAAATTTTAATATCTTCTATTTCTACATTTGTTTTTTCCTCTAAACCTGTTACTACAGCTTCTTCTGTTAAGTGATTGTTGTTTTTTCTATAAGTTAAAGCACTTAAATTACTAAACTTTGTTCTGTAAAGACCGTTAATCATTAAATCATCAGAAATATTAACCATTATATTATTATCTTCTGTTGCGTGTTTTGTTGTAGCTAATTTTACCCAAGATGAGTTACCATCTTTTGTGATTCTTCTCCCATTCCAATTCAATGCTCTTCTAGGTAAAATATTTGGCGTACTATATGGTTCTGTAGCATCAAGTAAAATCAAACCTCCAGAAGACAATTCGACCACAGAAACAACATAATTAAAACCGTCTATTGTTGGAAAAAAAGGCACTCCGTTAGCTCTTGTACTTACTAAAACAGGATCTGCATTTAAGCCAGAATTACGCAACATAGATGTTAGCATTAAATTAATATCTGCAACATTACCTACTCTATCTTTAAAAGCTTTTCTTACACCTTTATCAGAATAAATACCATAATATTCATTCCATTTAACTCTTTGTTTAACAAAATTGTAAATATTCAATAACTTATCTACCTCTGTTTTACTTTCTGCTAAAATTTTATTTAAATCGTCTTTATAATAACTCGATTTTGACAACTCTCCTCCGAAACTAGAAGATTTATAAATTTGTTTTGCGACTTGTTCCCAAGAGCTTGAGTAAGATTTAAAATCTCCGCCGATACTAATAAAGTTTGTTTGAGTTAATTCGAATTTTAAACCAGATCTATAGTTTTTCACACTACTAACAAATGGTTCATCATTTTTTAAAGCCGGTATGTTTTCTTCCACGAAACTTGTAACTTCAATCTTATAATTGGTATCTCCAATCTTGCCGTTTTTAGAAGTTCTAATTTGTTTTACAGGATAATAACCAATTGTATTTTTCTTAAAAATATAATATTCTGGGATTTCTACACTGTAATCTAATTTTTTAACCGGTATATGATACTGCAGTTTTAAATCTGATATTGATTGTACATAAGGCGAATAAACTTTATATCTTAACTCTATTACAGACCCCTCTTTAACTTTAGGCATGCTAATCTTTTTAACACTTCTAAATTTGCTAATATTTTCTGTAAAAATACTTTTGGTAGATAACTTTTCTTTTTCAATTTTATTACCATTTAAATTAAAAGTATATCCTTTAATAGAACTTACAGATTCACTTTCGCCAGATTCTGGTTTATAATAAACAACTTCTTTGGTTGCCATGTTAAAGCCTTCTTTATTATAAACCTTTATTCTTTCATGAAACTCTGTTACCAATTGAAAACCATTATTAGTTATATAATCATAATAAGTTCTTCTTTTTTTAAATAGGTAAACAGCATCTGCTGTAGAATCTAAAGGATAAAATTTTTCTTCTAATTCTTCTTTACTCACTTTACCAAATTTATAATCTTGGGCAAGTATAGATAGTTGGGTTGTTAATAATAATAATAGTAGAGGTAATACTTTTTTCATTTTCATTAATTTTTATTTATTGCGATTCTTAAATTTTCATATTTGGCAATACTTCTTCTAAAAGTTCTGTAAGATTTATAATCTTCTTTAGAATAAGTCCCTTCTTTTATAATTAGTCTTTTGTAATAGATAAAAGATTTTTCATTAATCTTTGTAAATGAAACTTTATACGTACCAAACTTTGAATTAATAATTTTCTCTGATGGAAGCACGCTCAATACGTAATTTTCTGGCAAGGTTATTTTGTATGTGTCTTCGTCTTTATAGCCTCTATAAATTTTAAGTGGTAGTTTTCTTTTTCGGTACCTTTTTGGCACATAATTATTTCTGTTGAATACATTTACTCTAAACAAATACTCAGATTCTGATATAGATGCATAATTTTTTACATTTAAAATTATATCCTCTTCAAATATTATCTCTTTTTTATCATTCTTAATCTTTACAGATTCTATATCAGTGTTATTATTATAAGACCAAATATTAGATTTATAAGTTTTTATTAACTCTTCGTTCGTGTACGTATCAAAATGTTGTTTATCATCATATTGTAATCCTTTTGAAACAATATTTAATATAGCTTTTAAAGAACCATCTTTATTCAACTGAATATCTGCAGAAGTTACCTGTAAATTTTTTTCATCCTTATAAGAAGCTGTTCTTTTAATAACACCGCCTTCTGGTGTAACAACCAAAACGTTTCTATCATGTGTAAAATCGCCTAAAAAACCAAAAGGCATATCTTGACTTGTACATTCTAACCAAACATCCTTATCTTTTGTAGGAATATTTAAAATCACATGATTTCCTTGCATAGACGAAAAATCTTTATCTATATCTCTTTTTTCATCAGCATATACAACTGTATAATAAGAAGTTACACCAGCAACATTTAATAAAGCTTTTGTATAATTAGTTAAACCCTTACAATCACCGTAACCAACTCTATCTACTTCTTTCGCTGCTATTGGTTCCCAACCACCAATACCAACTTGTACACTTATGTATCTTGTTTTGTTTTGCATATATTGATACACTAGTTTTGCTTTTTCTATAGGATCTTCGATATCTTTTACTAAGTTTTTTATTGCTGATATTGTGCCAGCATCTAAAACATCTCTACCTTTTAATAGTTTAGAATGCATCCACAAACCAAATTCTTGCCAGTTTTTATATGAGCCTGCTACACCTTTTAATGAAAAATTATTTAATGCAATTAAGGCTTTTGGTAATATTTCTCTGTAATGAACTGTTGAATTTTCTTGTTTATAACCTGGTTGATTTTCTATTGTAAAAAGTATTTCAGAGTCATTTTCTAATTCTTTTACTGCAAAATCTTTAAAGTTTGTTTTTTTTGTTCTCCACGGAATTTTCTTTGGATTATTAATTTTATACGAACTTTTTTCGACTGAAACATAATAACCATTTATAGGTTGCCACCAAGGTATAAAACCCGTTGTTGATGTTTTATATTCTGATTCGAAAACAACTGTATAAGGATAAGATATTGGTGTATAGTCTAAGTATTTTACTCTAGAGTCTGAGTATAATGTACCGCCATCTACAGCGCTTACATCTATAAAATCTCTTTTTTTATACTTTTTAATTTCTGTACCATTAGCATCAAAAACTTTTACAGATAAATCTGTAATCTTTGTGTCTTCATCATAACCTTCTACTAATCTAGCATCTACATTACCTAATTTATTTAGAACGGTTACAACTTCTCTTTTTTGAACAGTCATTCTATCGAAATCTTCTATTGTAATTTCTATAGAATTATCTCTTACAACTGCATTTGCATTTTCTAATAAATTAACTGGTATAGATTGGTAAGAGTAATCAGTTTCTTGGGCCTTAATTATGTAAAAGGTAAAAAATAGGCAAATGAATGCCAGGTAAGAACTTTTTTTCATGCAACATTTTTTTATAGCGATGCAATATAAAAAGAAAACCCAAAACTTTCGTTTTGGGTTTATAATTTTTCGATCTAAAGTTTAAATCAAATTATGCTTTTGTGTTAACTGTAAAAGAAAACTCAATCATATCATCAATAAACTTATCTTTTAAGTTATCAAAGAATTTTTTTGAACCGTATTTTACATTAAAATCTGCTCTATCTACATTAAATTTTTCACTTTTAAATGTTGTAACATTTCCTTCTGTAGTTAAAGTAGCAGGTATTGTTATGCTTTTTGTAACATCTTTTACTGTTAAATTACCTGTTACAGCTAATTTACCTTCTGCTTCTTCTACATTAGTAATAACAAATTTAGACATTGGGTATTTTGCAACATCAAAAAAGTCTGGAGCTGATAAATGCCCAACTAATTTTGCACCACCTTCTGCATCTAAATCTTCATTTTTCATAGAAGACATATCAACAACAAAAGTACCACCAACTAACTTACCTTCTTCTACGTTTAAAGAACCTTCTTTTAACATAATTGTACCGTTGTGTGCACCTGTTGGCTTTGTACCTTTCCAAGTAATTACAGAACTAGCAACATCTACATTATTTAAATCTTGCGTAGCTTCTACTTTTACTTCTTCTTTAGCTTCTACTTTTTCTTTCTTTTCACTTTTACATGCAGTTAAAACTGATGCTACTAATACTAATGATAAAACTACTTTTTTCATATTACTTTAATTTAATTAGTTTAAAATATTTTCCATGGCAAATATACAACGCTTTTATTTTCCTTGGAAAATATTTTTTACTTTTTTATAATAAAATTAACAACATGTGCTGCTGCTTGCAAACCAAACGCTGCAGGCATAAAGCTTATTGTACCATAATACGATTTCTTAAAGTTGGTTCCGTCTGTAATTTTTACACTCTCCGGAATTTGAACTTCATCAGAAAAAACAGCTTTAACACCCTTATCTACCTTTCTTTCTTTTAGTCGTTTTCTTAAAACTCTTGCCATTGTACAATTTTTAGTTTTAGAAATATCTTTTACCTTAATCTTAGTTGCATCTAATTTACCACCGGCTCCCATAGAAGAAATAATTTTAACTTTTTTTCTTCTAGCTGCTACAATTAAATTAACTTTTGGTGTAATACTATCTATACAATCTAATACATAATCAAAATCTTTAGATACAATTTCATAAGCTCTTTCTGGAGATAAAAATTCTTGCAAAACTGTTAATTCTATAGTAGGATTGATATCTTTTAATCTTTCTGCTAAAACTGTTACTTTTGGCTTACCAATTGTAGAGTTTAAAGCTGGTAATTGTCTATTTTTATTTGTTTCATCAAAAACATCACCATCTACAATTGTCATTTTATTTACACCTGCTCTAGCTATAAATTCTGCTGCATAAGAACCAACACCACCTAAACCAACTACTAAAATATTGGCATTCTTTAATTTTTCTAAACCTTCTTTTTGCACCAATAACTCTGTGCGCTCTAACCAACTCATTAAATAAATATATTTTTAAAATTTTGCTCTACTTGTTTTTGAAGTTCTGTTACTTCAATATTTTTAATTTCTGATGCTTTTTTGTAAACATCAAAAATAGTTACATCATCATTATCTGTTTCTAAAAGAATAGCGTTTAATGGCAATTTTTTAAAAACCTCTGCTATTTTATTTCTATTGATAATTGCCTTTCCAAAAGACAATATAATTCCGTTTTTAAGACAACTTTCTGCAAGTTGCAAGCTTTTATTAAATCCGTGAAACACCCAAACTTGTTTAGGTTTTAATGTTTTTTTTAACTCAATTATTTCTTGATGTGCTTTAACACAATGAATTATTAACGGCTTTTTATATTTTTCTGACAATTGAATTTGTTTAACAAATACTTCTTTCTGAGTTTGAAAATCGACCTCTGTTAATTTATCTAAACCACACTCTCCTATAGCTAAACAATTTTTATGCTGTATATTTTCTTCTAAAACAGTAAATTGTGTATTAAGTGTTTTTACTTTAATAAACCAAGGATGAATACCAATTGAAAATGGATGCGAAAAATTTTCTGATACGGGATATTTATTTACAACAGACAAAACATTTTCTTCTTTAGAAAAAGTATGCGTATGTGCATCGAAATAATTCATAAAAACTATTCTTTGTTTTTAGAATCTATAATAATTGTAACTGGTCCATCATTTAAAAGCGCTACTTTCATGTCTGCACCAAACTCACCTGTTTGCACTTGTTTATCGATATTTTTTTGAAGAGTTTTTACAAAGTTTTCGTACAACGGAATTGCAACATCTGGTTTTGCCGCTTTAATATAACTTGGCCTATTTCCTTTTTTGGTCGAAGCATGTAAAGTAAACTGACTTACAACGATTACGTCGCCTTTAGCATCTAAAAGAGACTGATTCATTACACCGTTTTCATCATTAAAAATTCTAAGATTTGTAATTTTACGCACTAACCAATCGATATCTTCTTGCGTGTCTTCGTTTACAATACCAACTAGAATTAAAAGTCCTTGGTTAATTGCTGCTACTTTAATTTTATTTATGGTTACACTTGCTTCTGTAACTCTTTGTATAACAACTTTCATAAGAATTTAAATTTTACAAAACAGCTATTCGTTGTCTTCTTCATTCCAAACATCTGTTCTAAAATGTTCTTTTTCTTCTTCTCCGTTTAATATTTGAAGATAACTTTTATAGCGAGACCAAGAAATCTCTTCATTTTCTAAAGCATCTTTTACAGCACATTGCGGCTCTTTAATATGTATACAATTGTTAAATTTACAATCTTGCTTTAATGCAAAAAATTCAGGAAAATAATCTCCAAGTTCGTATTTATCTATATCTACAACTCCAAAACCTTTAATTCCTGGTGTGTCTATAATTTTTGCATCGAAACTTAAATCGAACATTTCTGCAAATGTTGTAGTGTGTTTTCCTTGACTATGTTGATCGGAAATTTCTTTAGTTTTTAGGTCTAAAGTAGGTTCTACAGCATTTACTAATGTAGATTTACCAACACCAGAATGCCCAACAAACATAGATGTTTTACCTAGCATTAATTCTTTTACTTGATTTACATTTTTGTTTTCTGTTGCAGAAACCTCTATACAAGTATAACCTATTGCTTGGTAAATGTCTTTTAAGTATAAAATTTCTGCTCTTTCTTCTATTTCGTACGAATCTATTTTATTAAAAACCAAAACTGTATCTATTCTGTAGGCTCTTGTAGAAACCAAAAAACGATCTATAAAAGTTGTAAAAGTTGGCGGATTATTAATTGTAATTAACAAAAAAACCTGATCTACATTAGCGGCAATAATATGTGTTTGCTTAGAAAGATTCACAGACTTTCTAACAATAAAGTTGTCTCTGTCTAAAATCTTTTTAATTACACCTGTTTCTTCGTCTCCTTTTTTTTCGATATCGAATACAACATTGTCTCCTACAGCAATAGGATTGGTGCTTTTAATTCCTTTGATTCTAAACTTTCCTTTGATTCTACATTTATAAAAATCTCCTTCTGTAGATTTTACTTGATACCAACTTCCTGTAGATTTGTATACGATTCCTATCATTAATACAAAGATGAGAATAAAAAAATGAAATATAAAGAAGTTGTAATATTTCATTATCCGCAAATATATAAGTTCGTATATTCGCTTCTTTAAAAAAAAACAAATGAAAAAAATTACTCTTTTAGTTACACTTTTGGTAACAATTATTACAACAGCTCAAACAAGTCTTTATGAAAACCCCAAGTTTGATGAAATTGCGAAAGATCATAAAATAATTGGAATTTTGCCTTTTGATGCTTCTGTTAAACTAAGACCAAAGCAAAGAGAAAAAATGACATCTGAAGAATTTGAAAAACTTGAAAAAAACGAAGGAAAAAGTATACAATTAGCAATGTATTCTTGGTTTTTAAAAAGAAAAAAAAGAGGTGATTTACAGACAACTGAAGTACAAGACCCTAACAAAACGACAGCATTATTAAGAAAAAAGAACATAACTCAAGAAAACATAAAAGAATATACTTTAGAAGAAATTGCAAAAATTTTAGGAGTTGACTCTGTTATTTCAGGAACTTACAAAACAACAAAACCAATGTCTGAAGGAGCTTCTGTTGCACTTGGTTTACTTGTAGGTTTTTGGGGTACAACAAATAGTGCTACAATTAATATGAGTGTACACAATGCAACAGATGGTGTTTTATTATGGAATTATAACAAAAAAGTTAGAGGCTCAATAGGTAGCAGCCCAGATGATCTAATAAATAAATTAATGAGAAAAGCTTCTAGAAGACTATCTTACACCAAGAAAAAATAAAAAAACCGCCAATTGGCGGTTTTTTTATTAAAACAAGAAAACTATCCTTTAATAATTTTTTCTTGATGATTGATAGATTCTTGATGAATTGCTTTAAACATTTTTAAAACAAACTCTTCACTTAATCCTTTACTTTCACCTTCTAAAATCATGTTTCCTAAGATTTCGTTCCAACGTTTCGATTGTAAAACTGCAACGTTTTTATCTTTCTTTAAAGCTCCAATTTGATCTGCAATTTTCATTCTTTTTCCTAAAGTTTCTACCAACTGGTTATCTACCACGTTAATTTGCGCTCTTAGATTATCTAAACTGCTTTTGTATTCTGCTTCTGTGTTTGTTTCTTTTCTAATTTTTAGATCTTCCATGATTTGCTTTAACTTCGTTGGTGTAACTTGTTGTGCAGCATCTGACCATGCGTTATCTGGATCGAAATGTGTTTCTATCATTAAACCATCGAAGTTTAAATCTAAGGCAGTTTGAGAAACATCAAAAATCATTTCTCTGTTACCTGTAATATGAGATGGATCGCAAATTAATGGTAAATCTGGAAATTTATTTTGAAACTCGATAGCAATTTGCCATTCTGGAACATTTCTATATTTTGTTTTTTCGTATGTAGAAAAACCTCTATGAATTGCTCCTAAATTTTTAATATCTGCTGTATACAAACGTTCGATACCACCTAACCATAAAGCTAAATCTGGGTTTATTGGGTTTTTTACTAAAACAATTTTATCTGTACCGTGTAACGCATCTGCAATTTCTTGCATAATAAATGGAGATACAGCTGTTCTTGCACCAATCCAAAGTAAATCTACATCATGCTCTATGGCTAATTTACAGTGCGCTGCATTGGCAACTTCTGTACAGGTTTTCATGCCTGTTTGTTCTTTTACTTTTTTAAGCCAACCTAAACCTAATGCACCAACACCTTCAAAATTTCCTGGTCTTGTTCTAGGTTTCCAAATTCCTGCTCTATAATAGTTTACATCAGAATCTTTTAATTCGTGTGCGATTTTTAAAACCTGTTCTTCGGTTTCTGCACTACAAGGCCCTGCTATTACTAGTGGATGATCTAGTTTCATATCATCCAACCATGTTCTTAATTCTTTTGTATTCTTCATTGTTCTACTTGTTTTGGCTCTTATTTTATGCCGTTTAAAATTTGTTTTATATAATTTGTATTCTCCATTTCATTAAAAATTTCAGAGAAATTATCTTGTTGCATCAATTCTTTAAATTTTTGTAAATTATTGATGTATTCTTCTAACGTTTCTATTACGTTTTCTTTGTTTTGTTTAAAAATTGGTGTCCACATTGCTGGCGAACTTTTTGCCAAACGCACTGTTGATGCAAAACCAGAACCTGCCATATCAAAAATATCGCGCTCGTTTTTTTCTTTGTTTATTACTGTTTTACCTAACATAAATGCGCTAATGTGAGATAAGTGCGAAACATACGCAATATGCTTGTCATGCGAAACAGGATCCATGTAACGAATACGCATTCCAATAGCTCTAAAAAGGTCTAATGCTTTTTCTTGCAATTTAAAAGTTGTTTTTTCTACTTCGCAAATTATATTCGTTTTCCCTTTATATAAGCCAGAAATCGCTGCTGACGGTCCTGAATTTTCTGTACCGGCAATTGGGTGTGCTGCTAAAAAATTACGTCTTTTTGGATGATGTTCAACAACTTTACAAATTGCTTCTTTTGTTGAACCTGCATCTACAACCAACGTATTATCAGAAATTTTATCTAAAATTGTTGGTAATAATTTTACAGTTGCATCTACCGGAATTGAAACAATTACTAAATCTGCATTTTCTAAATCGTCTAATGTCGCTTTTTTATCAATTAATTTTAATTCTAAAGCTTTATTTAACGTTTCGTCTTTTCTACTAATTCCGTGAATTACTGCTTCTGGATTGTGGTTTTTAATATCGATAGCAAAACTACCACCAATTAAACCAATACCAATCATGTAAATATTATTCATAACCTATAATCTTGATATTGCTTCTTTAATTACATCTGTTGTTACACACAAAGAAAATCTTATATAACCTTCTCCTTGAGAACCAAAAATTGTACCTGGTGTTATAAAAATATCATTATCGTATAAAACCGCATCTGTTACTTCTTCAGATTTTTTACTTTCTGGTATTTTTGCCCATACAAATAAACCTGTTGCATTTTTATTATAAGTGGCGTTTAATTTATCTGCCAACTGCCAGATTAATTTTCTACGTTCTTCGTAAATTTTATTTTGATCAGAAAACCAACTATCAGATAATTGTAAAGCTTCTATAGCTCCTTTTTGAATTCCGTAAAACATACCAGAATCCATATTAGACTTTACTTTTAAAACTTCGTTGATATATGTTGCATTTCCTAACAACATACCAACTCGCCAACCAGCCATATTAAAAGTTTTACTTAAAGAATTCAATTCTAAAGCAATGTCTTTTGCGCCATCAACTTGTAGAATACTAATAGGGTTATCATTTAAAATAAAACTATACGGATTATCATTTACAATTAAAATATTATGCTTTTTACCAAATGCTACTAATTTTTGAAAAGTTATTAATGTTGCATCTGTACCTGTTGGCATATGCGGATAATTTACCCACATAATTTTTACATTAGATAAATCTAGATTTTCTAATGCTTCAAAATCTGGTTGCCAATTGGTTGCATCACTTAAATTGTAAAACAATGGTTCTGCACCCACTAATTTTGTTACAGATGTATACGTTGGATAACCAGGATTCGGAATTAAAACTTTATCGCCTTCGTTTAGAAAAGCCATAGAAATATGCATAATTCCTTCTTTACTTCCCATTAAAGGCAAAATTTCATTTTCTGGATTTGCATCTACAGAAAACTTGCTTTTATAAAAATTTGAAATTGCATTTCTTAATTCTGGTAAACCTTGGTAAGATTGATATTTATGTGCACTCGAATCACCCAAACTATTAGAAATTGCGTCTAATACTTTTGTGGGCGGTTGTAAATCCGGAGAACCAATTCCCATATTAATAATAGGTTTTCCTTCAGCAGCTAAACCTCTAACTTCTCTTAATTTTTTAGAGAAATAATATTCTTGTACTGTATCTAATCTTTTGGCAGCTTTAATCATTTTCTCCCATTTTTATACGTTCCTAATATCTTAAATTCTTCTGCCATTATTTCTATAATAGCTTTTGCTTTTTCGTAATCTTTGTAAGCATCAAAAGTAACATCTACAAAAAATGAATATTTCCAAGGAGATTCTATAACCGGTAAAGACTGTATTTTAGTTAAATTCATTTTACAATCGCTTAACACATTTAATATTGCTGCTAAACTTCCTCTTTTATGATCTAATTGAAATTTTAAAGATGCCTTATTAACTTTTTCGTTTATTTCTGGCGCTGTTGTTTGTACAATTACAAATCTTGTTGCATTGTCTTTTATTGTTTGAATTTCATCTTCTATTACCTCTAAATTAAAAATTTCTGCAGCAATTTTTGGAGCAATAGCTGCAATACCAATTAAATTTTCGTTAGAAATTCTCTTTGCTACTTCTGCAGTATCTACATCTTCTACTAATTTTATCTGCGGATATTTTTTAAAGAACTCTTTACATTGTAATAATGCCATCGGATGCGACCAAACTTCTTTGATATCTCCTATTTTCTGACCTTCTAAAGCCATTAAATGATGGTGAATATTTAGATATTCTTCACCGGTAATATGTAAATTATTTTTATCAATTAATGCATAATTTGGTATAATAGAACCTGCAATTGTATTTTCGATAGCCATAACACCAAGGCTTGCTGTTGCATCTAATAAATTATCTACCAAAGTATCAAAAGACATGCATTCTATTAAATCTATAGATGCACCATAAAAGTCTCTTGCAACTTTATGATGATTTGAACCTTCGGCTCCTTGTATAGCGATTACTTTTTTCATGAATTGATATCAAAAAAAAAGTCTCGAATTAAATTCGAGACTTTATATATTTTTTTTTTGTTTAATAACATGATACAAAGTCTCTCCTCTCACTAAAAAAGTAAAAGTAAAAATAGAAACGTGCCCAAGTGTTATTTAACATATTGATTCTCTTTATTGATGTGACAAATCTAAAGATTATATTGAGACAAACAAATTATATCGCATTTTTTATAAAAGAATTGACAATTTGGTAAAATATACTTAATAAAAAGTACTGGTTTTATGAATTTCTTTAATAATTAATCAATGTATCGTAAAGTTAATATCTTAATATATTATTACCCTATTAAGATATAGGTTATCAAGCCATTAAAATGAGATTATTGTATTGCAATTTCTTTATACAAGATTTATTTTTATCAGAAAAATAATAGTATATTTGCACCTTCAATGAAAAAATTTCGTTGATATACATAATAATCATTTAAATAATATTGGCATGTACTTAACTAAAGAAGTTAAAGAAAGCATTTTCGAAAAACACGGTAAAGGAAAAAACGATACTGGTTCTTCAGAAGGGCAAATCGCGTTATTTACGCACAGAATTAACCATTTAACAGAACATTTAAAAAGAAATCGTAAAGATTTTAATACAGAGCGTTCATTAGTAATGATGGTAGGTAAACGTAGAAGTTTATTAGATTATCTAAAGAAAACTGAAATCAACAGATATCGTGCGATTATCAAAGAATTAGGAATTAGAAAATAATTCTCACAAAAAAGAGGCTCTATAAACGTGCCTCTTTTTTATTACAATAAATTTAAAAAGTCTGATGCTAACTACATCAGCAACAATATAAAAAATCAAAAATAGTAACAGCATTTTTGAATTTCCATTGCAACAACAAACAACAACACAACAACACAAAGTATTAAAAAATTAGAATTAAAATTTTATGATTCCAAAAGTATTTAAAGAGGTTATAGACCTTGGTGATGGAAGAACCATCTCATTAGAAACCGGTAAATTAGCAAAACAAGCACACGGTTCTGTTGTTGTTCAAATGGGAAAAGCAATGTTATTATGTACAGTAGTATCTAATTACAAACAAGCAGATGTAGACTTTTTACCTCTTACGGTAGATTATAGAGAAAAATTTGCCGCTGCAGGTCGTTATCCTGGTGGTTTCTTTAAAAGAGAAGCAAGACCAAGTGATGGTGAAGTATTAACAATGCGTTTAGTAGACAGAGTTTTACGTCCGTTGTTTCCAAAAGATTACCACGCAGAAACTCAAGTTATGATACAGTTAATGTCTCATGATGAAGATGTTATGCCAGATGCATTAGCAGGTTTAGCCGCTTCTGCCGCTATACAATTAAGTGATTTTCCTTTCGAATGCCCAATTTCTGAAGCACGTGTTGCAAGAGTAAACGGAGAATTCGTTATCAACCCAAGTAGAGCACAATTAGCAGAGTCTGATATCGATATGATGATTGGTGCCTCTGCAGATTCTGTTATGATGGTAGAAGGTGAAATGGATGAAATTTCTGAAGAAGAAATGGCAGATGCAATTAAATTTGCACACGAATCTATTAAAGTTCAAATTAAAGCACAAGTAGCTTTAGCAGAAGCTTTTGGTAAAAAAGAAGTACGTGAGTACGCTACTGCAGAACAAAATGAAGAATTAGCAAAAAAAATACACGATTTAGCTTACGATAAATGTTATGCGATTGCAAAACAAGGAACTTCTAAAGCAGAACGTGGTGCTGCATTTGCAGCAGTAAAAGAAGAAGTAATTGCTACTTTTACAGAAGAAGAATTAGAAGAATTTGGTGGTTTAGTATCTAAATACTACAGCAAAGCAGAAAAAGAAGCAGTAAGAGAATTAACTTTAAGTGAAGGAATTCGTTTAGACGGAAGAAAAACTGATGAAATTAGGCCAATTTGGTGTGAAGTAGATTACTTACCGTCTACACACGGTTCTTCTATTTTTACTCGTGGTGAAACTCAAGCATTAGCAACAGTAACTTTAGGAACTTCTAGAGAAGCTAACAAAATAGACATGCCATCTTATGAAGGTGAAGAATCTTTCTATTTACATTATAACTTCCCTCCTTTTTGTACAGGTGAAGCTAGACCATTAAGAGGAACATCTCGTAGAGAAGTTGGTCATGGTAATTTAGCACAACGTGGTTTAAAAGGAATGATTCCTGATGATTGCCCATATACAGTAAGAGTTGTATCAGAAGTATTAGAATCTAACGGTTCTTCTTCTATGGCTACAGTTTGTGCAGGTACAATGGCTTTAATGGATGCTGGTGTAAAATTAACAAGACCAGTTTCTGGTATTGCTATGGGATTAATTTCTGATGGTGATCGTTATGCTGTTTTATCTGATATTTTAGGTGATGAAGATCATTTAGGTGATATGGACTTTAAAGTGACTGGTACTGCAGAAGGTATTACTGCATGTCAAATGGATATTAAAATTAAAGGATTAAGTTACGAGATTTTAGTGAATGCTTTAAAACAAGCTCGTGATGGTCGTTTACATATTTTAGGTAAATTAACTGATACTATTGAGGCACCAAGTGCAGAAGTAAAAGCTCATGCACCGAAAATGGTTAACAGAAGAATTCCTAACGAATTAATTGGTGCATTTATTGGACCAGGTGGTAAACACATTCAAGAATTACAGAAAGAAACTGAAACTACAATTGTAATTACAGAAGATGCTGTAACAGAAGAAGGAATTATAGAGATTTTAGGAACAAAACCAGAAGGTATAGAAGCTGTTATTTCTAAAATAGAATCTATGATGTTTAAACCAGAAAAGGGTTCTGTTTACGAAGTAAAAGTAATTAAAATGTTAGATTTTGGTGCTGTTGTAGAATATACAGAAGCTCCAGGAAACGAAGTTTTATTACACGTAAGTGAACTTGCATGGGAACGTACAGACAATGTTTCTGATGTTGTAAAATTAGGAGACATTTTAGATGTTAAATATTTCGGAATTGACCCAAGAACTAGAAAAGAAAAAGTTTCTAGAAAAGCTTTATTAGAAAAGCCAGAAGGTTATGTTGCTAGACCACCAAGAGACGATAAGCGTTCTGGAGGTAGAGACAACCGCGGAAGAGATAACAGACGTGATGACAGAAAACCTAGAGAAAATAAAAAAGACTAATTTTTAAACTTTTTTATCTAAATACTAAAAATCGCCAAAATTATTTTGGCGATTTTTTTTGTTTAAAACGTAATAATCTAAATGCTTTTATTTTCTTTGTACTCTCTATATGAAAATTCAACGTATTACATATTTATCTTTAGGTACAAACCAAGGAAATAAGCTAGAAAACCTCCAAAAAGCCATCAACTTAATTGGAGACAAAATTGGCGCAATTCAAAAAATATCATCAATTTATAAAACTGCTTCTTGGGGTTTTGAAGGTAACAACTTTTACAATGTATGTATTAAAGTCTCAACATATTTACCACCAGACACTTTACTAAAAGATGTCCTATCAATTGAACAAGAGCTTGGTCGAGAACGTACATCTTCAGAAAATTACGAAAATCGAAATATCGATATTGATGTTTTATTATTTGAAGACGAAATTATATTTTCTAAAAATCTAATTGTACCACACTCTAAAATGTTACAAAGAAAATTTGTAATGGTTCCTTTAGAAGAAATAGCATCTAATGTAATTCATCCAATAGAAAAAAAACAAATCAATGTATGCTTACAAGGTTGCACCGATCAATCTGAAATAGAAAAAATAAGCGAACAATTGGTAAGACCAATACCAATTACAGAGAAATACAATTACATTGCTATAGAAGGTAATATTGGTGCTGGTAAAACTTCTTTAGCTAAAATGATGTCTGATGAATTTAATGCAAAATTAGTATTAGAGAGATTTGCAGACAACCCGTTTTTACCTAAATTTTATGAAGATAAAGATAGATACGCTTTCCCTTTAGAAATGAGTTTTTTGGCCGACCGATATCAACAACTTAGCGATGATTTAGCACAATTCGACTTATTTAAGAACTTCATTGTTTCAGATTATTATATTTTTAAATCTTTAATATTCGCGCAAGTTACTTTATCTAATGATGAGTACTTATTGTATCGAAAAATGTTTAATTTAATATATAAAGAAATTACTAAACCAGATCTTTATGTGTACTTATATCAAAATACAGAGCGACTTTTAGAGAATATTAAAAAAAGGGGAAGAACATACGAGCAAAATATTGAATCTGAATATCTAAAAAAAATACACGACGGTTATAAAAGCTTTATATCAACGCAAGAAAACCTGAACTTATTAATTATAGATGTGTCTGAAATAGACTTTGTTAACAACAAAAAAGATTACAATTTTATCATAAATAAAATAAAGTATAATTAAAAAAAATATTATACTTTTGCACCGATATTAATTCCCCCCAAATTTGTTAAATATTATATACTATACCCACAATGAGGAGAATTTTTTTAATTGCAATTTTAACTTGTTTATCAAGCACTGCAATATTTAGTCAATTTACTACAGACGAAATTACTTACGGAAATAGAATAGATTTAGAAAACTCTAACAGTTGGGCTGTTGGTGGTGGTTTTAGTAACTTTATTATGCACGGAGATTTGCGTTCTATTGGTACAGGAGATGATACCAATTACTTTAACTTTGGTGGTTATGCTTATGTAAATAAAATGTTTAACCCACTTTTAGGTTTAGAATTTAAAGTTTCTTACAATAAAATTTCTGGTGGAGCTCAATATTTTTCTAATGAATCTAATTACTTTGTACTTTATTCTGAAAACAAAGTAGTAAATCAAGATAACTTAAACTTTGAAGGTGCAGCTTATGGTGCAGAACTAAATTTAATTTTTAGTTTTACAAACTTATATCAAACAGCAGCTTCAAAATGGCACGCTGCTGGTTATTTTGGTGTTGGTTATCATCAATACAACTCTACATTATATGAAAGATTTTCTGATGGTAGAAATGTAGAAATTGTAGATTTTGGATTTAATCCATCAAGAAATAGCCAAAATGCAGCAAGTTCTATTTATTTATCTGCACAATTTGGTCTTAAAAGAAGATTGAATAAAAAACTTGATTTAGAGTTTAGAACAGGTATGTACTTTAACTACGAAGATCATTTAGATGCTGCAATATCTAATAAACAAGATTGGGAAACATTTTTTGTTTCTAGTATAGGTGTATCTTTTAAATTAGGAAAAAAGAAAGTATTTACCATTTGGGGTGACGAAAACGGAGACAATAGAGGTAAATTTCAAATTGTTGATACCGACAAGGATGGTGTAATGGATGAATTAGACATAGAACCAAATACGCCTGCAGGTGTAATGGTTTATGGTAATGGTAAAGCTGTAGATTCTGATAAAGATGGTTTACCAGACCACAAAGACAAATGTCCTTTAGAATATGGTCCTGAATCTAACGAAGGTTGCCCATTAAATGTAGATTCTGATGGCGACGGTATTATGGATGGTAAAGATCTTTGTCCTGCAACTCCAGGAACTGTAGAGAACAGAGGTTGTCCTAAACCAGAACAAAATACTAACAATGCGTCTAACATTAACAATCAAATTGCATTATTAGCAACTAGTATATACTTTGATACTAACAGTGATAGAATTAAAACTATATCTTTTAGTACTATTGATAAGATTGTTAAATTAATGAAGCAAGTGCCAAATGTTAAGTTCCTTATTGAAGGACATACAGATGACAGAAACAGTGATAGATATAACTTGTACTTATCTCAAAGAAGAGCAAATGCAGTTAGAAAATACATGATTAAAGAAGGTATTAGTAGTGATAACCTTAGCGCAAAAGGATTTGGAGAATCTAGACCTAAATTCTCTAACGAAAACGCTGGTGGTAGACAACTAAACAGAAGAGTAGAGATTAAACCTTCTGGTTCTTTAGAGTAATCTAAAACCATAAAAATTATAAAGAGAGCATATATTTTAATATATGCTCTCTTTTTTTTGAGGAAACTCCACAAAAAAAAGGATGTAAATAAATACATCCTTTTTTTTAATCAAAATACTTTTATAAGGTTACTACTTTTTAAGCTCTAATTTTTCTGCAAAATACTCACAAAAATCTCTCATTGTAGCACTCATTTTTTGATCGTCTGTGGCACGTTCAAAAGTATCTGCCATTGATACTAAAGTTTGATGATAAAATTGTTTCATTTCATCAACAGGCATATCTTTTGTCCATAAATCCATACGTAATGTATCTTTCTTTTTATGATCCCAAACAGATATCATAATCGATTTAGAAGTTTCATTTTCTATGCCACCATCTTTGGCAGTCCAAGAAATTTCTTCTGGCACTTTATTTTCGTCTAAACCAACGTTAAATTTAATTTCTGAGTTATGTTTTACTGACATTATTTTCTAGGCTTATATTTAGATTTTTTATATAAATCTAATTCGTTAATTTCTAAAAGTTCTTGCAAAGATACATCATTCTGTTGCATATAAGAACGAACAATTTGCCAACCTAACCAAACACCAGCTCTACCAGGAGATAAATTATCTTGCCCCATATAAAACTTAGAAAAAGGTGCTACCTCTAAAAAACGCTTATTCAATTTTGTATCGGTACTAAAAAGTAGTTTCTTTTCTATAAAATAGGCCCAAATTTGCTCTTCATTTTCTTTAATCCACATAAATTTATCTTCTTGATATCCTATTTTTTCGATATCAGAAACATTTGGTAAATAAAAATCTAACAAGTACATTTTTTTTCCTTCATTAATCATTTTAGCAATAAAACTTCTTTCTCTAGAAGGTAGAACTTGCCTTTTGATTATCTCGTTAGCCACATCTACAATAATATGATTTTTGGTGTTATTTGCTTTAATATAAGTTGGATAATCATTATAAAACCTGTGATTTTTGCCTAGATAAACATCTAAAGAAATAATAAGTAAACTATCTGCATAAATTACTCGACTATCATAATCTATGTTAGTTAACATCGTAATAACATTTGGCGCTTCAAATTTTGGATTGTAGTATTTTACATGCTTAAACAAAGAGGTTAGTTGACTTTTAAGCGGATTAATATCTTTATAAATAAGTTGAGTTTCATTAAAAAGTTCTAACTCTTCTTTATTTTTCATTTTTGAAATTGAAAGACTATCTGAAATTTCTTTTGGAAAAAAATAAGGATAAGTTTCTTTTAATTCTTTTAGGTTTGCCTTTTTTGATGTGTAAAAATCTACATCAAAACGCTTCATATCAAAATTAACAGTAGTATTAGAAACATCTATTTTATTTATACTATTACTAGTGTTACATGAATATAAACTAAATAAAACCGCTAAAATCACTAGAAAAAATCTCATAAACTTTGTATATTGCTAATAGAATTATAAACGTTAAAAATACTAAAATAGTTTATCTAATGAATACAGAAAAAGTAGCAATTCACATTATTTCTTGGTTAAAAAGTTATGCTGAAAAAGCTGGTGTAAAAGGTTTTGTTGTTGGTGTTTCTGGTGGAATTGATTCTGCTTTAACATCTACACTTTGTGCCAAAACCGGCTTACCAACTTTATGCGTAGAAATGCCAATACACCAAGCAGCAAGTCAGGTTTCTAGAGCCGAAGAACATATTAAACAATTAAAAGAAAAATTTTCTAATGTTTCTGAAGTTAGAGTGAATTTAACATCTACTTTTGAAGATTTTAAAAAAGTTGTACCAAACACAGAGAGTTCTGCTAAACTAGATTTAACTTTAGCAAATACCAGAGCAAGGTTGCGAATGACTACTTTATATTATTTTGCAGGTTTACACAGTTATTTAGTTGCCGGAACAGGAAATAAGGTTGAAGATTTTGGTGTTGGTTTCTATACTAAATATGGTGATGGAGGCGTAGATTTAAGTCCTATTGCAGATTTAATGAAATCTGAAGTCTATGAATTAGCAGCTTATCTAAATGTACCAGAATCGATTCAAAAAGCGCAACCTACAGATGGCTTGTTTGGAGATAGTAGAACCGATGAAGATCAAATTGGGGCTTCTTATGACGAATTAGAATGGGCTATGAAGATGCAAGATCTTCAAAAAAATGAAAGTGATTTTACAGGAAGACAAAAAGAGGTTTTCAAAATATATGAAAGGCTAAACAGAATTAATCAGCACAAAATGGTACCAATACCAGTCTGTGAAATTCCAGAAAATTTAAAATAAAAAAAATCCCGTAATTAAATTGCGGGATTTTTTTTTGCATTTTAGGGTAAAAATTACAGCAGATTTGCCGCAATCATCATTTTTTTAATTCTCATATACGCTCGTCTTTTAGAACCTTTAGAGATTTCGAATGGAAGAAGAATAAAAAGTTGAACAATTTTTAATAGTTGTAATACTCTTTTCATAATAAATTATTTTTCTTTAGCACGTGCAATATACAAAAATTCTATTCTGAAAATAATACCTTAGTAGGGGAAAACACCCAATTTTACAATTTAATAACTTTAAACAACTCTATTTAACTTTTCGAACAACCTTATTTTTAGACCCGTATAGTTTTTTATCGTCTCTAAATCTATAGCGGTATCTTGACTTCCTTCTTTTATTAAGTCTTCTATTTTCTTTCCTATTAAAACGCGTCTTAAATTAAAAACAGCATCATTTACTAATTTTGGTAAAATGTCTAAAGCACCTTTAACTTCTATATTTTGACCTTGCCAATCACTTAATTGATGCTTTTCCTCATCCATAATAATAGATGTAACAGTAGAAGAAATGTCTGAGTTTTTATGGTTCACTAACGCATCTATTTCTAGTTTTTCATACTGATTTAATTGATAAATAACTTCTGTATAAATTTCTTGAAAAATAACATTTGTAAACTCTATTTCGTCTTCTTGTAGATGTAAATATATTTCTGCAGAAACATTATTATTATATTTTCTTTGTGTTACAGTTATTCTACCCTCTTCATCCTCATTCTCAATTTCTTCTAAGAATTCAGCTTCTTCATTTCCAAATAAAAGCAAGATTCTAATAATTTCTTTTTCTAAAATAGAAAGTTGATCTATCTTTTCTGCAGCAGTTTTACCTTTAACCAAGCCCATGGGAGCCTTTTCTTTATTTGCAAAATATTCTGCTGGTGGTTCGTTGGGATCTTGTTGAGAATTATTTTGTTTTCTACTTATCTTATTTCTGTCTTGAATTCCTTTTTTTAATAATTGCGCTAATTCACTAAAAAGTACACGCTCAGAAATATCCATAATTCGAGCACATTCTTGTACATAAACTTCGCGTTGAATACCATCTGGAATTTTAGAAATACTTGTTACAATATCTCTAATTACACCCGCCTTTTTTACAGGATCGTTATTAGATTCTTTTAACAGCAAAGAAACTTTAAACTCTATAAAATCTTTAGACGATTCTTCTAAATAGGCTTTTAACTCTGATGTTGAGTGAGATTTTGCAAAACTGTCTGGATCTTCTCCATCTGGAAACTGCACAACTTTTACATTCATGCCTTGTTCTAGAATTAAATCTATACCTCTTATAGAAGCTCTAATTCCTGCCGCATCACCATCAAAAAGAACGGTAATATTTTTTGTAAGTCTATTTACAAGTCTTATTTGATCTGGCGTTAACGCTGTACCAGAAGATGCAACTACATTTTCTACACCAGATTGATGAAATGATATTACATCTGTATAACCTTCTACCAAGTAACAATTATCTTGCTTTGCAATTTCTTTTTTTGCTTGATAAAGGCCGTATAAAATTTTACTCTTGTGATAAATATCGCTTTCTGGTGAATTTAAATATTTAGCCGCTTTTTTATCCGCAGTTAAAATTCTACCACCAAAACCTAAAATTCTACCAGACATAGAGTGTATAGGAAACATAACACGCCCTTTAAATCTATCGAATTGTTTTGTTTCTTTAACAATAGTTAAACCTGTAGAAGCTAAATATTTAATATCATATCCTTTTTTTAAAGCTGCTTTTGTAAAACCATCCCACTCGTCTAAACAATAACCAAGTTCAAAAGTTTTTATCGTATCATCTCTAAAACCTCTTTCTTTAAAATAAGAAAGTCCAATAGCTTTCCCTTTATTAGTATTTAACATGATGTCATGAAAGTAATCTTTGGCAAAAGTAGATACCATAAACATACTTTCTCTTTCGTTCATCTGAGCTTTTTCTTCTGATGTTTGCTCAGTTTCTTCAATTTCTATATTGTATTTTTTTGCGAGCCATTTAATAGCTTCTGGATAAGAGTAATGCTCATGTTCCATCAAAAACGATATAGCATTTCCTCCTTTTCCGGTAGAAAAATCTTTCCAAATTTGCTTTACAGGAGAAACCATAAAAGATGGTGATTTTTCATCTACAAACGGACTCAATCCTTTAAAATTACTTCCTGATTTTTTTAGCTGAACAAACTCACCAATAACCTCTTCTACTCTTGCAGATTCAAAAACGCGGTCTATGGTACTTCTAGAAATCATTTCTTTTAATTAATTAGTGTAACAAATATAATAAGAAGTTATTCTTATAAAAAAAGAGATCTCACAAGTTTAAAATAACTTGTGAGATCTTAGTATAAAACAATATTTTTTAAGAAGCTGCTCTTAACTTTTTTAATGTTGTATTTGTCAGTTTTGCTTCTGCGTACTCTTTTGTAACATTAAATTCTTTATCGTCTGAACTTGGCAACTCAAACATTGCATCTGTAAAGATAGCTTCACATAAAGAACGTAATCCTCTAGCACCTAATTTATACTCTACAGCCTTTTCTACAATGTAATTTAAAGCATCTTCTTCTATTGTAAAAGATACATCATCCATCGTAAAAAGCTTAGAATATTGCTTAATGATAGAGTTTTTTGGCTCAGTTAAAATTGCTCTTAACGTTTTTGCATCTAAAGGATTCATATAACTTAAAACCGGTAAACGACCTATAATTTCTGGTATTAAACCAAAAGATTTTAAATCTGAAGGAATAATGTATTGTAATAAGTTTTCTTCATCTACTTTGTCTTCATCTAAAGAAGCTCCAAAACCAACAGCTTGCATATTTAATCGCTTGCTAATTATTCTTTCTATTCCAGAAAAAGCTCCACCAGCAATAAATAAAATTTCTTTAGTATTTACTTCTATAAATTTTTGCTCTGGATGTTTTCTACCTCCTTTTGGCGCTACATTTACAACTGTACCTTCTAATAATTTAAGTAATGCTTGTTGTACTCCTTCCCCAGAAACATCTCTTGTAATTGATGGATTATCACCTTTTCTGGCAATTTTATCTATTTCATCAATAAAAACGATACCTCTTTGGGCTTTATCTACATCGTAATCTGCTGCTTGCAATAGTCTACTTAAAATACTTTCTACATCTTCACCAACATAACCCGCTTGCGTTAAAACTGTTGCATCTACTATAGAAAACGGAACATTTAACATTTTGGCAATTGTTTTTGCAACCAATGTTTTACCTGTACCGGTTTCTCCTACTAAAACAATATTAGATTTTTCTATTTCTACCTCATCTTCATCATCTTTGGTTTGTAATAATCTTTTGTAATGATTATAAACCGCAACAGACATAGAACGTTTAGTTTCATCTTGACCAATTATATATTGATCTAAAAACTGTTTAATTTCTAAAGGTTTTTTTAATGTTAAATCTTTAGAAAGTTCGCTAGATTTTGCTTCAGTAATTTCTTCTTCTACAATACCATGAGCTTGTTCTATACATTTATCACAAATGTGCGCATCCATACCTGCAATTAACAAGTCTGTTTCTGCTTTTTTTCGTCCGCAAAACGAACACTCTAAGTTTTCTTCTTTCGACATTATATCAGCTTTTGATTTAGCTTAAAAATAAGCTAAAATTCTTTATACTTTTCTTGCTAAAACTTCATCAATCATTCCGTAAGCTTTCGCTTCATCTGCTTTCATCCAATAATCTCTATCAGAATCGTTGTGAACTTTCTCTATTGTTTGTCCAGAATGATTTGCAATAATTGCATACAATTCGTCTTTTAATTTTAAGATTTCTCTTGCAGTAATCTCAATATCAGATGCTTGCCCCTGAGCACCACCTAAAGGTTGATGAATCATAATTCTAGAATGAGGTAACGCAGAACGTTTACCCTCTTGACCTGCACACATTAAAACGGCTCCCATAGAAGCTGCCATACCTGTACAAATTGTGGCAACATCTGGTTTTATAAACTGCATTGTATCATAAATACCTAAACCTGCATAAACCCCTCCACCTGGTGAGTTTATATAAATTGAAATATCTTTATTAGCGTCTACACTTTCTAAAAATAATAATTGTGCTTGTATAATATTTGCAACTTGATCATTAATACCAGTTCCTAAAAAGATAATTCTATCCATCATTAAACGAGAAAAAACATCCATTTGAGTAATATTCATTTGGCGTTCTTCCATGATATATGGAGTTAAACTACTTGTAATTTTTGTATAATTTGTACTGCTTATTCCGTGGTGTTTTGTTGCGTATTTTTCGAACTCTTTTCCGTAATCCATTTTCGTGATTTTGTTTTAAGTTTAATACTGTAAATATAAGAACTATTTCTTACTCTTTTGCTTTGCGTTAGTTGCTAAAAAAACCCGAATAAAATAATTCAGGTTTTTTGTATATAATTACGCTATAATTTAAATCTTATAATAAGATTCAAATGGATTATAAGCTATTGTTTGTATGCTTCTTTTACAAACTCTTCGTAAGAAAGTTCTTTTGTTTTAAAAGTCATGTTTTCTTTATAAAAATCTAACAATTTCTGACTAATTAATTGTGTTTGTAATTTTTGTGCTTCTTCTTGGTTTTGTAAAATTCTACCAGCAATTTCATCCAATTCTTTTTCTTCTGGATTCATGTTACCAAATTGAGCCATTTGCGTACGGATAAATCCTTTTGCATAGTCTACCAATTCTGCATAGTCTAATTTAATGTCGTTATCTTTCATAATCTTACCTTCGATTAATTGATAACGTAAACCTTTTTCTGATTTTTCGTATTCTGCTGCAGCTTCTTCTTCTGTTAAAGGTTTTTCGCCTGCAGTTGCTAACCACTTCTTTAAGAAATCTGCTGGTAAATCGAATTTAGTATTTTCGATTAAGTGCTCTATTACAGAATTTAATAAATGTTGATCTGACTGCTGTAAGAATTGCTTTTCTGCGTCTTCTTTAATTTTTTCTCTTAATTCTGTTACCGAAGAAACACTACCGTCTGCAAACAATTTATCAAACAATTCTTTGTCTAAATCTGCTGGTTCTGTTTTAGTAATTTCTTCTACAGTTAAAGTTACTTTAATATCTAAATCTTTAATTTCATCTGCAGAAACACCTAAAATATGTTGCAACTTGTTGTTGTCTTCGAATAATTTTTTAGTTTCTAATTCGATTACATCACCAACTTTAGCACCTATAACTTTCTTTTCGTTTTTCTTTCCTTTAAGATCGTTTACTAAGAAAGTACTCTTTTTTTCGATTCCTTTTTCTTCGTTTACAAAAGTACCAGTTACATTAGAGTGCTCTGTTGCTTCTTCTAACGTAGACATTTTACCGTATCTAGTCTGAATGTTTTTTACTTCTTCATCTAATAATTCTTCTGTTGCAACAATGTTGTATTGATTAATCTTTTTCTTAGACTTTAAATCAACATCAAATTCCGGTGCTAAACCTAATTCGAATTCAAAAGAAAAAGTTTCTGCATCCCAGTTGAAATCGTCTTGTACTCTTGGTAAAGGATTACCTAAAATATCTAACTTTTCTTCTGTTAAGAATTTATTTAAAGATTCTTGTAAAAGCTTGTTAACCTCATCTACCATAACAGATTGACCATATTGCTTTTTTATCATACCCATTGGCACGTGTCCTTTTCTAAAACCAGGAACATCTGCTTTTTTACGGTAATCTGATAAGATATTATCTACTTTTGCTTGATAATCTTCTGCAACAATATCAACTTTTACAATTGCGTTTAACGCATCTATGTTTTCTTTTGTAATATTCATTTATTTGTTCTTTTATCTTGAAAAAATCGAGTGCAAAATTAATTATTTTTTTTTACTTAACAAGTATTTAAGTACTTCTATTTCAGTAGAAAAAAATTAAAATTACCTCTATAACTTATTATGTATTAATTTTTATTATTGTCTTTTAATAAAGAAAATAATGCCGATCTAAAAATGGATAGTAAAATACTGAATAACAAGGCCGAAAAGAACCCAGAAACAGCAAAACCAGACACTAACTTATCTGCAAGTAAAATTATTATGGCGTTAATTACAAAAATAAACAAGCCAAAAGTTACAAGTGTGGCCGGTAAAGTAAAGAAAATTAACAATGGTCTAACCACCATATTTAACAACGCAATAACTACTGCTACTATTATTGCAGACACGTAACCAGAAACCTCTACTCCTGGTAAAATATTTGCTAGTACTATTACAGCTAAAGCGGTTAGTAAAATTTTTAAAAATGTTTTCATCTAATAATTTTATATTAACAAATTAGCGAAAACTATACCAAATGTAAAAGACTGCTTTTTTGTCAGTAAAAAGTAAAATTTTTGCTTATTTACTTTTTTGTAATTCTGTAGCTTTTCTTTCTAGTTCTGCCTGAAACTCTTCCATTACCGGCTTTACAGTGCTTTCTGGAATATCAGAAACCTTAATATACATTAAACCATCTACAGCATTATTAAACTTAGGATCTACATTAAAAGCAACCAAACGTGCATTTTGCTTTACATACTTTTTAATTAAAACAGGTATTCTTAAAGCACCTGGTTCTATCTCGTCTATTATCTTATCAAACTTTTGCATATCAGATTTTGTTGCATCAAAAACAAAATCTTTATCACCATCTTTTAATTTAACCTTATATTCTTTCTTCGGATAAATGTATTGTGCAATGTAAGGATCGTAATAATGAGATTTCATAAACTCTATCATTAACGATTTTGAAAAATCTGAAAACTGATTGCTAATAGAAACTCCGCCCATTAAATATTTATACTCTGGATGACGCAAAGTAACGTGTACAATTCCTTTCCATAATAAAAATAACGGCATTGGTTTTTGCTGATATTCGCCAATAATAAAAGCTCTACCCATTTCGATGGTATTGTCCATCATTTGATGCAGTTCTGGCTCAATTCTAAATAAGGTCTGAACGTAAAAACCGTTAATTCCGTACTTTTTATAAATTTCTTTACCAAGACCCATTCTATATGCGCCAACCAAAACATTCGCTTCTCTATCCCATAAAATTAAGTGATGATAATACCTATCATATTTATCTAAGTCGATAGATTTATTTGTTCCTTCACCAACAGCTCTAAAAGTTATTTCGCGTAATCTACCAATTTCATGTAATAAATTAGGTACTTCTTTTGCACTTGCAAAAAACACTTCGTAGTTTTTACTTTCTAGTAATCTACCGCCATTATCTCTAATAGCATTTACTTCTTTTACAAAAAGATCTGTGCTTCTTTGTGCTGTTATTTTTTTTGCTGGTTTTTTAATTTTAATATTCTGTGCAGAAATTAACTTGTGCGCTTTTTCAAAAGGATTCGCCAACATGTAGGTTTTCTTCCTTATAAATTCATAAAACGCAGGTATTTCTTTAAACTCGTTTTGATCTTTTACAGAAATTGGTTTTCCTATTCTAACTTTTACAACTCTACCACCTTGATTCATTACTTCCGAAGGTAATTTTGCTGTTCTTAGCGTATCAGATATTTTAGAAAGAAAGTAAAATAATCTACTATTTTTTGCATGAAAATAAATCGGAATAACTGGTACGTTTGCTTTTTTAATCAATCTAACAGCACCTTCTTCCCATGGTTTATCTACATTTAACTTACCATCTTTGTATGTAGAAACTTCTCCTGCAGGAAAAATCCCCAATGGCTTTCCTTCTTTTAAATGCAATAAAGCACTTTTAATTCCGGCAACGCTAGATTTTGCATCCTTTCTAGTTTCAAAAGGATTAACAGGCATTACGTAAGGCTTTAATGGCTCTACTCGATGCAATAAAAAATTAGCGATAATTTTGTAATCTGCTCTTTTTTCGATTAATAGTTTTAGCAATAAAACACCATCAATACCACCTAAAGGATGGTTTGAAACAGTTATAAACGGCCCCTCTTTAGGTATACGTTTTAAATCCTCTTCTGGAATTTCGAATTTTATATTACAATCATCTAAAATTCCGTTTAAAAAATCTAAATCAGATTTATTTTTGTTCTTATCGTAGATTTTATTGATAGCAGAAATGCGAAGAATTCTTAACAGAATCCAACCAATAAAAGTTCCTAAAAAGCCAAACTTTTGTAAACCAATTACTTGCGCAATTTCTTTAGATGTTACTAATGCCATAAATTATAATTAAAGCGAACTGCAAACATACTAAAAAAACAGATATTGTCTTATTAATTTGTTGCCAAAACAATCTGTATAGTTTCTTTGTTTACCTGTGTTAATAAAGACGATCCTTTTTCTTCTATACTTGCAACGGATTTATCATCAAAATGACGCACAGTAAATAAATCTACGCCTTTTTGAACATCAATTTTAAACTCGTTTTTAAGTTCATTGTAAAACGCCTCAAAGCCTTTAAATTTATTATCAATACAAACAGAAAAACTAATTGCAGAGTTTTGTATTAAATTAACTTTTAATTGATAATCGTGTAATTTCTTAAATATATAACTAATGTTATTTTCTACCATAAAAGAAAAATCTAATGCCGAAATAGAAACTAAAATCTGATCTTTCTTAACAATAAAACATGGTATTAATGGTTCTAAATTAGATCCTTTAGAAATTCTGGTTCCAGCTTCTTTAGGGTTTACAAAAGAACGTACCAATAAAGGAATTTCTTTTCTTTCTAATGGTTGTAATGTTTTTGGATGAATTACAGATGCACCATAAAACGCCATTTCTATAGCTTCTTCATAAGAAATTTGTTTTAACAAAGTAGTTTCTTCAAAAACTCTTGGGTCTGCATTTAAAACTCCTGGTACATCTTTCCAGATAGTTACATTTTCTGCATTTAAACAATAAGCAAAAATTCCTGCAGTATAATCAGAACCTTCTCTACCTAAAGTTGTTGTGTTTTCGGTATCATTTGCGGCTATAAAACCTTGTGTTATATTTAATTTAGTTGCATCTACTTTTTCTGTAATAATTTGTTGCGTCAAAGTCCAATCTACTTTAGCATCTCTATAATTACTATCTGTTTTTACATAATTTCTAACATCGAACCAATTATTTTGAATACCCACTTTTGTTAGATAAGCACTTACAATTTTTGTTGATAAAAGTTCTCCGAAACAAATAATTTGATCGTACACATAATTATATCTTTGTGATGTATTTCTTGCTAAGAACCAACTTAACTCACCTAATAGAATGTCTATTTCTTTAAAAATTGCATCATCTTTATCAAATAAATCAGACATTAAATTTTTATGAAAATCTTCTATAACTCCTAAGTTTTCAGATAATTTATCTGTTTTATTATAGTAAGCTTCTATAACCTCTTCAAAAGCATTTGTAATCTTACCCATTGCAGAAATTACCACTAATGTATTTTCTGTTCCTTCGTTTTGTAAAATACTTGTTATATTTTTTACACTTGCGGCATCTTTTACAGATGCTCCTCCAAATTTAAAAATCTTCATTTCTAATTATTTTGAATAAATTTTGCTAAATTTTCTTTGTTCATTTGTACTACAGACCAATCATTTAAATAAGTAGCACCTGTGCTTTTGTAGAAATCGATTGCATTTTTGTTCCAATCAATTACTTCCCAAGCAACTCTATTAAAGTTATTATCAAACGCATATTTTAAAACTGCTTTATAAAGTGCTTTACCTGCGCCTATTTTTTGCTTACTTTTAGTTACAATCAAATCTTCTAAATGTATTGTTCTTCCTTTCCAAGTAGAATATCGTTCATAAAACAACGCAATACCGATAATAGTATTTTCTTGTTCTGCCACATAAATCTTAAATTTAGGATCTTTAGAAAAACCATCATTAATTAAATCTTCTACAGTTATCTCTACAGCATCTGGTTCTTTTTCAAAAACAGCCAATTCTGTAATTAAATCTAATACAGCTTGCATGTCTTCTTCTTGTCCTAATCTTATTTTAAAGTCCATGTTTCTAATTTTTTGTCAAAGATAGTCCTTTCATTTTCGCTTAAAAATAATTAAATATTTTGCACAGTTATTTTCGATTTGTTTAAATTTTAAAATAATAAATAGTTATTATGCAAAAAACAAGTGAGATTTTTACCAAAAAAAAGCTGTACGAAAACGGTGTAGTTATCTAAATTTTAGCATCTTTGTAACATTAACTATACACAACAACATGTTACCAAAAAAACAGACTTTAGGAGAATTTATTATTGAAAATCAGCACGCTTTTAAATACAGTTCTGGCGAACTATCTAGTTTATTAAACTCAATTAGATTAGCTGCAAAAGTTGTAAATCACGAAGTAAATAAAGCTGGTTTGGTAGATATTATTGGTGCTCATGGAGACACAAACATTCAAGGTGAAGACCAACAAAAATTAGATGTTTATGCAAATGATAAATTTATACAAACACTAACTAGAAGAAATATTGTTTGTGGTATTGCCAGTGAAGAAGAAGACAGTTTTATCTCTATAAATAGTATCGACGAGAACAATCAAAATAAATATGTTGTATTAATAGACCCTTTAGATGGCTCTTCTAATATCGATGTAAACGTTTCTGTAGGAACAATTTTTTCTATTTACAGAAGGGTTACGCCAACAGGAAGCCCAGTACAACTAGAAGATTTTTTACAAAAAGGTGTTGAGCAAGTTGCAGCTGGTTACGTGGTTTATGGTACATCTACAATGCTAGTTTATACAACCGGAGATGGTGTAAATGGTTTTACATTAAACCCAGCAATTGGTACATTTTATTTATCGCACCCAAATATGACGTTTCCAGAAGATGGAAACATCTATTCTGTTAACGAAGGAAATTATTTCGATTTTCCAGAAGGTGTAAAAAAATATATAAAATACTGTCAAGAAGAAGAAGGAGAAAGACCTTACACAAGTAGATATATCGGTTCTTTGGTTTCAGATTTTCATAGAAATATGATAAAAGGAGGTATTTACATGTACCCAAAAGGTTCTAGAAATCCGAACGGAAAATTACGCTTACTTTACGAATGTAATCCTATGGCTTTTTTAGCTGAACAAGCAAATGGCTATGCTTCTGACGGTTACACTAGAACTATGGAAGTAGAACCAACAGAATTACACCAAAGAGTACCTTTTGTTTGCGGAAGTAAAAATATGGTAAACAAATTAGAGGAATTTATGCAGAAATACGGCGAATAAATCTTATTTATACTATTATAAGTTAACAAAAGGCTAATATTTTGTTCAACTGCATCATATTGAGTAAATTTACAGTATTAAAATAATACGAACTTTAAAACTTAAAAAAATGGCTTTTCAATTACCAGAATTAGGATACGCATACGATGCTTTAGAACCTAATATAGATGCTAGAACTATGGAAATTCACCATACAAAACATCACAACGGATATACAACAAAATTAAACGGAGCAATAGAAGGAACTGATTTAGAAGGAAAATCTATCGAAGATATTCTTGCTAATTTAGATATGAGCAATAGCGCTGTAAGAAATAACGGTGGTGGATTTTACAATCACTCTTTATTTTGGACAGTAATGAACCCGAACGATAGAGGTTATTTATCTGGAGATTTAAAAGACGCTATTGAAAGCGCTTTCGGATCTAAAGAAGCATTTATCGACGCTTTTTCTAAAGCTGCAGCTACTCAGTTTGGTTCTGGTTGGGCATGGTTATGTGTTTTACCAGGTGGTAAAGTAGAGGTTTGTTCTACACCTAACCAAGACAACCCATTAATGCCAGGTGTAAACTGCGAAGGAACTCCTATTTTAGGATTGGATGTTTGGGAACATGCATATTACTTAAACTACCAAAACAGAAGACCAGATTATATCAATGCATTTTTTAATGTAATTAACTGGAATGAAGTTGAGCGTAGATATGCTGCAGCAAAATAAATAGAAATCTTACTGATTAAGATAAAAAAAAGCATCCTTTTTAAGGATGCTTTTTTAATTGATATAATAAGGATTTAATCAATAATAATCTTTTTATTGAACAATCCCTTTTCTGTCTTAATAACTAAAATATATACCGCCTTAGACAGTTTGTTTAATTTAAAGTTTAACTCACTTTTATTACTATTTATATTCTGATTAAAAACTTCAGCTCCCAAAATATTAAACAACTTTACAGTTTCTATCTGATAATTAGATGTGTTTTTAATTAAAAACTCGCCATTATCACCTCTTTGAATACTTAATAAAAATTCATCCTCTTTAAAATCTTCATTACTTAATGTTTTATCTGTAAAAGTGATAAAAAATCTATCATCATAAATACCCGATGCTAAATTTAGAGATTTAGGAGCTTCATCTAAATTATAGAATTTATTTAAAACTCTATCATTTAAATACACAGGTGTGTTAATTTTTATCTTTTCACTTATAGAAAAAGTAACTTCTCGATCTTGATCTAACTGAACTACCATCGGTATTTCTAAAGATTCATCAAAATTAAACGTACCAGTGATAATATAAGGACTAGTAGAACCCTTAACTTTTAAATACAAATCTGTTGGCTGCAAGCCCCACATAACTGCATCGAAACCAATATCGTACTCATCTGTTAAACCTCTAAACACTGTTGCTACTGTTCGGGTTCTAACTTCACTTTCAGATAAATTAAATTTAAAATCAATCTTTATTGTTGAAAAATCTCTAGTACTTTTTTGTTTTGATGATGTTTTAGCAACTATTACACCAGTATCAGATAAATCATTTAAAGTTCTTTGTGAATTTTTAAAAACTAAAGTACCAGAACCTGGTGTTTCTTTTGTCACAAAAAATGCCTGCCCAATCGGTAAATATCTTCCTCCACCGACTGTTACCCCGCTAACAATGGTATTATAAGTTCCAGAATAATCTCCTCTAACATGAGTATTATCAGAAGAACCGTTATAAATATATATTACACCATTAAATTCTGATGAATTATCATTTATAAATGCTTCTGCATCTAGTGCAGAAGGATACGGGTTACCTATTAAATTAAATTTATTTTGATCTAATGTAAAAGAATAATCTCCATCGTTTGGTGTACCAGAAAAAGTAAATGTAGCACCAACACTTTTCATATTCCATCCTTCTCCTGGAAGAAAAATAGGATCTGTTGGATCTACAAATCTTGTCCAATCACTGGCATTTACAAACTTTGCCAACCACCTAGAACTAATACTTATAGGCTCTAATGACGAATCTCCATCAAAATTAGAAGTAAAATTAATGTCAGCAGCTTCACCAACAGTTGGAGTTGCAGATGTAGCTACATTTGTTCCATCTTTTAAAACATCGTTTATTGAAAAAGGAGTGCCTGGTGCTGTACCTGAATTTCTTACTGGTGAAGACCAATAACCTGACTGATATACAGATGAGCTTGTTGCAGTTTGATCTACGAAAAGTTTACCTGTCCCTGAGTTTAAATTATTACCAGTTGTATGAGTTTGTACTAATTGAGAATTACCAACTAATCTTAATTCACCGTTATTTAAAATACCATTTTTAACTTTTAGTAACACGCCAGAATTAACAGATAAAATTCCTCCGTTTTCAATCTCAATCTCTCTAACAACAGCATCCTCGGTTAAAGTTAGCGAACCATTAGAAGTACTTTTTACCAACAATTTAAAGCAGCCATCTGTTAAATCTGGCACATTTGTGGTGGCAGAACCATTATAGTATTGCGTATCATCAACAACTATTAAATCTTGGTATTCTACAGCAAAATAATCATTATTAGAAAAAACCACATTATTAGCCTGATATAAACCACCACCAATGTCTGCTAAATTATAAGTTGATGTTGGTGATAATAAATCACTGTCATTATCTATAACTAATTTAAGTATAGCACAATCTTCTTTACTAGAAATATCTACGGATGATAAATCTAATATAAAACTAACGTCACCAACATCATTTCTTTTACTAACTCGCCATTTAGTAGAAGTTCTTTGTTGATAATTATCTTCATTTGTTTCAAAAACGATATCCTCTTTATTATCTCTACCCCAAAATAAAAATTCATCATTTGCAAGACTACTTGGGTTATAAATTCTAACAATTCCTGTTCCTTGAGAATCTGTATGATTAGAACCATCTGTTGCTTGACCAATACCAGCCACATCATGATCAAAATTACCCGCAGCTACATCATCTTCATCGTAAAAATTATTTGAATTTAAGGTAATATTATATTTTGCCGATAAATAATTACTTACAATAATTCTTTCTGCCTCATTAATATATTTATTATACATAATTACCTCTGCAAAATCTCCTTGATGCGCTTGTGAAGCTACATAATCACCATCATTTCCTCCTGCTCCATCATCTTCACTATCTTGTTCACCAGCCAAAGCTAAAGAACCGCCAGGAGTTATAATTCTACCACTAGGAAAATTAATATTTCTATCAGTTCCGTTAAGAGATGTATTTGCCGTTCCAGAAGTTTGCCATCTATAACCAACAACATTCCAGTTTGCAGTGCTTACATTCAAGCCAGAACTCCTTGCCTGATTAGTAACATACATAGACAAATTATTGCTATTAAATAATAGAAAATCGTTATTAAGAGCAGATGATGAGGCATAAGATAACACTCCGTCACCTCCTTCATTTGCATTTTCAGTTTTATTTACATAAAAGCCAGAAATTGCTGTTGTTGGAAAGTTTGTGAAGTTAGTTTTTCTCAAACGTCTATTAGATTCTTCGAACCTAACTGCATCATAGCCGTTAACAATATTTTTCTTAATTATAGGCTGAAAAGTAACATCTTCTTGAGTTAAAGTTGAATTATAACCCGATAAATCTGACCAAGAAGCAAATGGAGCATTGTCATTTTCAGAAATATCATCTGGGTTTGTCCATAGCACAAGACTAGAAGTACCATCAATACTACCTACACCGCCGGGACCTAAATATCTTTCTGCTACAGGAGGCGGAGCTGTATAATTCACAGTAATTATCCAACTATTATTATCAACCTTATTTTCATTAACACTACAGCCAGCTCCTGTACCTTCCCAAATTACTCTTAACACATCCATTTGAAAAGTCAAAACCCCTGTAACACTTACGCCATTTGCAATTGTTAAACCAGATCGAGCGTAAGATAATGTTCCTGGACTATCTCCTATACCTGCAGTATAATTGTTCTCACTTACAGCACCTTCAACATAAATTAATCTAGATCTTTGGTCTGACATCCAACCTTGAACACGTGCCGTCATTTGATAAACAACATCTACACTTGTAACAATAGATCCTGGCGGTACAATAACTTGCAACTCTGACAACGGAGCACATTGACTAGAACTCTCAAAACCTGTCGGAATATCTCCTGAACTGTATGTTGCAGTTGAAGTTTGGGCACTTAAAATAGCACCATAAAAAAGATAAAAAATAAAAATTATTCTTTTTGCTTGTTTTAACATCTTTAAAAATTTTTAAACTTGTTAACACATTACATAAGCTAATTCTTGGGGGAATTTTTCTTACATCAATTTTAATATTGATAATGTTTATCTCACTAAAGTAAGGATTTTATTTTGATTTTACAATTAATAAGCTCTTTTATCGTTTCCTTCATAGTAATTAATAAAAGCCTCATTTACAACTCTATGACCACCAGGTGTAGGGTAATCTCCGGTAAAATACCAATCTCCTAAGTTATTAGGGCAAGCCTTATGCAAGTTCTCTACAGTTTGATAAATTACCTCTACATCTGCCTTAACATCTTTTGTTTTTAGCATTTGGGCAATTTTTGCTGATATTTCTTCTGTTGTAAATGGTGCGTAAATTTCTTTTACATAATTTACAATTTCTTCATCTGCGTTAGATTGTTGCTCTTTAGATTTTTTATAAACTTCACCTATAATACCTTCTTGATTTGTATCTTTTAATAATTCTATCGCAGCTTTAAAAGCAATAAAAGCATCAATTCTGGCCATATCTATACCATAACAATCTGGGTAGCGTATTTGAGGTGCAGATGAAACAACCACTATCTTCTTAGGGCTTAGTCTATCTAAGATTTTAATAATACTTTTCTTTAAAGTTGTTCCTCTTACAATACTATCATCTATAATTACAAGATTGTCTGTAGGTTTTACAACACCATAAGTAATATCATAAACATGTTCTACAAGGTCATCTCTAGAACTATCATCAGCAATAAATGTTCTTAACTTTGCATCTTTAATAGCTATTTTTTCAAAACGAGCTCTTTCAGATAAAATCTCTGTTACTTTTTGAGCAGATAACTTAGTACCACCTGCTAAGATTTTTTCTGTTTTTTGCTGATTAAGTAAATCTTCGGCAGCTTCCGTCATTCCATAGAAAGAAGTTTCTGCAGTATTTGGTATGTAAGAAAAAACAGTGTTAGAAATATCGCTATCTATCGATTTTAAAATTTTAGGAAACACTAATTTACCTAAGTTTTTTCTTTCTTCATAAATTGATGCATCACTTCCTCTAGAAAAATAAATACGCTCGAAAGAACAAGCTTTGTTTTCTCTTGGTTCTAAAACTTGTTTAATAGCTGTTTTACCATTTTTCTTAATAATTAAAGCATGCCCTCTTTCTAATTCTTGTACTTTATCAATTTCGATATTAAATACTGTTTGAATTACAGGTCTTTCTGATGCTACAACTACAACTTCTTCATCTTCGAAGAAATATGTCGGTCTTATTCCGTTTGGATCTCTTAAAACAAAAGCATCTCCGTGGCCAACTAATCCTGCCATTGCATAACCACCATCCCAGTTTTTAGAAGATCTTTTTAAAACTTTTTTTATGCTTAAATTTTCTTCAATATAAGGTGAAGCATTCTTTTTGTTAAAGCCTTTCTTTTTTGCTTTCTGATATAATTTAGCCACTTCATCTTCTAAGAAATGACCAATTTTCTCCATGACAGTTACTGTATCTGTAAATTCTTTTGGATGTTGCCCCAACTCTATTAACTCTTCTAATAAATGTTTAGAATTAGTCATGTTAAAGTTACCTGCAACAATTAAGTTTTGATGTTTCCAATTACTTTGACGTAAAAACGGATGTACACTTTCGATACTGTTTTTACCAAAAGTACCATAACGAACATGACCTAAAAATAAGTTACCTATGTAAGGCATGTTTTCTTCTTGCCATGCTACATCATCTTTCTTATCTGGGTTTTGTTCTAAAACACCATTTAAGCGATCGTTAATTTGCCCAAAAACATCTTGTATTGGTTGCGATTTGTTAGAACGAACTCTGCTAATATATCTAGTACCAGGTTCTACATTAAATTTTACACTTGCAAAACCTGCACCATCTTGACCACGATTATGCTGTTTTTCCATTAATAAATACATTTTATTAATTCCGTAAAAAGCAGTACCGTATTTATCTTTGTAAAACTGTAATGGTTTTTTTAATCTAACAAGTGCAATTCCACATTCATGTTTAATAGCATCACTCATTTTTATAATATTTTTAGTTGTATTGTGTTGTTATTGTTGCAATTATATCAAAAAAAAACCCGCAGTTTAAACCGCGGATTTATATTAAGATAATTTTATATCAAATTGTGTTAAGTCTTTAAAAGCTTGTAAGCGCGTTTTAACTTCATCTGTTGTTAGCTCTTGCATGCGCTCTGTACCAAATTTCTCTACACAGAAAGAAGCTAAGTTAGAGCCGTAAATTATCGCGTTCTTCATGTTTTCGAAAGATATATCTTCTGTTTTTGCTAGATATCCGCAGAAACCTCCTGCAAATGTATCTCCGGCACCAGTAGGATCAAAAACTTCTGCTAATGGTAATGCAGGTGCAAAAAACATTTTTCCTTCATTAAATAATAAAGCTCCGTGTTCTCCTTTTTTAATTACTACATACTTAGGTCCCATTGCGTGGATTTTCTTAGCAGCATTTACCAAAGAATATTCACCAGATAATTGGCGAGCTTCTTCATCATTAATTGTAATTACATCTACTCTTTTTAAAACAGTATGTAAATCATCTAAAGCAATATCCATCCAAAAATTCATAGTATCTAAAACTATTAGTTTTGGTTTTTCTGTCATTTGATCTAAAACAGAAGCTTGCGTTAGCGGGTGTAAATTACCCAACATTACAATGCCTGCATCTTTAAAAGAATCTGGTACAACTGGTGTAAACGTTTCTAATACATTTAATTCTGTTACTAAAGTATCTCTAGAATTCATATCGTTGTGATATTTACCACTCCAGAAAAAAGTTTTACCTTCTTTATCTACTTCAATACCATCTGTATTAATTCCTTTAGAATTCATCATTTCTAAATAAGAATCAGGAAAATCTCCTCCAACAACAGATACAACACCTGTTTCTACTCCAAATTGAGATGCTGCTAAACCTACAAAAGTTCCAGAGCCTCCTAAAATCTTATCTGTTTTACCAAAAGGTGTCTCAATAGCATCAAAAGCTACTGTACCAACTGCTAATAATTTACTCATTTCTTATAATTTATGCGTAATTTTGCTTTTTACAATAAAACGCTTTTTGAAAGCGCAAAAATAAGTTTTAAAAATGACTATCAAAGAAATACAAGAAGAAATTATTGATGAGTTTTCTATGTTTGATGATTGGATGGATCGTTACGAATACATAATAGAGCTTGGTAAATCTTTGCCTATAATTGAAGATACACATAAATTAGACGAAAATTTAATTAAAGGATGCCAATCTAAAGTTTGGTTATATTCTGAATTAGATGCAGATAAAATTAAGTTTACTGCAGATAGTGATGCTATTTTAACTAAAGGAATTGTGGCATTATTATTGAGGGTATTCTCGGAACAAAAACCGGCAGATATTTTAACTGCAGAAACCACTTTTATAGATCAAATAGGTTTGAAAGAACATTTAAGCCCTACGCGAGCAAACGGTTTGGTATCTATGGTTAAACAAATAAAATTGTACGCAATTGCGCAACAAACTAAATTACAGAATTAAGAAACTATATAATGACAGATAAAGAATTAGAAGAAATTGGAGATAAAATTGTAGGTGTTTTAAAAACAATTTACGATCCAGAAATACCTGTAGACATTTATGAGCTTGGTTTAATTTATGATGTTTTTGTTTCTGATGAAAATAATGCTAAAATTTTAATGACACTAACGTCTCCGAATTGCCCAGTTGCAGAGAGTTTACCTGTAGAAATTGAAGATAAAGTTAAGTCTTTAAAAGAATTAAATAACTGCGAAGTTGAAATTACATTTGACCCGACTTGGACACAAGAAATGATGAGCGAAGAAGCAAAACTAGAGTTAGGAATGCTTTAATTACATATAAATTTAACAGAAAAAGCAATTATTAATAATTGCTTTTTCTGTTAATACAACTTAAGTTTTTATTTATTTTAAACAATAAAGTAAAATTATAAATGGCAGAAGAAATTATAAATAGAGTAGCAAATAGCAAGTTAAAAACCTTTGACCTAGAAGAGATTTACCCTGAAGGAAAAAGAGTCTCATTTGATATTAAAGATTGGCTATTTGAAGAAATAATTTTGAAAGAAAAAGATTTTAGAAATGCTGTAAAAAATCATGATTGGTCTCAATACAAAAACTGTTTTGTAGCTGTTAATTGCTCTGTAGATGCAATTATACCATCTTGGGCTTTTATGCTAATTGCTGCAGAAGCTACAACATATGCCAACAAAGTTGTTATTGGTAATTTAGAATTATTAGAAACTGTTTTATACCAAGAACTTTTAAATTTTATCGATCTTAGAGATTATGCAGATTGCCCTGTAATAATTAAAGGTTGTGCAGAAAAACCAATACCAGATTCTGCATTTGCTTTTTTAATTGCAAAACTACAACCTATAGCCAAATCTATTATGTTTGGCGAAGCTTGTTCTACGGTACCCTTATATAAATCGAAGAAATAAATTTACACATTTATAAATCAAAAGAAATTAACATTAAAAACACTTATAATGAGAAGACTAGCAACCCTTCTTTTATTTATTTTTATAGCAAGTAATTCTTATTCTCAAAAGAAGAAACTAGACACTTTACCAAAGCCAAAATGGAAAGTAAACGGCAGACTTGCCTTTGTTTTTAATCAATCTTCTTTTTCTAATTGGGCTTCTGGTGGCCAAAACACGGTTGCAGGAAACATCAATATAAATTACGATTTTAATTATAAGAAAAATAATGTAAACTGGGATACTCGATTATTATCTGGTTATGGTTTAAGTCATATCAGCGAAAAAGGCTACAGAAAAACAAACGATCGATTTGAACTAAATTCTTTATTAGGTATAAAAACAACAACTTATTGGTTTCTTTCTTTTATTGCCAATTTTAAAACACAATATACCAAAGGGTTCGATTATTCAAAAGAGCCTAAGCTACTAGTATCAGAGTTTTTATCTCCTGCTTATTTAACTTTTGGACC
Organism: Polaribacter sp. BM10; assembly: GCF_002005425.1. Classification (GTDB taxonomy): domain Bacteria; phylum Bacteroidota; class Bacteroidia; order Flavobacteriales; family Flavobacteriaceae; genus Polaribacter; species Polaribacter marinaquae. The sequence goes on along the minus strand of NZ_CP019704.1, from coordinate 2,854,059 downwards.
AGGAATGTTATGGAAAAAATCTGATGATTTAAATTTAAACATTGCACCAGCTACAGCCAGATATACATTTGTAAACGAGTTTTTTACTAAAGATTCTGGCAAATTTGGTGTAGACGAGGGTAAAACTCTTGCCTTTGGACTAGGTTTTAACCTTTCTGGTTACTATAAATTTGCCTTGATGAAAAACATTGAAATGGAAAACATTTTAACAATGTATACAGATTACCTTGCAAATGTTGGTAATGTCGATTTAGATTATCAAACAAATTTGCGTTTTACTGTAAACAAACACATTAAAATGCACATGACTTTTCATACAATTGTTGATGATAACTCATCAAGTAAAATTCAATTTAGACAGCTTTTTGGTTTAGGCATGAATTATAGCTTCCACGAAAAAGTGACTTATTAATATTTTTCTTGTCTAAAAGAATAAAAGTGTACTTTTGCACGCTTAAATATTAAAAATAGTCAACATGAAAAAATTATCAATCTTAATTTTATTGGTATTTATTAGCTTTTCTGCAAGCGCACAAACGGCAGAAGAATTAAAGAAAGAACAAGCTCCTAAAAAAGCTCAAATTGCTAAATTACAAGGAGAAGTTAATGCGATACAAGCAAAAATTGATGCTTTACCTGGTTGGAGAAAAGGTGCTTTTGGTACTATAGGTGCAAGTTTATCTGGTTTTAACAACTGGTACGCTAGAACAGCTCCTACTGCATCTGCAGGTAATATTGGTGTAACTGTAAATGGTTTTGCTAATTTAATTGAAGAAGACTTTTTCTGGAGAAACTCTGCTGCAATTAACTTAGGTTGGGTTAAGTTAGATGAAAAAGGTGTTGCCGGAGACGAAGGTTTTGATACTGCTACTGATGTATTTACAATCTCTTCTTTATACGGTAAAAGATTAAATAAAAAATGGGCTTTATCTGCACTTGCAGAATACAGAACTACAATTATAGATAATTTTAACGATCCTGGTTATTTAGATTTTGGTGCTGGTCTTACTTGGACACCAACAAGCAACTTGGTAGTTGTTATGCACCCAGGAAACTACAACTTTGTATTTAGTAGTGGTGAAACAGTTTTCGAATCTTCTTTAGGTGCTAAAATTGTTGCAGATTATTCTAAAAAATATGGTAAATTAAGTGTAAAGTCTAATTTATCTGTTTTTCAAAGCTATAAAACTTCAGACTTATCTAACTGGACATGGACAAACTCTTTTGGTTACACTGTTTGGAAAGGAATTGGAGTTGGTTTAGAATTAGGTTTACGTAAAAACAAACAAGAAGCATTAAACAATGCATTAATTGACAATCCTGCAGAAACTTTTTCTACTGTAGACAACAAATTACAATCTTATTATTTAGTTGGTATGAGCTATGCTTTCTAAATAGAAAACAATATTTTAAAAGAAACCTCAAGAAGAAATTCTTGAGGTTTTTTTATTTTGTGTAAATTAGCATCTCAAATAAATAATACATGACTTTATTAATAATTTTTGCAACAATTTCTATTTTCTTTTCTTTTTTATGCTCTATTTTAGAAGCTGTATTGTTAAGTATTACACCAACTTTTATCAATCTTAAAAAAAGTGAAGGTGAACAATATGCTACGCAATTAGAAACTTTTAAAAAAGATGTTGATAAACCTTTAATTGCTATTTTAACTATTAACACCATTGCACATACGGTTGGTGCAATTTTAGTAGGTGTGCAAGCAAAAGTTGCTTACGCAGAAATGTATGGTACAGATGTAAAAACGGTATTTGGCATTAAAATTACAGAAGATGTAATGGTTGGTTTAGTTTCTACTATAATGACAATTTTAATTCTAGTCGCATCAGAAATTATACCTAAAACCATAGGAGCTACTTACTGGAAACAACTTGCTAATTTTACAGCTAAAGCTTTAAACATAATGATTTTCCCGTTGAAATGGACAGGAATATTATGGATTTTACAATTAACAACAAAGTTAATTGGTGGCAAGGGTCATGGAAGTATTTTAAGCAGAGAGAGCTTTTTAGTAATGGCAGACATGGCAGAAAAAGAAGGTGTTTTTCAGAAAAATGAAAGTAAAGTTATTAGAAACTTACTTGGTTTTAAAGAAATTAAAGTAAACGATGTAATGACACCGAGATCTGTAATAGAAACCGCAGATGAAACTCAAACAATAAGCTCTTTTTATAACGATCATAAAAAATTAAGATTCTCTAGAATTCCTGTTTTTTCTGAAAACCCAGATGCAATTACAGGTTACTTTTTAAAAGATAATTTATTGGAAGCAATTATTAATGGTAAAGGCGAAGAAACTTTAGCTACCATTAAAAGAGATATTGTTGTTACAGAAAGAGAATTATCTATACCAGATTTGTTTGACAAACTAATCAAAGAGAAAGAACACATTGCACTTGTGGTAGATGAATATGGTTCTGTAAGCGGTCTTGTTTCTCAAGAAGATGTGATAGAAACTTTACTTGGTTTAGAAATTATGGATGAAAGTGATTCTGTTGCAGATTTACAAGCTTTAGCAAGAAAATCTTGGGAAAACAGAGCAAAAAGAATGGGCATAATAAAAGAAGATGATTCAAAAGATTAATCTTTAAAATGAAAGCATAAAAAAAATCCTACTGCAACAATTCACAGTAGGATTTTTTTTTATACTTCCTCTTTATATTCGTAATATAAAAAATCGTTATAAGGAAAACGCTGAATATGTATTTTCTTTACTTCTTCGTACGTTTTTTCTTTAAAATCATCTAAATTTTCTTTATTTAGAGCAGAAATAAATATTGATTCTACTTCTTTATCGTTCATCCAAGTTTTTTTCCAGTCTTGTAAAGTATAGTGCTCTTTGCCTTTTTCTGTTTCTAAATCATCTGCATCAATTGTTTCATGCTCGTATGCATCAATCTTATTAAACACCATTAAGGTAGGTTTATCTGCACATTTAATATCATCTAAAATTGTATTAACAGATGCAATATGATCTTCAAAATTAGGATGTGAAATATCTACAACATGCAATAGCAAGTCTGCTTCTCTAACCTCATCTAAAGTAGATTTAAAAGATTCTACCAATTGTGTTGGCAATTTTCTAATAAACCCAACAGTATCTGTCATTAAAAAAGGAATGTTTTTTATAACCACTTTTCGAACCGTTGTATCTAAAGTTGCAAATAATTTATTTTCTGCAAAAACATCACTTTTACTAATTACGTTCATAAGTGTAGATTTACCAACATTGGTATAACCTACTAAAGCAACTCTTACCATCTTACCACGATTCTTTCTTTGAATCGCCATTTGCTTGTCTATTGTTTTTAGACGTTTTTTTAATACGGATATTTTATCACGAATTATACGTCTATCTGTTTCAATTTCTGTTTCACCAGGTCCACGCATTCCAATACCACCTTTTTGTTTATCAAGGTGTGTCCAAAGTCTTGTTAAACGAGGTAACAAATATTCGCTTTGGGCAAGTTCTACTTGTGTTTTTGCAGAACTAGTTTGTGCTCTTTGCGCAAAAATATCTAATATTAAATTGGTTCTATCTAAAATTTTACAATCAAGAATTTTTTCGATATTTCTTAACTGTGCAGGCGATAATTCATCATCAAAGATAGCTGTACCAATTGCATTGGCATGTATAAAATCTTTAACATCTTCTAGCTTACCAGCTCCTAAAAAAGTTTTCGGATTTGGTCTTTCCATTTTTTGCACAAAGCGTTTAACAACAACACCGCCGGCAGTTTGTGTTAAAAACTCTAGTTCATCTAAATATTCATCAGATTGTGTTTCGTTTTGTTGCTGCGTAATTACACCAATTAAAACTGCTTTTTCTGAAATTGCTTCTTTTGCGTCTATCATAGAATGCAAAAATACAAACAATTCTTGTCTTTTAGGGTAAAAAAAAACCTTAGCAAAAGCTAAGGTTTTATATTACTAATTCAAATTCAAAAACAGAAAGTTTACAACGTTTTCTGCACACCAAAAGTAGCTTAATAATAAAAGAACTATGTATTCTTTACATTAAGAAACCCTTTAATTTTTGTTAATTTAGTTTTGTTTTAAAAATTTTACAGGCACTCTATATGTTTTTAAAATTTCTAATTTTTCTATAGAAGCTATTTGGTAGTTTAATCTGTTTTTTATGAAAGAAGCTACATTCGGTTTTTTAGAGTCTACAGATACAACAATTATCTCTCCTTTTTTGTTTATAATAAAATCTACAGTAGTTTTTATGTTTGAGTCTAGATCTCCTTTATAGTTTCCTAATAATTCGATAATTTTTTTCCTTAATTTTAAATCGATTTCTTTCACGTCGTCATTGTTGTTAGAAAACGTAGATACACTTGTCAATACTGCTACTAAAAATACAATTGCTAATTTTTTCATGATTAATTTTTTAAAATTTCTTTTTTTGTGTTGCTAACTTGCACTGTAAAATTAGTTTAAGAGTTCGAAAAAAATTAAAATAAAATGTTATAAAAACAACTTTTTTAGGTTAGAAATCAGTTAATTACACCTATTTTAACACTTAAGAAATATTGCTTATATTTTATTAAAAAAATTAAAATTTAAAGTGAATTATCACTAAAAACCGTAGTTTGATATCAATACTACAATACAAATAGCTTTTAGATTTTAATTCTATAAAATCACCAGTTAATTTAATGTAAAGTCTGTAGATTATTTTGTTACTTTTACCATTAAAATATTTATATGTTTCCTTCGATTAAGTCTTCTAAACAAAGTAAAAAAATTACAACAATTGGTTTTTACAATGTAGAAAACCTGTTTGATACAGAAGACAATCCTAAAACTTTTGATGATGATTACACAAGTGACGGAAAAAGAAAATGGACATACAAAAGATATAAAATAAAAATTAAAAAATTAGGCTCTGTAATATCTCAATTAGGTTTAAACAGATCTAAATATCCGCCTGCAATTGTTGGTTTGGTTGAAGTAGAAAATGCTAAGGTGGTTAGAGATTTAATAAATTCTTCTAACTTAAAAAAGCATCATTATGGTTTTGCACATTATGATTCTCCTGACGAAAGAGGTATTGATGTTGCCTTGTTGTACAATAAAAGAGTTTTCGAATTTTTAAAATCAGAAACATTCCCAGTTTTTCTAGAAGATGACGAAGGCGAAAGAGATTATACAAGAGATATTTTAAAAGTTAGTGGTAATTTACATGGCGAACTTGTACATATAATTGTAAACCATTGGTCTTCTAGAAGAGAAGGTGCAGCAGAAACAGAACACAAAAGAGTTACCGCAGCAATTACTGCTAGAAACATTATAAGAGAAATTAAAGACAAACATTACAATGCAAAAATAATTGTAATGGGAGATTTTAATGATGACCCAACAAGTAAAAGTGTAAAAACCTTGGTTTCTGATGATTTTATAAATCCGATGGAAACTATTTTAGACAGAGAAAAGCTGGGTTCTTTAACCTATGATGGTAAGTGGAATTTATTCGATCAAATTATATTTTCTAAAAATTTTACAGAAAAGAAAGAAGGAAAACTTTACTTTAAACACGCAGAAGTATTTAATAAAGAATGGTTAAAAATTTTTAAAGGAAAATTAAAAGGTAGCCCGTTTAGAACTTATATTGGTCCTTGGTATCAAGGCGGATTTTCAGATCATTTTCCAGTATATGCTTTTCTAAAGAAAAAAGACGACTAACTACTCTTTACCTACATTTTTAAAGGCTTTTCTTAGTTTTTCATCATTAATAATATACTTTTTGTATTTACCATCTTTATATCTAAAATAAATAAATATTGGCATAAATATAAAAGACAAGTACAAAACGCCTAAACCCATTACTACTTGGGCTTTTTCGTGTTCTGTATTAATTAAATATGCTCCTAATGCCATCCAAACTAAAAAGATAACAAACATTATTTTTAACGCTAATTTCATGTTGCAAAATTACAAAAGTTCTATCTTTAATTTCTAATTTTATTAAAAATGAAATCGATTTTAGTATTTTTACTTGGTTTATTACTTATTTCTTGCACTTCAAACAAAAATAAATTTACAATGAATAACAAAATTGTGATTGCTCACAGAGGCGCTTCTGGTTACTTACCAGAACATACGCTAGAGTCTAAAGCTATGGCTTACGCAATGAAACCAAATTTTATAGAGCAAGATTTAGTACTCAGCAAAGACAATGTTCCTATTGTTATTCATGATATTTATTTGGATGATGTTACAGATGTTGCAATAAAGTTTCCTCATAGAAAAAGAGAAGATAATAGGTTTTATGTAATAGATTTTACTTTTGATGAATTGCAAACTCTTAATGTTTACGAGCGTTTTAACCCAAAAAATGGTAAGCAAGTTTATAAAGACCGATTCCCTACCAAAACAGGTAACTTTAAATTACATTCACTACAACAAGAAATAGAATTAATACAAGGTCTAAATACTTCTACTGGCAGTAATATCGGAATTTATCCAGAAATTAAAGCTCCAGAATTTCATAAAAATGAAGGCAAAAAACTAACAGAAATTGTTTTAAAAGTTCTTACTGATTATGGCTACACCAAAAAAAAAGACAATTGTATTTTACAATGTTTTGACGCCAAAGAATTAGAAAGAATTAGAAAAGATTTAAAGTCTGATTTGTTTTTGGTACAATTGATAGAGTTTACTGAAGAAACTAAGCAGTTAAAACATTTTGCAAGTTATGCCGACGGAATTGGGCCTTGGTATAAGCAAATTCTAGATAAAAAAATTAATGGTAAATGGCTGTTTACTTCTTTAGTTTCTGATGCACATCAATTAGGATTAAAAGTGCATCCTTATACATTTAGAGCAGATGCTTTAGATGACTTTTTTACGTTCGAAGAAATGATGCAAACCTTAATTTATGAAGCAAATATAGACGGTGCTTTCACCGATTTCCCAGATAAAATGGTAAACTTTATAAACTCTAATGATTAAGATGGATAAACTTACTTATAAAATTAGTCATGCCACAAATAATTTACAGATTTATAATACAGAGAACGAGTGCCTATTTTTTTCTAGTTGGTTTTTAGAATTTGGTAAAACAACAGCAGAAATTTACAATACCGAAGAAGAAATTATTTATAAAATTATCAAGAAATTTAAATTTTGGAAATGGCGAATTTCTTATGAAATTGAAACTAAAGAAGGCAAAAAATTAATTTTAATTTCTGATAACAAGCAAAATTCAATTTTTAAACTTCAATTAAATGAAGATGTTTTTGAAGTTAAAATTCATTATTTTGATAAAAAATCTATTTTTAAAAATGGAAATAAAATTGCAGAAATAAATGATTCTTTTTCTACCTCTAAAGAAAAAAATATCAGTAATGTATTGCTTTCTGATAAAGAAGATTTAGAATTTGTATTTGTTATATTTTCTTGTTTAAAAACTGGTGAAACACATCAAAAACCAATAATGAAATCTCAAAAAGAATGGATTTCTATAAAAGATGAATGGTCTTCTTAGTAATACAAAAAATTAGCAAACATTTTAGCCCTGATTGAAGCAGCATCCTTTTTATTTTTAATTTTTGAAGTATGAATAAATTATAAATAAAAAGATATAGCGGAAAGCAGGAAATAGCTTCAAAAAAAATTAATTAGTAACTTCTATTAATTTATTTCTATACGCGGTTAATAATTTCGATTTCGAGATAAAACCAACATATTTTTCATTTTTTACAACAGGTAAGTTCCATGCATTGCTATCTTTAAATTTTTGCATCACTTTTTCTACCGAGTCATTATGAAAAATTATTGCTGGCGCAGATTTCATAAAATCTGAAACAAAAGTTGTTTCGTATTGTGATTGATCGAACATCATTGGTCTAACATCATCAAGTAATACAATTCCTAAAAAGCGTTTTTCGTTGTCTAAAACCGGAAAAATATTACGTTTCGATTTTGCTACTGCATTTTTTAGCATTGCGCCAAATGTAGTTTCTGGTGTAATTGGTATAAAGTTTTTTTCTATTAATGTATCTATTCGCATCATCATTAAAACATTTTTGTCTTTGTTGTGCGTAATTAATTCCCCTCGTTTTGCCAACTCTACCGTGTAAATAGAGTTAGAAATAAAGTATTTTGTAAAAGCAAAACTTATAGCAGCAACCAACATTAATGGTACAAATAAATCGTAACCACCGGTAATTTCTGCAATTAAGAAAATTGCGGTTAAAGGAGCGTGTAAAACTCCGGCCATTAAACCTGTAATACCAATTAATGTAAAATTAGATTCTGATACAGAAAAACCTAATTGATTGATAATTTTAGCTATTGCATTACCCAACACAGAACCCATAAATATTGTTGGTATAAAGATGCCTCCAACTCCGCCAGCAGCAAATGTGGTTGTCATTGCAATTGCTTTAAACACTGCAATTATTAACAACATAAAACCTACCATATACGCGTTATTTAAATCTACATTATAAGGTATATCTTTTAAAGCATTTGCTGTATTGCCATTTAACAAACTATTTATTAAACCGTAACCTTCACCATATAAAGGCGGAATTAAATACAACATAATTCCGATAGCAATACCGCCAATAATCAATTTTTTAAACGGACTCGAAAATCGCTCAAAAAAACGTGTTATTGCAAAATACATTTTAGAAAAATATACGGATGCTATTCCTGTAAAGAAAGCCAAAACAATATAAAAAGGAATATCTTTTACTTGAAAGACATCTACCAACTTAAACCCAAACAAAACATCTGTTCCTGCAAAAAAATAAGAGGTAATTATTGCCGAAACCGATGCTAACAATAACGGAACCAAAGATGCAAATGCTAAATCTAAACTAAAAATTTCGACAGCAAAAATAATAGCAGCTACAGGCGCCTTAAACATAGAAGACATTGCACCAGCAGTTGCACAACCAATTAACAACAATCTGGTTTTTGCATTCATATGAAACAATCTAGCAACATTAGACCCCAAAGCCGCACCAGTACTTACCGCAGGCCCTTGTAAACCTGCAGAACCACCAAAACCAACTGTTAACGGTGCTGTTATTAAAGAAGCAAACATTTTGTAACGTTCTATAATTCCATTTTTTTTAGAAATAGAATGCAATGTTGTAGATATACCGTGCCCAATTTCTTTTTTAATAATAAACTTTTTAATAGAGTACACTAAAAACAAACCAATTATAGGAAAGATAAAGTACAACGAATAATGGTAGTCTTTTATTAAATTTCCTTCTAATAAATCTTCTATAACAAAAGTTAAATACTTTAATATGAAGGTTCCAATACCTGCTAAAAAACCCACAAAAACACTTAAAACATAAATAAATTGTCTTTCAGAAATATATTTATATCTCCAAATTAAAACCTTTTTAAGTATTTTATATTTGTTCGGCATTTAGTTTTTAATAGATAGAAAATCTGTACCTAAATAAGTATTGTCTTTATTAAAATACCAAGCTCTTGCTTTTGGCATTTTAATATTATTTACGGTTTCTAAATTAGAAAGTAGAATGTATTCACCATCATTTTTGGTCTCATCTTTAAAAAATTGATACACTTGCATTGCATACGTTTCAGGATCAAAATAAAAGTACCAAGTATCTTTACCTACTTCTTTACTGTAAGTTGCTTTTAAAACCAAATAGTCTTTTCCTTTAAAAGTTTTCTTTACTACTTTTTGATCGATAATTGTACCATTATCTTTTAACTTCATTGGCAAACCGTACAAATAAGTGTAATAGTTTTTCATGAATTTTGCACGTTCGCAATTTAAACTGTATTTCTTTTTTTGTGCTTCGGATGGATTTGTGTTACCATTAATAGCAAAACTGCAATCTGTTTTATGCACTGCATATTCTGTAACAATTGTATCTCTTACTGCTTTTAAAAAAAAGTATTGTTCTGGCAAATTAATTCTGATTCTACTTTTTCTAGGACTTCGTTTCGGGGTTTCCATCGTTACAAAAAATTCTCCAGAGAAAGTAGACCAATTACCATTTGGATCGTGAAAATTAATTGCTTTCTCTAAAAGTTCATCCCCAGTAATTTCTTGTGAAAATAGTGTTATCGATACTAAAAGTAAAAAAAATGTAGCTAAGTTTTTCATAACTTAAAAGTAATAAAAAATCCCGCAAAAGCGGGATTTCTAATTCTATTCTTTATCTTGAATATTTAATTTCAAACTTAATTCTGTTAGTTGCTCATCGTCTATAAAAGCCGGTGCATCTATCATTACATCTCGACCAGAATTATTTTTTGGAAACGCAATAAAATCTCTAATTGTTTCTTGTCCGCCTAAAATAGCAACCAATCTATCCAAACCAAAAGCCAAACCTCCGTGAGGTGGCGCTCCGTATTCAAAAGCATCCATTAAGAAACCAAACTGTGCTTTCGCTTCTTCCTCAGAAAAACCTAAATGCTTTAACATTGTTGCTTGAATTTGCTTGTCGTGAATTCTAATAGAACCTCCGCCAATTTCGTTTCCGTTTAAAACTAAATCATACGCATTTGCTTTTACTTCTCCTGGTTTAGAATCTAACAACTCTAATTGCCCTGGTTTTGGCGATGTAAATGGATGGTGCATTGCGTGGTAATGACCCGTTTCTTCATCTAATTCTAATAACGGAAAGTCGATTACCCAAAGTGGCGCAAATACTTTAGGATCTCTTAATCCTAAACGCTCTGCTAATTCCATACGTAAAGCAGACATTTGAGCTCTTACTTTATTAGTATCACCAGATAAAACACAAACTAAATCACCTGGTTTTGCTCCTGTAATTTCTGCCCATTTTGCTAAATCTTCTTGATCATAGAATTTATCTACAGAAGATTTGAACGTTCCGTCTTCGTTTACACGTGCATAAATCATCCCTAAAGCACCAACCTGCGGACGCTTTACCCACTTTATAATATTGTCTATTTCTTTTCTTGTATATGCGTTTCCGCCAGGAACTGCAATACCAATTACCAATTCTGCAGAATTAAAAACACCAAAATCTTTGTGTTGTGTAACAGCATTTAACTCGCCAAACTCCATACCAAAACGAATATCTGGTTTGTCATTTCCATACAAACGCATTGCATCATCATACAACATTCTTGGAAATTTATCTACCTCTACATTATTTACTTCTTTTAGTAAATGACGTGTTAATCCTTCAAAAATATTTAAAATATCTTCTTGCTCTACAAACGCCATTTCACAGTCAATTTGTGTAAACTCTGGTTGTCTGTCTGCACGTAAATCTTCGTCTCTAAAACATTTTACAATCTGAAAATATTTATCCATTCCACCAACCATCAATAATTGTTTAAATGTCTGCGGCGATTGTGGTAATGCATAAAATTGCCCTTCATTCATTCTAGAAGGTACAACAAAATCTCTTGCGCCTTCTGGCGTAGACTTTATTAAATATGGCGTTTCAACTTCTATAAATTCTTGATCAGACAAGTATTTACGAACTTCCATTGCTACTTTATGACGAAAAATTAAACTGTCTTTAACAGGGTTTCTTCGAATATCTAAATATCTATATTTCATTCGGATGTCTTCTCCTCCATCCGTTTTATCTTCAATTGTAAATGGTGGTAATTTTGCTTCGTTTAAAATTTCTAATTTAGAAACTAAAACTTCTACCTCACCAGTTGGTATGTTTGTATTTTTAGATTCACGTTCTATTACCGTTCCTGTAACTTGTATTACAAATTCTCTACCTAAAGATTTTGCCTTATCCATCATTTCTTTTGGCGTGCGCTCTTCATCAAAAATAAGCTGAGTAATTCCGTATCTATCACGTAAATCTACCCAAACCATAAAACCTTTATCACGTGATTTTTGTACCCAACCCGCTAAGGTTACCTCTGTATTTATATGCGATGCTCTTAACTCGCCACAAGAATTACTTCTATACATTATTTCTAAAAATTTAAGATGCAAAATTAAACAATTTCCTATTAATATTAGTTTTTTGGGCGTTCATTTCTTATCAGAAATGGCCCGCTTTTCGCACTCGCTTTTTTCGTACCTCAAAAGAGCTCAAACAAATGCTACAATCGGTAACGCAGAATCCGTCTTATTCTTTGTAAATTTGCTTTATGAGCGTAATAAATATTCAAGAAAAATTTAACTTGTTTCAAGACTTATGGTCTCCAAAAAAAGTTGGGCAATTAAACGGACAACAAGTATTATTGGCAAAATTAAAAGGCGAATTTGTTTTTCATAAACACGACAATGAAGACGAACTTTTTCTAGTTATAAAAGGAACTCTAGACATCGAATTACGAGATAAAACAGTAACTTTAAACCAAGGAGAATTTTATATTGTACCCAAAGGTGTAGAACACAAACCTATTGCAAAAGAAGAAGTACATATTGTTTTATTTGAACCTTTAAACATAAAACACACCGGAGATGTTATTGCAGATATTACTGTAGAAACGTATGAGTCTATTTAACAATAAACTTTTATTAGTTTTTCTTTTTGATTACTGATAATTAAGAACCGATTAAAAACAATGAGTAAATTATATTTAGTACCAACACCAATTGGTAATTTAGAAGACATGACTTTTAGAGCTATAAAAGTTTTAAAAGAAGTAGATTTTATTTTAGCAGAAGATACACGTACAAGTGGTAAATTATTAAAACATTTTGAAATTGCTACGCAAATGCACAGTCATCATATGCACAACGAACACAAATCTGTAAAAGGAATTGTACAAAGAATTCAAAACGGAGAAACGTGTGCTTTAATTTCTGATGCCGGAACGCCTGCAATTTCAGATCCTGGTTTTTTACTAACAAGAGCTTGTGTAGAAAATAATATTGATGTTGAGTGTTTACCTGGCGCAACAGCTTTTGTACCAGCATTAGTAAACTCTGGATTGCCAAATGACAAATTTGTTTTCGAAGGATTTTTACCCGTAAAAAAGGGAAGACAAACTCGTTTTCTTTTTTTAGCCGAAGAAAAAAGAACCATGATTTTTTACGAATCGCCACACAAACTCGTAAAAACTTTAGGCCATTTTATAGAATATTTTGGCGCAGAAAGACAAGTTTCTGTTTCAAGAGAACTCACAAAAATGTTTGAAGAAACTGTAAGAGGAACCGCAACTGAAGTTTTAGCACATTTTACCAAAAAACCTCCAAAAGGAGAAATTGTAGTAATTGTTGAAGGAAAATCATCTAAATAAAACTAAAAACCTCAATAAATAGAAAAATTATTTATTGAGGTTTTTAATTATCGCTTAATAAAATTCTTAATTCTTCGTTGTAATTAATATAACACCATTTGGTGCATTATATTTTTTTAAAGCTTTTTCACCTTTTAAAACCTCCATTTTTTCAATATATCTTGGCGCTAAAGAGTCTAAAACTTTTCTACTTGAAACCACACCATCTATAATAACTAGCGGCTCATTTTTAGAGTCTTTGGTTAATAATTTCTCTTTTTTTTCTTTATCAGACCAATCTATAGATTTATACTGCTTTGTATTAATTATAATGACTCCATTTGGGGCATTATAAGCAGATTTAGCTTGATCTCCTTTTAAAATATGCATCGATTCTATTTGAGATTGATCTATTAACTCAACAGGAAACTCAAACTTTTTTCCGTCTACTATAATTAGTGGCTTTTTATCATCTTTTACTTTTAAATATAGGTTTTTCTTATTTGTATTTTGAGCTAAAACAGTAAAATTACACGCCATTAATAGCACTAATAAGATGGTTATTTTTTTCATGATATTTATTATTTTAATTTAGTTTTTATTCTTGTTTAGTATACACAATTATCAATTCGTCTTCAAAAATGATGGTTTCATTATCAGTAAACATACTTCTTGCTTCATTAAGTAAAAGTTCTTTTTCTTCAATGCTCTGCTCATTATTAGAAAAACTATAAAAACCTAACATAATTAAAACCGCTACAGAAGCTACAGCTCCAAAAAATTTATATCTAAAACTGTATTTGTTTGCTATTTTAGGTTCAAAAGAATTCCATAGTTTATCATTAAAATTATTTGGAGCAACTTTTTTGTTAATTTTCACAAAATTTGCCCAATTCCCTAATCCTTCTTCGGTATTCTTTACACTATCAAACAAATAAGCTTCTTCTTTTAAAGTAGTATTACCTAACTTATATTTTTCTACTAAGTTTTTAATATTTTCCTCTTTCATAACTGTATGTTTTTTCTAAGGTTGTACTAATTTGTTTTCTGGCTCTAGAGAGTAAAACTCTTACATGCGAGGTTTTAATTTGTAATGCGGCAGCTATTTCTTCAAAATCGAAACCATCTAAATCTCTCATTATAAATACTTCTTTCTGTTGCTCTGGTATCGTTTTTAAAATTGTGGTTATGTGGCTATTCAACTCTTCCCACTCTAAATTTAGATGCTCATTTGTAGATTTTACTAATTTTAAAACATCCGAAGAATCTTCTAATACAACTTTCTTTTTTCTTAATAAATCTAAACAATAATTACGAGCAGTTAAGACTACAAAACCCTTAATATTAGGATGTTTACTTAACTGTTTGCGCTTGTGCCATAATTTTATCATTATTTCTTGTATTGCATCTTCTGCTTTAGAAGTACAGCCCAACATTCTACTTACCATAGGAAATAGCAATTCTGATAATGAAAAAACGCTATGTTTAAAGTCTTGTTTGGTCATTCTATATATATAACGTTAAAGTAGATATATTTATAACAGCGATTTGGTTTTTATTTGAAAATTCTTAAAAATTTGATTTTACTTGTAGTATTTTTGACTTGATAATCTTATCTCATTCAAAAACAAAAAAATGATCATTCAAGAATTTAAGACAAAGTTAAAATTGAATCCTAGCGCTATATTATTTGCTGACACAATGCAAGTAATAGAAGACAACTATAATTTTACACCAACTGCTTTTAAAAACGGAACTATCGAAAATAAAGCAGGTGAAAATGCTGGTTCTTGTAAATTATTTGCTTTTGCAAAACTTCAAAAATTAACCAAAGAAGAAACTTTATTTTGTTTTGGTGAACATTATAAAAATGTTTTAGAGGATGCAAACGGTACTTCTCACCAAAACATTAGAAACTTTATGAACACAGGTTTTGATGGTTTAACTTTCGAAAGTGAGGCATTAACTTTAAAGTAAATAAGTTCATAAAATTAGTAATTGCATTAAACTTAGGTTTTATTCTGTTCTATTTTTGATGAAAATCTAATTTTATGGAATCTAAACATTACGACGTTTTTGTAATAGGAAGCGGAATTGCAGGACAAACAGCTGCAAAAATTTGTGCCAAAAACGGACTAAAAGTTGCTATTGCAGACAAACAAGCCTTTGGCGGCACTTGCGCTATTAGAGGTTGCGATCCTAAAAAGGTAATGCTTCAGTTTGCTGATGTTTTAAAAAAAACAGCAGATTTAAAAGGTTTAGGTATTAAAAAAGTTCCAGAGATTAGTTGGAAAGACATCTTAAAATTTAAAGATTCTTTTGTAAAAAAAGTACCTAAAGAAACCGAAGAAAATTTAACGGAATTAGGTGTCGATTTATACCATCAAACTCCAAAATTTAAAAGTAAAAATGAAATTTTGGTTGAAGGAAAATTAATTTCCGCAGATAAGTTTGTTATCTCAACTGGTTTAACGCCAAGAAAACTAAACTTCGAAGGTGCTAATTTACTAAAAACTTCTAGTGACTTTTTCAATCTAAAAAAACTACCAAAATCGGCTATTTTTATAGGAGCTGGTTATGTTAGTATGGAGTTTTCTTATCTTTTGGCTACACTTGGTTGCAAAGTTACAATTATAGATAGAGGTGAAATGGCGTTGTCTCAATTCGAACCTTTTTTAGTAAAAAAACTTGTAGATAAAATGCAAAAGAGTGGCGTAAATTTTGTGTTTGAAGCAGAAATTGATTCCGTGGAAAAACTTAGAAAAAACTATAGAGTTCATTTTAAACAAAAAGACAAGATAAAATCAATTAAATCTACTGTAGTATTTAATACATCTGGTCGTGTGCCAGCAACAAATTTATTAGATTTAGAAAACGCAGATATTAAAAACGACAATACTGGTGTTTTAGTAAATAATTACCTTAAAAGTAATAGCAATAAAAATGTGTATGCTTGTGGAGATGTTTCTAGCAAATCTTTGCCATTAACACCGCTTTCTGGTTTACAAGGCTATATTGTTGGTAACAATATTTTAAAAAATAATTCGAAAAAATTTAGCAATCCGCTGGTGCCTTCTGTCGTATTCACAAATCCTAATTTGGCTACAGTTGGCTTAACAGAAGAAAAAGCTAAAGAGCAATTTAGTGCTATCAAAGTTTTTAAAGGTGATGCATCTCACTTTTACAATGCAAAAAAAGAAAATGCAGATTTATATGCTTATAAAATAATTGTAAATGATAAAACAAAAGTTATTGTTGGTGCTCATTTATTATCCGCAGAGGCAAATGAATGCATTAATATTTTTTCGATGGCAATTCATCAAAAAATGACGACTAAAGAATTTAAAAAGCTTATTTTCACATATCCTTCTTTTGCTAGCGATTTAAAGTCGATGCTAAAAGATTCAGATTAAAATACGTGAAACAACTTTTATCAGAAATAAAAAATTGCA
Source organism: Polaribacter sp. BM10 (assembly GCF_002005425.1). GTDB lineage: Bacteria > Bacteroidota > Bacteroidia > Flavobacteriales > Flavobacteriaceae > Polaribacter > Polaribacter marinaquae. The sequence continues at coordinate 2,837,416 of NZ_CP019704.1, read as the reverse complement.
GAATTTGTGAACCTCATCTAGATTTAGGAGAAAATCCTGTTGTTACTGCTCATAAAAATTCGAAAATTGTAATTATTGGGCAAGCTCCCGGAACAAAAGTGCACAAATCTGGAATTCCTTGGGATGATGCAAGCGGGAAACAATTACGTAAGTGGTTAAATGTTAGTGATAAAGATTTTTATGATGTTCAAAAATTTGCCATAATTCCGATGGGTTTTTGTTATCCTGGAAAAGGAAAATCTGGAGACAAACCACCAAGAAAAGAGTGTGCCCCACAATGGCATCAACAATTATTCGATTTTATGCCAAATTTAGAATCGGTTATTTTAATAGGCATGTATGCGCAGAATTATTACTTAAAAGAAAGAGCAAAAAGAACACTTACAGAAACGGTAGATAATTATCCAGAGTATTTACCAAGCTATTTTGTGCTTCCGCATCCTTCGCCAAGAAATCGATTTTGGTTAACAAAAAATCCTTGGTTTGAAAAAAATGTAGTCCCTACTTTACAAAAAACAGTTTCTAAAATTATCAAATAAAAAAACTACATTTATAACTTCTAAATTTAGAGTTATGCTTAAAAAAATTGTTGCCTTTTTAATAGTATCAATACTTATAATCAGTTGTAAAAAAGAAGATGACGTTGTTATACTTTCTACTGATAATTATTCTAATGTAATTAATAAAGAATTTACAGGAGATTTAGCCTACGTAACAACTGCTTTTGTAGAAAAATACTGGCGTGTAGTTGGTAATACTGGCTTTAACGAAAGTGTTTTTAATATTGCTAAAAACTTAGAAAAAGCAGGTTTTATTTTAGAAGAAAAAGCTACCGAAGGTAATTTATTAACCTATAGAATCGAAAAAAGACCTTTAAAAAGACCAACTTGGGAATCTGTAAATGCTAACGTAAAAATTAAAGGAGATACTACTTATTTGTTAGAGCATGCAACTAACAGAAACATGATTGCGTTAAACTCTTATAGCACACCAAAAAAAGGAATTGAAGCTGATGTTGTGTATATTAAAGATGTAAAAAATCTTGCTAAAACAGATGTAAAAGGTAAAATAGTATTTGCAGAAACGAGTCCGTATAGAATTTTTAAAACAGCAATTATTGATGGCAAAGCAGCCGGAATTTTAACCTATAATAATCCTGATTATTTACAACCAGAAAAAAACCAAACTTCTATTCAATTCAGATCGATTCCTTTAGATACCGTTCATAAACCTTGGGCAATTGCACTCTCTTTTGAAGCTAAAGAACGCTTAAAAAAGTCTTTAGAAAAAGGAAAAGTAACTTTAAATGTAAACGTAGAAACTAAGATTTATCCATCGGAAGAATTAACAATTGTTGCAGATATTAAAGGTACAGAAAAGCCTGAAGAACGTTTGGTATTTAGTGCACACATACAAGAACCTGGCGCAAATGATAATGCTACCGGAGTTGGTGTTGCTCTAGAAATGGCAAGTTTAACAGCAAAATTTATAAAAGATAAAAGCTTAACCCCTAAAAGAACTCTAACTTTTTTATGGGGTGATGAAATTGTTTCTACAAGAAGATATGTTCAAGAAGATTCTATTAGATCAAAAAATATAAAATGGGGAATTTCTTTAGACATGGTTGGTGAGAATACTGATAAAACTGGCGGAGTATTCCTTATCGAAAAAATGCCAGATCCGAGTGCTATCTGGACACGTGGAAATGATAAACACACAGAATGGGGTGGTTCTAAAATGAGTTTAGACCAAATGAAACCACACTATTTAAATGACTTTTTAATAAATAAATTTAAAGCTCAAGGTAAACTTGCTAATTGGCAAGTAAGTACAAATCCTTTTGAAGGTGGTAGTGATCACGTTCCTTTTTTAAGAGAAAATATACCGAGTGTTTTATTTTGGCACTTTACAGATCAATTTTACCATACAGATAATGACAGAATTGATAAAGTTTCTAAAACGACTCTTAAAAATGTAGGTACAACGGCATTAATTGCCGCATACACTTTATTAAATGCTGATACGAAAACAGCAAAATCAATTATAACTGAAATTGAAACCGCTGCAAAAAATAGACTTAATGAAGAACTTAAGCAAAGTAAGATAGCTATAAACAACAATCAATCTCTAGAAACACAAATAGAAATTATTACTGCTTGGAATAATTGGTATCAAAAATCAATAGAAACCACCGCAGATTTAGTTATCAATAAAAATGATATTACTAAAGAAATCGATCGTTCTAAAAAGTTAATAGATTCGATCTCTAAAACTATTATATTTAAGCTTGCAAAAAATTAAAGCAGTAATTTTTGTTTGCTCTTTTCTATTTTTTGATACATTTTATTAAAAAACATTTTTCTAGCAACAGAGCTTTCGCCAGAAATATTTGTAGAATATTGCAGTTGTTTATTTAAATGTTTTTCTACTTGAGCACTTGTTTCTACATCTGTTACTTTAAAATAAGTTAAATTAGTATAGGGCACAAATGCTTTTTTTAAAGTATCTGTTTGCATAAAGATAGTATCTGATAAAGAGATAAGATTATTGCAATATAATTTAAAAGTATTATCGTTTACCGCTCTCTTTTCATATTTAGCCTGTTGTTCTAATTGCTGTAATGTATTTACCAATCCTTCTAAAATTGCTATAGCTTCACCTTCTTTTAATAAGCCAATTTCAAAAAAGTAAGTTATTTGGTTTATTAAATTATCTATTGTAAAATCGTTCCAAATTTCTATTAAAGCTACTTTTTTATAATTTTCTAGAAAAGAATCATAAGCATTTAAAATGGTATCTGAAGGGTTAAAATTAGCAAAAGAAATTGTTTTAACATTCTCTTTTTTTGGCAACATACTTACTAGCAGATATATTCTAAATTTTTTTAAAATACTATTATTAATATGATAACAAGGTAGATCATTTGCACAGCTTATAATTTTTCCTTTTTTAGAATTTAGTACTGCCTTAATTTCAATATTACAATTATTTAAATAATTGTATAAGAAATCTATAGAAATTTCACCGTGGGTTTTCTCTACGCTTATCACCTTATTTTCTGATGAGTTTTCTGATGATAAATTTTTAAGATCTAAATTGTAGTGTTTAGATAAAACAAGCGCTTCGTTTAAAGTAAGTGCTGTTTTACCTTTAATTCTTCTGTAAGCTGCATCGTAATTTACATCTAAAACACTAGCAACGTCTTCAATTAAAGAGACATTTTTTGGTAAGTTTTCTCTAATTAACTTAAATAATCTTTCTTCTACCTTATTCATTCTGTCCTATCATTCACTTCTATCAAATTTTACAAAATATAATTTGCCATTTTGTGAAATTTGCAATAATAACCTTCTTTATTTCACTAAATTTGAAATTAAATTGAAGAGGTTGGGGGACCTTTACATTTTAAAAAACAAGCCTTTTCAGTATTATTTGAAAAGGCTTTCTTTTTGTAAATATAAAAAGTTTCTACGTAATTTTAAAATTAAACATGTTTACCAACTTCAAAACCATGTTTTCCTAAGTACTTATCGCCACTTTCAATTGCATCTTCTTCTAGGGTTGTTCCCATAGAATCATTCCATCTATTTAAGTAGCCAAATAAAGAAATTACACCTAACATTTCTACGATTTCTCCTTCGTTCCAATATTTATATAATTCTTCTTTAATTTTTGCATCTACAGCATTTGGCACCATTGATGCTGCTAAAGAAAAATCTAATGCTGCTCTTTCTGCATCAGAAAAAGCAGGATGCGTTTTATACTCCCAAATATTATCTAATTGCTCTTGTTCTGCACCATAACGCTCTGCTGCTCTAATTGCATGTGCTTGGCAATATCTACAACCAGTAGCGTTACTAGAAACCCAAGCAATCATTCTTTTTAACGCAGAAGTTACTTTACCTTCGTTTGCCATAACTGCTTTATTTAGATTGATAAAAGCTTTTGATATTGCAGGCCTACGCTGCATTGTTAGTACTGAATTAGGACAAAAACCTAAAGTTTCATTAAAAAATTCTGCTAACTTTTTTGTTTCTAAATCATGCTCTGCTTCTAGAGGAGTTACTAATGCCATATTTTTATATCTTTAATTAATTTGTGCTTACATTTGTATTAAAGCACAATTTAATACTTCATTTTTAAAAAAATAGATTTTATGATTAAAAATACAGTTACAACGGTTTGGACACAGAAATCGCAATTTGAAACTGATAACCCAAGTGGCCATAAATTTACAATGTTTGATAAATCGCAAGATAACGGAGACGTGGTTGGTTTTGCACCAAAAGCATTAATGTTGTCTTCTTTAGCTGGTTGCTCTGGTTTAGATGTAGTTTCTTTATTAACTAAAATGCATGCAGAAGTTGCAGATTTTAAAATTGAGGTTACAGCAAATTTAACAGACGAACATCCAAAATTTTACAATAAAGTAAAAGTAGATTATCATTTTTCTGATGCAGAATTACAGCCAAAAAAAATACAAAAAGCGGTAAATTTATCGGTTACAAAGTATTGCGGTGTTATGGAAATGTTTCGTCAATTTGCAGATGTAGAGATAGAAATTCATTTGCATAATTTATAAAAAGTAGAAAAAATTGCTATGAGATGGACGCTAAAGCAAAATCCAGAAAAAGAAAAAGTAGAAAAATTAGCAAAAGATTTACAAGTAAATAAAACAATTGCTACCATACTTTGTCAAAGAAATATTGAAACTTTTGACCAAGCAAAAAGTTTTTTTCGTCCTAGTTTAAAAGATATTCACGATCCTTTTTTAATGAAGGATATGGATTTAGCAGTAGAACGTATAGAAAAAGCAATTGCCAATAATGAAAACATTTTAATTTATGGCGATTATGATGTTGATGGCACAACTGCAGTTTCTTTGGTTGCCTCTTATTTAAAAACTATTCATCCTAATATTGCAACTTATATTCCAGATCGATACGCAGAAGGTTATGGGGTTTCTTATATAGGAATTGATTTTGCGCATGACAATGATTTCTCTTTAATTATAGCTTTAGATTGCGGTATAAAAGCAATCGAAAAAGTTGCTTATGCATCAGAAAAAAACATAGATTTTATAATTTGCGATCATCACAAACCTGGTGATAAAATACCAAAAGCCGTTGCAGTTTTAAATGCTAAAAGAGACGATTGTACATATCCTTTTGATGAACTTTGTGGTTGCGGCGTTGGTTTTAAATTGATACAGGCTTTGGGTTCTAAAAGAAACCAAAACATAGAAGATTTTATACCTTATTTAGATTTAGTTGCTACTGCAATTGCTGCAGATATTGTACCTATGAATGGCGAAAACAGGGTTTTGGCATATTATGGCTTGCAAGTTATTAATGAAAATCCTAGAAACGGAATTAAAGCAATAATTCATCAAACCAAAAAAACAACGCTTACAATAACAGACGTGGTTTTTATAATTGCACCAAGAATTAATGCTGCCGGAAGAATGAAACACGGTAATTATGCTGTTGAATTATTAACAGAAATGGACTTTGACTCGGCAGTAGAATTTGCTGCAGCGATAGAAATTTTTAATGCCGACAGAAAAGATTTAGATAAAAAAATTACAGATCAAGCTTTAATTCAAATTATTGATAATGAAGAAGAAAATTGTTTTACATCTGTAGTTTATCAAGAAGATTGGCACAAAGGCGTTATCGGTATTGTTGCCTCTAGATTAATAGAAACCTATTACAGACCAACTTTAGTTTTTACAAAGAGTGGCGATAAATTAGCTGCTTCTGCAAGATCGGTAAAAGGTTTTGATGTTTACAATGCATTACATGAATGCGAAGAATTTATAGAGCAATTTGGCGGACATAAATATGCAGCTGGTTTGACTTTATTGCCAGAAAATTATCAAAATTTTAAAAATAAGTTCGAAGAAGTTGTAAAAAATACAATTGATAAAGAATTATTAACTCCAGAAATTTCTGTGGATGCCACAATAGAATTATCTGAAATTACTCCAAAATTTTTTAGAATTATTGAACAAATGGCTCCTTTTGGCCCAATGAATATGAAACCAACATTTGTTTCTACTTGCGTTAGAGATAATGGTTATGGTAAACAAGTTGGTGCAGATAAAAGTCATTTGAAATTAAATGTTTTTCAGGGAGATAATAAACAAACTTTTGGTGCAATTGGTTTTGGTTTGGGTAATAAAATTGAGCACGTTAAAAACGATTTTGATATTGCTTATGCCTTAGATGAAAATGAATGGAATGGTCACAAATCGATACAATTGGTTTTAAAAGACTTAAAGTAACTCGTAAAAAACTAAATTTTGGCAAACAAGTTTAGCCCTGATTGAACGGCTTGTTTGAGCTCTTTTTTATTCTTTTTCGGAATAAAAAAAGCGAGTAGCGAAAGCAGGAAATAGCTTCTAAAAAAAATAAAACCCACTTCTAAGAAGAAGTGGGAAAATTGCTATGAAAAAGAAATGATAAGAAGTTTCTTATCATAATTGTTTAGACGCATAACTTTGTAAAAACTTTCAAAAAAAATTAAAAATTATTTTTCTATTGTCATTAAAACCATTCGTAACTCCATATAAGAAAACGATTTATCTACTTTTTCTTTAAGTTCTGTTAGGCTTTTAAATTCTATTTTCTCAATCTCGTCTACTAATTTTTTATATTTTTTTAACGGAATTAACTCTAAAATATCGACATCGCCAGAAGGAATATAGCTTGCCAAATGACTTTCTATTGTGTTGGTGGTTAAACTACGTTCTTTAGCGATTTCTTTAACCGAAAGCCCCGATCTAAACAACTCTAAAGTGATTTGTTTGGTTGGTTTTTTGTCTTCTCTTTTTTGCTCGTTTTGCTTATTAATGCCATTTTCTTTGCAATATGTTTCTATAACTTCTAAAATTTCTTCTCCGTATTTAGAAACACGTGTTTTACCCATTCCTTTTACATTAAGCAACTCTTTTTCTGTTCTTGGTAAACTATCGCAAATTGCATAAAGAGTTTCTTGTGTAAATATTTGAAATGCTGGTATGTTTTCTGCAACTCTAATTTCGTCTCTTAATTCACGTAATTTTAGCGCCAACAAAGGGTCTTTTCTGTTCGATATTTTTTTCTTTTTTGCTGTGGGTGCAGATTTTTGCAAAACTGCTTTTGCTCTAACTTCTAAATATTTATCTACCTTAAAGCTTTCTGTCATTTTATTTAAAGCAAATAATTTTTCTAATAATTTTTCTTGAAGTGCATCAAATTGCTTTTTAAAATCTGTTTTTACCGATTTATTATCCGAAGAAAATGCAATAGTATTTAATGGTTTTAAAATGTTGTTTTTAGTTTGGTTTAAAAAATAATTTACAGCTTTTGTAAAACGCTCTTGAATTTGAGAGCTGTTTTCTGGTAGAATATTACCTTCTGATATTTCTGATAATTGCCTTTTAAAGCCGTTAGAAACTTTCATTAAAGCTACTACTCCATCGTCTTTTATTGTTTGTAAATGATCGATAACATCACCCTTTATGCTTGTTTTATTTTTGTAATAAATATCAATTAATCGAGTAGTTGGGTATAAAAATGGTTGGTAATCGAATAATTCTGCAATTAAGTTTAACTGAAATTCTTTTTCAGAATTGTTTAAAACAGTTTCGTCTGGATGATTTTCTTCTACACTTTCATTAAAAACACTTACGGTTCTATCGTTAATAATTGCGCTGCTAGTAATTGGCGTTTTTAAAACCAAACCTTCTAAAGAAGTACATCTACTTAAGGCAACATAGGTTTGCCCGTGTGCAAAAGAAGCTTCTGCATCGATAATTGCTTTGTCGAAAGTTAAACCCTGACTTTTATGAATTGTAATTGCCCAAGCCAATCGTAACGGAATTTGAGAAAAAGAACCCGAAATGTCTTCTTTAATTTCTTTAGTTTCTTCGTTTATAGAGTAATTGATGTTTTCCCACTTTTCTCTTTCTGTAACAATTTCATCTAATTCATCACCACAATGCACTGTTACCGTTTCTCTAGAAATATCTGTTACTATACCAATTTTACCGTTAAAATATCTTTTTTCTGGCGAAGAATCATTTTTGATAAACATTACCTGTGCACCAATTTTTAATTCTAATTTTTCTGAATTTGGATAAGAGTTCTCATTAAATTTACCAGAAACTTCTGCATCAAAATAATAACTCTTATTTTTTATTTTATTTAATTCTGAATTGTTAATTAAATTGGCTCTATTATTATGCGTTGTTAAGGTTATATAACCATCGTCTTTTGTTGGCGAAAAAGATGGATTGTAATTTTTATTTAAAATTTTAGCAGATGCATCAGACAAAGTATCTGTTCTAATTTCATTTAAAATCTTAATAAAATCTTCGTTTTTCTGACGATAAATATGCTTTAATTCTATTGATACAACATTTGCTTCTTGGTACGCTTTAGAACTAAAAAAGTACACTGTATTATAATGTTGTTGCAACAAACTCCATTCGTTTGGTCTAACAACTGGTGCTAATTGTTGCAAATCTCCTATCATTAAAACTTGTGCACCGCCAAATACTTTATTTCTGTTTTTATAACGACGCATTACTTGGTCGATACCATCTAACAAGTCTGCTCTAACCATAGAAATTTCATCAATAATTACTAAATCTAAAGACTTAATAATATCTATTTTAGTTTTAGAAAACTTACGTTGTTGATTAGTATTTGATATTTGATTTGGTAAAATAGGCCCAAAAGGCATTTGAAAAAAAGAATGAATCGTTACCCCTTTTGCATTTATTGCAGCAACACCTGTTGGCGCAACAATTACCATTCGTTTAAGAGAATCTGATTTTATTTTATGTAAAAATGTAGTTTTTCCAGTTCCTGCTTTTCCGGTAATAAATAAATTACGGTCTGTCTTTTCTATAAATTGTAAAGCAAGTTCTAACTCTGGGTTTTTTGGCATTGTAGCTTTTTATTGCAAGGTAAATAAATTCAAAAAGAAAAATCTATTTAATATTTAAGAACGTAAAATTTTCTCCATTTTTCTTCCTTTAGCAAGTTCATCTATTAACTTTTCCATTTGTCTACATTTTTTGTAGACTTCAAATTCGTCTTCAATTTCTTCAATTCTATAACCATAAACAACACCTTTTATTAAATGTGCATTCGGATTTATTTTTGCTTGTTAAAAAAAGTTCTAAAAGTTACTTTTTCTTCAATTAAAGATTGTAATTTTTCTTCATTAAAACCAGTTAACCATTCTAAAACCTGATGAAATTCTTCTTTCGTTCGTCCATTTTTTTCTAATCTATTCCAGTAAAGAGGATAAATTGAACCGAAAATCATATTTGCAATATTTTCGTTTTTTTCTGGTGTAACTTTCATGTTTTTAGATTTAAGTTATAGTAATCTTTTTACTCTTTTTCATAATCATGTACAAATGTAATTTTAGAACTACTCGCCATTAAATTGGGGTTTGTTCCTTCAATTCCTTCTGGTATTGGTTGATTTCTTACTTCATAATACTTTACCCAACTTGCCATTGGTTTACCTGATTTATCATTAAACGTCATCGGATGTGTAAGAAAAGGCAAATCTTCTTTTGACAAATTTTGAGAAGAAAACATTTTGTAAACTAATTCAGAACAGTAATAAGAAGTATCATCCCATAAAAAAACTGCATCATAAGGTGTGCCAATTCTTTCGATTCCGTAATTAATTGCTTTAGAAATATAAGGCTGATACATACTGTCTAATCTTGCAACTGTAGTTTGAGATTTGTCTTGCGTATTTTTATTTCGATTTAAGAATTCAGTTATCGGAGTTTTGCTAATTCCTATTTTCGGAATTGCTTCTACCACAAACCATTTATCATCTTCTTGCATTGCAATACCAACATGAGAATAGTTTTTAGCTTTAGAGGTTGCAGTTACATCTTTAATAGCATTATCTATTTCGTCTGTTCCGGTATTTTGAAATAATAAATCTCCTTGCTGTAGCTCAAACTCTTTCTTTTTTTTATCAGTAGCACAACTAAGTAATACAAAAATGGTTAATAAAGTTGCTATCGATAATTTTAATATTTTATGCATCATTATAATTTTATTATCTAATTAACAAAGTACGTGTTTTTTAATGAATTATTGCTAATTTGATGAATGCCAAACTAAAGATGTTATTAGGAAGAACTTCAAAAAAAAATCCCAAACTTAATAGCTTGGGATTTTTTAATATCAATAAAGTAAAATACTATTTTACATTTCTAATGCTTTCTTAGGATTGTTGTCCATTAACAATTCTACTGGGTTTTCTAATGCTTCTTTAACTGCAACTAAGAAACCTACAGACTCTCTACCATCAATTATTCTATGATCGTAAGATAAAGCGACATACATAATTGGTTGTATAATAACGCCACCGTTAACAGCCATTGGTCTATTTACGATATTGTGCATTCCTAAGATTCCACTTTGTGGAGGATTAATAATTGGTGTAGATAACATAGAACCAAATACACCACCGTTTGTAATTGTAAATGTACCACCGGTCATTTCATCAACAGTAATCTGCCCATCTCTTGCTCTTAAAGCCAAACGTTTAACTTCACTTTCTACACCTCTAAAAGATAAGTTTTCTGCATTTCTAATTACAGGTACCATTAAACCTTTAGGCCCAGAAACTGCAATAGAAATATCTTGAAAATCGTGTTTTATTTGAAAATCTCCATCAATCATAGAGTTAACATCTGGATACATTTTTAAAGCTCTAACAACTGCCAAAGTAAAGAAAGACATAAAACCTAAACCAACACCGTGCTTTGCTTTAAAATCTTCTTTATATTCTTTACGTAAATCAAAAATTGGTTGCATGTTTACTTCGTTAAAAGTAGTTAACATTGCTGTTTCACTTTTTACTGCAACTAAACGCTGTGCTACTTTTCTACGTAACATAGACATTTTTTTACGCTCTGTGTTTCTAGAACCATTCGCTGGCTGAGTTCCCATAGAAGGTACCGCTTTAACTGCATCATCTTTAGTGATTCTGCCATCTTTACCAGTTCCGTTTACAGATTTAGCGTCAATACCTTTTTCGGCCAAAACCTTTTTTGCTGCTGGCGATGCTACACCAGACGCATATGTGTCTTTTTTCTCTACTGCAGGCGAAACTTTTTCTGTTTGTGCAGGTGCTTCTTTAGTTGGTTTTGCACCATCATTAGAGGCATCTCCTTCTGGTTTAGCAGCACTTGTATCAATTAAACAAACTACAGCACCAACGGCTACAGCATCACCTTCTTCTGCCTTTAAAGTTATAATTCCACTTTCTTCTGCAGGCAATTCTAACGTTGCTTTGTCTGAATCTACTTCTGCAATTGGTTGATCTTTTTCAACATAATCTCCATCTTCAACTAACCAAGTTGCAATTTCTACTTCTGTAATTGATTCTCCTGGAGAAGGAACTTTCATTTCTAAAACACTCATGGTTTCTTATTTTACTTTTGCTAAATAAATAGCTTTTTAATTACTTTATTTTCTATTCTTTTTGGGCGTTTAAACAGACTTTACACTATATCTTTTAATTTTTTGTTCTCGATATAAATTTGCTCATTCTTCTCAAATTTACTCGAACTAACAAAATTAAAAGGATGTCGTTTCAATCCTTAACGCACTTACTCATTATCATTAAAAACGCTATCAATAACCGCTTTATGACGTTTTTTAAATCTTGTACTAGAACCAGCTGCTGGTACTGCATAATATTTACGAGAACGAACATTTAGTTTTACTAAATCAAAACGTTCTAACATAAAGCTCCATGCTCCCATGTTTCTTGGCTCTTCTTGCGCCCAAACATAATTTTCTACGTTTGGATACCTATCTATTACTTTTTGTAATTTATCTAAATGTAAAGGAAATAATTGTTCTATTCTAACAAGAGCAACATCTTCTCTACCTAATTTTTCTCTTTCTTCTAATAAGTCGTAATAGAATTTACCCATACAAAATACTAATTTCTTAACATTTTTAGGATTTAATGTATCATCTATTACTTCTTGAAATTCTCCAGTAGCTAAGTCTTCGATAGTGTTAATCGCTTTCGGGTGTCTTAATAAACTCTTTGGCGTAAATACAATTAACGGCTTTCTAAAATCACGTTTCATTTGTCTACGCAATAAATGATAAAAATTTGCCGGAGTTGTACAATTTGCAACTGTCATGTTATCTTCTGCACACAACTGTAAATAACGTTCTATTCTTGCAGATGAATGCTCAGATCCTTGTCCTTCATATCCGTGAGGTAATAAAACAACAATTCCGTTTTGTAACTTCCACTTATCTTCTGCTGCAGAAATATATTGATCAAACATTATTTGAGCACCGTTAGAAAAATCTCCAAACTGAGCTTCCCAAATAGTAAGTGTATTAGGGTTTGCCATGGCATAACCATAATCGAAACCTAAAACACCATATTCAGACAATAAAGAATTGTAAATATACATCTGTCCTTTATTCTCTGGATTTGTGTTTAATAGGTTAATTCTTTCTTCTGTAATTTCATCTCTTAAAATGGCGTGTCTATGAGAAAAAGTTCCTCTTTCTACATCTTGACCAGAAATTCTTACATTAAAACCTTCTTCCATTAAAGATCCATACGCTAAATTTTCTGCCATTCCCCAATCTAACTCATTGGTTTCAAAAGCCATTTTTGCTCTACCTTGCAAGATACGTTCTGCTTTTCTTAAAAACTTAACACCTTCTGGTACCGTAGAAACTACTTTTGCAATATGTTTAAGCTGTTCTGCTTTATAACTTGTATCTACAGGTTCTAACATTGTCGTTAAATCTTCTCTATCAAAACCTTCCCAAGTAGATTTCATAAATTCTTTTACCTTAGAATTTTTATCTTCTTTTGATAAATCGAATTCTCTTTCTAGCATTCCTTTAAACTCAGAAGTTATTTCTGTTAAATAACCTTTGTCTATGCTACCTTCTTCAATTAATTTATCAGCATAAATATCTTTAACATTTTTATGTTTAGATATTGCTTTATATAATTTAGGTTGTGTAAAACGAGGTTCATCACCTTCATTATGTCCATATTTTCTATAACCTAGCAAGTCAATAAAAATATCAGTCTTAAACTTCATTCTAAACTCTAAAGCCATTTGCATTGCATGACAAACTGCTTCTGTATCATCTGCATTTACATGTAAAACTGGTGATAGGGTAACTTTACCAACATCTGTACAGTATGTACTAGAACGTGCATCTAAATAATTTGTAGTAAAACCAACTTGGTTGTTTACAACAATATGTATTGTACCACCTGTTTTATATCCATTTAACTTTGCCATTTGAACAATTTCATAAGCAATACCTTGACCAGCAATTGCTGCATCACCATGAATAACGATTGGTAAAATCTTACTAGAATCTCCGTTATATTTTCTATCAATTTTAGCTCTTGTAATACCTTCTGCTACTGCAGCAACAGTTTCTAGATGCGAAGGGTTAGGAACTAAATTCATTTTTATTTCATTACCATCTCTATAAGTCTTACTTAAAGTTAAACCTAAATGGTATTTTACATCTCCATCAATGTCATCATCCTCAAAATCTTTACCCTCAAACTCGCTAAATAAATCTCTAACTGGTTTTTTAAAGATATTAACCAATGTATTTAAACGACCTCTATGAGCCATACCTAAAACACATTCTTTAACACCAAATGTTTCTGCTGCTTCTCTTAATGCAACACTAATACCTGGTATTAAAGCTTCACCACCTTCTAAAGAAAAACGTTTTTGACCAACATATTTAGTTTGCAAAAAACTTTCGAAAGAAACGGCTTGGTTTAATTTTGATAAAATATATTTTTTTGCATCTACAGAATATTTAGGATGATTATCGTTTTCATTCAAACGATTTTGCCACCACTTTAATTTTTCTGGATTTCGCATATACATGTACTCTACACCAATAGAATCGCAATAAATGCTTTTTAAGTGATTTATAATTACAGATAGTTTTACTCTACCTAAACCTAATACATCTCCTGCAGAAAACTCTTTATCTAAATCGTTTTCGGTTAAACCAAAGTTAGATAATTCTAATGTTGGTTGGTATTGCCTTCTATCTCTAACAGGATTTGTTTTAGTAAATAAATGTCCTCTTGTTCTGTATCCATTTATTAAATCTACTACTAAAAATTCTTTTTTTACATCTTGAGGAATCTCTATCGAAGTTTCTTCATCAGAAAAAGAATAATTTTCATTTGCTAAATCATATCCCTGAAAAAAGCTTCTCCAACTTGGTTCTACAGAATCAGGATTAATTAAATATTGATCGTATAAATCGGCTATAAAGCCCGTATGTGCTGCGTTTAAGAACGAAAATTTGTCCATATAATAGTTTGTGCTTTATGTTTTAAGCATATTATTATAGCAAAAATACAATATTTTGAAATTAAAGAAGAATTTATTCCAAATATATTAAAATGAAAAAAAAATCATTTTTTTTTGAAATTTATTTGGTGAAGTATAAAAAAGGTGTATATTTGCACTCGCAAAACACAAATAGTGTCGCAAACTCCTCTTTAGCTCAGTTGGTTAGAGCATCTGACTGTTAATCAGAGGGTCCAAGGTTCGAGTCCTTGAAGAGGAGCAAAGTTCATAAACATTGACTGCGAAAGTAGCTCAGGGGTAGAGCATCACCTTGCCAAGGTGAGGGTCGCGGGTTCAAATCCCGTCTTTCGCTCTAATATGACAAGCATACCAATGCTGAAGTGGTGGAATTGGTAGACACGCTGGACTTAAAATCCAGTGGTCAGTAATGGCCGTATGGGTTCAAGTCCCATCTTCAGTACTAAAACCGTAACATTTATTTGTTACGGTTTTTTTATTAGGTACAACATAGGTACAACAAATTAGCCTTTTCATATATTCTTAAAAATTGAAACAGGGCTCTCCTTTATTAAAAATCTTAATAGTTAAACTTTTTGTATTGCGCAGGAGATAAGTTATAACATTATTTATTGAATCATTAGATTACGTAAAATACTTGGTATTTCTATTTTATTTGGAACTTTTGATACTTGAGTTTTTTAGGCCTTTTGCATTTTCTAAAAACCTTATAAAAATAATCATAAAAACATATATAATATGGAACAGAGAGATTGTGCAAACGAATTAATTTCAAGAATGATTAGTGATGGCTGCAAGCTATTATTAATCTGGAGGAGAAAAAGAAAAAACGTTTTGCATTAAAGAAATCAACCAACCCAATATGGGTTGGTTGATTTCTTTATCTAATTAGTTTTTAAGTACTCCAAATATCTAGCAATATAAACATCAAGTTCTATTATGCTGTAATTATTGACAGCTCTGCTAGGTTCTTTCTTGTTGTAGAAAGAAGTGAGATATGTTTCTGGGTTGTAGATACCTTTTTTCGATTTTACAGGGGTAATACCATTCTTTAATTTAAACCCTTCGTGAGTATACGCGTAATCGCATAAAAATCTACAGCTTGCTGATTTGGAAAAATTAGCATAAAGAATCTCATGATCCTTATTCAAAACGATAAAAACTTTCTTAGCATAGTTCGGATCATTTAACATACCTCTGCCTCCTGAACTTGTTCTGGGGCTTATCGATTCTGAATTCTTGAATAATTTAGAATTTTTCTTCAAGGATTGGTACACTTCATTCATGTCAGGATTGAAAGGTTTTGGACTTGGTTTATTACATATGAATTCTGTCAAATGTTCGATTAGAGCAGTAATTACTTCGGATCGAAAACTGATGTCATTTGCTAGGGCATGAGACTCGTCGATGAAAATGTAGTCAAGGTGAGCTAGTTCACTTGCACTTTTGGTTAAAACCTGATTGTAGGTTGTTTTTATGACTTTAAAATCTTCTAACAGTAAATCAAAGCTTTTTAGACTTTGTCTATAGTTTATTTCATGTGTATTCGGATTTGATAATTTAAATGATTTAACCGTTTCCCCAATAGTAGAATTTACAAATAGCTGATCCTCTCTACCTCCTCTTATAAGGTTTTCCATAGTCATTTGATCTGTAATCGCTTTATAAGGAGCATCCAATAACACTCTACCTTTTAATCCATATTTTGGGTGTGTTGCAAAGGTGTTTTTACCTGTCGGTTTTGTTCAGTAAGAGGCGTTACTTCTTACCCGGAAAAGGGCATACCTTTCCAGCTTATGGTTTCCCATAAGATCGGACTATATCTTCACCTGGTCTAGGTGACATTCGCTTCCACCCACTTGGGCTTACTCCCGTGATGAATCTGTCAATTTTCAATCGAGATTCGGGATAGTCTCTGCACTTTCAAATCAAATTAAAATAAATATTATGCAATAGTTTGGGGCGTGTACCTTATTATATATAGAGTAAATGATTCCCCCAACTATTGTAATAGATATATTAGCTGATAAGCTTAGCTCAGGATTAGCATACATCTATTTATCTATGGACAGATAAATGGTGGTTAGCCTTCCCTGAATTCAAATGTTTTATTACTTAAGATTTCCATCTTGAGACGGCACTGTCTTTAGTATTGTACCGCATTGACTGCGTAAAGAGAAAATTCTCTTGTCAGCATATTTTACTTTAAATAAATTCTCCATTACATTTTTATCCAAATAATCGTTAGGATCTAAGTTTACATCAGTAGGTAACTCTTCAAGGTCTTTGATTAACGGTAATCGTATCTTTTTATCATTCAGATACTTTTTAAGTTGTTCAAGAAAAGCTGTTTCGTCAGCGTTATTCAGGTCATCTCCTTTTAGATCCAAATTGTATTTGTATTGATCATAAAATTTATTGATGAGGTTAAAATCGTTTACATCCTTTGAAGTAAAGAGGAAGTTCCTCAAAACGAATTTCTTTATCTCTGCAATTTTAAAAATCAAGCTGTAAAATGGTGCTCGTGTGAGATTAGCTCTAGAGTTATCTCCATCAGCATTATATTGATTATCACTTATATTGGTCCATCTGTAATCACCATGATTTTGGTCGAGTTTATTTGATCCAGCAGGAATCAATTTCTTTATTTCATCAATGGCAACTTTACCAAATACCCCATATAATACCCAACTAATTTTTTGGAGGGTTTGATAATTTGTGAAGTTTTCTTTCAATAAACCTTTCACTCTATCATCCTCTTTCGAAAGCTCTAGAATGAACTCGATTACCTTCTTTAACTTGTTCATTTCAAATTCGTAGTTGAAGCTTTCATTCTTACTTCTGTTTAAAAAATTATAAGCATCAGTCTCTGATTTGATGTTTTTATCAGCCATGATCAGCTTAATCTCGGCCTTGTTTTTTGCAATTTTATCTTTTATGGATTGCTCTCTCAGTCTCTTTTCTTCTTCAACAATAGAAGAATACTGGGAGATCTCCATAGGGCTGTACTTAAATTTTGTAGTAGGATTAGAGATAAAAGGTATATACATAAGACGCTGAGGATCATTAGTTGATTCATCTATCTTATCTTCCAAGTTTGGAAATGCTGCTGCTAATTCCTTTCGTGCTCCTTCATACCATATCTTGTGATTATTCATCACGATAGATCTTTCTTCTATTGAGAAATCATTTATGAATTCTTCATTAAAAGTATCCACTTTAAAGAAAAGCTTAAATCCCTTTCCTCTTGGGGATAAAAATCCCATGTTAGGTTTTAGATTCTTTGTCACTTGCCATACTTTATTCATCCAAGAGATTGCCTCTTTAGAATCTTTTAATCCGTCAAAATCAAAGCAGAATCTTCCGGTATGTTTGAACTCCATGATCTTTTTATTCCTAGTATTGGTATCCAAGGAAATCATTATGGTGGGGAGAAATGGTTTTACTGCCGATAAATCTTCTCCCACTGAATGGAGGAGTTTCTTGATGGACCCATTAGGATCTGTCATCTCCTTGATCAGCTTTTGTTCAGTTATCATCTCAGCTCTCTTGTTACTATTCTTACCAAAAGGTTTTGTGCTGGCTCCCCATTGGTAGTAAAACTGTAAGTAAGCTTCTAAGGAGAACTTTAGCAAACACTCCTCTAAATTCAATAATTTACTTAACTCTACTTTATGATTATCAATGAAGTCGATGCAGTAATCGATAGGACCATCTTTATAATACCCTGCTTTGTAATTTTTAGCGAAAAGCTCTACTGTCTCTTGCTCTTTTTTTGTTAGTCCTTTAAACCAAACACTTGCTTCCAACCTTGCAAAAATAGATTTGCTCTTCGTGTGGGTTGCAAAATAAAAATAATTTTTAATGACTTTAATTTTTAAAGTTTTGAAAATCGTTTTAATGTACCAGTTGAGAATCATGTATGTTATTGTAATATACAGTAGAGGTAAATCTCAAGTGGTACACTCAAAAAAAATGTGCTTCGTTGGAAATCACTACTAATATTGTAATATATAGTAGACACAAATCTCAGGTGGCACACCCAAAAACACTAGTGTAAGGTCTTCAACTTTTATTAGCTGTGGAGAATTTTCCAATTAACAAGAAGTAGCAATTGATCCTACAAAAAAATCATACACTTAGATATATATTTATAAGGCTATCAGTCTTTAATCGCTGTTTGGATAATTTTCAATATGAAGTTAGTATCCCTTAACTTTACAATTATTTATTTCTTATAAGGTCATCAGATTTAACTCGCTGTTTAGGGAATTACCCTCAAAATATATTAATACTTATAGGGAGTGGTAAACGTGGTAAAGCTGGTAAACCTCAACAATAGCAAGAGATACAGCGATTATTTTAGTGGTAAAGTGGTAAAGTGGTAAAGTGGTAAACTCAAATAATAAAAACTCTTCATTAAAATCATGTTGTGAGGTTTTTTAGTGAATTATTTCTATTTTGAAGTAAGTTTAGAATGCATCAAAAGAAGACTATGAAGTAATCTACAAATACAGCAAACCATCAAAAACACTACAATAGCAAGAGATATGACTTATAAGCTGTATATATTTATAATAATCTAAGAACACCTTTTTGTCTCGATCTTAGAAGGCCTGCTGAAGTACATCTAAATCCAAACATCAAATACAAATCCTATAGAAAAAATAATGTAAATGTCTATTCTTAATCCATAGAATATTTAAATCATTTATATTCTCCTTCTTAGTGATTGTCTAAATTTTAATTATTAAAGTTCTATAATTTTTAAAATGATTCTTTATTATAGCGAAGTATTAATATCCATATAAACAGTATTTTAATTAATGTAAATGATCTTAGTTTATAATAAGTTTACTTTTTTAAACAGATCATTATTTATGAAAAAAAATACTTTTAAATTTCTAAGCTTTATTTCCATTTCAACTTTCTTAATATTAATTCTAATAAACAATAATATATTAGGTGAAAGTATAAGTCATGATACTGATGAATACCATAAAGAATATGGTGAAGATTATGAAGAAACCGAGGAAGAAATTGCTTTTGAAATGGCTATGGAAAAAGATGGTCATCCAGCAATTTTTGATCCTTCTAAACTTCAAGGTAAAGAATTAGAAGACTATAATAAATGGTTTACGAAACTAAATGCTTCAGGTTTTAAATTTAATAGTGAACAAAACTTCGTAGCATATAAAGAAAAGGCTGCAAAAAATATACTAACATCTTCTTTGGCTGAAGAAGATTTTTATGCTAACAATACCTTATCTGGTTTTTGGGATCAAAAAGAATTCACCTTATTTGATAAAAGTGGATTTAGAGCAGATGGTTCTGTTTATGACCCCGTAAATGAAAATTTTTATATTGTTTCTTTTGCTGGTCATCTCTATAAAATAGATGAAGACGCAGAAAATCAGTGGCTTTTAAGAAATGATCAAAAAAGTTTTTCAAATAATAATTTTAGACTTGCAGGTTTGCATTTTAACGGCGTTAACTTACCAGATGGTTCGTTTAGATTATTGCATCAACAGAAAAACGGAGGTATGGAATTTTCTGATGATGAAGGAAGAACATGGATAACTGCAAATGGTGCATTTTTTACAAACGGAAATAACTACAAAACTCTTGTAACAGAAACAGCAACTGGAAAAAGAATTGTTGCTTTTGGTAATCAAAAAAACACAACAGGTTGGAAAGATGTAGTATATATCTCTGATGATTATGGGTTAAATTATCGTGAATCTAATGTTGTTGTTTACTCTCCTGCTTATGACACTAACATACTTAAACCCTATGGAAGTAACACCATATATTATTTTGCATTAAGAAATAGCGATAAAAGTTTATCAATATATAAAATGGAGGAAAACGACTCAGATTTTACTTTATTAAGCGAAACTTATCCTGGTTTAGACGCTGTAACCTCTTTAAAAGGTGCTACTGTTAATGGTAGAACAACTATTTATGTTAGCTATAACAATAACACAATTTACTACTCAACTGATGAAGGTAGTTCTTGGACAAAAACCGGAAGTACCCCACAAGATAGAGATATAATAGATATACATCCTACTAAACCAAACATTTGTTTTTCTGGTTTTACAAGGTTACATATTTCATTTGACTATGGTAACACTTGGGTTAATAACGGTAATAAACTCCCACCAATAGATCATGTTTGGGATCTACAACATATGAGGTCTTATGAAAAAGAAGATGGAACTTTCTTTACATTTGGTGGATTTGATTTTGGTTCTTTTTACTCTTCGACTCCAGAACAATGGGATTCATGGATTCCAATTAACAAAGGAACACCTGCAATGATGAGTTATGATTCAGCAACTAGTGAAAAACACAATAGAATATATAGTGGAAATCAAGATAGAGGCTCTCAAAGTATATTAGGAGATGACAAAGGAGAAGAAGGTTTTGTTTCACCAGCATTAAGAGAAGCAAATACCGATGTATTAAGAGTTGCTACAGCCAAAGGTGGAGAATCTGCTTGGTATTGGTATTATTATGGTACAATTGGTAGAAGTCCTGTAGTAGGTGGTGGCGATATTAGAGCAGTTTCTAAAAAAGATTTTTACGATAACTGGACGGCTACAATGATGGTTGCCTCTCCAAATAGTACTGAAGATGCTGTTTATATTCCTTGGGGTAATCAATTACAAAAAATTTCATATGATGGGAGCGAAATAAAAAGGACATTACATCCTTTTGTTTTTCCCGAATCTACGCTTAGTTTTGGCTATTCATCAAAAAATACAAATAGATGGTATGTAGCCTTAGCTTCTGGTAAACTGATGTATTCTGAAGATGGAGGTAATAACTTTTCAAAATCCAATTACTCTGGTACTTGGCCAAAAGGTAGCGTTAGTAGCTCTAGAAAAAGATCTCCTGCAATAGCAACCAGCCCAATAGATGAAGCTACAGTTTACTACGCAGGTGCTGGTAATAGTTTTTTAATTTCTACAGATGGAGGTAAAACGTTTACTAATCATAATACTGGATTGGATGTAGATAGAATAGTTGGTTTAGCTGCCTCTCCCAATGGACAATTTATCTTTGCTGCCTGTGTTTTTGATGGGGCTTGGGTTTTTTCTGTACAACAAGACAAATGGTTTAAAATGGATAGTAGCAAACTTCCAAAAGAAGTTAGATATTCTGCAGTTCAGTTTATAGAAAGTGAAAATTTAGTAAGATATGGAACCTATGGAAGTGGTATTTTAGACTTTAGAATTAACGAAGATTTTTCTACCATTTTTGTTGCTCCAGATAATTTTAAAATTGAAGTTGTTGATGAAACTTGTGTTGGTAAAAACGGAAAATTAAAAATTGAAACTAAATTTAGACATAATTATAATGTAACAATTTCTGGTGTAAAATATGATTTTGACAACACTTTAAATGTACCAAACTTAGAACCTGGGTCTTACAACATTTGCATTGGTATAGATAATACAACATATAATTATTGTGCTACTTTAGAAATTAAAGAATCTGAACTTTTATCAGGTAAAACCTCTGTGAAATCTAACAAAATTAATATTGATCTGAAATCTGGAACTGCACCATATACAGTGTATATAAACACTATTAAAGTATTAGAAACGTATAGTACATCTTTTAGTTTACCTGTAAAAGAAGGCGATTTTGTTCAAGTAGCATCAAAAGTATCTTGCGAAGGAAAAATCACAAAAACAATAGGAGAAACAATTAAACTTAAGGCATTTCCAAACCCTACAGACAACTTTTTTGAAGTTCCAATTCCTGTAACTGATAAGCAAATAACTATAGAGTTATATTCACTAGAATCTGGCCTAATATCCAAAAAACAATATCCAGTAATTAACAATAAAGTAAGGGTTGACGTTAAAAACATAGCTTCTGGAGTTTATTTTGCAAGATTAAATTTAGAAAAGCCGAAAACAATTAAAATCATAAAAAAATAAATATGAGAAAACTATTATATATTTTTATTTGTAGCATTATATATTCATCATGTTCTAAAAGTAACGATGGTGGTTTAGGACAAATTACAGATAGTACTCCTTCTACACCTTTATTAGTATTTCCTGGATCAGATCAATTATGTATTGATAATACAATTAACTTCTCATGGGATGCTTCTACAAATGAAGACGGAAGTTCTGTAGTGTATATCTTTGAGATCGCAACAGACAATCAATTCTCTACTATAATTACATCTGAAATACAAACTTCTTTGTCAAAAATTGTAACACTCGATAAAGGAATTGCATATTACTGGAGAGTAAAAGCAAAAAGTAGTAAAGGTATAGAAAGTGATTATTCTCCTACTTCTCAATTCTATACAGAAGAAGTACCAAATAGTAATAACTTACCTTTTTCTCCTGATAATGTTGCTCCTTTTGTTGGTCAAAATTTTGACGGCGTAAATACTATAGATCTACAATGGACAGCTTCTGATGTAGATAAAGATCCTTTAAATTATGACGTCTATTTTGGTAAAGATAAAAATGCGCTTACCCTGATGGTAGAAAACACAGAACAAACAACGTTACAAGTAACTGCTGATTCTCCTCAAACTACTTATTACTGGCAAATAACTGTTAAAGATGATAAGGGTGCTAAGACCAACAGCCCCATATGGAACTTTAAAGTAAATAGTTTTTAGGTTATATTATTTGTATTTTTTTGTTAATTGAACATCCTTATCTAATCATTGATGATTAAAATAAGGATGTTTTTCATTTTATAATTATTCCTAATTTATTTTATATTGGAAAAATACTATAAGAAAATGATTGGTTTTGAGCTTTAATTTGGTATTGCTCTAAAGGTCTTGTCCACCAACTTGTATCTCCTCCAACGCCCATCTGTTCATTATCTATATTAATATTTGTAAAATCTCGTTCTACGATATCAACAGTGTGTCTTTGTTTTTTCGTTTCACCAGCATCAAAATCTGAATTGTATTGATGATGCGCACTAAAACCAATATTTTTTGGCCCTAATACTTTAATACCTTGCCCTTGTCTATTTGTAAATGTTACCCAACGTACATCAGTTCTATATCCATTTTCTTGAGGTCTGATATACGGAAAATACAATTCTGAAACAGAAGCTTGGTAACTACCTACAAATTGTGATGTTTTTCTATCTTGATAATTTTCTAAAGGTCCTCTACCATACCAATTTACTTGATTTAAGTCTTTATTTACAATAAAATTAGTTCCAAAACGAGGTAAATTGGGCAACGCAGTTTTTACATTTAACAATGAGGTTTTAATTGTTATTTGCCCAGATGCATCAATTACATATTGCATCTTTATTGTAGCAATGTTTTCAGGCAATTTATAAATCATTTCTAGATGTACAGCATTTCCATTAAAACTTATTTTATCTGCTGATAATAAATCAAGGGTTGATTTTTTATCTTTTAACAACATAGAGGTTAACTTTTGATTTTCAGTTGCTTTTTTCCAAATACCAAAATGTTTGGGCATGTTAAATCCGTAATCGTTATCTGTGGTTGCTCTCCAAAAATTAGCAGATATTCCTTTTTGGATAATATTTCCGTTTCCGTAATCTAATTTTGACAGTTCTCCTGTTTGCACGTCAAAACTAGCTGTAAAATTTTCTGATTTTAAAACAACTTCATTTTCTGTAGAAGATAACATTAAATGCTCTGTAGCATTTTCTTTGAATTTGGGTATAAAAGTACCTGTTACAAATTGTGCTTTAGCTAAAGGAAACCCTTTAGAAAGTAATGGTAAATCTTTATGGGTAGTTGCTAAAAAATTAAGTTGGTATTCATGCTTTTTATTATCCAATTTAGGCAAGTTCAATTGTACCATTTTTGATTTTTGAGGAGCGATATCTAAAACTCCTAAACTTCCAGAAGTTATTTTTTCGCCTTCTTTAAAAAGCTCCCAATCTATTTTAAAGTTATTTAAATTGGTAAAGAAATATTCATTAAAAATTTTTACCTGACCAGTTTTAAAGTTAACATCCGAAAATTGAATGTTTTGATACACTTTTTTCAATTCTTGTAAACCAGGATGTGGTGTTCTGTCAGGATTTACAATTCCGTTTAAACAAAAATTACCATCGTGTTGTAAGTGAGCAGCACCAAAATCACCTCCATAACCCCAATATTTTTTTCCATCTTCTGTCTTTGTAACTAAACCTTGGTCAACCCAATCCCAAATAAAACCACCTTGCAAGACATCGTATTTTCGAATAACGTCCCAATAATCTTTAAAATTTCCTAAACTATTTCCCATAGCATGAGAGTATTCGCATAAAATTAAAGGGCGTTTGGGTTTGTTTTCAGCATACTCAATTAGTTGTGGAATACGATCGTACATTGGTGCTTGAATGTCTGTATTCTTGTATTTGGTTGCACCTTCGTATTGGGTAGGGCGTGTGGCATCATTTTCTTTCAACCAGTTGTAGGTTGCAAAAAAGTTATCACCATTTCCTGCTTCATTTCCTAAAGACCAAGTAACAATAGATGGATGATTTTTATCACGCTCAAACATGCGAATTGTTCTATCTAAATGCGCTGCTTTCCAATCTTCTCTATAAGCTGGGTGTATTTTTTTCATCTCAGGTTTTTTATCTAAACCTTGGTTAGTTGTCCCCATTCCATGGGTTTCTATATTGGCTTCATCAATTACGTAAAACCCATATGTATCACATAAATCATAAAAAAATGTATTCTTAGGGTAATGGCTACAGCGAATGGCATTTACATTATTCTGTTTCATTAACCTAAGATCTTTAATGGTTAATACTTCGTCTACCACATGCCCTTTAGTTTCATCATGATCGTGAAGGTTAACACCCTTGATTAAAACAGGTTTACCGTTTACTAAAAATTGGTTATTCTTAATTTTTATATTTCTAAAACCTACTTTTACTGAGGTAATTTGTAAAAATTCCCCATCAAGATTACTTAACGATAAAACTGCTGTATATAAGTTGGGAGTCTCTGCTGTCCATGGTTTTACATTTTTAATATTTTCTTTAAAGGTTATGTTTGATTTGCTTTTTGAAATAGCAACTATTTTAGTCTTAGAAAAAATTTGTTGCTTTTTATCGTCTAAAAGTGTAACCTCTAGTTTTCTTTTTTCAACAGATAGTTTTGTGTTTTTAAGTTCTATATCTATACTAAATGCCCCATCTTTATAATTGTTTACCAAATCACTACCTACTTTAAAATCGTTAATTGCAATTGGTTTGTCTGCTCTTAAATAGACATCTCTTTCTATACCACTTAGTCTCCAAAAATCTTGATCTTCTATATAACTCGCGTCAGACCAACGTAAAACCTGTACTGCAATCTGATTTTTTCCTGACTTAATATATTTAGTAATATTAAACTCAGCTGGTGTTTTACTACCTTCTGAATACCCTACTTTCTTTCCATTTATATATACGTACATGGCTCCACTTACACCTGCAAAATGCAAATAAATGTCATTATTTTTCCAGTTTTTTGGGATTTGAAAATCACGTTTATAGCTACCGTTATTATTGATATTATGAGGAATGAATGGTGGATTTTTTGGAAAAACATAAACAACATTTGTGTATATAGGTAATCCAAATCCTTGTAGTTCCCAGTTAGAAGGTACTGAAATGGTATCCCATCCATCTACATTAAAATCTTCTTTGTAAAAACTTTCTGGTCTTGCTTTAACGCTATCTGCATAATAAAAATTCCAAGTGCCGTTTAAGGATTTATAATAGGAAGATGATTTCCAATTTTTACCTAGAATTGCATTGTCTAAATTGTCGTAGTTGTAAAAAGTAGCTTTTGGAGCTTCTCTATTTACTTGAAATATTTCTGAATTTTCCCATTCTGGATTCTCCCATACTTTTGCAATATATTTAGGTTTAAATTTAGTTTCTTGATTACAAGAACCAATTAGAAAGACGAACAAGAATGTTTTTAAGAAGAACTTCATCATATGAACATTATAATAGTTATAAAAAAAACAGATATATAAATACATCTGTTTTTAGTAATGTTTATCAAGTAAACTCGACGGTAATTATTAATTATCGTACAAATAATTTTTTAGAAGCTGAAGCTCCTTTACTATCTGTAATTTTTACCATATACATTCCTGCAGACAAAGAAGAAATATCAAATTGATTTACACCAATGTTAAAAACATTTACTTGTTTACCAAGAATATTATAAACCGAAACCTCTCTTATACTAATATTATTAAGAGTGTCTACTTTAAAAACATTTCTAGCAGGATTAGGGAATAAGGAAATAGTATTGTTTAATTCAAAGTTTGATATGCTTAATGGATTACTATCTAAAATTTTAATTTCATCAATATATAAAAAACTATCTGTATCGTTTAGAATTTGTCCTCCTTCAACAATACTTGCATCAGCTATATCTGGGTGAAAAACGATTTTAAAAAGAGTGCTACCTGTAAAACTTGTAGCTGTTTGGCTATCTACAATTGGAATCACGATTTGTTCCCATTGAGCTTCTCCAGAATGTAAAGTTGTAGGTCTTATAATACCTCCATTAGTTCCGTTATTATCATCAGCTGTTGCGTTAAATCTTACAGCTAGATCAGTTTTAGGGCCATAAACCATAAAACTTAAAAATTTTGTTTCGGTATCTGAAATAGCAATATCTGCAACATCGATACCCGCAAAAATCCACCATTGTGTTGCATTTCTACCAATTTTTAAAACTTTTGCTGTGGTATTATCTCCACTGGCATTAGGGTTATCAACAATTTCAGTAGTAATACCACCACCTACATTTGTTAGTGCATCCTCTGTTGTACCATTTTCAAAGTCATTAACCATAGTCTGTCCAAACATTAAGTTTGTTGAACCAATTAACAAAATGAATAAATAAGTAATTTTTAGTCTCATAATAAAGTGTTTAGTTAAAAATGTTTGATATAAAACTACCCAATTTAACTAACTAAAAAATGGACTTCTATTAGTAAAACATAGACATAATTACTTTTTAACTTACTTCATTTTCCATACTCTAATATAATCTACTTTAGCTTCAGTATATTCTCCAACTTTTCTTTCGGAGAAATTAGTATTTGCAGCACCTCCAAAACTTGCCCCTGTTGATAACCAAAGAAATTCTTCTACTTGTGGAACCCATATACCTTGATAACGTGTTTTAAACTGACCATCATAGTAAATCTCTAACTTATCTTCATTCCAAAGTAATCCAAAAGTATGGTAACCAGAGTGAAGGCCAGGTGTTTCATAACGTCTTGTATTTGCTTTATGGCTTTGTCCATAGCCATCTATATGTACTACACTTTTTGTATAATCACCAATCCAAGCAGATTCAAAAACATCTATTTCTGCACCGTCATTACCTGTACCATCTATATTCCCCATATTATCTCCTTGCAACCAAAGAGCGGTATGAGTACCAAAAAAAGTTTCTGCAATTTTTATTTTAGCTTCTATATAACCGTATTTGAATTCGAATAAATTATTTGTAAAAACACCTCCGCAATTCAGTACATCATTAGCTACTTTTTCGCTTTTAAGAACTAAGTTTCCATCTTTATAACTTACATTTTCTGGTTTCCAAAACCATTGGTTAATACCTACCCCTGGTCGAGCTGCTCTACTTTTTGCTGAGTTATTTTTGGTCCATTTAGTAGGTTCGAATTTATCAAAATTGTCCTCAAACATTAAAATCCAATTGCTTGTATTTACCGAATTTAGAAATGGTTTAACAGCTGTAACTGTATCATCATCTAAATCATTAAATTGTTCGTCATCAGATGATGTTGAATTACCCTCAGTACAGGAAACAAACACAAAAGTGAATAAAATAATACTTAAAAAAAACTGACTGCTTTGATTATTAAGTTTGTTGTACATTTTAAAATTACTGATTATCTATTATTATTGATAAATATCTTTTGCAGAGAAATTAGATTGTTTTCCCGTTAATTTTAAAGATTTTATATCTTCTATGTTTATTGAGTTTGAAGGATTAAAAGAGCTGCTTTTCATATAATTTATAACACTGTGTTTTAACTGTCTAGCAACAGGCCTTTTATTTAAATTTGAAGTTAAGTCTATAGAAGAAAATACCAATTGTCCTTTACCAACTTTAGCTTCGAATAAATTGGTTAAGTGGTGGTTGGTAACAAAATTATCGATTACGCGTACTAAAGGTTTGGCATTAATGGCGTCTACAATGATAGATTTTGAATTGATACATAAATCCCACCATTGCCAATTACTGTAAGAATCTGTTGGGAATTTAGTAAATGCTGGATGTTTTTCATCTAACAAGACACCCATTGTTGCTGGTTGATTTGGAAAGTGAACAGGACTCCAAAATACAGGAACAAAACGACCTGTAATTCCTTTTAATGATTTTGGATTTGGGTTTAAAAATACCTTTTTCCCTTTTTGCAATGCTTTTTCGGCTATTGCTATAGATGCAGTAAAAACTATATCATCATCCGTAGTAGAAAGGTTTTTTGGGTATACCCAAATATTCCAACTATTCTTATATTTCGTATTGTTTACACGAACTGTTATGGTTAGTTTTTTAGCCTTATTAATTTTAATAGTATGGACAATTTTACCTAAATTGGTATTGTTGCCTATCACTAAATTTACATCAGTTAAAGACCCTTTGTTTACTACATTTTTTGCTTCATCAGTAATAACCCAATCTATAGTTTTATTTTTTAACTCTTTATAAAAATTAGCAATTTCTATAGAAGCTTCAAATGTTTCTTCATTTTCATAAACTGCTTTTTCAAATCGAATTAGCGGAACTAACTCACTATTAAATTGACTAAATTCTTCTGCAGAAATTACACCTTTAGATTCCCAAAATGCATTTAACAAACCAACTAAAGCTGTACCTTGACCCGGAAAATCTTGTAATTGTAATAATTGAAAACCATCAAAACTTGGTGTTTTTAATGCACGTTCAATTTCTTCTTTGTATAATAATGCTGCTAATTTTCCTGAAGCATACGTAAAATCTGGTGCTAAATCTATAAGTCCTTTTTTCTCTAAATCATTTTTTACAGCAATAAAATTTAATGGTTTTAGTACCCCTGTATATTTTTCGATTTCACTCATATCTGGGTATACAGAATACTGTCCTATTTCGTGAGATACTAAAGGTACGTTTATATGACCTGCTCCTGAAGTATAATCTGCATTAAAGTGAGGTGCTTTTGCATTAAAAATACCTTGCCCTCTAATCCATCCTTTATCTGTCCATTGTGCAATAAAAAACTCATCCTCTTTTTCTGGTCTTGTACCAGTTGGTTGTTGAAATGAAAATGCAGTAGTTGCATACAAATGTCTATTATCTTTAGGTTTTAAATCTGCAACCATATCATTTAAAACACTTATATCTCCCTGTAATTCGTTACCTAAAGCCATAAAAATAAACGATGGATGGTTTCCGTAATCTTTAATTATTTTATCTGCTTCTTCTTTTAAAAACTGGGTTGTTTTTTTGTCTTCACCAACTTTTAAACTCCAATGAGGTAATTCTACTTGCACATAAAAACCTGCTTCATCTGCTGCTTCGAATGCTGTTTTTGGTGGACACCATGAATGAAAACGTAAGTGATTTAATCCATAATCTTTAGCTTGCTTTATTAATGTAGCCCATTCTTCTTTTTTTGTTGGTGGATGCCCTGTTAAAGGAAAAATTACACATTCTAAATTTCCTCTTAAGAAAATTCGTTTATCATTTAATAATAAATCTCCACCCTTACTGCTCACAAACTTATAACCAAATCTTGCACTAGTTGTACCTGTATTAGTAACTAACTCAACATCATATAATTTAGGATTAAATTCGTCCCATAATTCTAAGTCTTTAGGTTTATCAATTTCTAATACAAACTCATTTCCTTCAGTTTTAGAGGTCTTTACTTTATTGTTATACACCTCAACACCACCAGTAGATTTTATAATAAGACTTACAGACTCTCCAACTTGAGTAGGCTGATTAAATGTTACTTTTAATTTATTCAGCGCTGCATTTGGATAAATTTGAATGTTTTCTGGCTCGTTTTTATCGTGAGCAACTAGCTCCATATCGCCTAAAATACCATTCCATTTTATTTGCGTATGATTAGTATAGGCATGTGCCATATCTTGATTAACCTTAACTGGATACATTGTACCTGCAACATTAATCAATGGAAACTTATTAGAATTGTCTATACAAATTGTAAGCAAATGTTTTCCTGGAGTTAAATTATTTGTTAGATCATAATTATGACTACCAACAAGACTATTTGCGCTTCCTATTAATTTACCATCTATATAAACTGATGATTCCCAAATAATACGTTCTAAACCTAATTGAATATTTTTATCTTTCCAAGAAGTTGGAATTTCTATTTCTTTTTGATACCATGCTTTACCAATATATTGATATTTTCTAGTTAAATTAGACATCACATAATTGTTAATAGCAGGCTTTAGTGTATCTGGAGTTCCTATTTTTGCACCATCTAAAGTGTTTGGTAAGTTTATAGAAGTTCCTGTAAATTTACTGTTTGCCCAACCTTGTGAATTACCAATATTTGTTGAATCTAGTTTTACTTGCCATTGACCAGAAATAGTTATAGAAGCTGGTGCTTTTGAACAACTATTCAATATTAATAATATAATTAGAGTCCCTGTGAAAAGACCTGTTTTTTGTACATTAAATTTATTCAACATTATTGTAATTTTATTTTTCATTGGTAATATTAAAATTGAATTCTTAATAATTTAATTTTCCGCAATTGCTATATTTTCTATTAAATCTCATATGATTAACTCATATTTTAAACTTTATAAATCTATTTCTGATCTAAAATTGCATTGATTTTTTGTTCCATTACCTCAACTATTTTTGGGTGATTTTTATAGACATTATTTTTTTCTGATGGATCTTCATCTAAATTAAATAATTGCACTTCTTCTCTAAATCCTGGATCTACAAATTTTTGAACAATCCAATTAGGCACAGGTTTCTTTTTAGGTTTTATGTATTTCCACTTTCCCATTCTTAAACCGTAAGTATAGGCTTCTTCTAATAAAAATTTACGCCCTTTATTCGATTTCCCTAACCACGACTTTAAAAAATCTTGACTATCTGGAGCCGCATCTTTTTCAATATCTTGTTTTACTAAACAAGCCAGAGATTTATACAAATCTACTTGAGATAACAATGCAGAACTCGTACCTGGTTTTACTTCTTTTGGCCAATGTACTATTGTTGGCATTCTAGTTCCTGCTTCATAAACAGAATATTTACTTCCTCTAAAAATACCTCCTGGTTTATGGTCTCCAACTAATTCTCTAGCATAATCTACATATCCATCATCTAAAATAGGTCCGTTATCACTAGTAAAAATGATTAACGTATTTTCTAAAAGATTGTGTTTTTTTAAGGTTTTTGTAATTTGACCCACGCACCAATCCATTTGAGCAATAACATCTCCACGAGGTCCCATACTGCTACTTTCTACAAACTTAATATTTGCTATTCTTGGTTGATGAATGTCGTGTAACGAAAAATATAAAAAGAATGGTTTTTCCGTATTTTTATTTATAAAATCGTTGGCTTTATCGGTTAATACAAAAGGAAAATCTTCATCTACCCAAAGTGCATCTTTTCCACCTTTCATATAACCAATTCTACTAATTCCATTAATTACAGCTCCTTGATGATAAGGATCTGTATGTTGTTTTAATAATTCTGGATGTTTAAATCCCCAAGGATAACCTTCAATTCTAGAACCATAACTTACAGTTATTGGATCATTAATATCTAAACCAACAACTTCTTGGTTTTCAAGAAATACACAAGGTACTCTATCTCCTGTTGCAGGAATTAAAAAACTATAATCAAAACCAACTTCTTTTGGTCCTAAAGGAATACGCTTGTTCCAGTCTATTTTTCCTTTACCCAAACCTAAGTGCCATTTACCAACTACACCTGTTGTGTATCCTGCTTTTTGCAACATTTTTGGTAACGTCTCTTTTTTGGTATCTATTATTAAGGGAGCATCACCCTCTAAAATAGCAGCATTACTTCTAAAAGCGTAACTACCTGTTAATAAAGAATAACGAGATGGTGTACAAGTTGCAGCAGAACAGTGTGCATCAGTAAGATTTAAACCATTTTTTGCTAAAGTATCAATATTAGGTGTTTTTACCCCAATTGCTCCATTTACTCCGATATCACCAAAACCTAAATCGTCTACATAAATGATGACAATATTGGGATTATTCTTTTGAGAAAAAACAGTACTATTTACTCCCATAAGGAAGAAAATAATACTGTAATACATTAAATATTTAAAGTTCATGAAGTTTAAGTAATATTATGAAACACCAACCAATTGTGCATGAATATTTGCTGGTATATGAGATAGGTTTGTACGTTTTACTTTATCGAAAGCTTCAATAGCCCCTGCATCATTGCCTTTACCTAATTGACCAAGACCAATTAAATAGTTACAATGTATTTTGTTAATAACGTTTAAATCTTCTTCCCAAATTAATAAATCTGGTAGTGAAATGGCAAAGTAATCTAACTTTACATTATCATTCATATGCGCTAAACCATAGTTTAAGAGGTTATCAAATCTCTTTTCTGCTTTTTTAGATTTTCCTAATTTTTGTAAAGCTAAACCTTGGTAGAAAATTTTATCTGGTTGCTGATCGTTATAAAATATTGCAGGACTAGGATCGCTTAACCCTTCTGATGCTAACTCAAAGTATGATTTTGCTTTATCTTTATCACCTAAACCTTCATAGGCGCAACCTAACCAATAATCAATATCATTTTCTACGGTACCATGCAATTTACCTTCACCTAAATTATGAGGATATGTTTTTGCTGCGATGAGCAACTCAATTGCATATTCAAAATTCTTTGCGTTAATGTTTTTCTTAGCTAGTTCTGTATAACAGGTTAAATATTGAAAAGGTACTTTACCTTCTCCTCCTTCCCAAGGATGAAACTGGCGGTTTTCTATCAATTCTTTCGCTTTTTCAAAATCGCCTTTTAAATTGTATAGAGAAATGCGCTCTAAATATAAATCGTCTCTAGAATTGGTTAACTCTATATATTGCTCTAAAAGAGACAAACGCTTGTCTATAGATACATTTATTTTCTTATACAATTGGTCCAACTCCATTAACAATCTAGCGTCTGTATTATCTATCTTAAAGGCTCTTTCTAGATGTTTTACTGCCAACTCTTTTTGATTGGTTTTGTTGTAATACAGTAAAGCTAAATTACGATGGATAATTGCAAAACGTTCATCTAATTTCACGGATGTTTCCCAACATTCTTGCGCTTCAACATATTGTCTATTTGCATACCAAAAGTTACCTAAATAATAAAATGCTTTGGCATCAGATGGGTTTGCTATACAAGCAGCTTGTAGCGCTAATACTTCTTCTATTTTATTTGGAAAACAATATTTATCTGGCATTTGAGAGGCTTTTTTGTAAGCTTCTAATGCATTTGTATGATCTCCTTTTTGGTCGTAAAACCATCCCATAAAATAGTGTACCATAGGATAAACCTTAGTATTCTCTTCTGTGTGTACTTTTAATAAAGCCACAGCTTCATCAAACTGACCTGCCGAAGCATAATCTAGAGAAAACTCAATATAATTATGCGCATTATTTCTTAAAATATGTTTAAGAGCCTCTACATCTTCTTGTTTATTTGATAAAATATAACGTTCGTATAAAACCCCGAAATTAAACTTATCGATAGCTAAAGATTCTTCTATTAATTTACCAGCAGCTTCTAGTTTACCTTGTTTTCTTAAAATAACAACTTTTAAATGTCTTGCTTTATGATTGTGCCAGTTTTTAATTAATGCTCTATCTACAAGGTCTAACGCTTTTTCTAAATCACCTTTAGAGCAATCTATTTGCGCCAAATTAAAGTAACCTGCATCTTGCCATTGTGCATTCCAACACGCTTTAAAGAAACTTGCGTACGCTTCTTCTTTTTTACCTAAGAAATTTAAAGCCAACCCTTTATTAAAGTAAGGTTCTCCATCATACGGATTTGGATTATGACTTGTTAACGTTTCGATAGCCGTGTTAAAATATTGGATAGATTTTTCTAATTGCCCTTTGCGCATATACCAAAGCCCCATTGCATTATTACAACGTACATCTTTTGGTGCTCTTCTTAACGCTTCTTCATAATAATCTGTGGCATTAAAAGTAGCATGTCTGTACTGCTCTAAATGCAATCCTCTTAAATACAAACCTTCTACAGTATCGATATCTTTAGGATCTTTAGCAGCTTTTGCTGGTTCAGGAATTTCTTCCGATAAATCTTTGTCTGGTTCCCATGAGACCAATACTTTACCAGCAGCATCATTTACTGATATTTGTAAATCATCAAACGTATTAGTTCCTATTTCTACAGATTGTTCAAAACCTACTTCTGGAGAAAGGTTTACAACTTCTTCGTGTACTACTGTATCATTTGCTTTTAAAGTAATTACACAATTGTTATAGGTAGAGGTAACATATACTTTTACCAATGCTTTACCATCAACCATTTCTAAGTTTACTAAAGCTTCTTTGGTTGCATTTTTTACTACACCAACATTATAGTAAGGCATAAAATACTGCTTAAAGCTTTTCTCTTCGTAAGGATGCATCCAAGAGAAATCTGGTTGATTGTCTGTATATACGCCACACATTAATTCTATGTATGGTCCGTCTGTATCTGTTAAATTTCTATCCCATGCTTTTCCAAATTCTCCATTACCCCAAGTCCATTGTTTTTTTCCAGGAGACACATTATGGTCTGCTACGTGTAATAATCCTCCTTTAGAATCATTCTCATAACCACCCACAAAATCATATTTAGACGTAATTGCCATATAACTTGTTGGTACAGGAATATTTTTATATCTAGAAATATCTGTTCCTGGTGAGTAATCTACTTTATAGTATTCTCCTTTTGCAATTGGAAATTCAGAAACATCACGTTTTCCGTGGTCAAATACTGCATTTACATCTGGAGGAAATACAGATTGATAATGATCATTAACAGCTACAGCAGGGTTTGCCCACCATAAAAAAGTTTGTGGATGAGGTGTTCTGTTGTATAAATGTGCTTTAATTTCTATATATGCTTTATCTGGATGTAAGGTAAAACCTGCCATACCTTTTGTACGGAACATACGTTCTAATTCGCTTACCCAAATGGTTTTACTACCATCCTCATTATCTTCTATATAAAAATCTGTTGGATCGTAAGTACTTGGTCTATGGTGTTGTGGCCAGTTGAATTCAATTCCTCCAGAAATCCAAGGACCAGTTAAACCTACAAGTGCTGGTTTTATTACATGATTATAATATACAAAGTCACGCTTACGAATTTTATCGTAAGCTCTTTGAATTCTTCCACCTAAAGCAGGTAAAATCATTAATTTTATATAATCATTTTCTATAAAAATAGCATCCCATTCTTTATCTACTTTTGTATCGCTAATTTTTTCTATTACAGGATGTGGATATACTGCTCCACTACTTGCTTGATATACTCTTTTTTCTAAAAAAACAGGATATTTTTCTGGAGCTCCAACTTCGTAAGTAGGAATCATCACTTTCTCCTCCCAGGCTTTTACAGTTCTCATATGACTTTGTTTTACATAACACTCAAAAAAAAGAGTATTAATACTTTAACATTTGTTTTAATTGTTTCTCTTTTAGTTCTATTATAGGATTAAAAGCATCACTTGACACATAGTGCTCTAAACTATACAACAACTGTTTTGCTTCTAATCTTTCTTCTAAATTTGTGTGTAAGTCTATTCCAGAAAACAGTAGTTTTCCTTTACCAACTTTAGCTTCAAAAAGTAGTGCTGTTTTTCTGTTTTTAAACCAATCGTCAATTACCCTAACTATTGGATTAATTTCTGGAAGTTCATCAAAAATGATGGCGTTAGAATGACTCATGGCATCCCACCACTGCCAGTTAGAATGGTATTCTGTTGGAAAATGAGCCAACGCAGGATGCTTAGGATCACAAAGGATTCCTAGTGTGTGTGGTTTTTGTTCTTTAGTCCAAGAGGTATTCCAGAAAATACTTGAAAAACCAATTCCGATATCACCTCCATATTCTGGAGTAATGTCTCCTTTGGTGATGTTCAATAAAACACTTCCTCCATTATTTAAATATGCTAATGTCTTAGCATCTAATTTATTGGTTACTTTATAGCCTTTCTTATTTTTTATAGGTGCTTTTTCATTTGGATATACCCAAATATCCCAACTGTTTTTAAATTCATTAACAGTAATACTTAACGTTAATTTTTGAGCTTTCGTAATTTTCTTAAAAGATTGATTAATTACACCTAATTGAATTCCATTTCCTAACGGGATGTTAGTTGTTTTTAATTTTCCTTCAGAAAAAATACTTCCATCAGGTTTTGTGAATGTCCATTTTGGAGTTACATTATCCAATGTTGCTTCTCCAAAATGAGCAATTTCAATTACAGCTGATAAAGTATCTGTATTTTGAAAAGTTCTTTTTTCTAAACGCGCTAACGGAACTGTTTTTCCACTAAATTGTTTAAATTCTTCTGGAGTTACGTATCCTTTTTCATCCCAAAAAGCATCTAAAACGCCTACTAAAGCTGTTCCTTGTCCAGGAAAATCATGTAAATCTAGTAATTGAAAACCAGCCATCCCTTTGGTTCTTAAAGCTGCTTCAATATCTGCCTTATAACACAGCGTTTGCAATTTACCTGACGCCATCAAAAAATCCTCTGCCAAATCACTCATCCCATTTTCTGATAAAGTTTCTTTAAAAATCTCAAAGTTTTTAGGTTTTAAAACACCAGTGTATTTAGACATTTCTTTAAAGTTTGGATACACACACCATTGGCCCATTTCATGGCTTACATAAGGCATTGGAGTTTTATCTATAAACTTACTCCAATCGAATACTGTTTGAGGGGCTTTGGCATTAATTATACTTTTTAAATTTTCGTTCCAACCTTGAATTCTAGGACCTCTATGGTTATAATAATCCATATTTGGCAAATACGGATACCCTGCACCACTAGTATACAAACGTCTGTTATCTAAATTTTTAAAATGATCTACGTATTTGGTTAAATATTCTTTGTGATATTTTCCACTTGGCTCATTTCCGTAAGTCATTAAGACAAAAGAAGGATGATTTCCATAAGCATCAATAATAGCTTCACCTTCTTTATACAACCAATGATCAACTGGTGTTCCATCTCCTAAATTTGCTAACCAAGCAGATGCTTCTGCCTGAATATACACGCCCATTTCATCAGCTGCTATAAATGCTGCTTCAGGTGGACACCAAGAGTGAAAACGAACATGATTTAATCCATGCGATTTAATAATTTTTAGAATTCGTTTCCACGAATCTACATCTGTTGGGGGATAGCCCGTTTTTGGAAAAATTGCACACTCTAGAGTTCCTCTTAAATATATAGGGCGGTTATTTATTTTAAAAATAGTACCATCAGCTTTAAACTCTCTCATCCCAAAATCTATACGTTTTGTATCAACTGCTTCATCAGATTTTAAAACAAGTTGCATTTCATAAAGATTAGGGTTGAATTCATCCCAAAGCTTAGGGTTTTCTCCCATATTAAAGTTTACCACTATTTTATTATCTACATCTAGCTGAACATCTTTTATAACTTGTTCTAAAATATTTTTATGATTTGATTTCTCTCTAACTTGAAGGGTTAATTCTGGTTTAGTATTTTGTGTATCACCTTGTATTTGAGCAACAACTTTTACTGATTTAGTGGAAACATTTGGATACAATTTTACTACCCCTAATGCCAATTTAGGAGCAACTTCAAGCTTAATACCGCCAACAATACCATTCCAGTTTGTTTGTGTATTATCAGAAATACTATGGGCATCTTTACCAACATTAATATCTTTTATACTATTATCAACTCGAATAGAAATGGTATGAGCTCCAGAAGTTAAGAAATTACTTACATCATAATTATGTGCTGTAGCTAGACTATTTTGCATGCCTACTTTTTTGTTATCTACCCAAACTGTAGACTCCCAATGCACACGTTCTAAATGTAGTTTGATGGTTTTACCATTCCAATTCTCTGGAATAGTTACCGTTTTTTGATACCAAGCCGCTCCTTTATAATCTTTAACAGGTTGCAACCAAAAAGGAATTTTAATATTTCCTTCTTTTCTATACTTTGCCATTTTTGGATCTGTATACCACAAACTATCATTCCACATATTACCTGTATAATTTGTGTTTACAGTAATATCATCTCCTTTACCATTTTCTGCCATAGAACCTGGCAACTTAATAGTATCTGATAGTTTATCTAAAAACCAGTTTTGCTTTTCTCCAACATTTAAAGAATCAATTTTAAACCTCCAATTGCCAGATAAATCTATTTGCTTCTCTGCTTTTTTTGCACAAGCATTTAATGCCAGTAAAAACGAGCAAATAAGTATAACTTTTATGGTTTGTAAAAACTTCATTTAGTAAATCTTCTTTCTTCTATTAGTGTATTTTGAAATATTCGAAAATAGCATCTGCAACAAATTGATGTCCTTTTTGATTGATATGATTGTTCTGAGACATATACCCTATTAATGGTTGAATTGATGCCAAGTCTTTAAATAGCTGATAACTATCTACCAAACCAACATTATACTTTTTTGCTAACGCTCTTATTTGTGCACTATGTTTGGCTAAAGGAGTTTCATTTGAAGAAATATCTTCTTTTAAATCTGGTGTAGGGGTTAGCAAAATTACTTTTGCTCCATAATGCAAGGCTTCTTTTATCATTTGCTCCCAAGCAATTTTTGCTCGTTCTAAACCAATACTTCTATCATTTAATCCATAATCAATAAAAAGTACATCTGGCCTATGATTTAATACCTCAGCTTTAAAACGTTTTGCTCCTTGTTCTGCTTGTTCCCCACCAATTGAAGTTGTGATAGTGTTTACCACAGAATACGGATAAAAGTCGTTGACCTTTTTTAAGGTTCTGTACGGATAAGAATTTGAGCGATCTATAACACCTCTTGTAGTGTAACCTGTAGGAACTGAATGCCCGTGAAAAACCAGATTAATAGTTCTATTCTTTGGCCACTTTACTTTTAATTCTTTTTTTAGTGAATCTAAATAGTGCTTTACAATATCCTTATTTGAATTAGAAAATTCTTGAGCACAAGCAAAGTTTAAACTCATTAATAAAATAACAATTAGAATTTTATGTTTTTTTAATTTCATCATTTATTCTTTGTCTTTTGTTAGTTCTATTTCTATTTCTTCTAAGCTTTTACCCTTGGTTTCAGGTAACTTATTTTTTATAAATAAAAATCCTGCTATACAGATGAAACCATATACCCAAAATGTACCTGAAGCTCCTAATGCATCATTTAAAATTGGAAAAGTAAAGGTTAATATAAATGAAGCTACCCATAGTGAAAATGTTGCGATAGACATTGCTACACCTCTTATTTTATTTGGAAAGATTTCTGATAAAACTACCCATGTAATTGGTGCTAAAGACATCGAATAAATTGCAATGGCAGTAATTACTAAAATTAAAACAGGTAAACCTGTAAATTCCATGTAATAAGCACCACCTAAAATAATGTACACAACACCTAAACCAATAGAACCTAATAGCATTAATTTTCTACGACCCCAACTATCTACCGTTCGCATTGCAACAAGTGTAAATATTAGGTTTACACTACCAGTAATTACAATGTTAAATAACATATCTCCTACACTGTAACCAGCTGCTGTAAAAAT
Source organism: Polaribacter sp. BM10 (assembly GCF_002005425.1). Lineage (GTDB taxonomy): Bacteria > Bacteroidota > Bacteroidia > Flavobacteriales > Flavobacteriaceae > Polaribacter > Polaribacter marinaquae. The sequence continues at coordinate 2,797,179 of NZ_CP019704.1, read as the reverse complement.
TTCTTCAGCGTAATTGAAAATAATATTGATACCACACCATTGTTGGAATATTGCCAAAACAACACCTATAATTAGGATAGGTTTAATCTTTGGACTTTTAAAATCAGAAAAACTAATTTTAGAGGTATTTCCTTCTTGCAGTGTTTGCTTAATATTGGCCAACTCTTCTTCTGCATAAGAAGTTCCACCTATTTTAGATAAAACCAATTTGGCAGTATCATTATTGTTTATTTTTACTAAAAATCTTGGACTTTTAGGCACGATAAACATCAACGCAAAAAATAAGATTGCAGGAATTATTTCTGCCCAAAACATCCAACGCCATCCTGTTTGCCCATTCCATGAAGCTAAAATCATTTCTGGCGAAAAACTATCTGGTATAGCTTCTGCGATTAAAAAGTTTGCAATTTGAGCAGCTAAAATTCCTATTACTAGTGTTAATTGATTAATCGCTACAAATTGACCTCTATATTTTGCTGGTGCAATTTCTGCAATATACATTGGCGATAAAGTAGACGCCAATCCTATACCTAAACCACCTATAAGTCTATAAATTATAAAGGGGGTGAATTCATCTACATAACCAGTACCAAAAGCAGATAACGTAAACAAAGCTGCAGCTAAAATTAAAGGTTGTTTTCTACCAAATTTATCTGCTACAAAGCCAGAAATTACCGCCCCAAAAATACAGCCAATTAACGCACTACTCATTGCCCAACCTTGTAATGTTGGTTGCGAACTAATATCAAAAAAGAGTTCGTAAAATGGTTTTGCGCCTCCTATAACTACCCAATCGTAGCCAAAAAGGAAACCACCCATTGCAGATACTAGTGCAAGGAATAATAAATAGGCAAAGTTAAATTTAGTTTTAGACATAAATTATTGTTTTGGTAAGTAAACTGTTGTGGTCTGGTATTTATTTATTAATCTTTTGTATTCAAGCTACTGTCGTACCAGTTATTCTTAGGATCAAAATCTTTACTCAAAAAGTTCTTACGTTGCTTTTCAAGACGTTGTAACATTTTCGTTCTTCTTTCCTCTTGTTTTTTAGCTGCTTTAGCTGCATCATAATCGGCATAAACTTCAGGTATTTTAGCATTCATATTTTTTAAATATGCATCTAACTCTGCCCTTAAACTTTTAGCAATCGCTTCTTCTTTTTTAGAAATATCATTTTTCTCTCCTAGATCATTTGATAAATTATACAACTCATCATGCCCATCTTCCCAATAATGAATCAATTTATACGCTTCTTTTCTGATGATACTTACAGGATCACCTCCTTGATTACCATAGTGAGGATAATGCCAAAATAATGGTCTAGTATTTAAAGGCTTCCCTTGTAAAAGAGGTACTAAACTTACTCCATCAATTATTTGGTTAGGGTCTTTTTCTGCTCCAACTAAGTCTAAAAGTGTTGGATAAAAATCGATTCCAGAAACAGGATAATCAATAGATTTTGGAGTGTTTTTTAACATCGGTGCTTTAATCAAATAAGGCTCTCTAATACCACCTTCCCATTGGTATCCTTTACCTCCTCGTAATGGAAAATTAGTCGTAGAAAATGCATCTCCACTAGCAACTCCTCCATTATCAGAAGTAAAGACTATTATTGTATTATCATCAATTCCTAATTCTTTTAATCTTTTTAAAACAACACCAACAGCATCATCCATAGATTCTACTAAACCTGCATAAATAGGATTATCTTGTACATTTCTGATAGGTAATCTTGCCTCCATTTCAAAACCAGATTCTGGTATACCCTGTGCTTCTGCTTTGTTTCTATATTTACTCCATTTTTCTTGTGTAGTTTGAATAGGACCATGAACAGCATAAAAGGACAAGAAAGCAAAAAATGGTTCGTCTTTATTTGTTGAAATAAAATCTGCAGTTTCTAACGCTAAACGTTTTGTTAGATTTTCACCTTCGTATTTGTAATCTAATTTAGGATTTCTCCAAGGAGCATAATATCCACCCTTAGGACCACCAACTTCCCAACCACCAATATTAATATCAAATCCATTATTTTCTGGAGAATAAGGTTCATCACCTATATGCCATTTTCCTGCAAAAAAGGTTTTGTATCCGTTTTGTTTTAAAGCTTCTGCAATTGTAATATTCTCTTCTGGTAAAGCATGAGCATACTCTGGTGGCATCACTTTAGTGTTGTAATAGTCTCCCCATTTTTTTCCAGTTGCAGCACCTATCCAATCTGTTACTCCATGACGAGTAGTGTACTGCCCTGTCATTAAACTTGCTCTAGAAGGGCTACATACTTGAGCTGCAGCATATCCTTGCGTAAATTGTACTCCTTCTTTGGCAATAGCATCAATATTTGGAGTTTCATAATATTTACTACCTGAATAACTTAAATCATGAGCACCAAGATCGTCTGCCAAAATAAAAACGATATTCGGTTTTTTTTGTGCACTATTATTACTTTTTTCCTCTTTACCCTTACAGCTATTTAATAAAATGGCAACTAAACAAAGGCTTAAAACTGATTCTAAAAAATTATTTTTAAATTTCATTTACTGATGTATTTTTATTTGGATGTACTACCTATTAATGTATTTACTGAACGTCTACTTACTGTTATTATTTGTTTTGTTACTTTTTGATACTCTAGATTTTTATCTTTTGATGTTTCGTATTTAGCTTGAATGTTATAGCCTGAAAAATCAATAGTTTTATCTGTATCACCATAATTTATGGCAACGATTACAAGTTTTGAGGTTTCATGATCTACATATGCAGACAACATTAAATCTTTATATTGTTCTTTTAATGTCTTCTTTTCATTTAACTGAATCTTTACACGTTGCATGTTAGGCCTAATAAATCTCGAAAAATTACCAAAAGCCCATAATAATTTAGAATCATGGAAATCTCCATCCGATTTCATTTTATTCAAATTGTACAAATCTTTTTGATCTCCTGTATCTAAATAAATTAAGCCATCTTTAAAATTGGCATTTGTTAAGGCGGTCCACCATTGCCAAGAACTTGCATTTGCAATAGTTAAATCTGCATGAATTACACGTGCTACATACAGTGCAGTATTTATACCTAAATCTCTTTTCCATCCTCCTCCAATGTCGTCTGTTTTTTCAAGGATACAAAACTCACTTTGCCAATAATTTACGTTGTAATCTTTTAGTTTACTATTTAATTTTTTTCTGATCGATATTAAACTATCTACTGGCCAGGTTGTAAAATAACTGTGTCCTGAAATGGTTTGTTTTACATTTTTTAATTGATTATTAGGATTAAAAAAATATTCTATTTGACTTCCTCTTTCTGGTTTTCCAAAATCGGAATACAACCAACGTAAATCTGCAGCCTCTCCTAATACAATCTTTGTTGACAGCTTATTTTCTTCTATTTTTTGATTTAATAATTTTGATATTTTTAAAATATTAACATTGGTTGCTGGAGTTCCTTCTTGCGACCTTTTTTCCCAATCCCATTGTGGTTCATTTATTGGACTTAAATAATCAAAAGCAATTCCTTTAGATTTAAAGTGTTTTAGAAACTCAACCATAAACTGAGCATAATCATCAAAATGCTCTGGTTTTAAATTTATCTCTCCATCTTTATTATCACCATTAAAACCTTTACCATTTTTTGTCCATTGAATAGGAGCTGAAATAGAAAATGCTAAAAATTGATCTACTCCATATTTTTTAGCCGAATTTAAAAACCATTGTTGCCCTTTTTGTTTTGACCAATCGTAATTTCCTTTTGCATCTATAAAAGATTCATTTCTTCTCCATTCATTTTCTATTAGAGAACTATCTTTTTGTTCGGTTGTTCCGGCACCTATATAAAATCTCCAAATTGAAAGTCCAATCCCTTCTGGATTTCCTTGTTTGTCAAGCTCTTGACTAAAAAGTAACTTGGCTATTTTTTTTCTTTTTTGTTCAGGCCAATTTTTACCAACAAACTGACATCTCCAGGCATCAGATGCACCAAATCCTTCTATTGTTTGAAATATTTTTTTTGTATTAATATTTACTTCTAAAACTTCTTGATGAACTTTAGATTCACAACTTATCAGAAATATAAAAATTATAAAAACATATAAAATACTACTCTTATTCATTTATTGTAAAAAATTACCCAAAACCTAACCTAACACTTTATTTCATTAACAAAATTAATAAAACAACAATTAATAAAAATAGACAACAAAAGTATAAATATGGACAAAAATACTTAAATTAGAAATTAATTACCTTTTAAAATAATCTTATAAATTTGATGTAAACCTTCTTTATTGACATCAAAAACTACTTCATTATTTGAAGATAATTTTGCAGAAGCCACTTCTGTTATGTATGGTTCTGCTTTGGCTGTATCATTATAATCAAAAGGCACAAAACGATGAACACTTTCTATAGAAGTTACAGTAAACCCATCTACTTTGACTCCAACTTTTTTACCACTTTCTTTAGCTCCTGTTACATATAAAACCATAGTGTTTGCATCTTGTAAAGCAGCCGCAATATGAAATGTACTGGATGTTGTTTTTAACGCCTTTCCTTTATATTCACTTGCCATTTCTCCTAAAATCTGACCTGCTGGAAAAATTTTAGAAAAATTCCAATTGGTTAAACCTAAACCTGGAACAGGAGTATTTACTGGTGGCCAATAAGCTGCTGCTTCCGCACCAGCTCTTGCGTAAATATGTATTATATCTGGAATTATATTAGCCGCCTCCATATAAAGCGCTCTTTCATTATAATCTCTAGAAGGCATCCACTCTGATAAATACTTGAAATTTTTGTTTGGGTTAAAGTTATTAGCACAGTCTATAATTCTTTTTTCTAAGCCTTTTATATTGTGTGTATTTGTTGTATATCCAGTATATGTATGTAATGCCACTCCATCAATCACATCGTAAGCCTTTGTAAATTTCTGCTTCATCGTTGTAAACTCATCAGGAAAAGTATAATCACCATTTACTAAAAGTTTAAAAGAATGGTTTGGAAATTTTTGATCTAGATGCTCTGCAATTTCCATAGCAACTTTTACATATTTATCTAACTTTTGAACTCTAGAAACACCTCCTGCCCATTGCAACCACCACTCATTACCAATCTCTACAATACCATTATCAATACCTGATGCTACAATGGCATTTTCTGCAACTTGCTCTAACTTTTGTATTGCATTGTTCCATTGAGAAGAACCAGGGTTTGTATTCATGGCATCTACAGTAGGTATTACTATACTATAATTATTGAAGTTCTCTTTTAATGCAGATACAGATGCCCCTGGCTCTGCAGGAGCATCTTTCCAATTAGGAGTTGCATTACTTGTCCAAGCATAAAATTCTGACTCCCAGCCACCAGGATATCTAAATACTTTAGAGTTTAACCCCATATTTTCAAGCGTATTTGTAAAAGTAGAAAAACCCGTATTTGGCACTCTTCTCCAATCATTATTTACTCCAAAAATATCTGGATTTATATTTACACCATCAGTTGCATCAACTTTAAGGGTTATATCAAATGCTATATCACCTGTAACATCACCTCCATCACCAATATCATCAAAAATAGGATCGTTAGGATCTGTACCTCCCTCACTTGAACAAGCGAAAACAAAAAGACCAAATATTATAACTAAAAAAAAAGATTTCAATTCGATGTACTTTTTCATGTTGTACTAATTTTATTATAATTAAAGATTTTTTAGCTAGACTTATTTTAAGACAGCTTTTAATGTTACTATAGTTTTCTTTGGTATGCTTATATTATCTACAGAGACTTCAGATCTTCTTAAATTACTTGTATTTGAAGTTGTATATACCTCAAAAGCATCTCCCTTGATTTCAAAATCTGTACTATAATTTTCTAATTTTAAATCTCTGTTTGTATCGGTATTATTAACACATACCAACACAATTTCATTTGTGTTTTGATTTTTATAACCTGAAATCATAAAGTTTTCAACTGATGTTTCATCATTATAATCTGCATCAACAACTTCAAACCTCTCCATTCCCGGTCTAACAAACCTACTATAATTACCTAACGCCCAGAGAAGTTTGTTAGGAGTAAAAGTACCATCGGTATGTGTAGGACTGTTTGAATTTGGTTGATATAGAATTAAATTAAAGCGAAAAGGGTGATCCCCGAAGGTGGATTGATTTAAAGCCGTCCAAAAACTCCAACCTGTTGCATTTCCAAAAGCTAAATCTGTATGAATTATTCTAGCCATCCATAAAGCATAATCAATTTCTGTAAAAGCTGAAACATCTAAACCTTGTTGATAACCTGTACCTAAAAGACTATATTCTGTTTGCCAATAATCTAAGTTATAATTTGCTAAAGTTGTTCTTAACGTTTTTCTTTGCCTTAAAGACTCTTGAGTAGTACCATTACTAAAATAACTGTGGCCTGCTATATATTTAGATAAGTTTTTTAAATTTCCAATATAATTTGGACTGGACTCATTAAAAAAATCATTAACCTGGTTGGTAGTATTGTTACTACCTTCAAACAAATATTTTAGTTGTGCTGCTTCTGGAAGCATAATTTTGGCTTTTACACCTTTTAGAGTAAAAGCGTTATCTATAATTCTAGTTACTTGGGCAATTTCTGCATTTGTTGCCCTTGTACCTGATTGTTGTGCAGAACCTACAGTTGCATTCCATTGATATTGCGTTTCATTAAATGGGCAAACTGTTGTAATATTAAACCCTTGATCCTCGTAATATCTAACTACAGTTGCTAAAAAATCTGCATATTTAGTATAATTTTCTGGCTTACAATTAAAATTACTAACGTCTGAAGTACTAAAAACATAACCATTTTTAGACATAAAATAAGGAGGTGCTGTTGCCCATGTGGTAAATTTAGATACACCAAATTCTCTTGCTTTGTTCATAAACCACTGTTCTCCCTGCTGTTTCGCCCAATTGTAATTTCCAGAAGCATCTAAATAACACTCTGTTTCTCTAAACCAATTGGATGCAGAAAAACCACTATTAACTTGATCAGCCGCTCCATCACCTATAATTGTTCTCCATAAAGACAAACCAATTCCTTTAGGATTACCTTGCACATCAGTATCTGAACTAAAAAGCAATTCAGCCACTTTATTTTTGGATGCATCAGGCCATTTTCCGACCCATTGATCTTGAAAACCACCTGAAGCACCAAAATGATCTATAACTTGAAATGTATTATTGATATTAAGTATTATACCTTCTTCTGGAACATCAAATTTAGGGTCATTTGAATCTGTAGCCATATCTTGACTACAGCCAAGAAAAACCAAACTAAAAACTACTCCAAAAAAATAATTAAAATACTTATTCAACATATTATATATATTAAAACCGAATTAATATCCAGGATTCTGCACGATATTACCTCTAGACAATTGAATCTCTTCAGGTGGTATTGGCCATAATAAGTGAATATTAGGATCAAATAATGCTCCACTATTTTGAGGTTCCAATAAATTAGTTGTCTCAAAAGGATCTGTACTTACCTCTGTATTGTACTTTACAAAAGAACCATTTGGACCTAGTATTAGAGCAATTCTAGGAACTCCGTTTATTTTTTGTCTTCTAAGATCATAAAGCCTATGCTGCTCTAAAGCCAACTCCAATCTTCTTTCTTTCCATATAGCATCTCTTAAAGCGTCTCCAGATAAATTATTTTTAGAAGGTAATTGAACTCGATCTCTAACCAATTTCAAAGAGCTTTTAGCTGCTGCTTCATCTCCATTAAAATAAGCAGCTTCTGCGTGTATCAAAATAACATCTGCTAATCTTAAATGAATATAATGTAATGGCAACTGCCCTCTTTGATATGGATCTGGTCTTTCATCTACAGGGATGTAATACTTTCTATTGGTACGACCAGATTTATTTTCACTTGGCTTCCCATCAAATGAAGTTACTGCAGGATCACCAAAAACAGGCTCCCCGTGTTTTATAATCGTAGATCTTAACCTAATACTATCACCTTCACTTAAAAAAGCATTTTCCAAATCACTTGAAGGTGATGTCCATCCCCAACCACGATCTCCACGGCTTCCATTAGTAATTGAAAACTGACCTCCAACACCGTTAAATGTAGGGTTATTGATGTATTGAATTTCGAAAATGGTTTCAACGCTATTTAAATTTCCAACTTTATAAATATCAGCAAAATCTGCCTCTAGAGCATACTCTCCAGAATCCATAACCGTTTTTGCCATTGCTTGAGCATCTGCCCATTTTTCTTCAAAAAGATACACTTTTGCTAAAAGAGATTGTACAGCGCCCTTTGTTACTCTACCAGAATCTTCGGCAGATTGTTGACTTCTTAATGGCAATGAATTCATAGCCTCTTTTAAATCGGACTCAATAAAAGCATAAACCTCAGCTAAAGAAGACCTAACTTTATCATTAATTGTTGGTTCTAAAATCTCATTGTACGTAGTTACAATAGGCACGCCACCAAAGTTTCTAACTAAATCAAAATAGAAGAATGCTCTTAAAAACTTTGCTTCTGCAATTAATCTAGCTTTTGTTTCATCATCAATTTCTACCTCGGGAACTCTATCTAGAGCTATATTAGCCCTTGTTATACCTATGTAATGATTTTCCCAAAATAAGTTAAAGTAAGTAGAACCTGGAAACACATTATATTGTGCTATACCAGTAATATCTGGTCTAGGTTGCCTTGTATTACCTGCCCAATTATCATCAGATGCCATTTCGTTGATTTGACGCTGAAAATTTACTTGATTCCAATTTGTACCATTAACCATTTGGTAAATACTATTTACAAATGACTCTGCATTTTCTGGTGTTGAGAAAAAATCATCTAATTGTTGTCTACCTTGTAAAGGCTGATCTAATAATTTATCAGTATCACAACTTACACTTAAAAAAGCCGTGCAAAATGCTAAAAATAAAATAAGTTTTTTCATAATTTTATAATGTTAAATTTAATCCTAATAAAAATGTTTTTGCTACAGGATTACTTGAAGCATCAACTCCTAGACCGTTAATAATACCACCACTGCTTACCTCAGGATCAAAGCCAGAGTATTTTGTTAACGTTAGTAAATTTTGGCCCGCTAGGTAAAGGCGCATTTTACTAATCCCTTTTAATTTAAAATTATAACCCAACTGAATGTTACGCAACCTTAAATAAGAACCATCTTCTATAAATAAATCTGACGGATTTTGATAATTCCCATTTCTGTCTAGTTCTGTTAATCTTGGATATTGCGCACCTGTATTTGTTGGAGACCACACCTGATTTTCTAGACCCGCTATTACATTTAAGTTTTGTGTACCTGCAAGTATATACTCTGTATTAATATTAAACACATCGTTTCCAACAGTAGCATACCACTGCATAGAAAAATCAAATTTCTTGTAACTCATATTAATGTTCAAACCTCCGTAAAAATCAGGAAATGGATTTCCAATCGTTGTCAAATCTTCATCATTTAAAACCCCATCTCCATTTTGATCTACGAATCGTAAATCACCTATTTGGGCATTAGGCTGAATTATAGTACCATCTTCTGAAGTATGAGAATTCAACTCGGTTTGATTTTGAAATATCCCTGCTGTTTGATAACCTTGAAACAAACCTACAGTTTCTCCTAATTCGGTTATTTTTACAAACCTATTTCCTAATCGAGCTCTTCTTTGACCAAGAATTACTTCGTTTCCAGGAGCTAGTTCAATTGCTTTACTTTCATTGGTAGAAAGCGTTAAATTTGCTCCAAAAGTAAAATCATTCCATTTTTTATTATATCCTAAAGTAAAATCAAACCCTTTCGATTGGAAGCTACCTACATTTTGCGCTACTGTACCAGGTATACCCGTATAATTTGGTGTTTCTACACTAAATAATAGATCTTCTGAAGTTTTCTCATAATACTCTGCCTCAAAAGTAATTTCATTATTAAACAACCCTATTGACACCCCAAAATTCTTATCTCTAACAGTTTCCCATCTTAAGTTAGGGTTACCAAATTGAGACAAAAAGTTAGCTACAACACGATCACCTCCAAATACAAAATCACCAGAACCTATAGAAAAGAATTGACCATTACGACTTATATTTTGATTACCAACTTCACCAGCACCAACTTTAACTCTTAGATTATTAATAACCTCACTTTTAAAGAAATCTTCTGAATCTACATCCCAAGCAAAAGACACGCTTGAAAACACACCTGTTCTACCGTCTTTCGGGAATCTTGAAGATTGATCTACCCTAACAGACCCATTAAAAAAGTATTTATTATCGTAGCTGTAGATAGTTCTAAAAACACCAGACAAAATATTATCTGTCGCTTTGTTCGCATTTGCTCTAATAGTTTCTCCCTCTGCTGCATCTAATTGCCATAAATTCATATTTGTGTTACTAGGGATACCATCACTATACCCTCTTAAATAATCCCAATTTTCTGAATCAAACACAATACCTCCAGTAACATTCAAGTAATGTTTATCGTTGAAAGTTTTATCAAAAGTTATTGTATTATTTAGTACATAGTCAAAATTATTGGTAACTGTTTTGGTTAAGTTATTAATTTCTAACTGTCGGTTTGGACCAATAAAATACTCGGGATTAAAATTTTGAGAAGTTTGTCTAGAAATATTTAAACCTAATTGAGACCTAAATGTTAAACTTGGTGAAATTTTGTAATCTAATTGCGTATTTGAGAAAAATCCAAAAAAATCATTTTCATTGAATTGCCTAGCCAATTGAGCTACAGGATTTGGTACTAAATTTTGAGACAGGCCAAAAATACTATATTCGTTTCTACCTTCTCGCTGACTTTGTGGTATATATACTGGTGTCAGAGGATCAATTCGCATTGAATTAAATAACAAATTAGGTGTATTTTCCCATTTTTCAATCCTTGGACTAAGATCCTGCTTAAGAGTAATTTTATCTGAAATTTTATAATCTACATTAAATCTACCTGTAATTCTTTGGTAAAACCCTTTAGAGTAGTTTGCTTGTTGATCAAAAACACTTACACTTCCAGAATATTTTAAAGCTTCTGACCCGCCAGATACTCTTACATTAGCATTTAAAACTGGTGCAAAATTTTGAACTACTTCATTCCACCAATCAGTACCTTCACCTGGATAGTCATCAGGATTAAAAAGTGGCGAATTACCATCATTAGTTCTTCTAGTATTCATTATTCTTATATACTCTTGCGCATCTGCACTTTCTATTTTTTGCCAGTATTGAACACCGTAATTTACACCTAAACTAACTACTGACTTACCAGATTTACCTCTTTTTGTTGTAATAAGAACAACACCATTAGATGCTCTTGAACCATAGATTGCAGAAGCTGCTGCATCTTTTAAAATTTGAAAACTATCTATATCTTGGGCATTTACAGAGTTTAAAGATGTACCATTTGGCTGTAAAATACCATCTATAACTATAAGAGGACTTGTACTTCCATTAGCTGTAGTAATACCTCGAATTACTATTCTAGGAGATGCACCTGGCGAACCTCCTGAAGATAAAACCTGAACCCCTGCTGCTTTTCCTTGTAAAGCCTCTGCTGGATTACTGGCCACTTGTTTTGAAATTTCCTCTCCTTCAACAGTAGCTATAGAAGTGGCAATTTTATCTTTTTTTACAGATCCATAACCAATTACAACTATTTCATCTAATTGTTGATTTTCTGTAGTTAAACCTACAGAGATTGTGCTTCTAGAATTTACTGAAATTTCTTGTGTTTTGAATCCTAAGTAGCTAAATATTAAAACGGCATTTTCACCAACTTTTATCTTGTATTTACCATCGAAATCAGATACAACTCCGTTAGTTGTGTTTTTTTCTTGTACACTTACCCCCGGTATTGGGCCTCCTAATTCATCTGTTATTGTTCCAACAACAGTGTTTTGAGACGTTGCCGAAAAGACAATACCTAAAAAAAATATTAAAATTAATAGTACTTGTTTCATTTAATGTATGTTTAATTGTTGTTAATCTATTCTAAATACTCGTTATCTTGTTTTAACTACAAGTCTGTTTAAATGTGTATCAAAAATAAATGTGTAATCTTTATTGAGCGCACTATCATCAAAGACATAGTTAGATCCACCATTAGGAATAGTTATGGATGGATCACTACCATCTACCCTCCAAAAAGGACTCCACCCAGCTGGGTTAGCATTTAATATAAATCCATTTGCACCATTATCATCTGGTTGATCCTTTATTGTAACATCTAATGTCCATAAGTGTGGATTATCAGCAGCTTGAACAAACGGCTTACCTGATTTAAAATGCCAACATTGCGTAGAACCATCTGCGTTATTTGTACAAGTAGAAGTAGTTGCGTCTACATACACCCCTCTTCCCAAAACATACACTTGATCGAAAGCTGTATCTGTTGGTGTATAAGGCTCTACTGAATAACTTTGATCTCTTAGATCCATTTTAACCTCATAGTAACCAACACCAGGAACAACAATTGGACTAACTGTTGCATCACTTCCAAGCACTAATCTTCCATTTGTACTTGAATCTGCACCAAAAGTATAAGGAGCAAAAGAGGCTTGTTGAGGTATAAATCTAATCTCTGAGTTTTCTTGAGCAGAATAATACTTTGCCGTAAAAACATAACCATCTTCTGTGGTAGCTGTGCTAGCTTCTGTATTGAATGGAACACCAAACAAATCTTGATTCAAATCAGCATCACTAGTAACATCAGTAACATACATAACATCAAAAAGTAATTCATCAAGAACGTTTACTGATACAGTAGCCGAATCTAAATTACCCGCAACGTCTGTTGTTGTAATTGTAAATTCGTAGCTCCCCAAATCTGAAATATCAAGAGATTTCTTGTAATTATATGACTGACCAGATATAGCTACCGTTTCATTTAACACACTACTTTCTATTTTAAATTCTGCAAGGTTTTCATCAGTTACAGTAATATCTAGTTCAATCTCGTTTCCTGCCCCAATTAAAACAGTTGCATTATTAGCAGGACTGTCAATTTGTATTACTGGATTTGACACATCTAAATCTAAGGTTACAACAACATTATCTGTTGAAATTTTACCTCCTATATTAGATACTGTAATTGGAATATTATGAACACTGTTCATTTCTTCTCCATCTGGAACTTTAAAACGATAGGACAACTCGTAAATATCAGTTAAAGAATCTCTAACAATAGTTTTATCTAAAAACCAAGGTTCGTATTTAATATTAATTGAACTTATTCCTGCAGGATCTGAAACCACCCCCTGAAAGACAAGTGTTTGCCCGGGTAAAGACGAAATTTCTTTTACGAATGAAATAAATTCTGGTGTCGAATCTACTTCTACAGAATCATCACAAGCTACAATAATTGCAAGCAGACAAATTACTGTTACCAATTTTACTTTAATTGTTTTCATTTTAGTTTAATTTAGTTTTGCTTTATTCTATTTTACTTAATCAAACATAGACGTTTCTATTTTTTAATGTAAAAACCGTTATCTTGATTTTATCTAAAAAAATTAACAATATCTCTTTTTTTTGATTTTATTTTAAATATATATCAACAATATGTTAATTTTTAACAAATATACCTTATAGAATTTCTGACAGAATAGACAAAAAAATCATATATATGGACAATAATGTTTTATTTACTTTTTTTTACATTATTTACAATTAAACTTTATGTAAAACATAAAAAATAAATTTTTGGTAAGAAATAAATAACAACTTTTCAAAAAAACAATACATATTCACTTTTTTTTATAACTAGAAACAAAAAGAAGTATTTTTTTTACGACACATGGATTTTAAAATATTTTTATTTACCACAAAAAATTTAGCTAAAAATTATATTTTTTATATTTACACCTATAAAAAACTATTCATTCAACAAAAAAAAATTAACCATTAAATTCTGACATAAAAATAAAATAACAGGAATATGGATAAAAACACTTTAAAAGAAGGTTTTCTTGGGCAAAAAATGATTGCATTTCCCAAAGCAATTATAGAACAAATAAAAACCAACCCTATTTCTAAGCAATTTTACATTAGTGACTTAGGTTATTATCCAGTTGCAAGCCATCATTATAGATTAAGAAAAAAAGGAGCTAAAGAATATATTTTCATATATTGTACAAAAGGAAAGGGAGTAGTTACTATTGAAAATCAAAGAACTTTAATCTCTCCAAATCATTTTTGTATAATACCAAGAAATACTCGGCACGAATACAGGGCTGATGACAATGATCCGTGGAGTATTTATTGGATCCATTTCAAGGGTTCTATTGGCGAAAAAATATATAATCGATATTCAAAAAACAATAACGATAAAAACATCCCCTTCTCAAAAAACACTATTGACCAATTTAATAAAATTTTCGATTTATTAAACAATAATTATTTATTAGACAGTATTGAATATGCAAATCTATTGGGCTTGAATTTTATCAGTTCATTTGTTTACCACAAACTTAACTCGATTAGCACCACACACCCAAAAGACAATCTAATAGACTCTGTCAAAGAATTTTTAATGAACAATATAGACAAGAATTTGACGCTTGATAAAATCGCATCTAAATTTAATTACTCAAAATCTTATCTACACACTAAATTCAAATTAGAAACTGGCTACCCTATACTTGTATTTTTTAAATTAAAAAAAGTTCAAAAAGCTTGTGAATATCTTAGCTATACAGATTTAAGCATCAAACAAATTAGCTATAAAATTGGTTTTGACGACCCATTATATTTCTCAAGAACTTTTAAAAATTTTATGGGAAAATCTCCCAGAAACTACAAGCAAAGCCAACGTAAATAAACTTAAGTTAAATATGGTTTTTATAACTTATGTTGTTTACTGTAAAGCTTAAAATTTTCTATCTACATGAAAAGGACTGGTATCGATAGATCTTTTTTTACCAGTAATAATTTCAGAAACTAGCTTCCCAGTTGCCGGTCCTAAACTCCAACCCATCATTGCATGACCTGTTGCAAATGTTACATTTTTACATTTAGATGATTTACCAATATAAGGTAATCCATCTGGAGAAAGTGGTCGTAAGCCACATTTTGCATCCGCTTTTTCTTGCTCATTAATTTTTACATTTGGATAATAATCTTGAGCTGCTTTTGCAATTGCTTGAACCCTTACAGGATTGATGTTATGATTAATTCCGCCAATTTCCATAGTTCCTGCAAAACGGGTAAAGCCATTCATTGGTGTTACTGCTACTTTTGCTTCCATTAAAATTGCTGGAATAGAAATTTGTGTTTCTCTTTCTACATTTATGCTATAGCCTTTTCCGCCTTGAACAGGAATTTTTATTCCTAATTTCTTTGCCAAATTTTGAGACCAAGACCCAGTTGCTATGACAACTTCGTCTGATTTTATATGAAGATTAGTCGTTTTAATAGCTGTTATTTTTTCGTCTACAACTGTAATATCTATCACCTCTTCATTTCCCAAAATACTAACTCCCACTTTTTTTAAATGGGCTTTTAACTGAGGCATAAATTCATTGGGAGTCATGTGTGCATCCGAATGATAATAAACAGCACCCTTAATGTTTACATCAACATTTTTTTCAATTTTTAGCACCTCTTCTTTTGATAAGTTTTCAACTTTTAAACCTTCTTTTATGGCTCTTTGCCCAACTTCCCATTCTTCTTCTCCCGCTTTTTCTGTTTGATAATACATCATCAAACCTTTTTGTTGATAATGAAAATTAAAATCGCCAGAAGTTTTTAAATCTGCATACAATTCTCTACTCAATACATTTATATCTTTAATTACAGGAATGGATTTTTCTACTTTTTGTTTGGTTGCCGATTTTTTAAATAACCAACTCCATTTTAAAAAATCGATATCTAAACGTGGTTTTACATAAAATGGACTGGATGCATTAAACATCCATTTAATACCTTTGTTTATCATTCCTGGAGCTGCCAAAGAAATAATATGACTTGGTGTTATATATCCCGCATTTACATATGATGCGCCACTTGATAAGTCTGACTTATCAATTACAGTTACTTTATGTCCTTCTTTTTGCAAATAATATGCAGAACACAAACCTATAATTCCACCACCTATAATAATTACACTTTTTGCCATCTCCTTTTAAAAAAGTTAGTTATTTTACTAGTTTATCGACTGTAATAATTCTAAATGTATTCGAATTTACAGTTATTTTTATGTTGTCTTTGTTGTTTGAAATATAGAAATTCTTTCCACATTTTTCGAATTTTGCAACTTCTGTTTCTTGAATTACTTTTTTAATGAATTCTCTAATTTCTGCTTTACAAAAATTAGTGGATAGTTTTTTATTGATTCTTTGATAAACCAATTCTGTATAACAATGCTTTTTTAATATTTCTTCTTTCATTAACCCAACTAATTTTACAGACCTTTTTTTAAGTTTATAAAAATTAAATTACACTAAATCCAAAAGCATAAGGATCATCTTCTGTATCTATCGTAATGGTATTTTGTCCGTAAATTTTTGCCCATCCTTTAATACTTGGTACAATTGCTTTTTGATTTCCTATAGAAGTTTCTTTTTCTACTTTACCAATAAAAGTGCTTCCAATAAAACTTTCGTGTATAAACTCTTCTCCTATTTTTAATTTTCCTTTGGCATATAATTGTGCCAATCTTGCTGATGTACCTGTCCCACAAGGGCTTCTATCAATTGCTTTATCACCATAAAAAACGGCATTTCTACCATTGGAAGTTGGATGAATGGTATCTCCTGTCCATAACAAATGCGTTACATCTTTTATGTTTTCGTTATCTGGATGCACAAATTGATTAGGATATTTTTTATTGATTAATTCTCTTATAACTTGTGAATGTTTGATAATCTCAGAAGCTGTAAAATCTTGAACACCAGCAAAATTTTTCTGTGGATCTACAATGGCATAAAAATTACCTCCATAAGCTACATCAAAAGTAAGCTCGCCAAGTTCATTAGAATTAATTTTTAAATTTTCTGCTGCCAAATAACTTTTTACATTGGTTAGTTTTACCCATTCTACTTTATCATTTTTAATTGAATAATCAATTTCAACCAAACCTGCAGGTGCTTCCATTTTTATTTTTCCAGGAGTTTTAGGTTGTACCAAACCTTCTTCTATAGCTATTGTAATGGTTCCAATAGTTCCGTGGCCACACATAGGCAAACACCCTGAAGTTTCTATAAATAAAATAGCAAAATCGTTTTCTGGGTTGTGAGGTGGATAAAGAATAGAGCCACTCATCATATCGTGCCCACGTGGTTCAAACATTAAACCTTTTCTTATCCAATCGTATTCTTTTAAAAAATGCAAACGTTTTTCGCTCATTGAATTTCCAACCAATTCTGGACCTCCACTTTTGATAACTCTTACAGGATTTCCGCAAGTATGTGCATCTATACAAACAAAAGTATGTTTACTCATTTTTAACGTTCTTAATATAATTATGAATTCTTTTTTCTAATATTGATAAGGTTACTGTTCCTTGTGCTAAAACTACTTCGTGAAACTCTCTAATATCAAACTTGTCTTTTAATTCAGATTCTGCTTTTACACGTAATTCTCTAGTTTTTAATTCACCAATTTTATAAGACAATGCTTGTCCTGGCCAAGAAATATATCTGTCTGTTTCTGTGTTGATTTCGTGAAGTGATAAAGCCGTATTTTCGGACATATAATTTACAACTTGTTCTCTTGTCCATCCTTTTGCGTGAATTCCAGTATCTACAACCAATCTGCAAGCACGCCACATTTCATAGGTATATTTTCCAAACTGCTCGTAAGGTGTGGTGTACATATTCATTTCATCTGCCAAAAATTCGGAATACAATCCCCAACCTTCTCCATAAGCAGATAAATATAAATTCTTTCGAAATTGTGGAATAGAGTCTCCCAATTCGTTGTTTAAACTTCCTTGCAAATGATGCCCAGGAACAGCTTCGTGAACTGTCAATGCAGGTAGTGTATACAAAGTTCTACTTGGCAAATCGTAGGTATTTACCCAATAATACCCTGGCTCTGTACTTTCTTTTGACGTTCCAATGTAACGTCCTCCTGTATATTTTGGAGCAATTGCTTCTGGCACAGGTGCAACTCCATAAGGTTTTCGTGGTAAGGTTTTAAAGAATTTTGGCAATTGTGCGTCTGCTCTTTTTGCCATATCTCTTGCAATCATTAGCAACTCTTTTGGTGTTTTTGCATAGAATTGCTCGTCTGTTCTTAAGAATTTTAAAAAATCAGCAAAACTTCCTGTAAAGTTTAAAGAACTGATTATTTTTTGCATTTCTGCTTTAATTCTGGCAACTTCTCTTATACCAATGTTATGAATGTCATCTGCAGTATATTGTGTACTTGTGGTATAAAAATTAATTCTATTTTGATAATACGCAGCACCGTTTGGAGTTTCTGAAACCCCTAAACTTGTTCTTGTTTTTGGTAAATACTCCGTTTCAAAAAAAGTTTTTATTCTTTTAAATTCAGGAACTACAGTGTTTTCTATTACAATTTTTGCAGCTTTTAAAACTGAATCCTTTTGCGTTTGATGTAAACTTAAAGGTAAATTTTTGAAAGGTTTGTAAAACGGACTTTTTTGGTAATCGTCCACAATATGATCATTATATGTAGATTCATAGCCTTTAAAAATCACTTTAGGTTGCGAAACTCCTTTTGCTAAACCTTCTCTTAAATTTTTAAAATGCTGATTTACAAAATCTGGTAAACTATTTAACTTCTTTAAATATTCTTTTACTTGCCCGTAGTTGTTAAGTGGTTTGATTTGATAATTTAGACTACTATGAAAACCTGAGTCTGATAATAACGGATTTAAGTAACGTTCAAATTGGTAATAATCAATTTTATCTTGCAAAACAAATTGCAATAAAGCTGCCGAAATCTGTTCGGTTTCAGACAATTCTTCCATTCGAATACAATTAAAATGTTGAAGCTGATTTGTAGCATAATCAGCTTCAGATTTATAGTATTCTTTGGTATAAATCCCTAATGGATAGGTCTCTTTATCATAAGGTTGTCTATCTTCATAAGATTTGATAAGCGCTTCCAATTCTGCTTTTGATGAATTACAGGTTTCATTTGCCGAGTTACAACTACAAAAAGCCACAAAAAGGAATATGAAAAAGGCCTTAAAAAATCTCATTCTAAATCTCTTTATCGGTTTTTACTCCATTAACGGTTCTTAAAATTCCTAACGGATTTTCATTTTTCAGTTCTTCTGGAAGCAAGTTATTTGGCCAATCTTGAAAACTAAAAGGGCGAACAAATCTTTTAATAGAATCTACCCCAACTGCCGTAAATCTACTATCTGTTGATGCTGGATAAGGCCCTCCGTGTAACATTGATGGACAAACCTCTACCCCTGTTGGAACTCCGTTAAAAATAATTCTTCCTACTTTATTTTGAAGTTCATTAACTACGGTTTTGTAGTTTTCTAGTTCGTTATCATCAGAAATTATAGTTCCCGTTAATTGTCCTTCTAAATTAGCTAGTACTTCTTCTAGTTCTGCTTTATCCTCACATTGAACCACTAAAGAAAAAGGTCCAAAAACTTCGTGATGTAAAGTTGGATTCTTTAAAAATACTGCACCACTAACTGTAATTACAGCTTGGGTAGCAAAATTAGCAGGTACATTTTCAGAAATTTCTGCCAACACAGCAACTCCGTTTTGATTTAAAGCGGTTTCTTTATTTTTATAATATGCATTTGCAATATTAGGGTGCAACATACAAGAAGGTGTTACTTCTTTTATATCTGATGCTAAACTGTTTGTAAAGTTTGTTAAACCTTCTGATTTTACCCCAATAATTAAACCTGGATTTGTACAAAACTGACCCGCTCCTAAAGTAATAGAACCTGCATAAGTTTTTGCAATACTTTCTGCTCTATTTTCTAATGCCTTTGGCAATAAAACAACTGGATTTACACTTCCCATTTCTGCAAATACAGGAATAGGTTCTTTACGAGTTGCTGCTAAATTGTATAAAGCTCTACCGCCCTTTAAACTTCCTGTAAAACCAACTGCTTTTATATTTTCGTTTAAAACCAATTGCTGCCCAACATCATTCCCATTTGAATTTAAATTAGAAAAAACACCGTTTGGCATTCCTGTTTTTTCGGCGGCTTTAACAATTGCAGAGGCTACCATTTCTCCTGTTGCCGCGTGCATTGGGTG
This sequence comes from Polaribacter sp. BM10, assembly GCF_002005425.1. Classification (GTDB taxonomy): domain Bacteria; phylum Bacteroidota; class Bacteroidia; order Flavobacteriales; family Flavobacteriaceae; genus Polaribacter; species Polaribacter marinaquae. Next base: position 2,776,967 of record NZ_CP019704.1, on the reverse strand, counting down.
AGATTTTACAATTACTGGGCAACCTGCCGCCAATGCTGCTGCTGCATCGCCACCAGCTGTAGAAAATGCCAACGGAAAATTAGATGCTCCAAAAACCACAACTGGCCCTAGAGCAACATTCATTTTACGTAAATCTACTTTTGGAATTGGCTGTCTATCTGGTTGGGCTGTATCTATAGTAGCTTCTACCCAACTACCATCTTCTAAATGATTTGCAAAAGCCCTTAATTGCCCTAAAGTTCTTCCTCTTTCTCCATTTGCTCTTCCTTGAGGTAAACCACTTTCTGCACAGTAAACTTCTAGTAAATTATCGCCTAAATTTTCTATTTCTTCTGCTATGGCTATTAAAAAAGAAGCTTTCTTTTTACCAGAAAATTTCGAATATTCTTTAAAAGCACTCGCTGCTAAACTTGCAGCTTTTGCTACTTCTTCTGGAGTTGCTTCTGTAATATTCCAATCATTATTTTTATTTAATAAAGGATTAAATGTTGTAAATACTTTATCTCCTTTAGCAGATAATTGATTGCCTATATAATTTTTTCCTGTAATCATTTTTTACGTATTTCTTAAATGCTTTTTTTCTAATTTACTCTTTTGTAAGCTATTTTTTTTACAATTAGGTATTTTGTAATCTTACCTTGAAATGAAAAATACTTTCTAAAAACCAAGCTTTCTCATTTTTAAATATTTGAAAAGATTAACTTACTAAATCCAGTACTTCCAGTCTTTCTTTTGCCAGCATATATCTTGCACGTACATCGTCAATTTGCTGTTTCGTTAGCTTCTTACCAAAGGTACGCAGTCCTCCAGCAACATCATTGTGATGAATTCCCATGGCAAGTTTAAGATACTCCAAAAGCAAAGGCTGAGCATCCAAATAAGATAAAGAATTTAAAGCTTGAGAAATTTTGTTGGCCTCTGCCCATTCTCCCTTTAAAACATACTCTTGCATCGTAACACTAGCTTTTGGAAAGATACAACCTACACCCGTAATTCCACCACATGCTCCAGCGAGTCCTGCATGTACAGTAACTGTGTCTACTCCTGCCAAAATTTTTAAATCTTTATTTTCTAACATCAGTGTTTCAATAATTGAAACATCTATAGTCGATATTTTAAGAGCAGTTACTTTAGGAAGCACAGAAAGTCTCATAAGAAGCTCAGTTGAGATTGCATGATAACCTGCTGCATCTGGATTGTTATAAGGCATAATGGTTACGCCTACATCTTTTGCAGTTGTTTCTGAAAGAGCAAAGTACTCATACATTTCTTTTTCAGAAGGAACTGCCTTCGTTTTTGGAGGCATCACCATAACTGTATCCACTCCAACTGTTGCAAGTCCTTCAATGATTTTGGCAAGTTCTTCCTTAGTTGCTGCTGATGCTCCGCTGATTAACGGAACATTGTATTCTTTGGCAACCTCAGAAAGAGATTTTAGTAAAGAAAGACGTTGTTTGGTGCTCAGGTAGCTATTCTCACCCAGAGTACCAGACCCCACAAGTCCACACATTCTGCTTCCGTCCTTTCCTTGAGTTTTTAAAATACTTGCGGCCTGTTTTTGAGTTGTATCAAAGTCAATTTCAAGATTGCCATATTTTGACTCTTTTAGCCATGTAAATACTGCAGGCATTACACCTTCCCAATTAGATTTCATTTTGTTATAATTTGATTGATAAAATTATGAATAGTCTCGCTTAAAAAATAAGATTAAATTATTCATTATTTATACTATATTATTCATTATTGTGTTTATATAATTAATTATGAATAGTTTTGTATTAAATATTAAAGCTTGATAAGTTGAGCTAATCATAATTAATTATAGTTTCTAAATTAGTTCGCGATACAATTTTGATGAAAAATTGACATCATACAAACCGACATTTTAACAAAAAACAAATGAAAGTTTATCCTTTTAAAATAACAAAGCCAGAAAATAACGCATTGATTTATCAAGAAGACATTGAGCTAGTTTTTTATGATAAACTGCATCAGCATGATGAAATTCAAATAAGTTTTATAGAACAAGGGAAAGGAACCTTATTGGTTGGCGATAGTATTTCTAGCTATACTACAAATGATATTTTTATTATTGGGAGTAATTTACCTCATGCTTTTAAAAGTGAAGAAAATACACAAGAAAAATCGAAAATGTTGAGTCTTTTTTTTACAAAAGATTCTTTTGGAAATGTTTTTTTTAGCTTAAATGAATTTAAAGAAATTACTAGTTTTTTTGAAAAATCTGAAAAAGGGTTTAGAATTACATCAAATCAAATAGAAATTAAACACTTGTTTTTAGAATTAAAAAAAACCACGAAAATGGAACGATTTATAATTTTCTTAAAATTAATGAAGTTGATATCTTCCTCTGAATTTGAATACTTATCTAGTTTTAATTATTCTAAAAAATACACTGATAGAGAAGGAAACAGAATGCGTTCTGTTTTTGAATACACTATTGAAAACGCTCATTTACCTATAACATTATTAGAAATTTCGGAAGTAGCGAATATGACAAAAAATGCTTTTTGCAAGTATTTTAAAAAGCGAACAAATAAAACATACATTAATTTTTTAACAGAATTACGCATAGAAAATGCATGTAAAATTTTACAGAAATCTAAAGAAATCTCTATAAATGAAATAGCTTTTAATGTTGGCTTTTCAAATATATCCAACTTTAACAGACAGTTTAAAAGACTAAAAAAAACAACACCTACAAATTATAGAAATCATTTATTTGGTTAAATTTTTTAAGATGAAGTATTTTTTATAGTCCTAATTTTATCCATACAACTAAACTTCATTTTACATTTATATCCTATCTGCATTAATATTCATTCCTTTTTAAAATTTAACTTATTTGAATACTATTTATAACACGTTGTTCATTATGATTTAACTTAAAAAAAGCTATTCAACTTACTGATAATCAAAAAATTGTTTTAACATCAAAACATTTACGATGAACAACTTAAATGCAAGTTAAAAAAGAATATTGGAAATTTTAAGGATAAATATCAAATAAAAACAACTGTTAAGCTATCATAGGCATAAGTCTAAAATTAACTGATGAATTTATGGGAGTTGATAGTGAAATTGATCTATTTACAAAGCTCCTAAGTCAATTTCTAATAAAATAGAACGAAGTATTTACAACAAAAGAAAAAGAAATTTATCAAATCATATAGAGGTTATTCATTTAAAATTGGTCTGATGTTTTAACGAGTTTGGAGACTATTTTATTGTGAATAGTATGCCCTTATAAATTTGCAAATTATCAAGAGGTTATCAATCTAAAATATGTTAAGAATCAAATTATAGCTTTCCAGATAAAGGGTATTGTGCTTCACAAAGTTCAGGTATCATGGACACAAATTACATGCTTTTTGTTCTGTAAATGGTGTATTTCAAAGTTTTTACTTAAGTCCAGCCTCAGTGTACGATTTTCACTATTTAAAAGATATTCAGACCCAAATCATAGGCTGAACGTTAATAACAGACAAAGGATATTTATCTTCTGAATTTCAACTAAATTTATTTGAAACTTGTAATAAAATCCTAAATACTGTGACGAGAAATAATCAAAAAAAAAACACAAGAAACAAGCTTATATTTTAGAAAAAACGTCAAAGAATTTAAACATTATTTTCTCAACTTTGTAACCAATTTATGATTAGAAGAAATCCTTATAAATCATCTAAACAACTTAAAAATAGAACACTATACAAAATCACAGCAGCAACTGTATTACAGTTTATCAATATAGGTATTTTTAATAAAAACATCAATAATATTAAAATACACAGCGAGTTTCAATCAGTTAGTTGTTAATTTCGACACGTCTTTTTTAAGGTTTAGTAGCCTTATTAGAAACAAATATTATGTCTAAATTAAGTAAAAAAAGATTTTTAGAAAAACCACAGTTCATTTCCAAATTTTCACAAAAAAGTATTAGAACAAGGGGATGTAGAATGGAAGCTCTTAAAAGAAAATCCACAAGATTATTATGCTGCAAATAGTGGATCAGTTCCTGGTATAATTTATTATACAGATACAGTAGCTTTTTTTAAATAATCATTGGCAATTTTTAGTTCTTCTTGTTTGGAAATTTATCGTGATACTAATATTGCTATGCCTGTATAATTTTTGTAGCATTTGAATTGGAATTTTATCACCAGAAATATTTCCGAATGTATGACGCGAAATATGCATGGTTATTTTTTTATCTATTTCAGCTTTATTTGCTATTCGAGATAAGTATTTATTAAATTTTTTATTAGCGGTTTTTTTCTTTCTTAGTAGGTCTTCTTTACTATTAATATTTGCCTTTTTAAACTCTGGGAAAATAAAATCAGTATTATTTTGTTTATCTTTTTTAAATTGTTCTAATATGTTTTTTACTTTATCTTTTATCTCTATAGACAAATTTTTGGAGTTTTTACTCATCTTGTACATAATTCTGTTATCTACAATATCTGACCACTTAATATTCAGTACATCACCAACTCGCATACCTACATTATAGAAACTAAAAAGCCAAACATTTCTAGCGTGATTTTCTTGATAAGTTAGGTTCTCTAATCTTTCGATTTTTTTCACATCTTCTATGGATAATCCAATTTTTTTTAGACTCTGGAAATTTTATTTTTATTTTACCTCTACCAAAAGGATAAAACTTTTGATCTACATGCCCTTCTCTTATTGCTCTATTAAATAATGTTCTTATTATAATTAAGTTATTCATAACTGATCTTTCAGAATTATTTCTTTCTGTCTTCAGATATGCAATAAAGCGCTTGAGAAAGTTTTCATCAATATCCTGAAAGTATAATTCATTTGTCCCAGCGAAGTTTATAAAATTTTTTATTCTTGATTCGTCTGCATTTAAACGAGAGAACTTTTCGTCAACAATTAATTCATTTATATATTTTGCACTTAATGAATTAAAGGTGTTATCTCCAAAAGGTTTTTTTATTGTCGTCTTAATTTTATTAAGTGTGACATTTTCTTCTCGTGACTCTAAAGTCATAATTTTACTATTAACCTCGGAGAGTATTTTAAGAAGAAAATTGTTAAATTGTGTAGAGTTTGAATAAGAACGTTTTACCTTTCTATTTTTCGCATCCCAATCTTTTAAGTCAATATAAGTTCCAGTAGAGATATATGAAGTTTTTCTGTTTTTAGTAATTCTAATCATTATAGGAAACTGTCCAGACTTGTTAGGCTTCTTTCTAAGAATAATATTGGTTGAAGTAGAAATATTATTTTTTTTTGCAAAAATAACTCAAAATAAATATTAGGAACAACATAGGTACAACATTTTCTGGTTTTGAATGGTTTGTGATGAATTTATATGTTACTTTTACTTTGTATTGTATGAGCAAATCAAACCATTTCAGATCATTTTGATTCAAAATGCACTGGACTTAAAATCCAGTGGTCAGTAATGGCCGTATGGGTTCAAGTCCCATCTTCAGTACTAAAACCGTAACATTTATTTGTTACGTTTTTTTTTATGCGCTATTTTTAAGACTTTTAAAATACTTGATTACTAACTCCTAGATAAACTATAACATTAAAAAAGGCTAATTTTATAAATAAAATTAGCCTTTTTTAATGTTTTTGATACTGATTAAGAAAAGTATATATAAATACCAATTACTATTACACAAATAAAAACTCCTACTGGTTTTAAATATTTCCACGGAGTAATATCTACTTCTTTAGAATCAAACTGTATATATGCTTCTTTTCTTGGATAAAACTTTCCTATCAACAACATAATAATAACATTAAACAAAAAGAGTATAGCCAAAATATGTAAAAAATGTGGATATGTATTGCCTGATACAGTTTCTACACCATTTACAATTTCAATTACATCAAAATTAGGCTGAATAATAAACTGACTAATAGAATATAATACAACACCTGATATTAAACCAATTTTTGCTGCAATTGCTGGCACATACTTGGTAGTATAACCAACTACTACAATTGTTAAAATAGGAATCGAATATGTACCATTAATTTCTTGTAAATAACCAAAAACACTTCCTGCATTTGCTATAAATGGCGCAACAACCATCGCTAAAACTGCCAGAAATACACCAAATATTTTTCCTGCTTTTACAACCTGCTTTTCTGTTGCATCTTTTTTGATGTATTCTTGATAAATATCAATACCAAAAAGTGTTACGCAGCTATTTAAGGCTGAATTAAAAGAACTTAAAATAGCACCAAATAAAACTGCTGCAAAAAAACCAACCAATGATTTTGGTAATACTTCTGTTACTAAAGATGCGTATGCTAGATCTGGTTTTGCCAATTCACCTTTAAAAATATGAAAAGCTATGATTCCTGGTAAAACCAATAATAACGGACCTAATATTTTTAAAAAGGCAGCATATACCAAACCTTTTTGACCTTCTTTTAAGTTTTTAGCTCCTAAAGCTCGCTGAATAATTGCTTGGTTTGTTCCCCAATAAAATAAGTTGATTAATAGCATACCCGTAAATAAAGTAGATAAAGGAACATAAGAATCTTCTGAACCTGTAGAAATAAATTTATCTGGATGCGCGGTCATTAAAGTATCTATACCCGCAAACATATCTCCGTCTCCGATGTAAGTTAAACCAAAATACGGAATCATCAAACCTCCAATAATTAATCCTATAGCGTTTATTGTATCTGAAACAGCAACTGCTTTTAAACCACCAAATACCGCATAAATAGAACCAATAATTCCAATACCAAATACTGTAAACCAAAGTGCTGCATTTTCTGAAACTCCAAAAACTGCAGGTACATCAAACATTGTATTAATTGCAGATGCACCTGTATATAAAACTACGGGTAAAAAAATAGTTACATAACCAGATAAAAACAATCCAGAAACAATTGCTTTCGTGGTTTTATCATATCTACGTTCTAAAAATTGCGGAATTGTAGAAATACCACCTTTTAAATAACGAGGTAAAAGAAAAACTGCAATTATAACCATAGTTATGGCTGCTAAAGTTTCCCAAGCCATTACTAAAATACCTTGCTCGTATGCTTGCCCATTTAAACCAACTATTTGTTCTGTAGATAAATTGGTTAACAAAAGAGATCCCGCAATTACAATTCCAGTCAAACTTCTTCCTCCTAAAAAATAACCATCTTTAGATGTCTCTTTTGAAGACCTTGTTAATAAATAAGAAATTAGAGCTACAAGAACCGTAAAACTTAAAAATGATAATAATTGCATAGTTTAATATTTACGGTAATGTAATAATTTTATAATTACTATAAATTACCGTCTCTTAATTTTTTTTCCCATTGCCATGAAGAACTTATCATTTCGTTTAAAGTTTTATTTGCAGACCAACCTAATTTTAATTTTGCTAAATCGGTAGATGCAAATAATTGAGGTACATCTCCAGGTCTTCTTTCTACAATTTCATAATTTAAATTGATTCCAGAAACTTCTTCAAAAGATTTTATTACATCTAAAACAGAAAAACCTTTACCTGTACCTAAATTAAAAGTTTCTAAAGCTGTTTCTTGTTTTTGCAACAACAATCTTTTTACAGCAATTACATGTGCATTTGCCAAATCTAAAACATGAATATAATCTCTAATTGGTGTTCCGTCTGGTGTTGGATAATCATTACCATAAACCATTAGTTTTTCTCTTAAACCTACTGCTGTTTGAGTTATATACGGCATCAAATTGTTTGGAATACCACTAGGTAATTCGCCAATTAAACCAGATTCATGCGCACCAATAGGGTTAAAATAACGCAAAGATATTGCAGAAAAAGAATCGTTAGAGTTTATTAAATCTTCTAAAATTTCTTCGGCAATTTTTTTTGTATTTCCGTAAGCAGAAAATGGTCGTTGCGTTTTATTTTCTTCGGTAATTGGTAAAACTTCAGGTGTACCATATACTGTTGCCGAAGAAGAAAAGATAAAATTGTTAATTCCGTTTTCTATCTGCGCACTTAAAGTGTTTAACAAAGAATATAAATTATTTTTGTAATATTTTAAAGGATTTTTAACAGACTCTCCTACTGCTTTTGAAGCAGCAAAATGAATAACAGCTTTCGCATCTTTGTGTTCAGAAAAAACCATACTTGTTTTAGACGCATCTTTTAAATCGAGTTCTACAAATATTGGTTTTACACCTGTAATTTGATGTATTCTATCTAAAGTTTTTTTCGAAGAGTTCGATAAATCGTCAATAATAACTACTTCAAAGTTATTGTCTATCAATTCTATTACTGTGTGAGAACCTATATAACCGCAACCACCAGTTACTATAATTTTATTTTTCATGCTGTCTTAAATATAATAATGATATGCAATTATACAAAATTAAAATTTAAAAACCGACTAGTACCTACTAGTTGCTTTGTTTAAAAATAATTATATATTTGCAATATGAGTTTAGTAACCTTAAATAAGAAATCTAAAGTACCAAAGTACAAACAAATTATAGCATCTATTGAAGATGCTGTACAAAACGGCACGCTTAAAAAAGGAGATAAACTACCATCTATAAATAGTTTAAGAGATACTTACAAATTATCTAGAGATACTGTTTTAATGGCTTTTAATGAACTTAAAAATCGAGGAATTATACATTCTGTAGTTGGTAAAGGATATTATTTATCATCAGAAAATGTTAGTGTTTCTCAAAAAATATTTTTGCTTTTTGATGAGTTTAATGCCTTTAAAGAAGATTTATACAATTCTTTTCTAAGTAATTTAAATGCTAATATTAAAGTTGACATTTACTTTCATCATTTTAATCCTAAAATTTTTAATGCTTTAATTCTAGACAATATTGGCAATTATAATCATTACATAATTATGCCAGCAAATCTAGAAAACACAGATTTAGTTCTAGAAAATTTACCAAAAGAAAAAGTATTTATTTTAGATCAACTAAACCCAGAATTAAAAGCATATTCGTCAATTTTTCAAAATTTTGAAAAAAATATATTTACGGGTTTAAATGAAGTTAAAGGTAAACTAGCAAACTACACCAAGTTGATTTTTTTATATGATAAAAAAACTCAGCCTAAAGCAATGTTAGATGGTTTCGAAAAATTCTGTGAAAAAGAAAATTTTGAAAATGAAGTTATTGACACTTTAACAACAAGAAAAATCGAAAAGGGAGATGTTTATATTATTCCTGAAGATAAAAATCTAATACGAATTATTAAGAAAATTAAAGAGACCAATTTAATTCTTAAAAAAGATATTGGTATAATTTGTTATAACGACACTATGCTTAAAGAAATTGTAGAAGGCGGAATTACAACTATCTCTACAGATTTTACAGAAATGGGTAAAAATCTTGCATCAATTTTAACAAGTAAAGAAAAAGTCCAAATAGAAAATCCATCAAAAATAATTGTTAGAAACTCCCTGTAAATTATGATAACGGTTAAACATTTAGAAGATAATAAAATTATAGAGTTTAAAAACACACTAAATAATTCTATTGCAATTATCAATTTAAAATTAGGCGGTAGTATACAAAAACTTCAAATTAATGGCGAACAAATTCTTGCAGACATGCATCCTGTTTCATACGAAACATGCTATCATTCGGCAATTCTATTTCCTTTTGTAAACAGAATTGATAACGGAAAATATATTTTTAACAAAAAAGAATTTCAATTTAAAATAAACGAACCAGGAAATAACAATGCTTTGCATGGTTTAGTTTTTAATAAAGAGTTTGTTTTTGAAAACCAAAATACAACAGTAAATAGCACATCGGTTACTTTAAGTTATACAGAAAAAGATAAAAATCCTGCATTTCCGTATGTATATAAAATTACATTAATCTACACATTTTCTAATACAAATGTTGCTTTAGAAATTAAAGTTGACAATATAGATTCAGAGAGTTTCCCTTTTACCTTAGGTTGGCATCCATATTTCTATTCTAAAAACTTATCTAAAAGTACCCTTAAATTTAATGCTGATAAAAAAGTAAATCATAATAATAAAATGATTACTAAAAACTTACAGGCAACCAATATAAACGAATTAAAAGATTTAGATTCTGGCAATTACGATGACTGTTTTAGTTTAAGAAGCAGTAAAGTTATTTTTGAAACGCCGACTTATAATTTCACTTTAAATTCTAATTTAAAAGACAATTACCTTCAAATTTATACTCCAGAAAATAAAAATGCCATTGCTATTGAACCAATAACAGGTATATCTGATAGTTTTAATAATAAAGTAGGGCTACAAATATTAAAACCAAACACAAGTTTTTCTTCAATTTATACCTTATCAGTAGATATTTAACACATTATATTATGAAAAAAGAATTAATAAAAGAGGTTAAAAAAAGTTTCAAAAAACACTTTAATACAAAACCAATTATGGTGTTTTCTCCTGGTAGAATTAATTTAATAGGAGAACATACAGATTATAATGATGGTTTTGTATTTCCGGCTGCTATAGACAAAGGTATTGCATTGGCAATTTATAAAAATGACGAAAATGTAAGCAATGTGTACGCTTTAAATAAAGAAGAAATGTATTCTTTCGGTTTAGAGAACATAACACCTTTAAAAGATGGTGGTTGGCGAAATTATATTTTAGGTGTTGTTTCAGAAATTCAAAAATTAAATATTCAATTAGATAATTTTAATTGTGTTTTTGCAGGAGATATTCCAGGTGGCGCTGGTATGTCATCATCAGCAGCATTAGAAAATAGCATTGTTTTTGGTTTGAATGAATTGTTTAATTTAAAACTTACAAAAGAAGAAATGATTTTAATTTCTCAAAAAGCAGAACATAATTATGCCGGAGTAAAGTGCGGTATAATGGATCAATATGCTAGCATGTTTGGCGAAAAGAAAAGTGCACTTTTGTTAGATTGTAGATCTATCGAGTCTAAATCTTTCAAAATCGATTTTAAAAAATACAAACTCCTTTTAATTAATAGTAATGTTAAACACGACTTATCTGAAAGTGCATATAATGATAGAAGAGCGGTTTGCGAAAAGGTTTCTAAATTATTAAACGTAACTGCTCTTAGAGATGCTACTTTAGAAGATTTAAATGCAATAAAATCTAAAATATCTAATGCAGATTATGAAAAGGCTTCTTATGTTATTGAAGAAAATTCTAGGGTAGAAAAATTTTCTGAAGCCATACAAAAAAATGATATTGAAACTTTAGGAAATTTAATTTATCAATCTCACGATGGTTTAAGTTCTAAATATAAAGTTAGCTGTAAAGAATTGGATTTTTTAGTTGATGAAACTAGAAATAATTCTAAAATTTTAGGTGCAAGAATGATGGGCGGTGGTTTTGGCGGATGTACAATAAACCTTATTAAAAAATCTGAAATTGAAGATTTTAAAAATGAAATTTCTAAAAATTTCAATGAAAAATTTGACAAAGAATGTTCTATTTATCAGGTAAAATTATCTGAAGGTACAAGAATCATAAAAAAATAATTGTTATGAATACAAACTTACAAGATTATTCACACAAGAGATTAAATATTTTAACTGGTGAATGGGTTCTAGTTTCACCACATAGATCTAAAAGACCTTGGCAAGGTCAAAACGAAGAAATTTCGAATGAGAAAAGACCATCCTATGATGAAAACTGCTATTTATGTGCAACAAATACTAGAATTAATGGCGAAATAAATCCAGATTATAAAGATGTATTTGTTTTTACAAACGATTTTGCTGCATTACAAAAAGATTCTCCATCTTTTAATATAGATGATGGTTTATTTAAAGCTAAAAGCGAAACCGGAATTTGTAAAGTTATTTGTTTTAGTCCAGATCACTCTAAAAGTTTAGCAGACATGGACGTTAAAGACATTAAAACAGTAGTGAATGTTTGGCAACAAGAATATATATCTTTAGGTGAAAATAAAGACATCAATTATGTTCAAATTTTCGAAAATAAAGGTGCAGTAATGGGCTGTAGTAATCCACATCCACACGGTCAAATCTGGAGTCAATCTACATTACCTAATGAAGTTGAAAAGAAAGACAATCAACAATTAAAATATTACAATACTAAAAACAGCAACCTTTTAGAAGATTATTTAAAACAAGAATTAGACGCTAACGAAAGAATTATATTTCAAAACAAAGATTTTGTTGTATTAACTCCGTTTTGGGCGATTTGGCCATTTGAGGTAATGATTGCTCCTAAAAAAGCACAAGAAAATATTACTAAGATGACAGATGAAGAAGCTTTAAATTATGCTGAAGCAATATCTGTAATAACCAAAGCTTACGACAAATTATTTAACACCTCTTTTCCTTATTCTAGTGGTATACATCAATCGCCAACTAATAATAAAGAGAATAAACACTGGCATTGGCACATGAGTTTTTATCCGCCATTATTAAGAAGTGCAACTGTAAAAAAGTTTATGGTTGGATACGAAATGTTTGGATCACCACAACGAGATATAACTGCAGAATTAGCAGCAAAAAGATTAAAAAATCTTATATAAAAAAAAGCCTTTGTAATTAAACAAAGGCTTTTTTTATTATCAATTCAAAAAAATAAATATTTTTATTTTTTTCTGTTTACAAGTTCCCCAACTCATAAACGTAACTAATTTTGATAAAATAACTCAACTTTTTATTATGAAAATGTATCTACCTCTAAATACACTTCAAAGATACATCGTATATGTGTTGTTAAATTTAATTTTCGATAAGTTATTTAGAATTATCGACGAATGGCATTAGTTGTTAGACAAACTGTTTACAACAAGTTTAACCTTTTCATCAATTCGGTTTTATGAGACCTACTAATAGGAATCACGTGCTTTTTAATCAAAACACTGTTATCTTCTATATCTATAATTTCTGAAGTATTAATAATATAAGACCTATGGATTCTAAGAAAAGAATCTAACGGAAGCTTCTTTTCTATTTTTTTTAAAGTAGAATGTACAATAAAACTTTTCTTATCTGTTCTAATACCAATATAATCTCCTTTAGCCTCTATTAAAAGTATTTCTGGTATATTAATTTTAACCAAACGCTTTTCTACATTCACAAAAATGTAATCTTTATTTTCTATACTTTTACTAGGGTGTTTCTCTTTTGGTTTATCAGTATTTAAATTAATTAACTTATCTACAGATTTTAAAAACCTTTCTTTTGCTATTGGTTTTAATAAATAATCTACAACACTTTTATATTCAAAAGCTTCTAACGCAAAGTTTTTGTCTGATGTTGTAAGTATAATTTTTACGTTTGATTTAATTGTTTTAATAAAGTCAATGCCCGAAAAAGTAGGCATATGAATATCTAAAAAAGCTACATCGATATTTTTATTTGAATTTAAAAACTTAATTGCTTCTATAGCAGAAGAAAACTCTTCTATTATTTCTAAATCTGTTTCTTTACATAACTGCCTAATTATTAATCTAGCAGATACATCATCATCTATTATTATACAGTTCATAGTGTAGTTAGTACTATTGGTTTTTTAAATATACGTTAATTCTCTCTAAAATAAATACAAGCTCTGTATATTGTTCAATATTACCTTTTTTTGCATCATTTTCTACTTTAGAAGCAAATTCTAAAGCCATTGGCATACCCAACATACCTATTTTATGTTTTATTTTATGGATACACAAACTTAATTCTTCATAATTTTTATGCTCGTAAAAATTTTTTAATGATAATAATTCTTCCGGAAAATCAGTTTTTAAAATAGTTAACATACTATTTTCAAAACTAGCATCACCGCCAGAAACTTCTTTTAAATAATTTAAATTAGGGTTTTCCAAAGGATTAAATATTTATTTGTCTTTTAATTTGTTGGTCTAATGAAATAAATGTTTCTGTTCTTAAAACATTTTTTATTGGCTGAATTTTATCATTTAAAATACGCATTAAACTCTCGTTATCTTTACATAGTATTTTAACCAAAATAGCATAATTACCAGTTGTATAATGACTTTCTATAACCTCTGGTATTTCTTTTAATCTTTTTATTGATGATGATAGCTGGCTTGAAGAATCTAAATAAACCCCAACAAAAGCAGTCGTTGTATAACCCAAAGATTTCGGGTTAATAATCATATTGTACCCTTCTATCAGTTTAGATTTTTCTAATTTTTTTAATCTTTGATGAATTGCCGCACCAGATATACCTACTTCTCTAGCAATACTTAAAATAGGTGTTCTAGCATCTTTAACCAAAGTTCTAATTATTGTTTTATCAATTCCATCAATTTTCATAATTCAACATATATTAACTATAAAGGTAAAAAAAATAGAGAATACAAACTGTATTCTCTATTTAACTTTATTATTATAACTAAATAGTAAGATTTTAACTCATTGTAAAATCTTCCATAAACTTAGTTGTATAATTACCTGCAACATAATCTGGATGATCCATTAATTGTCTATGAAAAGGTATTGTTGTTTTAATTCCTTCAATAACAAACTCATCTAATGCACGCTTCATTTTATTAATTGCTTCTTCTCTTGTTTGAGCAGTCGTAATTAATTTAGCAATCATAGAATCGTAATTTGGCGGAATCATATATCCTGCATATACGTGCGTATCGATTCTTATTCCGTGCCCACCAGGAGCATGAAAAGTAGTAATTTTACCCGGAGCTGGTCTAAAATTATTATGAGGATCTTCAGCATTAATTCTACATTCTATAGAATGCATTTTAGGATAATAATTTTTACCAGAAATTGGCACACCAGCAGCAACTAAAATTTGCTCTCTAATTAAGTCGTAATCTACAACCTCTTCTGTAATTGGGTGCTCTACTTGTATACGAGTATTCATCTCCATAAAGTAGAAGTTTCTGTGCTTATCAACTAAAAACTCTACAGTACCTGCACCTTCATATTTAATAAACTCTGCGGCTTTTACGGCTGCATTACCCATTGCTTCTCTTAATTCATCTGTCATGAAAGGAGAAGGTGTTTCTTCTGTTAATTTTTGATGACGTCTTTGTACAGAACAATCTCTTTCTGATAAATGACATGCTTTCCCGAAAGAATCTCCTACAATTTGAATTTCGATATGTCTTGGCTCTTCAATAAGCTTTTCCATGTACATATCATCGTTACCAAATGCGGCTTTAGATTCTTGTCTTGCAGAATCCCAAGCATCTTTTAAGTCTTCTGGTTTCCAAACGGCACGCATACCTTTACCTCCACCTCCGGCAGAAGCTTTAAGCATTATTGGGTAACCTGTTTCTACAGCTAACTTTTCACACTCTTCAAAATCGGTAATTACACCTTCACTTCCAGGTACACAAGGTACACCGGCAGCTTTCATAGTAGATTTAGCATTTGCTTTATCTCCCATTTGGTCAATCATTTCACCTGTTGCACCAATAAACTTAATATTATGCTCGTCACATAATTTAGAAAATTTAGCGTTTTCAGATAAAAACCCGTAACCTGGGTGAATAGCATCTGCATTTGTTATTTCTGCAGCAGCAATAATGTTAGACATCTTTAAATAAGATTCTGAACTTTGTGCTGGACCAATACAAACGGCTTCATCTGCAAATCTAACGTGTAAACTTTCTGCATCTGCAGTAGAATATACTGCTACAGTTTTTATACCCATTTCTCTACAGGTTCTAATAACACGTAATGCTATTTCACCTCTATTGGCAATTAATATTTTTTTAAACATATTATAAAAAATTATGAATTATGAATTTGTAGTTACAAGCAAGACATATCTTGTTCGTAATTTTAATTCATAATTAATTATTATGATGGGTCTACCAAAAATAATGGTTGATCAAATTCTACCGGAGAAGAATCGTCTACTAATACTTTAACAATTTTACCAGAAATTTCTGATTCAATTTCGTTAAATAATTTCATAGCTTCGATAACACATACTGTATCACCAACTTTAACCTCTGTACCAACTTCTACAAAATTTGGTTTATCTGGAGAAGGCTTTCTATAAAAAGTTCCAATAATTGGAGATTTTATGGTAATAAATTTAGAATCATCATTATCAGACACAGGTGCAGCAGCTTGTTCTACAGCAGCAACTGGTGCCGATGGCGCTTGTTGTTGTGCAGACATTTGAGGTAAACCTTGCATTGGTGCAGCTTGCACAATAGTAGTTTCTGTTTTACCAGAACCTGTTCTAATTGTAATTTTTACATCTTCCATTTCTAACTTTACCTCGCTTGCACCAGATTTAGCTACAAATTTTATAAGATTTTGAATTTCTTTAATATCCATTTCCTTATTGTTTAGTTGTTATTTTATATAAATTAGTAAGCCCATTTAAGGTACGCAGCTCCCCATGTGAAACCACCACCAAATGCGGCAAATATTAAATTATCTCCTTTTTTAAGCTTATTTTCGTAATCAGCTAATAATAATGGTAAGGTTGCAGAAGTAGTGTTACCATATCGATGAATATTCATCATTACTTTTTCTGCAGAAACACCAACTCTTTTTGCTGTTGCTTCTATTATTCTTTTATTAGCTTGATGTGCAACTAACCATTGAATATCTGGTTCTGTTAAATTATTTCTAACCAACATTTTTTCTGCAACATCTGCCATATTAGAAACGGCATATTTAAAAACAGTTTTACCTTCTTGATAAACAAAGTGCTTACCATCTTCTACTGTTTGTTTTGTAGCTGGCATTTGAGAACCACCTGCTTCAATTCTTAAGAAATCTCTACCAATACCATCACTTCTTAAGTATTCATCTTGAAAACCTAAACCTTCTGTATTTGGTTCAAATAACGCAGCTCCTGCTCCGTCACCAAAAATAATACAAGTTGCTCTATCTGTGTAATCTATTATAGAAGACATTTTATCGGCTCCTATTAATAAAACTTTTTTATATCTACCAGATTCTATATAACTTGTAACAGTAGACATACCATATAAAAAACTAGAGCAAGCCGCTTGTAAATCGTAAGCAAAAGCATTTGTTGCACCTATTTCTGTAGCAACATAAGCCGCTGTAGAAGCAACTGGTAAATCTGGTGTTGCAGTCGCAACAATTACCAAATCTATTTCTTTAGGGTCTAAATTTTTCTTACTGATCAAATCTTCTGACGCTTTAATAGCCATATAAGAAGTACCAAGACCTTCACCTTTTAAGATTCTTCTTTCTTTGATACCAGTTCTAGTAGTAATCCATTCGTCATTGGTATCTACATAGCTTTCTAACTCTTTGTTAGTTAAAACATATTCAGGAACATATTTCCCTACTGCTGTAATTGCTGCAGTGATTTTTGTCATAATACTTAGTTTGTTATCCCAATGTTAAGGAATTTCAAAGAAATGAAATTTATTTTACTTTTTAGAATAAAAAGTATTAAAACGATGGGATTTCGTATAAAAACGCAAAAAAACCCTCAAATTTGAGGGTTTTTTATGTAAAATAAAAATTTTCTATGCTTCTGCTGCTGCAGATTCTAATACTACTTGACCTCTATAGTAAAGTTTACCTTCGTGCCAGTGAGCTCTGTGATATAAGTGCGCTTCACCTGTTGTTGGGTCTGTAGCAATCTGTTGTGCAGATGCTTTATAATGCGTTCTCCTTTTATCTCTTCTCGTTTTCGATATTTTTCTTTTAGGATGTGCCATTTTATGTCTTTTTTTCTGTTATTAAATTCTTTAATTTATCCCATCTAGGGTCTGTTGTTTCAACAGTTTTTTCTTCTTTTATTTCTAACTCTTCTAATTTGCTCAAAGCTTCAGATTTCATCGTACCATCTAGTACTTTTGGATGAACTCTTTTACTTGGAACAGCTAACACAATCATTTCATAAATAAACTGTGCTACATTAAATTGATATACTTCATGCGGTAAAATTAAAATCTCTTCATTGTCATCATTATATTCTGGTCCAAATTTTACAACTAAAGGTAATTTAGAGGTAATTTCAAGGTCAAAATACTCATTTGTTACATCACAAGGCACATTAACTGTACCTGAAGCTGTAAATAAAAGCTCAAAAAAAGTGCTTTTTTTTACAAATTCTAAAGTAACATTTATAGAAGATTTTTTAAATTCACTATAATTATAAAACTCAAAGAACGTATTATCAATACTATACTCAAATAGATGTTTACCTTCTTTTAATCCTACAAACTGTATGTTGTATTGTTTCAAGTCTTTCATTATCAAACATCAATTGAGCGTGCAAAGATATAAAAAAATGTTTTTATACACTGTTTTCTTTAAAAAAAAGAAAATTATTTTTAATGCTTTGCTAAAAGTGGGTTTTTAGTTAGTTCTTTATAATCGTTTCTAGTCTTGTAAATATGAATTGCAGAAAACAGTGCTTCTTTAAAAGACGATGGGTTTGCTAGATTTTTACCTGCAATATCAAAACCTGTTCCGTGATCTGGTGATGTTCTAATTTCACTTAATCCTGCTGTAAAATTTACACCATTACCAAAAGACAATGCTTTAAAAGGCGCCAAACCTTGATCGTGATAAGTTGCCAAAACACCATCAAACTGCTTATATGTTTCAGACCCAAAGAAACCATCCGCAGCATAAGGTCCAAAAACTAACTTGCCACTTTCTTTAATTTCTTCTATAGTAGGTTTAATAATTTCATCATCTTCTTTACCAATCACACCTTTATCTCCACAATGAGGATTTAAACCTAAAACTGCAATTTTTGGTTTTGCAATGCCAAAATCTTTCTTTAAAGACGCATGCATTGTCGACACTTTTTCTTTAATAATTTCTGGAGTAATAGCTTCTGCTACTTTCGAAATAGGAATATGACCCGTTATCAAACCAATTCTTAATACATCTGTCATAAGAATCATTAAGCTTTTACCTGGCAAGTTTTCTTCTAAATATTCTGTATGACCCGGAAAATTAAATGTTTCTGACTGTATGGTTTCTTTATTAATAGGTGCAGTTAATAAAACATCTACACTTTTATTCTTTAAATGCTCTACCGCAGCTTCTAAAGATTTTGCTGCATACGAACCAGAAACTTTAGTTTCCTCTCCTAATTTAATAGAAACATCTTCTTTCCAAACATTTAAAACATTTATTTTAGAATGATTTATTTGATTAATTTGGTTAATTCCATGTACGGGAACCTCTAATTTTAAAGCTTTTTTATGATAAGAAACAACTTTCATTGCTCCAAATAAAACTGGTGTACAGAAATCTAACATTCGTTTATCTTCAAATGTTTTTAAAATAACTTCAATACCTATACCATTTAAATCTCCTATTGAAATTCCGACGATTATTTTATCAGTTTTATCAGCCATAACTCTTGTAATATTCTTAATTTTGATGTTCTACAAAAGTAACTAAAATTTAGAGAAATGTTTACAGGAATAATAGAGACACTTGGTAAAGTAACAAACTTAGTAAGTGAGCAAGATAATCTTCATATAACAGTAAGTAGCAATATTACAAACGAGTTAAAAATAGATCAAAGCGTTGCCCATAATGGCGTATGTTTAACTGTTGTTGGTATCAACGAAAATGAATATACAGTTACCGCTATTAAAGAAACTTTAGACAAAACAAATATTGGAGAATTAAAAATAGATTCTATTGTAAATTTAGAAAGAGCAATGAAACTTGGCGATCGACTAGACGGCCATATAGTGCAAGGTCATGTAGATGAAACTGGTACTTGTACAAATATTGAAAACCAGAACGGAAGCACTGTTTTTACTTTTCGTTATAATGCAACGATAAATAATAATATTACAATTGAGAAAGGTTCTATAACAGTAAACGGAGTAAGTTTAACGGTTGTAAACTCGAAAGATGATTCTTTTAGTGTTGCAATTATACCTTACACTTTAGAAAACACTTCTTTTAAAACTTTAGCAGTAGATGATAAAGTAAATCTAGAATTCGATGTAATTGGTAAATACGTAAGTCGTCTTACTAAAAAATCATAAGAAATTTAAAAATTAAGATTAGTTTCTTAATTTTGCTACACCATAAATTAAAGCAGAAGCTAGTAAAAATATTACACCGCCATCAACAGACAAACCTGGTGGTGGTGGTGGTGGAATTGGTGGTGGTACCATTTGACCACAAACCAATTGAGTAGAAAGGAGTACTATAATTAGTACTAAGTATTTTATTTTCTTCATTTTATATCCCCCCAGATTAAAATTTTGAAATTTTTTGTTTTTACAAATATCTAATTTTTATTTGATATATGCTAAAAAAAATAAAGTGGTCCCACTTGGGCTCGAACCAAGGACCACCTGATTATGAGTCAGGTGCTCTAACCAACTGAGCTATGGGACCAAAATTATTGGATGCAAATGTACTATTATTTTTAATAATCTAGTAAAAAAAAATAAAAATCTTATACAGATCGATTCATCAACCAAAGACCAAAATCTTTAAGAGATTGTTTATCAATATCTTCGATACTCATTTTAGCTAAAGTATCAAAAGCTTTTTCTGTATAATTTGCTATTTCTTGCTTAATTAAAAGCGGAATATCGTTCAATTCGAAGATTCTTCTTACCTCAGAAATCTTAACAGAGTTCTCGTTAAGCTTCTTTTTATAAAAATATTGCAACTTACCTTTCTCATCACCATTAGCAACTTCTAACGCTTTTAAATATAAATATGTTTTTTTATTTTCGATAATATCGCCTCCAACTTGCTTACCAAATGTCTCTGGATCGCCAAAAGTATCTAAATAATCGTCTTGTAATTGAAATGCTAAACCTAGATTTAAACCAAAATCGTAAATTAAACTTGCATTTTCTTCAGTCGTTTCAGCTACAATTGCACCCATTTTTAATGCAGCAGCAACTAAAACTGATGTTTTTAAACGAATCATGTTTATATATTCCGGAATCGTAACATCAGATCTAGTTTCAAAATCAACATCCAACTGTTGTCCGTCACATACTTCTAAAGCGGTTTTGCTAAATAATTTGGCTAATTTCTGAAACACAACAGGTTCATAATTCTCGAAATATTGATAAGCTAATATTAGCATAGCATCCCCAGAAAGTATACCTGTATTTATATTCCATTTTTCATGAACCGTTGCTTTACCTCTTCTCAAAGGCGCATCATCCATAATATCATCATGTACCAATGTAAAGTTATGAAAAACCTCTACCGCTAAAGCAGCTGGCAAAGCCTTACTTACATTGTTAGAAAATATATCTGCAGCCATTAAAGTTAAGACAGGTCTAATTCTTTTTCCGCCTAATTGCAAAATGTAATCTATTGGTTCGTACAAGTTTTTAGGCTCGTGAATCCATTTTTTTGATTCTAAATAAGAAAGAAATTCCTTTTGATATTGTAAAATGTCCAAATCTAAAATTTTTTGTAAAAATAATGTAAAGAAATTCTTATTTGAAGTTCTAACGTTAAAAAATGTTTAAAACTTTGGAAACTATTTTTGTTTCTAAAGTTTCCTTTTGTACATTTGCACCCGAATTATGAGAGAAAAAATATTAGACAAATCTAAAGAACTCTTCTTAAACCTTGGTTTTAAGAGTGTAACTATGGATGAAATTGCCAGTTCTTTAGGTGTCTCTAAAAAAACAATTTACAAGTATTTTAAAAACAAAACAGAACTTGTAGACGCTGTAACATTATACATGTTTGATAATGTATGTTGTGGTATTGATTCTATATGTGGTTTAAACCTTAACCCAATAGACGAACTTTTTACCATTAAAAAGTTTATTATGGAAAATTTAAAGGACGAAAAATCTTCACCTCAGTACCAACTTCAAAAATATTATCCAAAGATTTACGCTCCTTTAAAGAAAAAGCAATTTTTAATTATGCAAGATTTTGTAATTAAGAATTTAAATGAAGGAATTAACAAAGGCTTATACAGAAAAGATATTGATGTAGAATTTATTTCTAGAATTTATTTTAACGGTATGATAGGTATTAAAGACAAAGACCTTTTTCCGTTAAGAGATTATTCTATGAACACATTAATGCAATATCACTTAGAATACCATTTAAGAGGTATTTGCACAGAATCTGGAATACAACAATTAGAAACCCAATTAAAACTGAAATAAATCTACCATGAAAAAAAGAATACTGGTATACTTTAGCACCTGTTTTTTCTTAATAACAAATGCCCAAGAAAAAACACAAACGCTATCTCTTAAAGAAGCAATTAACTTTGCACTAGAGAATAGTTATAACACTAAAGCTTCTAAAAACGACATTTTAGCTGCAGAAAAAAAAGTTTGGGAAACCACAACAATTGGTTTACCGCAAATTAATGGTAATATCGATTATCAAAACTTTATAAAACAACCAATTACGTTGGCAGATTTTGACCAAGACGGTACAAACGAAGAGTTTATTTTTGGTACAAAACAAAACATGAATGCAACCGTAACTTTAAGACAATTGCTTTTTGATGGTTCTTATCTTGTAGGTTTACAAGCATCTAAAACATATTTAAAAATTTCTGAACAAGCAAACGAAAAGACAGAAATGCTAACCAAAGAAGCTGTTATTAACGCTTACGGTAATGTTTTAGTTACAGAAAATAGTATTGCAATTTTAGAAGGAAACATTAAAATTCTTCAGAAAAATTTTGATGATGCTAAAAAGATTTACGAAAACGGTTTAAATGAAGAAGAAGATGTAGAACAGTTAGAAATTACATTAGGTAACTTAAAAAATCAGTTGAATAATACTAAAAGAATGAAAGAGATTGCATACCAAATGTTAAATCTTTCTTTAGGTAATCCTATTTCTACAAAATTAATTCTAACAGATTCTTTAGATTCTTTAGCTGAGGATAACATCAGCTTAAAACTAATTTCAGAAACATTTAACGTTAACAATCACATCGATTTTAAAATCTCTGAAAATGACTTAGAAACTAAAAGATTAATGGTAAAACTAGAGCAAAGTAAGGCCTTACCTACTTTAAGTGCCTTTTTAAATTATGGCGCACAAGCAAACTCAGATTCTTTTACTTTTTTAAATAGCAATCAGCGTTGGTTCGATTCTTCTTTATTGGGCGTAAGTTTAAAAATTCCTATTTTTAGTAGTTTTGGTAGAAGTGCAAAAACTGCACAAGCTAAAATTGCATTAGAAACTGCCGACTTAAGGTTGCAAGAAATAAAGCAAAAACTGTCTTTAGAAGCTCAGAAAGCTAAAAACGATTACCAAATTAGCATAGACAATTATCAAACAAATAAAAAGAATGTTGGTTTGGCAGAAAGAATCGAAAAGAAACAACGAGTAAAGTTTTTTGAAGGAATTTCTTCTAGTTTCGATTTATTACAAGCACAAAATCAATTATACACGCAGCAACAAAACTACATACAATCTATGTTAGAAGTTATTGCTAAAAAAGCAACATTAGAAAACGCATTAAACCTACCAATCAAATAATACATTACAATGAAAAAAATATATTCATTATTCGTTATATCAGCTATTTTAGTTTCTTGTGGTAAAAACAAAGAAACATCTGTAGAAAGCATCATTTCTTCTGGTAATTTAACAGAATTAACAGCAAAGAAGAAAGAAATAACTTCTAAGTTAGAAGAAATAAACAAAGATTTAGAAGCTATAAACACAGCTATTTCAGAAAAAGACACAGTAAAAAAACTACCTTTAATTACAACATTTGTAGCAAAAGACACAGTTTTTAATCATTATTTAGAATTACAAGGAAATGTAACTACAAAACAAAACATATTAGTATATCCAGAAATGCCTGGTATTTTAAAAAGAGTTTTGGTTAAAGAAGGTCAAAAAGTTTATAAAGGACAGTTATTGGCTACTATAGATGATGGTGGTTTGGCAAATCAAGTTGCACAATTAGAAGCAACTACGCAATTAGCAAAAACAACTTACGAGCGTCAAAAACGTTTATGGGAACAAAAAATTGGTTCTGAAATACAGTTTTTACAAACAAAAACAAATTACCAAGCACAAACAAGCAGTTTAAAGCAATTAAAAAGTCAGTTAGCAAAAGCTTCTATTAGAGCTCCTTTTTCTGGAGTTATAGATGATGTTTTTAAAGAAGCAGGTACAGTAATTGCACCAGGGCAAGGTTCTGAAGTTTTTAGAATTGTTAACTTAAACAATATGTATATCGAAGCAGAAGTGCCAGAAAGATATATTACAAGCATTACAAAAAACAAAGCTGTTAAAGTTAGTTTTCCTATTTTAGGAATTTCTTTAGACAGTAAAGTTAATCAGGTTGGTAGCTACATCAATCCTAACAACAGATCTTTCAAAATAGAAGTTCCTGTTGCTAACAAAAGCGGAAATGTAAAACCTAACTTAACAGCAAAACTTCAAATTAATGATTATTCTGATGAAGAATCTGTATTAATTCCTCAAAGTATTATTTCTGAAAATGCTAACGGAGAGCAGTTTGTTTATGTGATTAGAGATAAAAATGATGCACAAGAAGCTACAGCAGAAAGAGTAATTATTAAAACTGGTAAAACACAAGGCAACCTTATAGAGGTTTTAGAAAACTTACCTGTTGGTACAGAAATTATTGATGAAGGTGCAAGAAGTGTAAACAATGGTCAAACTGTAAAGGTTATCAATAAATAAAAACTCATCTAAGATGTCAAAAGAAAAAAAGAAAGTAGACAAAGAGTTTAAATTATCTTCTTGGGCAATTAACAACAAAACTACCATTTATGTAATAATGGGTGTATTGTTTTTCTATGGTATTACTGCATATTTTAGTATGGCCAGAGAAAATTTTCCGGAAGTAAAAGAAACTAAAATATATATTAGTACAGTTTACCCTGGTAACACTGCAGAAGATATAGAAAAACTAATTACAGATCCTTTAGAAGATAAGGTAAAAACAGTAAGTAATGTGGTAGAAGTTACCTCTACATCACAAGAAGATTATTCTATTGTAATTGTAGAGTTTGATGAAAACATTACCGTTGAACAGGCTAAACAAAAAATTAAAGACGAAATAGATACAGAAACTTCTAGCGAAGATTGGCCCACTTTTAATGGCGCAAAAGTAGAACCAAACGTATTTAATTTAAGTATGTCTGAAGAAATGCCAATTTTAAATATTAATATTTCTGGCGATTATCCTGTTTATAAATTAAAAGAGTTTGGTGAGTATTTGCAAGATGAAATTGAAGATTTACCAGAAATTAAAAAAGCAGATATTAGAGGTGCTCAAGAAAAAGAAGTAGAAGTTGCTGTTGATGTTTACAAAATGATGGCTAATAAAGTTAGCTTTAATGATATTACAACTGCAATAGGAAACGGAAACGTTACCATGTCTGCCGGTAATTTTATAAATAGCGGTCAAAGAAGAACTATTAGAATTATTGGAGAGATAGAAAAACCTTCAGAATTAGAAAATTTTGTAATTAAATCTGAATTTAATAACCCTATTTACTTAAAAGATGTTGCAAAAGTATCTTTTAAAGACAAAGACAAAACAACGTATGCAAGAGAACGTGGTGAACCGGTTGTAATGTTAGATGTTAAAAAGCGTGCTGGTAAAAACATGGTAGCCGCTGCAGAAAAAATTCAAGTAATTGTAAATGATGCTATTGCTAACGAATTTCCAAAAGATTTAAAAGTTACAATTGCCAATGATCAATCTCCTAAAACTATTGGACAGGTAGATGATTTAGTAAACAACATTATTTTTGGTGTAATACTAGTGGTGGTTGTTTTAATGTTTTTCTTAGGATTTAAAAACGCAGTTTTTGTTGGTTTTGCAATTCCTATGTCTATGTTTATGTCTTTAATGATTTTAAACATGTTAGGTTACACCATGAATACCATGATACTTTTCGGACTTATTATGGGACTTGGTATGTTGGTTGATAACGGAATTGTAGTTGTAGAAAACGTATACCGTTTAATGGATGAAGAAGGGATGAATAAAGTTGATGCCGCCAAAAAAGGTATTAGCGAAATTGCTTTTCCTATTATTATTTCTACTGCAACAACAGTTGCTGCATTTATTCCTTTAGGTCTTTGGCCAGGAATTATGGGAGACTTTATGAAGTTATTACCAATTACACTATCTACTGTGTTAGGTTCTTCTTTATTAGTTGCAATTTTCTTTAACTCTGTACTTGTATCGCAATACATGAGTGTAGAAGATAAAGATATGCCAGTAAAAAGAATTGTAATTATTACAAGTATTATGACAGCATTAGGTGTTCTGGTTTTAATAACCGGTGGCGCTTATAGAGCTTTAGGTACTTTAATGATTTTTACTGCAATAATGCTTTGGGCTTACAGATTGTTTTTAAGAGGTTGGGCAAATAGTTTTCAAAATAAAGTATTACCAAAATTAGAATCTTGGTACGAAAGACAATTAAAAAGAGCATTATCTGGTTGGACTCCTTATGTACTAACCGTAGGTACTTTTGTTTTATTAATTGTAGCTTTTATGTCTTTTGGTATGTCTTTACAATCACAAAGAACAAAAGTTGAATTTTTTCCAGACAACAAACCAAATCAAATTATTGTATATATAGAATACCCAGAAGGTACTGATATCGAAAAAACTAATAACATTACTAAATTAATAGAACAAAAGGTTTCTGATGTTTTATATAGTGATGATTATATGGATGGCGACTACAACTTTATGGTAGAAAGTTTAGTTTCTCAGGTTGGTGAAGGTGCCGGAAACCCACAAACAGATGGTGGTTCTGCAGCAGAAATGCCGCACAAAGGTAAAATTACCGCTTCTATGAGAGAGTACAAATATAGAAGAGGTTTAGATAGCGAACTTTTAAGACAAAAAGTACAAACTGCTTTGGTAGGTATTTATCCTGGTGTTTTAATTTCTGTTGAAAAAGATGCGAACGGACCACCTGTTGGAGCGCCAATTAATATTGAAATTCAAGGTGATGATTACGCAGAGTTAATTACAACTGCACAAAGAATGCGAGATTTTATTAATACTAAAAGTATTTCTGGTATTGATGAATTAAAAATTGATGTTAACAGAGACAAACCAGCAATGAAAGTTGTTGTAGATAGAAAAAAAGCAGGTGAATTAGGTGTTTCTACAGGTCAAGTTGGGCAACAATTAAGAGCTTCTATCTTTGGTAACAAAGCTGGTGTTTATAAAGAAGATGGCGAAGATTATGATATTTATGTTCGTTTTAATAAAGAAGATAGATACAATAAAAGTGCCGTTTTTAATCAGAATATAATCTTTAGAGACATGGCTTCTGGTAAAATAAAAGAAATTCCGGTTTCTACAGTGGCTACACAAACAAACAACTCTGGTTTTAGTGCAATTAAGCATAAAAAATTAAAACGTGTTGTAACGGTTTACTCTGCATTAGCTCCTGGAGAAACAGATGCAGGTGCTGTTGTTGGTAAAATTAGAGAAGAAATGAAAAACTTTAAAAATTTACCTAAAGGAATTAAAATAGATTATACTGGTCAACTAGAAGAACAAGAAAAGCAAATGAACTTTTTAGTTGGAGCGTTTTTTACAGGATTAGCATTGATCTTTTTTATCTTAATTTTCCAATTTAATTCAGTTTCGAAACCAGGAATTATAATGCTTGCTATCTTTTTAAGTTTTATTGGTGTGTTTGGTGGTTTGGTTATTTCTGGTGCTCCTTTTGTTATTATGATGACAATGATGGGAATTATTTCTCTTGCTGGTATTGTTGTAAATAATGGTGTAGTTTTACTAGATTATGCACAATTATTAATTGATAGAAGAAAAGATAGTTTAGATTTAGAAGAAGATGAATTTTTACCAAAAGAAGAACTATTTACAAGTATTGTACAAGCTGGTAAAGCGCGTTTAAGACCCGTTTTATTAACTGCTATTACTACTATTTTAGGTTTAATACCTTTAGCAATTGGTTTAAATATTAACTTTTTTACTTTATTTAGCGAATTTAACCCGCATATTTATTTTGGTGGAGATAATGTTGTTTTCTGGGGACCATTAGCTTGGACAGTTATTTACGGTCTTGTAGTTGCAACTTTCTTAACCCTTATTGTTGTACCAATTTTATTCTTTTTAATTACTAAATTTAAAATGAGAATTAAAGGACAATTGAACAATGATGTAGACAATACACAAATTGCTTACACAGAAGTACAAGAATAACTTTTAGTAGAAAATGTAAATAAATAAAGGGATGAAATCGTTTAGGTTTCATCCCTTTTTATATTTTTGAACCAATGATGCAGAAAAAATCGTTTACCGTAGAAGAAATTAAACGCAAGATAGAACAGTATTGTGTCTACCAAGATCGTTGCCATAAAGAGGTAGAACAAAAAATGCGTGATTATAATTTAATTCCGGAAGCTAGAGAACTTATACTTTTAAGTTTAATGAAAGATAATTTTCTAAACGAAGAACGCTTTGCTAAAAGTTTTGCAAGAGGAAAGTTCAGAATTAAAAATTGGGGCAAACAAAGAATTGTTAGAGAGTTAAAGTTTAAAGATATTTCTGCTTACAATATAAAAACCGCACTTAAAGAGATTGATGAAGAAGAATATATTGAAACTATTTATAGAATTACCGAAAATAGAAATGCTGTAATTTCTGAAAGTGATATTTACAAGCGTAAAAATAAACTAATAGGCTTTTTGATGCGAAAAGGTTTTGAAAATGAACTTATTTTTAAAGTAGTAAACGAAGTTGTTAGTTCTTAAAACAAGCTAACAAACACACTTAGCCCTGATAGAGCAATTTGTTTGAGCTCTTTTGAGGAACGAAAAAAGCGAGTTGCGAAAGCAGGAAATAGCTTCTAAAATTAATTCTTATATTTTTCTAAGAATTTAGCATCGTTTTCTTTTTTTGCATTTATAACTTTTTGAACATCGTCGTTTGGTATTGCTACAGATAAAACATATTGCTTAATTTGCCATTTACCATTGCTATTTTCTAAAACTCCAGAACCTCTACAAGTACCCATCCAAGTATTTAAAAGCTCGTCAAACCAAACAAAATTTTTGTTTTGGTTTACATAAACATTTCTTTCTAAAGTTGTAAAAGACCATGCTTTACCTCTATCAAAAAAAGGTTTGCTAAAGCCAATAAATTCCTTTTTAGTCCAAATTTCTTCGGCTGCGGTACCAATATAAACTGCGTCTTTAGACATTGCATTAAAGTAATTATCAAAATTTGCATCGGCTGCAGCTTTGTGCCAATTAACCATAAAAACATTTACTTCTTCTTTTATGGTTTCAACATCCTTTTTTATATTTTTTGATGTAGAACAAGCGCTTAAAACTAAAATACTTATTAATAATACAATTGCTTTTTTCATTATGTTTAATGCCTTTTTCTAGAACCTTTGTCTAAATTATTTTTTTCTATTAACTTTTCTTTCATTCTTAAATCTATCGATTTTTTAGAAACGGTATCTAATCGCGTAGAATCTAAACCAATAAAATCTACATCGATATCAATTTCATTTTCGAATCTAATTTTAGCTAAAACGGTATTTATTTTTGTGTTGATATCAGAAAAAGCAGACATAGTTTTGTCTACTTGGTTATTAACTTCTGCTGCCTTTATAGCGCTAATTTCTGTAATATCTGCAAGTCTTAAAACCTCATTATACAAAATATTAATTCTAGCATTTACAGACGGAATATCAAATTTTTTGGGTTTAAGACTATCTTTTAAACTTTTAACCAAATCTTTTAACTCGACAGCGTTACTTAAGGCTTCGTTAGGCGATATTTTTTGATATTTAACAAAAAAAGAATCAACTTCTTTTAGGTATTTCCAATCTTTTACTTCATCATAAAATGTAGGTAAAACGGGCGCAGTTTTGGCATGAGATTGCACCAAAGTCATTAATAGTTTCGGTTTAATTTCTTCTTTATTTTCTTGTTTACTTCCACAAGAAACTACAAAAACACTTAGTACTAAAAGGTATATATATTTCACGATGTTATTTAAAAAAGTAAAAATACACATTTTTAAGCGTATATTAGATTTTAAAGAAATGATAACAAATTGGTTATATAAGCCATTAAATTACTGAATAATTATTTTATTAAATAATTATTACGAATACTTAAATTAAGTACCTTTGTTGTTGATTTTAATTCAATCTAAATATGAGTGAAACTATTTTAGTTTTAGGCGCCAGCGGGCAAATTGGTAACGAGTTAACCCAAAAACTACGTACAGTTTACGGTAATAACAATGTTATTGCTTCTGATATTAGAGAAGGTAATGCAGACATGATGACTTCTGGTCCTTTTGAAATTATAGACGCCACAGATAAAGAAACCATTTTAAAAATGGTTAAAAAGTACGATGTTACTCAGGTTTATTTATTAGCAGCAATGTTGTCTGCAACTGCAGAGAAATTTCCACAAAAAGCTTGGGATTTAAACATGACATCTTTACTCGGCGTATTAGATTTAGCTAAAGATAAACATATAAAACAAGTCTATTGGCCAAGTTCTATAGCCGTATTTGGACCAACAACTCCTAAAGAAAATACACCACAAAAAACAATAATGGAACCAAGTACTGTTTACGGAATTAGTAAACTTTCTGGAGAATTTTGGTGTAATTATTATCACGAAAAATTTGGGGTTGATGTTAGAAGTATTCGATATCCTGGTATTATTTCTTGGAAAACAAAACCTGGTGGCGGCACAACAGATTATGCTGTAGATATTTATTTTAAAGCATTAGAAGAAGGTAATTATGAGTGTTTTTTATCAGAAAAAACTCGTTTACCAATGATGTTTATGGATGATGCTGTAAATGCAACCATACTACTTATGCAAGCAAAACCAGAAGATGTAAAAGTAAGAACTGCATATAATTTAGCAGCTATAGATTTTACACCACAAGAAATTGCATTAGAAATTAAAAAACATTTACCCGATTTTAAAATTTCTTACAAACCAGATTTTAGACAAGAAATTGCAGATAGTTGGCCTTCTGTAATAGATGATACTGAAGCGCGAAAAGATTGGAACTGGCAACATAAATTTAATTTAGAAACCATGACCAAAGAAATTTTATCGAACTTAAAAAAGTAAAATATAAGCTCTGTAAGTTTATTAAAAATATACGTCTAAACTTTTGAATTAAGTTAAGCAATTTTAGCATGAAAGAAATTATAGAAAATAGTCTTAAAAACACAATTTCTTACGCAGAGTACAGAAGTTTAGTTAGTAGTTTGTTAGAAGATGGTAAAGCAACAGGACCAATACAATCTGAAGCTTTAACCAATTATAGTTTATTAAATGATAAACGTATGAAGCGTTTAGATAAAACTATTAAAATTTCTGAAGAAACAATCTCTGAATTTCAAAAGGTAACCACACCTCAAACTTGGTTGGTTATAACAGAAGGTTGGTGTGGTGACGCTGCACAAAATATTCCTGTACTTCAAAAAATTGCAGATATTACAGATAAAGTAGATTTAAAAATAGTTTTAAGAGACGAAAACTTACCTTTAATGGATTTGTTTCTAACAAACGGAGGTAGAAGCATACCTAAACTAATTGCCTTAGATAAAGATAATAATGTTATCAATACTTGGGGACCAAGACCTTCTACAGCAACTAAAATGGTTGCAGATTATAAAGAAGAACATGGCAGTTTAGACGCACAATTTAAACAAGATTTACAAGTTTGGTATAATAAAAATAAAGGTAAAAACGTACAAGAAGATTTAGTTAAGCTTGCTACACAAATACCGGCAAAAAAAATATAAATATTATTCACCTTTTTAAAAACCGCAAACACATTTTCTGTTTGCGGTTTTTCTTTTGGTTATATTTGCAGTCTAAATAAAATAGAATGTTTGTAGATTTTAAAGAAATACCAGAAGATGCAAAAGTTTGGGTATATCCTTCTAGTAGAAAATTTTACGCAAATGAAATTGAACACTTAGAAGAAAAGGTAAAAGCATTTATTAGCACTTGGAAACAAGATGACGATACTTTTAAAGCTTCTTATAAAATTTTATACAATCGATTTATTGTACTTACTGCAGACAATGTTACAACTCCTTTAAAGGGCGCAGATATAGATGTTTCTGTTTCTTTTATTTTAGGTTTACAGCAAGAATATGAGGTAGAACTTTTAGACAGAATGAATGTTTGTTTTAAACAAGGAGAATTTGTACAATACAAAGATTTAAAAGACTTTAAAAAGTTATTAAAAAACAAAGCTTTAACAGGTAAATCTATTGTTTTTGATAACTTAATTACAACAAAAGAAGATTTTGAGAATTTTTGGGAAATTCCTATTGAAGACAGCTGGTACAACCGTTTTTTGAAATAACTATTGATGAAAAAATACGATTATATTATTGCCGGTTCTGGATGCGCAGGTTTAAGCTTGCTATATCGCATATTAAAAGAACCTACACTACAACATAAATCTATTTTAGTAATCGATAAAGACTCTAAAAAAAACAACGATAGAACTTGGTGCTATTGGGAAAAAGAAGCTGGTATTTTTGATGAGCTTGTTTCTGCAAAATGGAATAATCTTGCATTTCTAACTACAGATTTTAAAAAAAATCTAGATTTAGGCAGTTATACTTACAAGATGATTCAAGGGTTAGATTTTTATCAGTATGTATTAAATTATGCCCAAAAGTTTACTAACGTAACTTTTGTTCAAGAAAATATTCTTTCCATTTCTTCTGATGATAGTGCTGGCATTGTAAAAACAAACATTGCTAGCTATAAGAGTAAAGTCGTATTTAATTCAACAAGTTTATTCAATCCTGTTATAACAGAACAAAACTCTCTTTTACAACATTTTAAAGGTTGGGTTATTAAAACTGAAACTGCACAATTCGACAAAAAAGTTGGTAGATTGATGGATTTTACCGTTTCGCAAGAACATGGCGCAACTTTTATGTACGTTTTACCTACTTCTAACACAGAAGCTTTGGTAGAATATACTTTATTTACACCAAAACTTATAGAAAAAGAAGACTACAAGAAAGCTTTGGTAAAATATATTAAAGAAGATTTAAAAATAGATAATTACACAATTACTCACGAAGAATTTGGAATTATACCAATGTCTCTTGCCAATTTTAAAAGAACCGAAGACAAAACAATAATAAACATTGGTACTGCTGGCGGATTTACAAAAGCAAGCAGTGGTTATACGTTTCAGTTTATTCAAAAAAATGTATCAGAAATTATATTAGATTTAAAAAATAATCGTCCAATTTTAAATAAAACTACTTTTAAAGACAAACTTTATAATTGGTACGATAGAACTTTAATTGATGTACTACTTTCTAATAAATTAACCGGTAAAGAGGTTTTTACAAGAATATTCAAAAAGAATTCCCCAGAAAAAATTTTAGCTTTTTTAGGAAATGAAAGTAGTTTGAAAGAAGATGTTTTAATTATGAAAAACTTACCACTTCTTCCTTTTTTAAAGGCTGGTATGCGACAACTTTTTGCCAAAAGATAATTTAAAAAACAAAAAAAAAGATAGATTTAAAATCTATCCTTTTGTGTTAACTATTGTATGCGCTATTAAGAATTATAATCTTCTATTGTTTCATTTAACTCTTCACGTAAATCATCAAACTTTTCGTTTAATTCTTCTAAATTCTGTTTTACGTTTTTAGCAGGTTCATTTCTTTCATCTAAAAGTTTTTTATACTCTTCTTGCACATCTTCGATATCTTCTAAAACCTCTTCTGTTTTTAACCAAGCAGGAATCGTGTTTCCTAAATTGTTTACAGAATTATTTAAGCCTTCGATAATTTCTGAATTTACTGCTAAATCTCTCTCTTCAATTTCCATCAACTCACGGTTTGCATCGTTAAAACCATCCCAATCGTTAAATGCTAAATGTCCTTCTGAGTCTACTTTGTACTCAACTGTTTGTCCGTCTGCAATTTTAATTTCCATTGTTTTATATTCAGTATCTGTAGCATTATTACAAGACATAAATAATAAACCTGTAACTGTTAAAACTGCTGTAAATTTTTTAATAATTTTCATAATATGTGTTTTAATTTTATACAAAATTAAAGGAAACAAGCCCTGTTTTTTAACGCAGATAAATCGATTATTAACTCTTTGCAAAAGAGCTAGTAATCGATTTCAACAAAAAAGGCAGACCTAAAGTCTACCTTTTTAAAATTTTATTTAAGAAGTTTTATTATTGTTTCTTCTCAATCATTTTATCTAATTTTTTAATTTCTTCGTTATATTCTTCTATTGCTGCATCGATCTTTCCTTTTTTAAATTCTTCATTAAACTCTTCGATTGCAGACTCATTAATTTTAGTATACTCTTCTACAGTTTCATCCAACTCTTCTCTTAAATCGTCAAATTTTTCAGATAATTCTTCTAAATTTTCTTTCATTTCACTTTCAGAAGCATCAGCATCTTCTATTAATTCTAAATATTCTTTCTGTACATCTGCTACATCTTCCATCACCTCTTCGGTTTTTAACCAAGCCGGAATTGTGTTACCTAAGTTAGCAATTCTATAGTTCATGTTTCTTACTCTTTGAGCAGTTGTAACATAATTTGTTTTTCTAATCTCTGCTAATTCAGAATTAACAACTGTATAATCAGACCAATCATCAAAACCAACAATACCTTTTTCATCTAAATTATAAACAATTGCAGTACCATCTTTCATTTTGTAAGTTCTGGTCTTCACTTCCATTTCCTCATCCATCTCATTTACTCCTTCT
Organism: Polaribacter sp. BM10; assembly: GCF_002005425.1. Taxonomy (GTDB): domain Bacteria; phylum Bacteroidota; class Bacteroidia; order Flavobacteriales; family Flavobacteriaceae; genus Polaribacter; species Polaribacter marinaquae. The sequence continues at coordinate 2,742,304 of NZ_CP019704.1, read as the reverse complement.
TCTAAACCTTCTTCTGCAGAATCTACCATTTCGGCAACCTCTTCTTTAGCTTCCTCCGTTTTCTTTTTTGTATTATCACAAGAAACAAGCATAAAACTAGATACTGTTAATGCTGTTACGAATAATTTTATCGAATTCATTTTTATATTTTTCATAATATTCATTTTAAGTTCGATACAAAACTATAAGATATGTAAACTATTTTTTAACGCATTCAAAAATTATGTTGACTCTTTCAATAAAGCTTATTTCTATACTTTATAAAGATTCTTATTACTGATAAACTAACTATCTTTGAGGTTTTAAAATAAATATGTTAAAGCACTTGCAATCTTTTAAGACAGATATTTCTAGCATACAACTGCCAGAAAAATTTACATTTCCGTTTTATTACGAACCACATCCTTTAGCTAAAATTGCGAGTAATGAGCTGCAAGAATATTTAATAAATCAGCAAGATTTTAAACACAATTTTGGTTTAAATAACGATACAACAACTTTGCCCATAGGTAAAATGTTTGGTGTTTTAATAGTAAAAGACAAAGATGATAATATTGGTTATTTAGCAGCTTTTTCTGGTAAACTAGCAGATAAAAGTTTGCCAGAAAAATTTGTGCCTCCTGTTTTTAACATGCGTACAGAAGGAAGTTTTTACATAAAAGGCGAATTAGAAATAGAGGCTATAAATGCAAAACTTAGTGCAATAACAAATAGCATCGAATTTATAACTGCTAAAAAAAATGTGAAAAAATTATCTAAAGAAACTGAAGATGACTTGGCTTTTCAAAGAAAAAAAATGAAGTCTTTAAAGTCTGAAAGAAAAGCAATTAAAAAGAATGCTGAAAAGTCTTTAAGTAAATTAGAGCTTGATAAGCTTAACAAAAAACTGATGCAAGAAAGTTACAACAATCAGTTTTTTATGAAAGAATTACAAGAGTATTATCAAGATAAATTATCAAAAGTTAGTAGTAATTATTTGTTACTTAAAGATGAAATATCAGCATTAAAAAAATCTAGAAAAGAAAAATCGAATTATTTACAGCAAACCTTATTTAGCAAATATGCTTTTTTAAATAAAGACAAAGAGCTTAAAAACTTATTAGATATATTTAATGATCCAGCAATTAAACCACCTGCTGGTTCTGGAGAATGCTCTGCGCCAAAACTTTTGCAATATGCTTTTAAGAATGATTTAACCCCAATTACAATGGCAGAATTTTGGTGGGGAATTTCGCCAAACTCAGCAATTAGAAAACATAAAAACTATTATCCGGCTTGCCAAAGTAGATGTAAACCCATTTTATCTCATATGCTGAAAGGTATTAAAATGGATGACAATTTATTATTGGAAAATTTAGCTGAAAATAAAGAATTAGAAATAATTTATGAGGATGATGTACTACTTGCGGTAAACAAACCTGCAGAGTTTTTGTCTGTACCTGGTAAAGACATTAAAGATTCTGTTTACACTAGAATTAAAGATAAATATCCGGAAGCAACTGGACCAATAATCGTGCATCGATTAGACATGTCTACATCTGGTATCTTATTACTAACCAAAACGAAAGAAGCTAATAAAGTTTTGCAAAGTCAGTTTATCAATAGAACTATTAAAAAACGTTATGTTGCTTTGCTAGACGGCATTTTACAAAATAATATAGGAAAAATAAAATTACCGCTTCGAGTAGATTTAGACGACAGACCAAAACAACTTGTAGATTTTAAGTTTGGGAAACCTGCGGAAACCGATTGGGAAATAATTTCTGAAATTAATAACAAAACGAAAGTTTACTTTTACCCAATAACTGGTAGAACGCACCAGTTAAGAGTTCATGCGGCTCATAAAAACGGATTAAACACTCCTATTGTGGGTGATGATCTTTATGGTAACAAACAAAACAGATTGCATTTACATGCAGAATTTATAGAGTTTAATCATCCTGTAACTCTTAAAAGAATGAGCTTAAAAGTTGATGCCGATTTTTAAATGAACTTTATTCTTTTTTTAAATTTTCTATAAAGCTTTCTACAGAAAGAGCATTATCAACAGAAAAATCTCCAATTTTAGTTCTTCTTAATACTGATAAATGTGCACCAGAATTTAAAGCCTTTCCGTAATCAAAAGCTAAAGACCTTATATAAGTTCCTTTACTACAAACGATTCTAAATTCTACTTCTGGTAAATTTACTTTTGTTATTTCAAATTCTGAAACCGTAACAGTTCTTGCTTTAATTTCTGTTGTTTCTCCTTTTCTAGCCAATTCATACAAACGTTTTCCGTCTTTTTTAATTGCAGAAAAAATAGGTGGTTTTTGCTGAATTTCGCCAACAAATTGCTTTGTAGTTTCGTGCAATAAATCTTCTGTAATATGTGCTGTAGAAAATGTTTTATCGATTTCTGTTTCTAAATCGTAACTAGGTGTTGTTGCACCAATTGTAAAAGTACCTGTATACTCTTTAATTTGCCCTTGATATGTATCTATTTGCTTGGTTTGTTTACCTGTACAAATAATAAGCAAACCCGTTGCTAAAGGATCTAAAGTGCCAGCATGACCAACCTTTATTTTCTTGATATTGAAACGTTGTCTAATTTCCCAACGCAATTTATTTACTACTTGAAAAGAAGTCCAAGTTAGTGGTTTATCAATCAGTAAAACCTGTCCGTTTTTATAATCTTCTTCAGTCATTTATGCTGAATCGTTTTGTGAAATTAATTTAAAAGAGAATATCCTATTGCAATAAAACCTACAATAGCACAATACACAGAAAAGTAAGAAAGTTTGCTTTTCTTCACCAAAGAAATCATCCATTTACAAGCCAATAAACCCGCTAAAAAAGCAGCTATAAAACCTGCAATAATTGGCATCATTTCTGATGATTGAAAATTTAAATCTCCACTTAAAACATCTTTCCCAATTTTACCAAAAATTAAAGGCACAACCATTAAAAAAGAAAATTTAGCTGCTCTAGTTCTATCAATACCTAATAATACTGAAGTAGAAATTGTTGCACCAGATCTAGAAATACCAGGCAACATTGCAATTGCTTGCGAAACACCAATAATTACTGCATTAAAAAATGATACTTTTTTTTCTGTATTTTTAGCTTTATCTGCCAACAATAATAACAAAGCTGTTAATAAAAGCATACAACCTACAAGCAAAATTTTACCGCCAAAGAAAGATTCTAACTGTTCTTCAAACAATAAACCTATGGCTACTGCAGGAATCATCGAAATTATAATTTTAAGAGAAAACTTAAACTCTTCGTTCCATTTAAATTGAAACAATCCTTTAAAAATTTCTAAAATTTCTTTTCTAAAGATTACAATTGTACTTAAAGCTGTTGCAAAATGCAAAACTACCGTAAAAGTTAAACTTTCTTCTGGCACAGAAGTATCACCTAAAATAGCTTTTGCCAATTCTAAATGACCACTAGAAGAAACAGGTAAAAATTCTGTTAAACCTTGAATAATTCCAAGAATTATAGCTTCTAAAATATCCATATTTATTTATTAGGATTTAATAAGATTGCATAAATTTCTATTGCCAAACCAACAATTACTAATGTTGGCGCAAGTCTAATTCTTTGCCAATTATATATTTCTTCATTAAAAACCTCTGGGTTATCACTACCGCCACCAGACATAAAAATAAATCCTAAACTAATTACTGCAATACCAATAATCATAAAAATATAATTCTTCTTCCCAAAAAGAAATTCTGGATTTTGTACCTGTTCGTCTTTCATAGTATTAATAATAAAGTTCTTCTGTTTGTAAATTTAAAAGGCGCTGTGTTGCAAAAAACGTACTTAACCATGTTATAATAAAAGCAGATAATAACACACCTGCAACCAAATAACTAATAGTAACATAATCTTTTAACAACCTTAAACTTGGTGCTAAACTATCTAAATAATAGATTACTAAACCTAAACCAATAAGCGCTAAAATTGCACCAATTATACCTAATTTTATACCTTGCCAAATAAACGGTTTTCTAATAAAACCTTTTGTAGCACCAACCATTTGCATGGTTTTTATATTAAACCTTTTCGAGTAAATAGATAATCTAATAGCACTATTAATTAGTATAATTGCCACCAAACTAAAAAAACCACTTAAGGCTAATAACCAAAAGCTAATTCTTTTAATATTCTTGGTAAGTATATTTATTAAGGGTTTATCGTAAGAAACATCTGCAACAAATGCATTTTTTAAAAACCTAGATTCTAACTCTTCCATTTTTTCTGGAGTAACAAAATCTGCTTTTAAGTAAATGTCTATTCCATTTTTAAGAGGATTCTCGCCTAAAAACTTCATAAAATCTTCTCCAATTTCTTTACTGTATTGTTTTGCAGCTTGGGTTTTTGAAGTATAAATTACTCGTTTTGTAAACACTTCTTTTTGAATTGACTCTTTAAAAGAGTTGATTTGCTTTCTATTTACATTATCTTTTAAAAATAGTGTTATTGCTACTTTTTCTTTTACTCGATTAGAAACCAAAGTAGATTTTAAAAGTACCAAACCTAACACACCAACCATAAAAAGTACTAAAGCAATACTAATTACAACAGAAATGTAAGAAGATGCTAAGCGTCTTTTTTGATAAGATTCGAATTTTGAAGGCATTTACAATAACTTTTAAAACTGTGGCAAGATAATAATTAGTATGCAGTTAACAGTGTCTGTTAGCAGTATTTTAACTATTCTATCTCTTGACATAACTCAATTAAAACACCGTTTGTTGTTTTAGGATGTAAAAAAGCAACTAATTTATTGTCAGCTCCTTTTTTTGGTGTTTCATTTAACACAGTAAAACCTTCGTTTTTTAATCTAGTTAATTCTGCATTGATATCTGTTACAGCGAATGCTATGTGATGAATTCCTTCTCCTTTTTTATCTATAAATTTGGCAATTGGGCTATCTTCTTTTGTTGCTTGTAACAATTCAACTTTATTGGGTCCTGTTTTAAAAAATGAAGTTTTAACACCCTCGGATACAACTTCTTCTTCTTTGTAATGCTTTTCGCCAAAAAGCGATGCAAATAATTTATTTGAAACCTCTAAATCTTTAACTGCAATACCTATGTGTTCTATTTTATCCATAGGGTAAAAATAGTAAAAGCTATTTAACCATCATAACCAAAACCACTTTTGTCTTCAACCTCTAATTTTTCTATTTTTAGATAAACATTATTCATTAATACGTTTTCTGAATTTAAACTTACTGCATTCAAAAACAGAGAATCTTTTTCTCTTAATAATAAAGTTATAGATTTATTAATAGATTTTACAGCATGATAACTTTTAGTTTCTTTGTTAATTACTGCTGTAATTTCAGATTTATAATTATTTACATATAAACTTAATTCTGATGCAGCATCTTTATAAAATGTACTTAAAGAGTTTTGACTAAAACCCCAATCTATTTTATAAATACCATACACAGGTATAGTCAATTTCTTATTCCTAAAAGAACCATGTTTAGAATTAAAATCTACATCACCAGATAGCGTCAGTTCTTTTAATTCCTCATAAAATGTAAATCCGGTAGTTTTATCTAATACAATTTCCATAATTTTTTATTTCAAAAATACATGTAGATTTTTGTATTTATCTAAGGAAAAACACCCATAAACAGCAGTATTTTAATCTTTTGCTATAATTTTTACATTATCTAATTCGTAAGTTCCATCAAAGTTTACATTGCCATTACCTTTATATTTAAAAGCGATATATGCAGTGCCCGAATAATTAGATAAATCTATATATGTAGAATGTATCCAATTTTTAAAACCTTCTCCATCAGAAACAATTTTTGCAGGTAAAACGGTCCAATTTGCTGTACTAATATTATTAGAATCACCATCAAAATCCGTAGAAATTAAAACTTCTAATTCGCTACCATTGGCAAAACTATTTGATGTTTCAAAAGAAAGAAACTCTTCTAAAGTAGCATCTAAATCAACACCTTTGGTTATCAGCCAAGTTATTGTACTGGCATCAGAAGAATTAGCAGAACCTATTCTTGCCGCTTTACTTTGCGAATAAGTATCTGTGTAAGATCGCCAAGATTTTGTACCTTCTTCTCTATAATTTAACCAATCTGCTACTCTTATTTCTCCAGAAGTTGTCTCAAAACCTTCTTCTAATAAGGTAATATTAAAATCTTGTTCGGTTTGTGTGGTACATCTTTCATTAGCCATTAAAACATCTTCTGTAGAATTTAATACAAGTACTAAAAAATCGCCATTATAATCTTTAGAAACCAATGCGTTAATTGTTCCGCCACCAGTTGGTAGCGCATTATTTGCAAAGTTTGCAAAAGAACTTGTTTCTAAAATAAGATCTGCAAAACCTAATGTTTGGCAAGTTTGAATTTTTCTTTGAGTATCAAAATCTTCTGTAGGATCTACATAAGATTTACCTGCTAAGTTTTCTGGAAAAATTACATTATTTACAGAAACAAAAGTACCTATATCATAAGCACTTAATGCTGCTAAAGAAACTGCTTTAGGTACAATTATTTCTGATTTTTCTGAACGAAAAAAATGACCATCTATTTGTTTAGAAGAAACACTTTCTATTTCGTTTTCATTTGTAATACTTAATTTTCCACCTATTGTTATAATTCCGTCACCAGAATTTAATTCGCCAATAAATAAATCTTTTAATCGAATGTAAACCTCTCTACCCAAATTAAATTTATTGAATGTATTGGTAAGGTTAACTGCTATTTTAATTCCGGCAGTAGGATTTTCTGGAGCATCTTGCATATAAAATTCTCTAAAATAATTTCCGTTTTCATCAGAAGAATTCACATAGCCTTTCACAACAATATCAGAAGTAATTTTTAATGGCTTGTTGCCAGAAATGTATAATTCTTTTAACGCTTTTATAGATTTCAACTCTAAAAGATTACTATTTATACTATCTAATACCTCTGTAAGTTTTTGGTTTTCTTCTTTACCTAAATTTTCTGGAACTGTATAATCGCTATCTGCTACACAAGTAATAAATAGCAAGCTTGTAATAATTAATAAAGTTGTTAATGTATTTCTTTTCATTTTAAATATTTTTAGAAACTGATGTTTAGGTTTAAAAAGTAAGTTGTACCTCTACCGTACCAATATTTATTACCAAACACCGGTTTTGCCAAACTTTTGTCTGCTTTTAATTCGTTGTAGTTTGCATTTCTACCTTGTTCGAAACCGCCAGATTTATATTCTTTATTTAATAAGTTATTAATGGTAGCAAATACACTTATGTAGTATTTTTTAATTTTATAAGATTTACCACCAACAATATTTACAACCTTATAACTATCAAACTTTTCTTGTTTTAATAATTCTCTAGCAATTTCTGTGTTATAATTAGAAAAACTTAAACCATCCGAATCTGTATAAAAATTGCTTGTTCTTGTTAACGGAGCAATGTCTACATATGTATTTGAAAAGAAATTGGTTGTGGCACCAACCCACCAATAATCTGGATCTCTATATTCGAAGCCAACAGAATAGGCGTTATGTGGACCTGCTGCAATTTTATAATTTTTAAGATTTGATCTATAATTTTTAGACCTTCCATTTTCATCGAAAATACCAGTATTAGAAATATCTGATGTTAAATATAAATCAGGATTATTATTGTAAACAAAACTACCCACAGAAGCGGCTCCTTTTAATTTTAAAGTCGCTGTAATTTGTGCTTCTAATCCTAATTCTAAACCTATTTGTCTTTTTTCTATTCCTGATAAAATTTCTTGTACAAAAGCTGTGTTATCACCACCTAAGCCATCTGCAAAATAGAACGAAATCTCTGTAGCGTCTTTTATACTTGTAAAATAACCTGTTAATCTTGCTGTAATTACAGGACTCCTTCTAATATAACTTATATCTGTAGTTAAAATTTTTTCACTTTGTAAATCATCAACTAAATTGTTATTTTCTCTTGAGTTAGAAAAAGAGTTTCTTAATGTTGGTGCTTGCGTTATGTAGCCAAAATTAGCATTGATTATATTTCGACCGTTTATTTTATAAGTAGTACCAGATTTAAAACCATAATTTGTGAAATTTAGTTTTTCTGAATTGCCTAAAGAATTGTTTTCAAATCTTCCGTTTTTATAAAGACCTTGTCTGTAACTAGTAGAATTAGAAATTTTTAATGCAGCAAAAAAATCTAACTTATTATATTTAAACTGTGCTTGTAAAAAAGCATTTATAACTGTTGAGTTTAAGTTGAAATTGTATTTAAATTTTTCGCCTACTCCTACAATTCTATCAGGATTTTGTAAATCGTTTTGCATTTGAGCTTTAGAAGCTGCAAAATTATTTACGTCTAAATAACCATTTCCGCCTAACAAATCTATTACTTCAGCAAAGTTTTCAGATTTTAATTGCTTAAACTCTAACTTCGAGTTTACAGAAATGTTATCATTTATTTCTAGATTATAAATACTATTAAAAGTAATTAATTTATCATCATTTCTATCCTCATATAATACATAAGCGGCATTAGAATTTGAGTTTGCAGTAGTAACATTGGCATCAAAAATAGTTATCCAATTTATTTGGCCGTCATCTAAAAAATTTTCTTGAGCAGTATATGCTTCTGCCAAATTATTGGCTCGTAAAAAATAACTTGGTAATTTTTGATAATAAGACGGACTCGGGTTTGCACCACCATTAAAATCGATTCTGCTGTTTCCTATATTACCAAATTGATAAGAAATATTTGTTTGTAAAGACACTTTTTCAGAAATATTCCAAAAATGATTCAGCATTAAAATAGGTTCTGCAACTTCTTTAATTCTCGCATTCAATTTATTTCCATTTAAAAAACCCCAATATTCGTTGTATGCAATACCTTTTAAATCAAAAACTTCTTGTGTATTTGGTGAGGATTTACCTCTTCTATTTGGTGTAAAAATTCCTGTAAAGTTTAAACTATGTGCATCATTAAACTTTTTTTCTATGGATGCAAAAGCTGAATACGCATTGTAAGAAGTACCCTTATTAAACCCTTCTTTACCTACTCTTCTACTTCCAGAAAAAGCAAAAGACCACCCTTTTTTTGAAATCCCAGAGCTGTAAGTTGCCATTAATCTGTGTACATAACTTCTATTAGAAGATGAATATGAAACTCTACTGCCGGGTCTTTGTAATGATGCTCTAGTATCTATATTGGTTGCACCTAAAATTCCGCCAAAAGTAAAATTAGAAGCGGCCAAACCGTTGGTAAATTCTTGATTTCTTAGCACATCATTCAACCCTCCCCAATTGCTCCATTGAGCTCTTCCGTCGTAAATCTTATTCATTTCTACTCCGTTTATTAGAACTTTTCCGTTACCAGAATCTAAACCACGAACTCTAAAAAAAGATGAACTAAACTCAAAAGCAGCAGTTCTTAAAAAAACATCTCTAGAAGATTGCAATAAACCCGCTATATTATCTGCAGAATTAGCATCATCATTTAACTCGTCATCTGTAATTGTAATAATACTTAAGTCTTCTTGTTCTATATCTAACTTATACAGTATAATTTCACCAAGATTGATGTTAGTAGTATTTAAATCAATAGGGAAATTTTGAGTTTCGTAACCCAAAAAAGAGATTTGTAAAAGATGTTTTCCTTTAGGAATATTTTTTAGTTTAAATACTCCATTTTCTGTAGTTTTAGTTTCAATATTTAATTTTTTAATTTTTATTGAAACATTTTCTAAAGGCTCTTTAGAATGGTGACTCATCACAATTCCTTCTAAAATATTTTGAGTAAAAATTTTAGTATAGCACAGTAGAAATACAACTATTAAAATAATAGTTCTATTCATAAGGTTTTCTTTTTCAGTTTTATAGCGCTCTAAATTTAGAGTTTTTTTTCTAAAAAAGAATACTAAATTCTATTTTTCTTTTATTTGAATCTAAATGTTTTATAGATTTGTTTAAAAAAAATGCGAAACTATTTATGTCTTTTCTTACTCTTTATTATTTATACTTCTAATTCTTTTTCTCAGAAAAACAGCAAAAAATATGCTATTAGAACAATTGCTTTTTACAACTTAGAAAATTTATTTGACACGATTAATGATGTTTCTTTAAATGATGAAGCTAGCCCTATAATGGAGTTAAAATTTAATCGATCTAAGGTTTATTGGGATAAAATAGACAAACTTTCGAGCACAATTTCAAAAATTGGTTTCGAAAAATCAAATACAAGTCCGGCAATAATTGGTGTTTCTGAAATAGAAAATTTAAATGTTTTAGAAGATTTAATTAATTCGAAACATTTAAAAGATAAAGACTATGGTATTGTGCATTACGATTCTCCAGACAAAAGAGGTATTGATGTAGCATTATTATATCAAAAAAGATATTTTAAACCTATTTATCATGAAGCATTCAACCCAAATATTTACAAAGAAAACAAGAAGATTTTTACTAGAGATCAGTTACTAGTTTCGGGTTATTTAGATGACGAGCTAATACATGTTATTGTAAATCATTGGCCATCTAGAAGAGGCGGAGAATCTAAAAGCAGACCTTTAAGGGAAAAAGCAGCGTATCAGAATTTAAAAATTATCGAAAAAATAAGATCTGAAAATGAAAATGCTAAGATTTTAACTATGGGAGATTTTAATGATGATCCAATAAATTCTAGTTTCAAAAACGTTCTTAAAACTAAAAGCAGAAAAAAGAATGTGCTAGAAAAAGACATTTATAATCCGTATGAAGATTTATACCGAAGAGGCTTTAATACTTTGGCTTATAGAGATAAGTTAAATCTTTTTGATATGATTCTAATTTCATCTACTCTTTTAAACAAGGATAAAAAAGATTTTTCTAGTTATAAAATGTTTAAAGCTATGATTTTTAACAAGCAATTTTTAAGTCATAAAAAAGGAAAGTTTAAAGGATATCCGTTTCGAAGTTTTTCTAACGGATCTTATACTGGCGGATATTCTGACCATTATCCTGTTTACATGTATTTGATAAAAGAAAAAAACTAAAGTTTATTTTTAAAAACAGAAAAACCCAAAACTAAAGAAGTTTCGGGTTTTTTTTGATAATAAATTATTGCCTTTTACAGCTATTAATTAATCTCTAGGAGATTTAAATTTATAGTGTAAGTATGTGTAAGCATCTCTAGGTATAATAGTAATCCACTTTTTATGTTTTAAATACCATTTAAAACGTATAGAATTTACGCCTTTTAATAAATATGCAGCAATAAAAGGATGCAAGTGTAATTGAATCTTTTTATTCTTTGGATTAGAAATAAACTTTTCTAAATCTGCTTCTATCTTGTCTAGTAAGACAATTGGCGCTTCTACATCTCCGTTTTTGTTTGGGTTGGCTTCGGTAGTTTTTATACTTAACTCTGGTCTTACCCTTTGTCTAGTAATTTGTACCAATCCAAATTTACTTGGAGGTAATATTTTGTGTTTTGTTCTATCTAAAGCCATTTGCTCTTTCAAGTGCTGGTACAGTTTGTTTCTGTTTTCAGCTTTATGCATATCAATAAAATCAACAACTATAATTCCGCCCATATCTCGCAATTGCAATTGACGGGCAATTTCTGTTGCAGAAATTAAATTTACTTCTAATGCAGTATCTTCTTGAGAGCCAGCTTTGTTAGAACGGTTTCCGCTATTTACATCAATAACGTGTAATGCTTCTGTGTGCTCTATAACTAAATAGGCACCTTTACTCATAGAAACTGTTTTACCAAACGATGTTTTAATTTGTCTTTCTATTCCGTATTTTTCGAAAATAGGAGTTTCCGATCTGTGTAACTTCACTATTTTTTCTTTTTCTGGATAAATTTCTTGTAGATATTCTTTAATTTCTACTTTTAGAGTTTCATCATTTGTAACAATACTTGTAAAAGTTTCATTCATAACATCTCTTAATATAGATGATGCTCTGTTTAACTCGCTTAAGATTTTAGTTGGTGTGTTTGTATTTGCTATACTTTTACACATTCTTTTCCAGCGATCTAATGAGTTTTGCAAATCTTTGTCTAGTTCTGCTACTTTTTTACCTTCGGCAACAGTTCTTAAAATAACACCAAACCCTTTTGGTTTAATGCTTTTTGCTAATCTTTTTAATCGTTCTTTTTCTTTTGGGTCTGCTATTTTTTGTGATACAGAAACTCTGTTAGAAAAAGGAACTAACACCAAAAATCTACCTGCTATAGACAACTCAGAACTTAATCTTGGTCCTTTTGTAGAAATTGGTTCTTTTACAATTTGTACCAACAGGTTTTGCCCTGTTTTAAGTACATCATTAATACTACCGTCTTTGTTAATGTCTTCCTCAAATCGGAAGTTTTTTAGAGTGAACTCTTTATACTTACCTGTGCTTACTTTCTTAATGAATGCATTTAATGAGTTTACTTGCGCTCCTAAATCATGATAATGTAAAAACCCATCTTTTGGGTAACCTACATTTACAAAAGAGGCATTTAAACCTGTTAATACTTTTCCTATTTTGGCTAAAAAAATATCGCCAACAGAAAATTTATTACCAGTTGTTTCATTATTTAATTCAATAAGTTTTCCATCTCTTAATAAGGCAAAATCAATATCAGATGAATTCGAACGAATTATTAATTCTGTTTTCATGCTGAATTTGGTTTTAACACTGCACTTAATTGTGCAGATGGATTAATATTGTAAGGTATTTTTAATACCGTGAGAAAATTTACAGCCTTACACAGCTAATAAATTTTCTAATGTCAATGAACTTTTTGTTTGTTTGGTTGATTGTTTTTTTCGTCTAAATAATAAACGAAAAAGTAAGCGAATGCTTACTTTTTCTTGTGTCTATTTGCTCTAGCTCTTTTCTTTCTTTTGTGCGTAGAGATCTTAGCTCTCTTTCTTTTTTTACCACTTGGCATAATGTCTGTTGTTTTATAAACCTTTTTTTATTTAGGTTTAGATTAGTATTTTGTTATTTTACTACTACTTTACTTTTAACTCCTTCTGTAAAAGTTTTAGCTGGTTTAAAAGCTGGTATATTATGTGCAGGAATCTTAATAGTTGTATTCTTAGAAATATTTCTACCAGTCTTTTCTGCTCTTGTTTTGATAATAAAGCTACCAAAACCTCTTAAATAAACGTTATCGCCATTTTCTAATGCACCTTTAACTTCAGTCATAAATGCTTCCACAGTTGCCAAAACATCTGTTTTTTCAATTCCTGATTTATCTGAAATTTTCGATACGATATCTGCTTTCGTCATGTCTCTATTTTTACTATATTTTTATTAATTTACTTTCAAAAATGCGGATGCAAATATATGATAATTAATCAATTCCAAAAAGATAAAGACTTAAATTTATGTGAATTTTAAAATGTAATATTGCAAATCTATTTTTTATTCATGAAATTTTCTAACACATTAATATACTGGTATTTACAAAACAACAGAGAATTGCCTTGGCGCAAAACTAAGAATCCATATTTTATTTGGCTAAGCGAAATCATGCTACAGCAAACAAGAGTTGCGCAAGGTTTGTCTTATTATCTGAAATTTACAAGCAGTTTTCCAACAGTTTTTGATCTTGCAAATGCAGACGAAAGTACCGTTTTAAAAATGTGGCAAGGTTTAGGTTATTACTCTAGAGCAAGAAATTTACATTATTCTGCAAAAGTTATTGCAAATGAATTAAACGGAGAATTCCCTTCTACATATAAAGAGATCATAAAACTAAGAGGAATTGGAGATTATACAGCGTCTGCAATTGCTTCTATTTGCTTTAATGAACCCGCAGCGGTTGTAGATGGTAATGTTTATAGAGTACTTTCTAGATATTACGGCATTAATACACCAATAAATTCAACAAAAGGAATTAAAGAATTTAAAATTTTAGCACAATCTTTAATAGACACAAAGCAACCAGGTACTTTTAACCAAGCAATCATGGATTTTGGTGCTTTGCACTGCAAACCTCAAAATCCGTTATGTGATTCTTGCCCTTTAGCAGACAGTTGTGTCGCTTTCGAAAAAAAACTTACTAAAGAACTACCTATTAAAGAGAAGAAAATTAAAATTAAAAAAAGGTTTTTTAACTTTATGGTTATTAAAACCCAAGACAACAAAACAATTATCGAAGAAAGAAAAAGCAAAGGTATTTGGCAAGGTTTGTATCAATTTCCTTTAATTGAAAGTAATAAAAACCTAAATAAAGAAGATTTAATAGCTACTGATGATTTTAAAAATCTTTTTCCTGATGAAACCACGATATCATTATTTAATCAAAAAGAAATTGTACATAAACTTTCTCATCAGCATTTATATACACAATTCTGGATTGTAGAAACCTACAAACATAAAAACGCAACCACACTTTGGCAAAATATTCAAGATTTTCCTGTACCTATATTAATTGCTAATTTTTTAGAGGCATTCGACATTAAAAAGTAATTGATATTTTTAGTACATTTGATTAGTTAAACAATATTATTATGGCAGCAGGTACAATAAATAAAGTTATACTTATTGGTAATTTAGGTGACGATGTTAAAATGCATTATTTTGATGACAAAAATAGTGTTGGTCGCTTTCCTATTGCAACATCAGAAAGTTATACAAATAAACAAACCGGAGAAAAAGTAACCAATACAGATTGGCACAATATTGTTGTAAGAAATAAGTTAGCAGAAATTTGCGAAAAATACTTATCTAAAGGAGATAAGGTTTATGTAGAAGGAAAGCTTAAAAACAGGCAATGGGAACAAGATGGCGTAAAACGCTACTCTACAGAGGTTCTTGTTTCTGAAATGACGATGTTATCATCTAAGAAAAATTCAGAAAATAACACAATGGCTGCACAACAAAATACGCCAGTACAAAATACACCTAAGCCAATTGCTCAAGAAGAAGAAAATGACGATTTACCATTTTAATTACTAATTAATAACACATAATTTTGGATCCAGATCCCAATCATATATTTATATTTTTTGCATCAATAGACCTTTTTACAACTTTAAATAGCATTGCTTTAATTGCATTACTAATTAGTTCTGCTTTAATTTCTGGCTCTGAAATTGCATTTTTTTCACTTTCTCAAACAGATTTAAACGAACTTTCTAATAACGGTAAAGAAGAAAACATAGTAGTTACATTATTAGAAAAACCAAGAAAGTTATTAGCAACAATTTTAATAACAAATAATTTTATAAATATTTTAATTGTTTTATTATTTGCTTCTCTAGCAGAAACACTTTTTGGCAGTTTTAACTTTACTTTAAATCTTTACCTATTTTCGGTTTCTATTCGTTTTTTACTAGAAATTATTTTAGTAACCTTTTTAATTTTACTTTTTGGTGAAGTTTTACCAAAAGTTTATGCATCTAGAAATGCTTTAGGCTTTTCTAGAAAAATGTCTAAATTTATTAAGTCTGTTAGCTTTTTACTTACACCTTTTAGTATGCCTTTAATTGCTATTACAAAATGGATAGAGAAAAAATTTGGCAGCAAAGCAAGTAATTTTTCTGTAGAAACACTTTCGCAGGCTTTAGAATTAACATCACAAGGTGCAACTAGTAAAGACGAACAAAAGATTTTAGAAGGTATTGTTAACTTTGGTAATACAGAAACGGTTCAGATAATGAAACCAAGAATCGATATTTTTGCAATTTCTGATGATGAGTCTTACGAAGAAGTTTTAAATAAGATTTTGGTAAATGGTTATTCTAGAAACCCTGTTTATAAAGAAAGTATAGACAATATTATTGGTGTTTTATACGCTAAAGACTTGTTAGCACATTTAAATAAGAAGTCATTTAAATGGCAAAATCTACTAAGAGAACCATTTTTTGTACCAGAAAATAAAAAGTTAGACGATTTACTTAGCGATTTTAGAGCAAAGAAAAATCATCTAGCCATTGTTGTAGATGAGTACGGTGGCACAAGTGGTTTAGTAACTTTAGAAGATGTTATAGAAGAAATTGTTGGCGATATTAATGATGAATTTGATGACGATGATTTATCATATTCTAAAATAGACGATAATAATTACATTTTCGAAGGCAAAACTTCTATAAAAGATTTTTGCAAAGTTTTAGATGATGAAGACGAAGAAATTTTTGAAGAAGAGAAAGGAGAAAGTGAAACCTTGGCTGGTTTTATTTTAGAGATTTCTGGCAAGTTTCCTAAAAAAGGAGAAAAAATAGTTTTTAAAAATTATACTTTTACCATAGAAGCGCTCGATAAAAAAAGAATTAAACAAGTAAAAGCTACAAGAAATGCGTAATGTTTTATTATTACTTTTAATAACAACTTTTCTTTCTTGTAAAGAAGATGTGTTGCCAAAACCTAAAGCTTATCTTAGTCTAAAATACCCACAAAAAGAGTATAAAACTTTAGATCTTAAAAGACCATATACCTTTAACGTTTTAAAACACGCTAAAATAATTAACGAAAAAAACAATTGGATTACTATTAAATATCCAAAGTTAAAAGCATCAATAGACATCACATATAGACCTGTTAATAATAACATACAAGAACTATTAACCGAAGCAGAAAAACTAGTCTTTAAACACACTACAAAAGCAGAACAAATTATACCCAAAGACTTTTTAAACGACACAAAAAAAGTATACGGTAGCATGTACGAAATTACTGGTAATGCAGCATCTAACATACAGTTTCATGTTACAGATAGTACAAAAAACTTCTTAAAAGGTTCTTTATATTTTTACGCAAAACCAAACTATGATTCTATTTTGCCTGCAGTAGATTATGTAAAAGAAGATATTTTACACTTAATAGAAACTTTAGAGTGGCAAAATTAAATTTCAAGTAAATTTACCTAATTTATAAAACAGCCATAACAACGCTAATTTTCTAAAAGACTTTTTCGGTTATTTGACAAACTAACCAAACTTATCTATCATGAAAATTAATTTATCAAAAATTTTTGGTGCTTTATTACTGATTTTCTTATTCAATTCTTGCAAAGAAAAAGTTTCTAATACTGTTTTTCCAGAATATGTTTTAAAAATTACAAAAGCAAAAAACACAAATGCACCTGCATTGCAATCTTTTACACATGCCGAATCTTTAGATGGTAAAGAATGGCTTTTGTTTGCAGGTAGAACAAACTCTTTAGACTCTTTAAACGGCGGAATTCATAATTTAAACGGAAATTATGCCGGTTCTTCTTTTACAAAATCTTCTTACAACGATGTTATTTATGTTTATAATCCTGCAAAAGATGAAATTTCTGGTAGCTTAACAATTACTGATTTCATTTCTGTAATTCAAAATAAATACAACTCAATTAGAGATGGTGTTCCTGCACAATCAAATCCACTGTATCAATTATTACAAACAGTAAAAGAAAACTCAACCATCTTTAAAAACTCAAATGCTTTGGTAAAACAAGATGGAAATTACATATACACACTTGGCGGTTATGGACCTGCAGATTTTTCTGATCTTAAAAAAGGTTTTACAACTTACAATCATGTTGCCAAAATAAATGTTAGTAATCTAATAAAACTAGTAAAAGAAAAAAAATTAAGCGAAAATGAGTGGGCAGATTTACTAAGAGTTGGTAAAAATGAGACATTAGTTAGTACAGGTGGCGAATTGTATATTCTAAATGATGTTCTATATCTTTCTTTAGGCCATAGTTTTGGAAATAGTGCTTCAAAATTTTCTAATGATCAAAAATATGTAGATGCAGTTTATCCTTTCACTTTAACTAATAATAGTGAAAACATAACTACTTTAGACATTAAGGTAAAAGAACCAATATCAGATATTAGTGATCCAACTAGTAACGCTTCAGACAATGTTTCAGTTTTTAGAAGAAGAGATGGGCCAATTTTACCATCACTATATAAAAATCCTGATAATAAATCAATAGAAAAAAGCATTGCTATTTATGCCGGAGTTTTTAAACCAGGAGAAATTTTAGAAGCATGGAATGATGCAATTTATGTGCATCCTAATTGGGCAAATAATAACAGTAAATTATACACCTATGATACTACTTACAATCAAAAAAACTTTAATGTTTATTCTTGTCCGAGTGTAGTTTTATTTGATACTAATAAAAATTATTTACACTCTTTTTTAATTGGCGGAATTGGTGATGGCAAACGAGCTCCTAAACATCATTTATCTGGATTTACAAATTCTAGTGTTCAGATTTCTATGGATATTAGCAGTTTACCCTTAAAAAGCACTCCAAAAACGCTTGACTATAATGTTTTTACAGACCAAGATGAAAATTCGGCTCCATTTTATGGCGCAGAAGCAATTATGTTTCCTAATAGAAAAATAACTTACAGTAAATATTCTGATGAAATTATAGACGTTGCAAAGAGTTTTTCTTCGGATAAAAAAACAATTGAAGTTGGCTATATATTTGGCGGAATAGAAGCTTTTGAATCGAATCCAGGGACTTATGGTGCAAATAAATCGCAAGCATCTAACAAAATCTGGAAAGTAGAAATCACAAAAAACAGTATTTAAAAAAACTAAAAAAAGGTAGCTTAATTAAGCTATCTTTTTTTAAATTATTTCCATTTTTTGCAACAAGAAAGAGGCGTTCATATTTTTACATATTCCGTCTTTTAAAGTATAATCAAAATGCAACTCATTATTTACTATTTCTGCATCAAAGTAATAGTTTTTTATATCTTTAAATTCATTTTCTAATGCACATAAACTTACATCATGCGTTGCAATTATTCCTGTAGATTTAGATTTCGATAATTTTTCTACAAACTTTTTAGACCCAATTGCCTTGTCTTTACTATTCGTTCCTTTTAAAATTTCGTCTAAAATGATAAAATAATCTTCATTTTCAATTTGATTTACTATAAATTTTAATCGCTTTAATTCAGAATAAAAATAAGACTCATCTTCTGTTAAAGAATCTGTGGTACGCATACTAGTAATAAGCTTAATTGGTGCATATTTATAACTTTTAGCACAAACAGGTAAACCACAATTTGCCATAACAATACTTAAAGAAACAGTTCTTAAAAAAGTACTTTTACCTGCCATATTTGCACCAGTAACAATAAAAAAGGCTTCTTTTTTTATTGAAAAATTATTGTCAACCCTTTTTGAAGCATTTAACAAAGGATGCCCTAAATTTTCACCATCGATTACATTCTGATGAGAGACTATTTCTGGAAAAACAAAGTTAGGTTTGTTAAAAGTAAAGTTGGCTAAAGAATTTTTAGCATCAAAAAAAGCAACCACTTCAAACCATTTTTCAACAACATGTTTATAGTTAGAAATCCATTTTTCTACTTTGCATGCATTGTAAATTTCAGTTAAAAATAAACCGTTACCTACTACAGCAATTAAAATATTATTTCTTTGATCGAACGCATCTAAAATTCTTGCAAATTCTTTAAATATTTTTGATGCTTTTTTTGATTCAGAATTAATAATCGTTTGTTTTTTTACTAATATTTCTGAATCAAATTTTTCATTTTCTATCTCATTTAATAAAACATGATATTGCTTAAAGGTTTCTCTAACTTTATCGGTTTCAGAATATAGATTACTGGTTTTTTTTAAAAATCTACCTGTTATAAAAAGACCTGTAAAAAACCAAAATATTAAATAAGAAAAGGGTAAAAATCCGAATGAAATTAAACCAATAAGTGCTATAGAAATCAAAGAAAACACTACCTGAACTTTCGATAAAAACTTAGGAAAAACACTTTTATAATTAGAAAACCACGATACTATAAAATTTGAATTTGTTTTAACAGAAACTAAACTTGCCAAAGCAGCAAAATTCTGTCTCCAAATAGCTTTTTCAGACAATTCTTTAATTGCTTTTTGCTTACTTTCTATAAAAGTTGTTGCATTTTCTGATAATAACTTGGCTAAGAAATATTTACCATCTATTGTTTTGGTTCTGTTTATATTCTGAAAAAAAGAACCTGTACCAAACAAATCGATGTCGTTACTATAAAAATGTGTAGGATTTATAAATTCTTCGCCTGTTTCTAAATGATAAAACTCTCCATTTGCTACACTAATTTCATCTTTATTTATAGCTATTTTGGCATTTATAATTGCTCTTTTTCGTTTTAAATCTATGTGTTTAACTACTAAAATGCTAAATAAAACTGCACCTAAAAAACCAACAATAAAAATATCTGGATAAGCGCCCAAAGTTAGATATATTAAAAGGCAAGTTCCTATAAAAACAGCAAATCTAAAAACACTTAAGTTGATAGATTTTCTTTTTAAACTAGCTGCATCGTTTTCTAATTCTTTTTTTTTATTTGTATAAAAATCTAGTACTTTACTCATTAATAATATTTATTTGTAAGAAGAAATTCCGCCAGTTAAACTTAAAACTTCTAAATCTGGATACTCTTTTTTTAATCTTTTAGTAGCTCGATAACTGTTTAAACCACGTTGACAAACCATAACATACGTTTTATTTTTATCAACCTTAATTTCTGATGCTTTAAATTTATTAATATGAATCGTTTGCTGCACTTTAAACGGTAATTTCAAATTATTTAAAACTGCAATAATTTCTATATTCTCATCGCCCAATCTATTTTTTAATTGTTCTGGTGTTATTTGCCAATCTAAATTCTGGCCTGAACAAGCGGCATCAACATACGTTTGAACCTTAAATAATTTTGTAATTTTATCTTTTAAAACCGATGTTTTTAGCTTCATTTTTAATTGTGTGTTTTGCAACGAATTGTAAATTAACAATTCATTTATTAACGGTTTTCCTATGCCAGTTATCAATTTTAAAACCTCATTAACTTGCGCAATCGCAATAATACCAACAATAGCATTTAAAGTACCTGCTTCTTCACAATTAGGTATATCTGTTGCCATTTTTGGAAAAGCATCTCTTAAATTGGCAGAATAACTACCGTCTTTTTGCTGTACATTAAACGTAGCCACATAACCATCAAACTTATATAAAGAACCATAAACCAAAGGCTTACTTTTAATTACACAAGCATCGTTTATTAAATATTTGGTAGGTAAAGAATCTGTACCATCAATAACAACATCTACGTTTTCTATCAGTTCTAAAACGTTATTTTTTGTAATTGGTTTGTTTGTAAAACTTACCTCTGTAAATGGCGCTCTTTTTTTTATAAATTCTGATAACACTGCGGCTTTCGATTTTCCTAAATCTTCTAAACTATAAAAAACTTGGCGATGTAAATTTGTAACATCAACGGTATCAAAATCAACTAAATGCAATTTCCCAATTCCGCTTGATGCTAAATACACCGCAATCGGACTTCCTAAACCACCGCAACCAACTACTAAAACAGAAGTTTTTTGCAATTTTTCTTGCCCAACTTCACCAATTTCTGCTAAGGTAATTTGGCGTTTAAAAAATTGATTTTTATCTATTTTCATTTATGAACTAATCTCTTCTTTAGCTGCTCTATATTCTTCTGGTGTATTTACATTTCTGATGAAATTATCATCAATTTCTACAATTTCAACATCAGAATTAATTAACATTTTTCTAGGACAAGAATATCCTTGCGCTAAATATTGTAATAATAATGGATATGCTTTTGGCTCGTAAATAGTAATTAATGGCTCTGGAAAATCTTTATTTTTCCCTTTAATTGCCGTGGCAACTTTAGACGGATTTCTACGTTCTAAAACTAATTTTATAATACTTTCATCTACAAAAGGAAGATCTGTTGCTAAAACAAACCAAGCTGAATTTGGATCTTTCTGAAAAGCAGAACAAATTCCGCCAAAAGGACCTAAATCGATAAATTTATCTGCTATTTCACTTTCATCTTCTGCTTTTTGAACAGAATAAAAAGTCTCTAAATTATTAATTTCTAAAAGTGTTTTTACCACTTCTTTTTGAGGTTTTCCAAAATAATTGAGTTCAGATTTATCTTTACCCATTCTTGTGCTTTTACCGCCAACTAAAACCAACCCTTTTATTGGTGCTATTTTCTCTTGAATTAAATTGTTTATGTGATTTGAAATCGCATCGATTTCATCAATCGAATAACATATTTTATTTTTGATATTTGGGTATTTTTCAACTAAAAAATCAAAAAATTCGGTCTCAGAATTCAGTTTTATAATAAATTGTATATTATCTAATTGCGACAACCTTTTTAATACAGAAGCTTCTTTAGCTTCGTCTAAAATTAAAATTTGTTTGGCTCCTTGGTAATGATTTCCGTTGATAAAAACATAATCAAACTGTGCAAAATCTAATCGTTGTTGAAACTTATTTACGCTTCCTGATGTTGTAATTTGTAAATTTCCTTCGTGATGAAAAACGTATTCAGATAATTTATTTTTTGCTACATTTTTTGCATGTGAAGCATCAAAATATGCTAATTTATATTTGCTTAATTTTTGAGAAACTTTTGATACTAAATCAGAAATATTGTTACAATTTGTTCCTAGAATTGCAATTTCATTGGGTGCAAAATTATCGTTGTTTCTTCTTACTAAATTGGTGTGTTTTTGGTGTTTTTTAGCCATTTTTAATATCAGATTTTCCGCCTGTTTTTTCTAATAATTTCACTTCTTTAATTACCATTTTCTGACTGATGCTTTTACACATATCATAAATAGTTAAACACGTAATATTTACCCCGGTCAAAGCCTCCATTTCGACACCTGTTTTACCTGTAATTGTCACTTTACACAACACTTCTATATTTTCTGAATCTACAATTTCAACATCTACATCGACTCCGTTAATTAACAAAGGATGACACATTGGAATTAAATCAGAAGTCTTCTTTACACCCTGAATTCCAGCAATAATTGCAGTTTGAAAAACAGGTCCTTTTTTGGTAACTAACTCATCATTTGCAAAGTGATCAATTACTTCTTTTCCTAAAAACATGGTTGCTTTTGCAATTGCTGTTCTTTTGGTAATTTTCTTATCAGAAACATTTACCATTTTAGGGTTATTTTTTTCGTTTAAATGACTAAAATCACTCATTATCTATATCTGATTATTGGGAAATTTTCACCATGTTTAAAAAGTATTTTTTCCGTTTTTGGTAATTGAATAAAAGCATCTGCATTAACCAAACTTGCTAAATCTCCAGAACCATTTCCTTTTACCGGAAAAGCTACTAAGTGTCCAAATTTACTTTTTAATTTTACTTGTAAAAAAAACTCTAAATTGGGTTTAAATGATACATTTTCACCTAAAATTGCAGTTTCTTCTTCTATTTCTAATCCTGTAGATTTATAATACCACGGATAAAAATACGCTAAACAATTTACAAAAGTAGAAATTGGATTTCCCGGAAACCCGAACACAATTGTGTTCTTTTGGTATTTATCATCTGTATGTTTATCAGAACTCAAATTCTTTTTTTGCCCAAACCAAAAAGGTTTTCCTGGTCTTTGTGCTACTTTATGAAATAGTTTTTCTACTCCTAATTCGTCAAAAACTTCTGGTAAAAAATCAAATTTTCCTTTACTAACTGCTCCACTAAAAAGTAGTACATCATATTCTTTTAAAAAGTTTTTTATTTTTTCTTTTAAAATAGGTTTATCATCTGTAATATGAGCAGTTTCGGAAGAAATATGTAATCTTTCTAGCAAAGAAACCAATGTAAAAACATTACTTCTTCTAATTTGGTGTTCTAACGGAATTTCATTTACGCCAACCAATTCATCACCTGTAGAAACTATCATTACTTTGGGTAGTTTTGCAACTTTTACTGTTGCCTTACCAACAGTTGCTAAAATACCAATTTCTGAAGCAGAAATAATTTTGTTTTCTGTAATTAATACATCGCCAACTTTACCATCTTTACCTTTTGTATGCACATTCTGACAATCATTTATATTATTAATATTGATTGTTGCAATTCCGTTTTTAAGTGTAACATCTTCATAACGAATTACTGTATTTGCATTGTTTGGTAAAACAGCGCCAGTCATAACTTCAATACAATTTTCTTTGTTTTGAAGCGTCATTTGTTCACTTCCCGCAGCTTGTATTCCTTCTACTTTAAAATCTCTTTGTCCGTTTTTAAATGCGTTAAAATCGATACAAATTCCATCCATAGAAACTCTATTAAATGGCGGAAAGTCTCTATCTGCAAGAATATTTTCTTTTAAAACTCTACCTACAGATTTTAGAAACGGAACTTCTTCTACTCCGAAGTT
Organism: Polaribacter sp. BM10; assembly: GCF_002005425.1. Lineage (GTDB taxonomy): Bacteria > Bacteroidota > Bacteroidia > Flavobacteriales > Flavobacteriaceae > Polaribacter > Polaribacter marinaquae. The sequence goes on along the minus strand of NZ_CP019704.1, from coordinate 2,718,149 downwards.
ATAGGCTGAATTTAAAATTATATCCTTTGCATCTTTAACTGAAATCATACGTTTAATTTATCTAGAATATTTTTTAATTCAACATCTCTGTTATTCACAACAAAGCAATACACTTTGCCTTCTTTAGTTGTTACTTTAATTCCGTTATTTATTAATTTCATAGTTTTTCTTTTTGTAACAGAAACTATGTCATTATAATCAATATTTGTCTGTCCTTTTTGGATATTTAAAGAATGGCTTTTAAAAATCAATCTTTGATTCGTTAAAAATATTTTACCTCCAACCCCTTCAAATCCTCTAAATAAGTTTGCAAAAATTTCATCTTCTGTATTCTCATTATCAAGCAAATCAGGGATAATATTTTTAATTTTATTTCCAAGCATTTTATTCATTACCCAAGGAAACAAGAGCACAAACAAAATTCCAAATAAAAGTCCTTGAATAATTGCACTAATTATACTTAGGCTATTGTTTAAGAAATAAATTGATGTACCATATGCAAGAGAAGTTAAAAATATCCCGAAAATCTTCTGTTTCCAGGTTAAATCTAACTTAAATTCTTTCTTAGAATATTGTTTTTTGTGACTAATATTATTTTCCATAATTATTTTTTTTATCTTAATAAACTAGAATATGCAATTATATATAATGAGTTAAAAAATTAACCATTACCCACCAATTGTGCTCATACTTTCAGAAGCACCACCGTTTTTTCTATTTGATTCTGCAATAAAACCATTTTCTGGTTTGTCTTTTACTAATCTTAAAAAAAGTTCTTTTAAATCTTCATTCGATGCTCCTTTTCTAATAAAATCTCTTAAATTAAAAACGCCATCATCAAACAAGCAGTTTTTAAAAGTTCCGGTACTTGTAATTCTAATTCTATTACAATCGTTACAAATAGTTCTTGTAAATGCAGGTATAATTCCGAAAGTTCCTAAGTGGTTTTCTACTTTATAATTTCTAGAGGTTGATGATTTCTCGGACTGAATTTCATCCACAGAAAACTCGGTTTTAACTTCATTTAAAATTTTAGAAAACGTCCAGTTTTCTTGCATATCTCTTTGCCCTTTTCCGTTAAAAGGCATTTCTTCTATAAAACGAACGGCAACATTTTTGTCTTTTGTTAATCTTACAAAATCTACAATTTCATCAGTATTAAAACCAGATTGTACAACTACATTTAGTTTTAAATTTAAACTGCTTTTTTCTAGTAATTCAAAAGTTTTATAAACCTCAGGAAAAACATCTCTTCTAGTAATTTTGGCAAACTTGTCTCTTTGTAAACTATCGATACTTAAATTGATATTCTTTACTTTTTTAAGTTTTTCAATTTTATCAATATGTTGTGAAATTAATGCACCATTTGTTGTAATATTTATAGCATCTAACAGATCGTTATAAGACAACATTTCTAAAAAACCAACAAAATCTTTACGCACAAAAGGTTCGCCACCAGTTAAACGTACTTTATTAACGCCTAATTCTGTTAAAACGCGAATTAAACGATACATTTCTTTAAAGGTTAAAAGCTCTTGTCTTGGCACAATGTCTATACCATGAGCAGGCATACAATATTGACAGCGTAAATTACAACGGTCGGTTACTGCTAACCGAACATATTCCATTTGTCGCCCAAAATTGTCTACAAGTTTACTCATTAAAAGATTTTAAATCTGGTTGTAAAATTTGTTGTTTTGCTTCTATTAATCTAAAAATATTACCAGAATAAAACGAGGTAATAATTTCTTTAAAATTAGTTTTTAATTTTGATAATTCCTTTATAAAATCTTGAAAATCATAAGCATCAGAATCTTAAATAAAATTATGCATTATTTCTATAGAAGCATAAGTAACTGTTGCATTGTATTTATCTGCAAAAGCTTTTAATTGTTCACTATATTTTTTAAAAGCAATTTCTTTACCATATTTTGTAATATAAATCCAAGCTAATCGTAAATGTGCCTCGTGCGTAAACCATAGAGGTTTAAAAGTATTATTGGTAAATTTTGTTTCAAATTCTGTATTAGAAATTTTCCAATAACGTTATATTAATTTGGTAGTTTTTTACTTAGCATACCATAAATTAAGGTACCTAATAAAGCGCCAACCAATAAGATTAATGCAGGCATCAATTTAAACCCAAGAATAACAAAAATTGGGGCTGCACAAGCACCAGAAATACCCCAACCTAAACCAAAAAATGTTCCTCCTAAAATTGTTCTTACAAAACCTTTTTTCTTTGGTTTTGGTACTATTTTATTACCGTTTATATCTTTAATTTTTCCGCTTTTAAATAACTGCATAAAAATTGCAGAAATTACTACAGCACCGCCAATAATACCATACATGTGAAAAGATTGAAATTTAAACATTTCGTAAAAGCGAAACCAAGAGATTGCTTGAGTCTTACTTAGCACAATTGCAAAAAAGATTCCTAATATTAAAAATTTGATGTTTTTCATTTAATTATATTTTTATAACTTTTGATTTGCTTCTTGACTGAACACAAAAAGACAAATTGAATTTTATTTATTGTTGATGTATCTACTAAAACAATAAAGGTATTACAAACCAAGTTGCTATTATTCCGCCAATAAAAAAGCCTATAACCGCTAATAAAGAAGGCAATTGTAGGCTACTTAAACCTGTAATTGCGTGGCCAGAAGTACATCCGCCGGCATATCGCGTACCAAAACCTACAAATACACCAGAAATTAATAATATTAAAAAACCTTTTAGAGAAAAAACAGCAGCATCACCAAAAATTTCATCAGGAAAATATTGATCACCAATATTAGAAAAACCTAGCTCACTTAACTCGGTTACAGTTTTTGGGTTTAAATCTATTGTTTGGTTTGGTGTTAAAAAATATGCCGATATAAAACCACCAATAATTAAACCAACTACAAATAGCAATGCAAAATCTCTATCTTTCCAATCTTTTTTAAAATAATCAGAAAATTTATCTGCACCAGCCATTGTACATAAGGTTTCAAAATTAGTAGAAGCACCAAAGTTTTGACCGAAATAAAAATACAAAAGCAACGAAATTGCAATTAACGGCCCGCCAACATACCAAGCCCAAGGTTGTAAAATAATATCCATAATTAATCTATTTTTATTTATTCTATATTTTATCCAAAGAGATAAAAACAAATAAACTCTTATTAAATTTTATTGTTTAAATAATTTATAATTTGTTGTGTTGCACCAAGGTTGTCTTTTATATACCTCTTATTGATAACACCAGTTAAATTTCTAAAACTTTCATCTTCTTTTAATTTTAACAAAGATTCTGTGAATTCTTTCTGATTATTTATTGACAAACAACCACCTATTTTAACCAAATCTACTGCTTCTTTAAATTTGTCGTATTTATTTCCAATAACTACAGGAATTCCAAAAGTTGCCGGTTCTAAAATATTATGCAAGCCAGTCTTTAAACCTCCGCCAACATAAGCAACGTTTGCATTTGCGTAAATTTTAGTTAAAATACCAATTGTATCGATAATAAAAACTTGATATTCTGAAAGATTTTTATCTGATCTATTAGAAAATAATACTGTTTTTTTATTGATTGATTTTTGCAATTCTAAAACTGCATCTGCTTTAATATTGTGTGGTGCAATGATAAAATTTTCATCTTCTTCTGCATTATTGTTGATATAGTTTACCAATAAACTTTCGTCTTCTTGCCAAGTACTTCCTGCAACAATTGTATATTTTCCATTTTTAAATTCAGTTATAAAATCTAAGGAATTGTCTTGTTCTAAAATTTTTGAAACTCTATCAAAACGTGTATCACCAGCAACGGTTACATTGTTAAAATCAATTGAATTTAGTAATTTTTTAGATTCTTGATTTTGCACAAAAAAATGATGAAAAGCCTTTAAAGACTCTCTCATAAAACCTCCGTAACTTTTAAAAAATAATTGTTTTTCTCTTAAAATACCAGAAACTAAAATTGTAGAAATTTCTTTTGATTTTAACTCATTTAGAATATTTGGCCAAAATTCATACTTTATAAAGATTGCCATTTTGGGGTTTACAATTTCTATAAACTTTTTAGCGTTTGACTTTGTATCTAAAGGAAGGTAACAAACAACATCTGCCAGCTTGTAATTTTTTCTTATTTCATAACCCGACGGCGAAAAAAAAGTGACTAATATTTTGTAATTATTATTACCTTTTTTTAACTTTTCTATAATAGGTCTAGCTTGTTCAAACTCGCCTAATGAAGCTGCATGAAACCAAATTGTTTGTTTATTCTTTAGAACTTCAATTTTAGAAAAGGTTTCTTTTCTTCCATTTATAAAAAGCCTAATTTTTTTATTAAAAAGACCAATTATTGGCAGTAAAATAGTTGCTTTAAAAAGTGCTAAATTGTATAGAAATTTCATGAGCGTAAAAATACAAAATACAAACAAGTTCATTAACAACCGTAAGCACAAAAAAAGCTCAAACAAATTAATGTTTGAGCTTTTATGCTTTTTGATATCTTAAATCTTAAGCTTCAAATGGAGTTACAGATACGTAAGATCTATTATCTCTTTTCTTTTGAAATTCTACAATTCCATCAACCTTTGCATGTAAAGTATGATCTTTACCCATGTAAACGTTTTCTCCTGGATTGTGCGTAGTACCTCTTTGACGAACAATAATGTTACCTGCAATTGCAGCTTGTCCTCCAAATATTTTTACTCCTAGTCGTTTCGATTCTGATTCTCTACCATTCTTCGAACTACCTACACCTTTTTTATGTGCCATGTTATTGAGTTTTTATAGGTTAAAGTTAAACTATAAGGATTTATTTTTCAATACCTCCGTCTAATCTATCTTGTAATTCTTTTAATTCATCCCATTTACCTTCTGCAGCTAAACCAGCTTGTTTTGGCCAAGTATCAGTCACAATGTGAGATAATCTTGAACTTGCTTCAGATAAAATTTCACTTAATTTAGATGCTTCAGTTTTAGCTACTTTTGCAAAAGTATCTAAACCTGCGTTTACTAAAGCTTCAGCAGCTTTAGGTCCTGCACCTTCAATTTTCTTTAAGTCATCTCCTTTAGAAGATTTCTTTGGAGCCGCTTTTTTAGCTTCTGCCTTTGGAGCAGCCGCTTTTTTAGTTGCAGCTTTCTTAGTTGCTTTTTTAGCACCAGAAGCAGCAATAGATTCAATTTGGATCTCTGTTAAAGCTTGTCTATGTCCATTTTTCTTTTGGTAACCTTTTCTTCTTTTCTTCTTGAAAACGATTACTTTATCACCTTTTAAGTGACTTAAAATTTTGGCCGTTACTGCGGCTCCTTCTATAGCTGGGGCGCCAATCGATACACTTCCATTGTCATCTAGTAAAAGAACATTATCAAAACTTACTTCTGATCCTTCTTCTCCTTGTAAACGGTGAACGTATACTTTTTGGTCTTTTGCTACTTTAAACTGCTGCCCTGCTATCTCTACGATTGCGTACATACTATTTGTTTTGCGTATTAATACTTATTATACACTTTCTCTATAGAAAATGCGGATGCAAATATACATATTTTTTGCAACTCTACAACATTGCTGTAAAAAAATAAACTATTTAATAATCAAGCAAATAAACACGGTTTGCTCTTTACATTTTATAAGATTCTCACTATTTTTGAAAATAACTTACAAAAAAAGTTAATTTGTTGTAACAAAGATAATTTATCTGCGTCATACAAAGCATCAACTATTAATTAAATAAAAAATAAATGAAAAAAAGTATTTTATCTCTTGCTTCAGCATTGTTGATTGCATTTTCTGCAAACGCACAAAAGGTTGAGTTTGAAGAGTACAAGTTAGACAACGGACTACATGTAATACTGCATCAAGACAAATCTGCCCCAGTAATTATTACTTCTGTAATGTATGGTGTTGGCGGTAAAGATGGTGACAGAAAAAGAACAGGTTTTGCACATTTCTTTGAACATTTATTATTTGAAGGAACTAAAAACATAAAAAAAGGAGAATGGTTTAAAATTGTTTCTTCTAACGGAGGAAGAAATAATGCAAACACATCTCAAGATAGAACTTACTATTATGAAATTTTTCCTTCTAATAAATTAGAATTAGGTTTATGGATGGAATCTGAACGTTTATTGCATCCAATTATCAAACAAGAAGGTGTAGACATTCAGAATGAAGTTGTAAAAGAAGAAAAAAGACAACGTACAAGACCGTATTCTAATCTTTTACCAGAAATATCTAAAAACATCTTTAAAGTGCATCCTTATAAAGATCCAAATGTTGGGTATATGGATCATTTAGACGCTGCTACGTTAGAAGAGTTTTTAGCTTTTAACAAAAAATACTATGTACCAAACAATGCAACTTTAGTAGTTGCTGGTGATATGGATATTGCTGCTACTAAAAAAATGATTGAAGATTATTTTGGACCAATTCCAAGAGGTGAAGAAGTAGTAAGAACTTTCCCGAAAGAAGAACCTATTACAAAAGAGTTTAAAGCTAAAGCTTATGACGAGAATATTCAAATACCTGCAATTGTAGCGGCTTATAGAACTCCTTCTTTTAAAACAAGAGATTCTAAGGTTTTAGATATGATTTCTACATATTTAAGCGGTGGTAAAAGTTCTGTTTTGTACAAAAAAATTGTAGATAAAAAGAAAATGGCTTTAGCAGTACAAGCTGCAAATGTTTCTCAGCAAGATTATGGTGTGTACGCACTTTTTGGTATTCCTTTAGGAAAAACTCCTTTAATGGATTTAATCAAAGAAATTGATGAAGAAATTTTAAAAATTCAAACAGATTTAATTTCTGAAAAAGATTACCAAAAAATTCAAAATCAATTTGAAAACAATTACGTAAACTCAAATTCTAGCGTGGTAGGTATTGCAAATTCTTTGGCTAGATACCACGTAATGTACGGTGATACTAATTTAATAAATTCTGAAATAGATATTTATAGATCTATTACCCGTGAAGAAATTAGAGAAGTTGCAAAAAAATATTTAAACAAGAATCAAAGATTAATCTTAGAGTACTTACCTAAGAAAAAATAATTAAGAAAGATGAAGACAAAAATTTTATCAATTATAGCAGTTATAACCATGTCTTTTGCCACAAATGCGCAAATAGACAGAAGTAAAATGCCTACACCAGGACCAGATCCTGTTGTAAAATTAGGAAGTGCAGAAAAATTCTCTTTAAACAACGGATTAACAGTAATAATGGTAGAAAACCATAAATTACCTAGAGTTTCTGCTACTTTAAGAATAGACAATAAACCTTATTTAGAAGGAAATATTTCTGGTGTTTCTGGTATGATGGGAAGCTTATTAGGTAGAGGAACTACTAATATTTCTAAGGATGATTTTAATGAAAAAGTAGATTTTTTAGGTGCAAGTGTAAGTTATTACAGTACTGGCGCTTCTGCTAGATCATTAAAAAAATATTTTCCAGAGGTTTTGGGTTTAATGGCAGACGGTGTTAAAAACTCTACATTTTCTCAAGAAGAATTCGACAAAGAAAAAGAAGTTACTTTAGAGAATTTAAAATCTACAGAAAAAAATGTCCCAGCAATTGCAGGTAGAGTTCAAAATATTTTAGTGTATGGTAAAAATCATCCTTACGGAGAATTTACAAGCAAAGAAACTGTAAATGCTATTACGTTACAAGATGTAAAAAACAATTACAATACATATTACAAACCTAACAATGCTTATTTAATTATTGTTGGTGATATCAATCCAAAAGAAACTAAAAAGTTAGTAAAAGATTTATTTGAAGGTTGGCAAAAAGGAGAAATCCCAACATCAACTTATCCTGCTCCAAAAAACTTACCAACATCAGCAATTAGTTTTGTAAACATGCCAAACGCAAAACAATCTGAAATTTCTGTAATTAATACTACAGATTTAACTTTAGGAGACAAAGATTATTACGCTGCTTTATTAGCCAATAAGATTCTTGGTGGCGGTGGTTCTGCAAGACTTTTTAATAACTTAAGAGAAGACAAAGCCTATACTTATGGTTCCTACTCTGGTATTAGCCAAAGTAGAGAAGACAACACAGCAACTTTTAGAGCAACTGCAAGTGTTAGAAACATGGTAACCGATAGCGCTATTGTAGAAATCAAAAAAGAAATTAACAAAATTCGTTACCAAAAAGTTACAGAAAAAGAATTACAAGATGCTAAAGAAGAATACATTGGTGGCTTTGTAATGGATGTCCAAAAACCTGCTACTGCAGCAAGTTATGCTTTAAACATTGCTTTATATGATTTACCAGAAGATTTTTATGCTAACTATATTAAAAACATCAACTCTGTAACTGTAGATGATGTTCAAAATGCTGCTATCAAATATTTTAGAGGAGATAAAGCTAGAATTATGGTAACTGGTAGAGGAATTGACGTTCTTAAAAACTTAGAAAAAACAGATTATGTAATTAGTTATTTTGATAAAGAAGGAAATCCTACTGAAAAACCAGAAATGACTATGCCAATTCCTGAAGGAATGACTGCAGAAACAGTAGTTAATAAATATTTAAATGCTATTGGTGGTAAAGACAAAGTTATGACTGTAAAAACTACCATGATTGTTTCTAATGCAACTATACAAGGTACGCCTTTAGTAATGACAATGAAAGCTGCTGCACCTAATAAATCTTCTCAAGAAATTGCGGTTATGGGTAATGTAATGCAAAAAACTGTTTTTAATGGAGCCACAGGATATTCTTCTGCAAGAGGTCAGAAAAAAGATATGACTGCAGAACAAATTACTAAAGCTAAAAGCGGTAACGCACTTTTTAGTGATTTAGCTTACAGCGCTGGTAAACTTTTAAGAATAGAGCCTTTAGATGGTAAAAATGCTTATGTTTTAGGGTTTAATGACAAAGAAGTATTTTATGATGTAACTACCGGATTAAAAGTTAAAGAAATTACGACTACTAAAACTCCAGACGGAAAAGAAGTAAAAACCCCAACTGTTTATTCTGATTACAAAGAAGTTAACGGAGTTAAGTTTCCGCATGCAATCGGAATTAAATCTGGACCAATGAACTTAGATTTTGTTGTAAAAGAAATTAAAATAAATGAAGGTGTTTCTGATGCAGATTTTAACTAATCAACTTTAGAATCATACATTTTATAAAGAGCCAAGAAATTATTCTTGGCTCTTTTTATTTTTTCTTATTTACTAGATAAACTCCAAAAAGTATAATTACACCAGCAAATATTTGAAGAGGACTTAACTTTTCTCCGTCTAAAACTCCCCAAAAAATGGCTACTAACGGAATTAAATATGTTACAGATGATGAAAAAACTGGATCTGAAATATGAACCAATTTATTGTATATTGTTTTTGCGATTCCTGTTCCTACAATTGATAAGATAGCTAAATACCCTAAAGACTGCATCAAAACCTTATCATTAAAATCAAAATTTTTAAAAAAATCTGTAAAGCTTAAAACGATAAAAGCAGGCACAATCAATAATAAAAAATTACCAGTAACAATAGACAAAGCATTTAAATCATTTAAATACTTTTTTACCATGTTAGCATTAAAAGCATAACCTATCGAAGCTATAATAATTAGAAACGCATACCAATAATTTTGATCAGGATTTAGAGCTGCTCCTTTTAAAATCAAAATTAATGTACCAATTAAACCAATTAAAATACCATATAGTTGTGTTCTTTTAAATCCGAAACCAAATACAATTGCACCAAAAATAAGCGTATTAAAAGGCGTTAAAGAATTTAAAATTGAAACAATAGAGCTGTCTATTGTAGTAATTGCAAAAGCAAATAAAAACCCAGGTACAAAAGTGCCGGCAATAGATGTAAAAACGATGTATTTATAATGCTTTTTCTTAATTTTTTTAAGTGACGGAAAAGCGACTAACAATAAAAATATCGAAGTAAAAATCATTCTTAACGCACCCAACTGTATTGGTGTAACACCCAATAAGGCTTTTTTCATCAGAATAAAAGAACTACCCCAAACCAAAGAAAGTAAGGTTAAATACAACCATTTTTGTTGCTGATTATTCATGCTTCGTATATTTCTGAGTACAAAAGTGTAACAAATATTAAAATATAAACACGATTATTGATAAATTTGTAACATAATTTAATAATTAAATATTATGAACACTAAAAGAATATTATTTTCTATAGCTATTACTTGTTTCGTTTTTATAGGATGTGCTAAAGATGTAAAAAAAGAGAATGTATCTCTAGCTATTTCTGGTATGACTTGCGAAATTGGTTGCGCAAAAACAATTCAATCTAAATTATCTAAAAAAGAAGGTGTAATAGATGCTAAAGTTGTTTTTACTGATAGTATTGCTAACATTGCTTACGATGCAAACACAACATCTAAAAGCGAATTGATTGCTTATGTTAACGGAATTGCTGGCGGAGATTTATATACGGCTTCAGAAACTTTAACAAAAGTAACTAAAACTAAAAAATCACATACTTGTTCTGCTGATTGTAAAGAAAAGTGTGAATTAAAAGCAGAAAAAAAAGGCTGTTGTTCTGGTAAAACAATTGATGGTAAAATGATTTGTGCAGAAGATTGTAAAATGGCTTGTTGCGACAAAAAAGAAACTGTTTAAAACAACAGTAATTCTATAAATTAAAAAAAGCAGGCTTAAAGCCTGCTTTTTAATTTTTATAAAAGTATTAGATTATAAACCTGCACTTTTCCAAGTCCAAGTAGAAACATCTACTTTAGTTCCTGTTTTATAGTCTGCTGTAGTTGTTGCTGCAACACCATCTATAATAACATTTGCTAAAGGACCATTGTCTTTCATATCAATATTCTTAGCATAACCTTCTAACCAAATGTTAGTAATAGTTGCACCAGAAGTCTTTTTAAATTGTAAAGCAGTACCATCTACAGTAGAAATAGCAGTTAAGTTTACAAATTTAGGGTTTCCGTTAGCCTTATCACCTTCAAAAGCAGTAGAAAAACCAGATTTAGTATGAGAAATGTAAGTATTAGTTACAGTACCATTCCATCCTTCTGTCCAGTCTACAGAATCATCTTCGTTATTTTCTAAGTATAAGTTTGAAGCAGAAACTGTTCCACCGAAAAACTCTACACCATCATCTGCACCATCAACTACAGAAATGTTTTCTACAGTTGTACCAGAACCTACAGCGTAAAAAGAAACTCCGTTGTATTGAGATTCAGAATTAATCTGAGCACCTGTTCCTTTAATTACTAAATACTTAATAGATCCAGAATCATCCGCATCTTCTGTTCCACCGTAAATAAAACCACCAACTTCTGCTTCTGCATTAACACCCGCAGATGTTGTTGCTTTACCACAAATTGTTAATCCACCCCAATCTCCTGGCTCACCAGAAGCAGATGCAATAACTACTGGGTTAGTTGCAGTACCTTGAATATCTATCTTACCACCTTGTAAAACTGCAATGTAAACACCAGTTCCACCGTTTCTTGCAGTAATTTTTGTTCCTGCAGGAATTGTTAAAGTTGCACCAGATTGTACAATGTAAGAAGAGTTTAATGTATAGTTAACAGAAGCGTCTAAAGTTACATCTGTAGTTACAGCACCTTGTAAAGCACTAGTTTCAAAAGATAAATCTGTTGGTACCCAATCGAATGCAGAAGCTGCAACAGTTGGCACAACAGTTGTGTTTAATGTATAGAAGTACTCACCTGAAGCAGTCATTTCTTCTTCTGTAGCTAAAGCAACTGGCGTGTATCCATCAGAAAAAACTACATTAGAAGTAGCACCACCATCTGCCATATCTAAATCTACATCATAACCACTTAAAGATAATCCAGAGATTGTTCCTCCAGAATTCTTTTTGAATTGTAAAGCTTTACCACCAACAGTAGAAATAGCTGTAATATCGTTAAATTTAGGATTTCCGTTATCTTTATCTCCTTCGAATGCAGTAGAAAAACCAGATTTAGTATGAGAAATATAAGCAGTATTTACTGTTCCATTCCATCCTTCTGTCCAATCGATAGAATCATCTTCGTTGTTTTCTAAGTATAAGTTAGAAACAGAAACTGTACCACCAAAAAACTCAACACCATCATCAGAACCATCTATAACAGCAACATTGCTTACAGTTGTACCAGAACCTACAGCGTAAAAAGAAACACCATTATATTGAGAGTTTAAGCTAATTTGAGCACCTGTACCTTTAATAACTAAATAGTTAATAGAACCAGAACTGTCTTGATCGTTAGTACCACCATAAATAAAACCACCAACTTCTGCTTCTGCATCTACACCTGCAGTTGTTGTAGCTTCACCACAAAGAGTTAAACCACCCCAATCACCAGGATTTCCTGAAGCTGAAGACATAATTACTGGAGATGATGCTGTACCTTGAATATCTATTTGACCACCTTGTAAAACTGCGATAAAAACGCTTGTTCCGTTGTTTAATGCTTGAATTTTAGTTCCTGCTGGTATTGTTAATTTAGCACCAGAGTCAATAGTAAAAGCTGCATTAAGATTATATGCCACACCAGGATCTAATGTGTAATCTTCATCTAAATTACCATTCATTATCCCAATCTTTAAGTTTTCTATAACTTCAGATTCGTTACCTGGTAAAATAATATCTGGCTCATCACTACCACAATTGGTTAATGTTAAAGTAGCAAGCGAAAAAGCTACGATATTAAGAATTTTAAAAACTGATTTTTTCATTGTATTTTGTTTGATTTTAATTTTCCACAAAGAAATCAACTAATCCTTTTCTTTTCTTTATGTAAATATTAATCCTATGTTAGCATTTATTATAAAAAATACCCTTTTGTTAAATAATCGTTAACCAATACTTAGAAAGTATATTTTACACTTAATGTAAGTTGACTTCCTTTCTTATAAGATAAAACAGTTTGATTTGTTTCTATCTCTGTAATTAAGTCTCTAACTTTTTGAGTTTGTTTAATTTCTGGGTTTAATAAGTTTCTACCTACAAACTTTACAACTAAATTATCTGTAAGTTTTTTACTTACAACTAAATCTAAAGCAACAAACCCTTTTTCTAAAATTTCGTCATTATAAAGAGATGCACTATTTGCAAAATCTTCTGGAGATCCTAAGGCAAATATTTTATCCGAAGAATAGTTACCAGTTAAAGTTGCAATAAATTCTTTTTCTTTTTTATCACTGTAACTTAAAGAACTATTTATAATAAAGTCTGAAGCACCTTGTAAACTCGATTCTGTAACATCCTTATATTGAAAGTCTTTTAACAAATCTTGTTTTAACCACATTTTAGTAATGTTACCAGTAATGTTTAAAACACCTTCATCGTCATCATTTTTTATTAAATCTGTTTTAGCTTCAAGCTCTACACCATAAACTTCTGCTTCATCACCTGTATTAGAATACACAAAGTTACCAGAAGAACCTCTTGCTTGCGCTAAGTTAATTGGATTTATAATTTGCTTATAAAATGCCGTTGCAGAAAACAATTGCCCTCTTTGAGGAAATATTTCGTATTTTAAATCTAAATTATAAATGTCAGATTTTTCTAACTCAGGGTTTCCTTTAATTACACGACCTGTAGGAGAAACATACTCGAAAGGTGCTAACTCTTTAAATTCTGGTAAAGTTTGTGTAATACTTGATGCGAAACGTAAGTATTGATTTTCTTTAATTTCGTATTTTAAATTTACACTTGGGTATAAACTTTCATATACTCTATTAATTGTACCTACTCTACCTACATAGTTTGTTACATCCCAAGTAACATCTAATTCATTTCTTTCGTAACGTAAACCTAAATTACCAGAAAACTTTTCGTTTAACTGAAAATCGAAGTTTACATAACCTGCCATAATATCTAAATCTGCATTGTATCTATCTACCTCACCTACTCTTAATCTTAAACCATTATTAAAGTTAGTTGGTGTAAAAGTTTCTGATAAATCATCTATAGAAGGTGCCGTAAAATCTTTTGCTCTAACACCAACAAATAAAGATCTAAAAGTTCTTTCTTTGTGTCTAAAGTTTACACCATAATTTAAAGAATATGGCTTATCGTCATCTTCGTTTTTAGCACCTAAAGCCCATTTATTTTCTATAAAAGCAGTATATTCTTTATCTTGAATTTTCTGCGTAGATTTTCTTTGCTGATAATCACCAACGTGAGAATACTGAATTAATGGCGAATTTGTAATATCTAAAATATTAACTTCGTTTCTAATTCTGTTTGGCTCTTCTGCTAATACAAAATTGTAACCTCCAGCCCAATTTATAGTATTATTCTCGTTCCATTTATGTTCTCCCATTAATTGGTTTACAAACATTGTTGTTTGTAAAAAGTTTTGATCTCTTACAAAAGCGCCTTCTTCTTGCGGGTCTTGATCAAAAACATACCCTAAACCATTTCTACCTTGCTCGTACAAGTTTGTTCTACCTGTATTTACAAAAAGTGTATTGTATTTAAGTTTATTATTATCGTTTAATTTTATTTTGAAGTTTACATAACCTGTTGTATTGGCTACAGAACTATACTGCTCTGCATCAGAAAAACTATTATCTAAAACATTAGATCTGTAAGAATTAAAAACACCTTGTTGGTGTGTAAAAGATTTCGAGTGAGAACCCGTTAAGAAAACAGCTACATCTTTACCTAAAACCGTAAATTTATTTGCTGCAGTAAAAGAACCACTAAAATTAACCGGTGTAGACATTGCTTCTGTACCCCAACCTTGGTTTGTTATTAAATCTTGTAATGCAAATGTTTTTTTATGAAAACCTAAAGTAACATCATTGTTAATAATTGGTGTTCTAAAATCGCCGTTTAAACTTGTTACGTTTGTGTTAGTACCACCAGAAACAGATATAGAAAAACCTTTTTTAGTATACTCTTTAGAACCTATATCTACATTACCAGAACCTTGGTCTGCATAACTAGAAGTAGCATATGTTTTACTTACACCTATATTTTTAATAACACTTGTAGAAAATAAGTTTAAGTTGATGTTTTTGTTTGATACATTATCCGAAGGAATAGCTAAACCATTCATAGTTGTAGATAAGTATCTATCACCTAAACCTCTAATAAATATATTTCCAGTTCCTTCACTTTTTGTAACACCAGAAATTTTAGTTGTTGCATTTGCTGCGTTAGATACACCAACCTTAGCTAATGTTTGCGCACCAATACTTTCTTTAATTACAGTTGCTTTCTTTTGTTCTAATAATAATGCATTTGCAGATTCTTTACTTGTAGATGTTTTAATAACAACCTCATCTAAACCTACACCTTCTTCTGCAGACATAACTTGGTTTAAAACTACAGTTTCTCCTGCTTTAATTGTAAATGTTTTTTCAACAGTTTTGTAACCTAAAAAACTAAAAGAAACAACATGTGTTCCTACAGGTACTTTAATAGAGTAATTTCCATCAAAATCAGTTGTGGCTCCAACATTTGTACCTTTAATTAGAACATTCGCAAAAGGCAAAGGCTCGTTATTTGTTTCTTTATCGGTTAATAAACCCTTTAAAGTTCCTTTGTCTTGCGCGATTAACACTTGACTTAATGCTATAAAAGCAATAAATAAAATTTTCTTCATTTTGTATGTTATTTACTTTGGCAAAAGTCCGTTAGGTTTGTAAAGTCTATGTTAGTTGTAAATTATCGTTGCGTTATTAGCGCGTTAAGACAATGTTAACCAAGCGTGTTTATATGTTAATTTAACATTTCTTAATAATTTTATGGTTTAATAATAAAATTGTTATTTTTGACGCGTTCTTAAATGAATTTCATAACATTAAGATAACGTAGTCAACAGATTGAGTATTTAACTTTGCTGCTTAAAATTTTTGAAGAAAAATGGGTGATCCATATATTTTGATGCTTGTCGCTTTAGCTGTTTTAGCTATTGTAGATTTAGTTGTTGGTGTAAGTAATGATGCAGTAAATTTTTTAAATTCTGCCATAGGTTCTAAAGCCATTTCTGTAAAGAAAATAATGATTATTGCTAGTGTTGGTGTCTTCTTTGGCGCTGTAACTTCTAGTGGAATGATGGAGGTTGCAAGAAAAGGTATTTTTAATCCTGGTATGTTTGTTTTTCAAGATGTAATGTACATCTTTATGGCAGTAATGATTACTGATATTCTATTGCTAGATATCTTTAACTCTTTAGGAATGCCAACTTCTACAACCGTTTCTATTGTTTTTGAACTTCTAGGATCTGCTGTAGTTATTGCGCTTATTAAAATTGCAAATAACGATGCCGAAAACATTAGCGCTATCTGGAATTATATCAATTACAATACCGCTACAGATATTGTTTTAGGTATTTTACTCTCTGTAGTAGTTGCTTTTTCTGTTGGTGCAATTGTGCAATACTTCTCGAGACTTATTTATTCTTTTAACTTTGAAACAAGACCTAATTATATAAATGCTTTATTTGGCGGTTTTGCAATTACAGCAATTACATATTTTATAATAATTAAAGGTTTAAAAGGTACAGATTTCTACGGCAGTATTGCTGGGTTATTAGAAGGAAATACAATACAGATTATAGCTGCTAGTTTTTTAATTTGGACATTAATTTCTGGATTGTTAATTCGTTTTTTAAAGATTAACATTCTTGTTTTAATTATAGGTGTTGGTACTTTTTCTTTAGCAATGGCTTTTGCTGGTAACGATTTAGTAAACTTTATTGGTGTGCCAATTGCTGCATTAAACTCTTATGAAGCTTGGAGTGTTTCTGGTGTAGATCCTCAGTTATTTTCTATGGGAAGTTTGGCTAAAAAAGTACCTTCTAATATTTGGTTACTGCTATTGGCTGGTGCAATTATGGTTGTTACTTTATGGACCTCTTCTAAAGCTAAATCTGTAATAGAAACTGGTATTAATTTATCTAGACAAGGTGAAGGTCATGAAAAATTTCAACCTAATAATGTATCTAGAGTTGTTGTTAGAGCTGCAATGTTTTTAAATGTTGGTATTAATTATATCATTCCAAAGAAAACACAAACATTTATCAATTCTAAATTCGAAAAACCTGTTTTACAACTTACAAAAGACAAAACTTACGAAATGCCTGCTTTCGATTTAGTTAGAGCTTCGGTAAACTTAATTATGGCAAGTGTTTTAATTTCTATAGCAACTTCTATGAAGTTGCCACTCTCTACAACTTATGTAACATTTATGGTTGCAATGGGTACTTCTTTAGCAGATAGAGCTTGGGGTAGAGAAAGTGCAGTTTATAGAGTTGCTGGTGTTTTAAATGTAATTGGTGGTTGGTTTTTAACTGCAATTATTGCATTTATTGTAGCAGGTGTTATTGCTTATTTAATTAGTTTACATATTGCATCTATCCCTTTATTATTAATTCTTTTAGCTGTTTTAATTGGTAGAAACACCATAAAACACCGTAATAAAACAAAAGAAGTAAAAAAGAAAGATTACATAGAAAGAGCTGAATTAATTACTATTAATGGTGTAATCGAAGAAAGTGCAGATCATATTTCTGGTGTTGCAGAAAGAGTAAACAAATTGTATACAAATGTTGTTAACGATTTAGCAAACCACGATTTAAATAAACTTCGTAAAACAGATAAACACGTAGAAAAGCTTAATAGTGAGATTGACAGCTTAAAAGATGGTGTATTCTATTTTATAAAATCTTTAGATGAAACATCTGTACAAGCTAGTAGATTCTATATTATGGTTTTAGGTTATTTACAAGACGTTGCGCAATCTATAAGCTATATTTCTAGAGCAAGTTACAAGCATGTAAACAACAATCATAAAAACTTAAAGAAAGGTCAGTTAAAAGATCTTAAGGAAATTGATATTGAATTGGCTTCTCTTTTAATGAAAGTAAATGCTACTTTTAAAAATAGAAGTTTCGATGATTTAAGTCAGATTATTTTTGATAAAAGACAACTCTTAAACCATGTTTCTGATTCTGTAGAAAAGCAAGTCGCTAGAATTAGAACAGATGAAACAAGCCCAAAGAATACAACTCTTTATTTTAGTTTATTACTAGAAACAAAAGATTTAATTTCTGCATTAATGAACCTTTTAAATACATACGAAGAGTTTTATTTAACTACGAAATCTAAAAAATAAGATTACTATTTATACATTAAAAAAAGCCATGAATTAATTCATGGCTTTTTTTGTTTTTAGTTTTTTAAAACCAAAACCCTAAATTAAATAACCATTGCCCATCTGTATGGTCTGGCGTCCAGCTATATTTTATTTCTATAGGTCCCAAAAAAGAATCGTAACTATAACCTAAAGCATAACCAGATTTTACATTTTCGAATAAATCTAAATCTTTAAATACATTATCTTCTAATCGTGCATAATTTGCAATAACTGAAAAATAATGAGAATCGCCTACTCGATATCTAAAATCAAATTGAGATTTTATAAAAGAATTGTTAGACAAATCTGCCAATTCATATCCGTATAATGACACAAAAGTATTTATGTAATTTTGATTGTAACCACCTAGATAAAAATCGAAAACATTAGAGGTTGGTTGCCCAAAAGTAAAACCAGCTTCATTAGTGTTCAGAAATGTAAATCTATCAAAAAAGGTTTTAGCAAAACCCAACGTTCCTTTTGCTTGCGAAAACATTGTAAAATTATCATTGTAATCTGTTGATGCGATATACCATTTAAAATTTAAGTCGGCAAAATAACCTTTGGTAGCAAAATATTTTTTATCGTAAGTGTCTAACTTTATATATCCGAAGGCATTAAAATAATTACTTCTATCGATTATTGTTTCTGGCACATCATTAGTAGATAATGTTTCTGTTGATGCTTTTAACCATTTATGCTCTGCACCTACACCTAAAGCAAATTTTCTATTAAATGTCGTCTGAAAAAAGGCTTGATTGGTAATATCTGTATAACTTAAGTTGATACTACTTACGTTGGGTAAATCTGATACTTGATTATATTTCGAATTACTTCTAAAATGATTGTAACGAGATCTAAACCCGTAACTTATATAAAAACCATTATCTACAAAATAATTTAAATTGTATCTTAAATTATCTCCTAAAATCATGTCTAAAGAAAACAAATCGTTTTTTTTAAGTAAATGTTTCTGGTTGTAACTAGCCAAAACACTCGACTTATACAGCAAGTCGTAATGTACACCTAACTTTAAGTTTGCATTTTCGTTAGATTCTTTTAATCTAAAGTCTAACAAATAACTTCCGTCTACTTTTTTAATTAAATTATATTCTATTCGGTTATAATTTCTTGTTGCAGAAAGCAAATAAATCTTCTTTGTAATGTCGTTTCTAGATAAACTATCTCCATTTTTTATATTTAGTTTCCCCAAAACAAATGCTCTGGTATAATAAGAAGCTCCATCAATTCCAATATCAGAAATCAACAACTTTTCTGTGCTAAATTCTAAGTTTTTTCTTTTCTTTTTTGTTTTTTGTTTGGCTGCAATTTCATCAAAAACCTTTGCATATTTAGATGCTTCGATAACACCTTTTTTTAAAATTTCTTCTTTTTTATCAAAATCTACAACTGTATAATTATAAATTTCTGGATGAATATAAACATCTAACTTTTTTACCTCTTCATCAGATTTACTATACATTTTATAGCTCATAATCTGGTTTAATAAAGCAACAACAGAGTTTATTTTATCTTTCTGAAACAGTTTACCTTCTACATCTACACCAATCACAATATCCATTCCTTTTTGCTTTAAAATACTCACAGGAAAATTATTTGCAATACCACCATCAATTAACAGCTTATCATCAATCTCTACAGGGTTTAAAAGTGAAGGGAAAGAACCACTTGCTCTTAAAGCTAATGGTAAAGAGCCTTTTTCTAAAATTACTGGCGATCCGTTTTCTACATCTGTTGCAATACAAAAAAACGGAATTGAAAGTTTAGAGAAATCTTGATTGCCATCTACAGAATCGAAAAGTTCTAACAATAAGTTTAATACATTTTGTCCTTTAGAAATTGCTCTTGGTAAACCTATTTTACCTTTGTTAACAGGCAGTGTAACTACAGATTTTTCGCCATATTCTTTCTCGAAAAAGGTTTCTGAACTTCTAGGTAATCGGTCTCTTAACAGCGTTAAGAAATCTGTTTTTAGAATAATTTCTTCTATTTGATTTGCAGAATAACCAGCAGCATACAAACCACCAACAATTGCGCCCATACTTGTACCACCAACATAATCTATTTGTATACCAGCTTTATCAATTGCTTTTAAAACGCCTATATGAGCAAAACCTTTGGCACCTCCTCCGCTTAAAACCAATCCTACTTTTGGCTGTTTACTTTGCGTATAAATACTTAAGGTGATAAGAGAAACAAAAAAAAGTAGTTTTATTTTCATGATTATTGTTTGTGATAATAATTGTAGACTTTTAAAGCTCTAGAATTACCAATTGTAGCTTTTAAATCTTCTAGAGAAGCTTCTTTTACACGTTTTGCCGATTTAAATTTACGTAATAATGTAGTAATTGTCTGTTTACCAATATCCGGAATTTGTTCTAACTCAGATTTTATAGCACTTTTACTTCGTTTATTTCTGTGAAATGTAATTCCGAATCTGTGCGCCTCATTTCTTAAATACTGCGTAATCTTTAAGGTTTCAGATTTTTTATCTAAATATAATGGTATTGGATCATCTGGGTAATAAATTTCTTCTAATCTTTTAGCAATACCTATTATGGCAATTTTACCTCGCAAACCTAAAACCTCTAAACTTTTTAATGCTGATGAAAGCTGTCCTTTACCACCATCTACAATAATTAATTGTGGTAACGGTTTGTCTTCTTCTAACAAACGTTTGTACCTTCTAAAAACAACTTCTTCCATAGAACCAAAATCGTCTGGCCCAACAACAGTTTTTATGTTGTAATGTCTGTATTCTTTTTTACTTGGTTTACCATCTCTAAAAACAACACACGCGGCAACTGGGTTTGTACCTTGTATATTCGAATTATCGAAACATTCTATATGACGAGGCTCTACAGAAAGGCGTAAATCTTTTTTCATTTGCGCCATTATTCTTTTTGTATGCCTTTCTGGATCTACAATCTGAACCTGTTTAAATTGCTCTTGTCTATAATATTTTGCATTTCTTTGAGACAGCTCTACAATACGTTTTTTATCGCCTAATTTAGGAATTGTAACTTTTAAATTTTCACCTAAATCTACTTTAAAAGGCACATAAATTTCTGGCGATTGCGATTCGAAACGTTGTCTAATTTCTACAATAAACAATTCTAATAATTCTTTATCTGTTTCGTCTAGCTTCTTTTTAATTTCTGTGGTATGTGACTGTATAATCGATCCGTTAGAAATTTTTAGAAAATTAGCATAACCATGGGTTTCATCAGAAATAATAGAAAATACATCTACATTATTTATCGACGGATTTATAATAGTACTTTTAGATTGATAATTGCTAAGTAAGTCTAATTTTTCTTTAATTTTTTGCGCCTCTTCAAACTCCATGTTTTCAGCAAAATTTAACATCATGCTATTAAATTTCTCTAGACTTTCTTTAAAATTACCTTTTATTATGTTTCGAATTTCTTTTATAGACTCGTTATAATTTGTTTCGGTTTGCAAAGCTTCACAAGGGCCTTTACAGTTTTTTAAATGATATTCTAAACAAACTTTATATTTGCCTTCATTTATATTCTGATGACTTAAATCGTAATTACATGTTCTTAAAGGATATAATTCTTTTATTAAGTCTAATAAAACCCTTACTGTTCTTATAGAAGTGTATGGTCCGTAATATTCAGACCCGTCTTTTATAACTCTACGTGTCATAAAAACTCTAGGAAAACGCTCTTTTTTTATACACAACCAAGGGTAACTTTTATCATCCTTTAGTAAGACATTATAGCGAGGTTTGTATTTTTTTATAAGATTGTTTTCTAATAATAAAGCATCTGTTTCTGTATTTACAACAATGTGTTTTATACGAACAATCTTTTTTACTAGAACTCTTGTTTTACCGCTATCGTGGTTTTTATTAAAGTAAGAAGCAACTCTTTTTTTTAAGTTTTTAGCTTTACCAACATAAATAATTACATCATTTTTATCAAAATATTGATAAACACCAGGTTCTTTTGGTAAGGTTTTTATTTGAAGCTCTAAAGAAGGTATAGACATAGCACGAAAATACCAATTTTTAGTACATATTTAAGAATGTATTACTAGATTATTTTTTAACATTTAACAAGTATAAACACCTAATTTTAAGCAATTAGTTAATAGTTAACACACAAGTTTACATTATTTTACATATTTTTATTGCCTAACCAAACTTAATATTAACACTTAAATTAACTACAAATGTCAACGAAACCAAACGACATACCAAAACCAAACCCAAGAAACACTATTAGTTTAAAAATTGCAAAAGACTGGGCTAAAAGGTGGCGTAAACTAGAAAGCAGCTACAACAATTATAATGATTGTAGAGCATTTAACATTCCTTTAAAAGATTTGCAAGAAGTTATAGATGAAGGCGCAGCAAGCGTTAGAGCATACATTGGCGTAGAAAAAACAATGGTTGAAGGAGAAAAAGTATACATCGAAAAATTAATGATGGTTGGTGTAGACAAAAATGGAAAAGATATGATTTCTTCTAAAGACGGACTTACTTTAGATGAGGAAGGTGGAGATATTTATGACTTCTCTGAACCTTGCCCAAATGTTTGTGATGAAGAAAGTCCTTTAAATGGAGGTTAATAAATTTCATACTATACTCTTATAACAAGAATTACAAAGCACTAAAATACTTTATTATGTATTTGGTGCTTTGTTGCGTTATTCAAAAAATATCAAGTGATATTAGCGCAAAAGGTAATAATAATTTATACTTAAGCCATTATTTTTTTACTGGGCAATTTATTTTTTTAAGTCTTTTTTTTTTCAAAAATACTTGAGTTTAAAAAAGTAGCTAAATTTATTTTAGGTTTTACTATTGCTCTTAGGGTTATTATTATAACATATTTTTATTTACACGAAGAAGCTTATCGAAAATGGAGTGAATTCGAAATTGTTTTAACCTCAACGCCTCTTCTAGTATATAGTTTTCTGTATTTTTTAAAAAAGATAGAAGTAAGTACAAGTAAAAGGTTTATCTATTTTAATTCTGGCTTCTTTGTTTACACACTTTGTAGTACACTTATTTTTTTGTTGGGTAACCTTGTTACTAAACACATTAAATCATATGTTTGGGATATTAATCAACTGCTGTATTTATTTTTTCAAATAGCAGTTTTAATAGAATGGATTAAAAACTTTAGAAAACAATTTTTATTTCGTTTCAATAAGAATAAAATCTAATCGCAGCATTTTACAATCTTAACAATTTATATGGATTCAATTTTTATAGTACGAAAAAGCCTCATTTACTTAGGTTACGTTGTTTTATTTATAAATGTTATTCTGTATAGTGTAACGTATAAGCAAAAATCTATTGCCTATAAATATTTGTATTTCTTTTTACTGTTAAGTTTAATCATTCAAATTATTAGTTCTTATTTAGCTTTTAAAAAAATTAATAATTTATTTTTCTTTCATGTATTTACCATTGGTCAATATATTTTAATGAGTTTGTTTTTTAGTACAGTTTTAACCAATCAAGTAATAAAAACCATCTTAAAATATAGCTGTGTAATTTTACCAATAACACTTATTGTAGTTTTTTGCTTTAAACCTGATTTGCTATTTCGATTTAATAGTATAGAAATTCTTGTATTTTCAATTCCTTTAATCATTTCTAGTTTTGTTTTTTTTATCGAAAAAATTGATTCTAAAAACAAAAAGTACATCTACTTTAATTCAGGTTTTTTCTTATATCTAATTTGTAGTACATTATTGTTTTCTGCAGGTAATATTCAAACGACAACCACACGTTTATTGTGGTTATTAAACTCTTTTATTTACTTATGCTATCAAGTTTTGATTGTTGTAGAATGGAATAAAATTTTTAGAAAAAACAAAAAACTAGAGCAACAAGTATAAATACCTGTTTTTTATCTTAGGTTTTTTATATCGCTAATTTTCAACTACTTTTAAATAAAAATTTTTCCTTAATTTCGTTTTTACTTTTCAAAAACCCCTTATGGAAGAATTCTTTGCTAAAGAAGATCAAGTGATTGTTATTGTACTAATAGGTGTTTTATTACTCCTCTTAATGGGAGCCGCCCTACTTTTATTTTTCTTTTTCTCAAGAAAAAAAATAGTAGCAAAAGAGTTAGAGAAAAAAACTTTGCAAATAAACCATCAAAAAGAAATAATACAATCTATAATAGTAACACAAGAAGAAGAACGCAAAAGAATTGCACAAGATTTACATGACGATATTAGTTCTAAACTAAATGTTATCAATTTAAACGCAAATCTTTTAAAAGACGGAGACTTAAGCCCAGAAGAATACTTATTTGTTAACGAAGGTATTTTAGATGTAACAGATAAAACTCTAGAAAGCGCTAGAAAAATTGCACACAATCTTTTGCCTCCAATTTTGGCTCAGTTTGGTTTAAAAGATGCCATAGAAGAACTAGCAGACAGTTTTAATAATAGCAGAAAAATTAATATTGATTATAAAATTTTATATCCAAAGAAACATTTATCACCACAAAATGAATTGCATTTATTTAGAATTACCCAAGAGCTAATTAACAACTCTGTTAGACATGGTAAAGCTAGAAATTGTAGCATCAAAATTAATTATAACAGTAACAAACTATATTTTGATTATGCAGATGACGGTATCGGTTTTAACTCTGAAAACATAGAAAATAAAAAAGGCCTTGGCATAAAAAATATAGAAAGTAGAGTGTCTTTACTAAATGGTCAATTTCAATTAAAAAGTAAACAAAACGAAGGTTTTAAAATTTTAATTACAATATAATACCCTAAGGTTATGAGTAAAATTAACATAGTAATAGCAGATGACGAAGAACTTTTTAGAAAAGGCATGCGTTTTCTATTAGAAAGAGAACCTAATTTTAATGTTGTTTCTGAAGCCGGTAATGGTGAAGAATTACTTAATTTTATTCATACAACAGAAGAATTTCCTGATGTAATTTTAATGGATTTAAAAATGCCAGAGATGAATGGTATAGAAGCTACCAAAGCCATACATAAATCGCATCCAAACATTAAAATTATAGCTTTAACAAGTTACGATGGTAAATCTTTTATAACAAATATGATTGATGTTGGCGCATCTTCTTACTTGCTAAAAAACACCAATCCAAAAACTGTAATACATACCATAAACGAAGTTTTTAGTAAAGGATTTTTCTATGATGAAAAAGTACTTAAAATAATACACGAAAACATAATTTCTTCGAGTGGTAAACGTATTAAAAGCGATTTAGATAAAAACTTACTATCGAAACGAGAATTAGAAGTTTTAGAACTTATTTGCGAGCAATTTACAACTGTAGAAATTGCAGAAAAACTTTTTATAAGTCCAAGAACTGTAGAAGGCCATAGAAATAACTTATTACTAAAAACACAATCTAAAAACGTGGCTGGTTTGGTAATTTATGGTATTCAAAAGAAATTAATAGAAATTACCCCAGATTTTAATTTATAATATAAAAACAAGTATAAATACCTGTTTTTTTACAAGAGTGCTTTCGCCCTAAAGTAGAGCCACATTAATTAGTATGTTTGTTATCAATATTTTAACTAAACTAAAACTTTATTATTATGGCATCAGCAGACCCATTATTAGGATCAATTAGTATGTTCGCAGGTAACTTCGCCCCAAGAGGTTGGGCATTATGTAACGGACAATTATTACCTATTGCACAAAACTCAGCTTTATTCTCAATTTTAGGAACCACTTATGGTGGAGACGGTAGAACAACTTTTGCATTACCAGATTTACGCGGTAGAGCACCTGTTAGTTCTGGTCATGGACCAGGATTATCTCAAAGAAATTTAGGATCTAGATCAGGGACTGAAATTACTACTTTAAGTATAAATAATTTACCTAATCATAGCCATAATGCTACTTTTACACAAACAGCAGGTGTATCTACAACACCAGCAGTAGCTGATGAAGCTAATACAGATGAACCAACAAATAATAAACTTGCTATCCCAAATATATCAGGAGCGAACAAAGTATATAGTAACGCTACAGCTGACGCAAATTTAGCTAATGGTACAGCTACTGTAGCTGGTAATGTTACGATTGCTCCAACTGGAAATCAACAAGCTTTCAATAATATGCAACCATATTTAACCATTAATTATGTGATTGCTTTAATAGGAGTTTTTCCTTCCAGAAGTTAAACAAAATAAATTATTAAAAAGAAAATGAATATCAGTATTCATTTTCTTTTTTCCTTTTAGGAAATAATTTTACTATAATATAATGATAACCAACACAAAAACAAAATGATGCAAAATTATTTTTCAACCTCTTTAAAAGTAATCCTATTTTTAATATTACTTTTCACAAATACAAAAGAGTTTTCCCAAACAGTTTTAGAAAAAGGAGATATCGCGCTTACACGAATTAACATGGATGATGATTCATTTTCATTTGTATTTTTAGTGCCTATCGCAAATAGTACTGAATTTATTATAACTGATGATGCTTGGAATGGTTCCTCTTTATTGAATAATGAATCAGCTATAAAATTCACAGCAACCTCCTCATTTACAGCGGGTGAAGAAATATCTATAGCCACAGCATTTTCACTCGGTTTTACTAGCACAGGGGCTGGTACAGCAACACTAACCAGTACAGGTGCTAATAACCCCATAGGAGGAAACATGCTTGGATCTGCTGGTGATAATATTTTCATATATCAAAGCATCAGCACCCCAGGAGAAAACGATTTTATTTCTGGTATCAATGCTAATGGTGGTGTAGCAGGTTCACCAGGTAACGCTTGGAGCTTGTCTACATCCTCATCTAATTCATTTTTACCAGCCGGATTAACTAATGGTACAAATGCTCTAGGTATTTTCCCTAGTGGTGGTACTCAAAGTGAGGTTGACAATGCACGCTATAAAAGTACAGCATTACGATCTGGTGACAAAGCAACAGTTTTGGCAGCTATTATGGATCTAAATAACTGGGAATATGACAATAACATTGCATACTCGGCTGTCGGGACATCTTTTACTATAACTGGGGGAAATACAGCTCCGGTAATTGCTGGTACATCTGCGGGTCAAGCAGTAAATGACAATAGTACTTTATCACCTTTTTCTTCAATAACCACAACAGATGCAGATGGAGATAATTTATCTGCAACTATCACTTTAGACAATAATGCTAAAGGTGTTTTATCTGGTACTGGCTTAACGGGTTCAGGACCTTATACAATTAACAGTACAACACCAGCAGATTTACAAGCTAAGTTAAGAGCTTTGTCTTTTAACCCAACAGATAACAGATCTAGTACGTCAGAAACTACAACTTTTACTGTTGTTATTAATGATGGAACCGCTACTGATACTAATAATACAACTACAGTTATTTCAAGTGCAATAGCACCTGTTGTAAATCAAGTAAACTCTTTTACTGCTAACGGCACATATAGTGTTGGTAGTGATATAATAATTAGTGTTGCATTCTCTGAAAATGTTACTGTAATAGGTACACCTCAGTTAACTTTAGAAACTGGTGGTATAGATAGAACTATAAATTATAATGGAACTGGTAGTGGAAGTAATACTCTTTTGTTTACTTATACCGTTCAATCTGGTGACACAAGTACAGATTTAGATTATTTGGCTACAAATTCTTTAACTGCTGGCACAAGTATTCTAGATGCAGGTGGTAAAAGCGCTACATTAACTTTACCAACTCCTGGTGCAGTTAATTCTTTAGGTGCTATTAAAGCAATTGTTATTGATGGGTTTGCACCTACAGTAACTAGTATAAGTTCTTCAACTGCTAATGGAAGCTATAAAGCTGGAGATAATATTGCAATTACAGTTTCATTTTCTGAAAGCGTAGCTGTTACAGGTACACCACAAATTACTTTAGAAACTGGTACTACAGACAGAACTGTAAATTACACTTCTGGTAGTGGTTCAAATACATTAACTTTTAATTATACTGTACAAGCAGGTGATGTAAATGCTGACTTAGATTATGTTGCTACTAATTCTTTAGCTTTAAATAGCGGAACAATTAGAGATACTGCAGGAAATAATGCTACTTTAACTTTACCAACTCCTGGTGCTGCAAATTCCTTAGGTAATAATAAAGCAATTGTTATTGATGGACTTGCACCTACAGTAACTAGTATAAGTTCTTCTACAGCAAATGGAACCTATAAAGCTGGAGATAATATTGCAATTACAGTTTCATTTATAGAAAACGTAGCTGTTACAGGAACTCCTCAAATTACTTTAGAAACTGGTACTACAGACAGAACCGTAAATTACACTTCTGGTAGTGGTTCAAATACATTAACTTTTAATTATACTGTACAAGCAGATGATGTAAGTGCTGACTTAGATTATGTAGCTACTAATTCTTTAGTTTTAAATAGCGGAACAATTACGGATGCTGCAGGAAATAATGCTACTTTAACATTACCAACTCCTGGTGCTGCAAATTCCTTAGGTAATAATAAAGCAATTGTTATTGATGCTGTTAATCCTACTGTAAACAGTGTTTCTGTTCCTGCAAACGCAACTTACACTTCAGGTCAAAACTTAGATTTTACAGTTAATTTAAGTGAAAATATAACAGTAAATACTACTGGTGGTTCTCCACAAATTGCAATTACAATTGGTTCAACTACTCAGCAAGCTGTTTATCAAAGCGGTTCAGGAACTAGTGCCTTACTTTTTAGATATACTGTTCAATCGGGCGACTTAGATACTGATGGAATTGCAATTGGAACCTTAAGTGCTAATAGCGGAACATTACAAGATAATGCTGGAAATAATGCGAACTTAACTTTGAATAGTGTTGGTAGTACTGCAAATATCTATGTAGGAAACCCTACAATAACTTGGACAGGTACTTTAAGTAACGATTGGGCAACTGCAGGAAACTGGGATACGAATACTATACCAACAAGTGCTGCTAGTGTTGTAATTCCTAATACTGGTATCACAAATTACCCAACAATTTCTTCTGCAGTTACAGTAAACTCTATAAACATTGCTTCTGGTGCTACTTTAATTGCAAATGCAGCAGTAACAACAAATAATAAAGTGACTTATAGTAGAAATTTACCTACCACCAATTGGTATTTAGTTGGCGCACCTGTTTCAGGAGAAACGCAACAAGATGTTATTGCAAATCATACATTTGCTACAGGTTCTGGCGCTAATTTAGGTATTGGCTTATATACAAACAATACAGTCAACCCTTGGACATATGCTAATTTATCTTCTACCGGAGGTATAGTTCCTGGTTACGGTTTTTCTGTAAAATTAGCTGCACCTGGAGATGTATCTATTACAGGTAATTTAATTACTTCTAATTATGTTCTTCCGGTAAGAACTGGTTCTAGAAATAATTTTAACTTATTAGGAAATCCATATACTTGTTATTTTAACTCTGCAGGTTTAGCTAGTGATAATTCGGTTATTAGTAATTCAACATTTTGGTTTTGGAATGGCACACAATACATAACTCATAATAATGCTAACCCTATTGAAATTGCTCCTGCACAAGGGTTTTTTATAGAGGCAAATGCAGATGATAATGTTATCTTTTTCACAAATAATCAGAGTCATCAAGGTACAGAAACATTTATGAAAGAAGCACCAAAACCTTCTTTTAAATTATTATTAGAAAGTGAAGAAAATACCTCATCTACACAAGTATTTTATATAGATGGAAAAACAACAGGACACGATAATGGTTATGACTCTAAAATGTTTGGTGGTACTACTTATGATTTTGCAGTATTTACTGAATTAATAAGTGATAACAATGGCGAAAAATTAGCTATACAAACCTTACCAAACAATGATTTTGAAAACATGGTAATTCCTGTAGGTGTTATTTCTAAAGCTAATAAAACATTAACTTTTTCTGTAGAAAGTTTAAATATACCAGAAAGCATCAATGTTTTCTTAGAAGATAAAATAAACAATCGTTTTATCGATCTATCAAATGAAAATTACAAAATTACACTTTCAGAGGAAGTAAATGGTGTAGGTAAATTTTACATTCATACCAAATCTGCTAAATCTTTAAGTGTAGAAACTAATTTAAAACCAGATAACATTAGTGTTTTTAAAACAAATAATTCTAATTTAAGAGTTACAGGTTTACCAGAAGGAAATACAAAACTAACTATATTTAACATGTTGGGTAAAAAAGTTAAACAAGTATCTTTTAACTCTACTGGTGTTAAAAATATTTCTTTACCAAAATTAGCAGCTGGTGTATACTTAGTAAATATAAGAGCAAACAACAGCAAGGTTAACAAGAAAATAATTTTAGAATAATAACAGTAATTTTAAAGACAAGAAATCATGAAAGACACAAAGAAAAATCAAGATATTGCTCAAGAAATTACTAGAAAAGAAGCAATAAAAAAAATAGGTAATTATGGTAAATATGCTGCCTTAACAGCATTAGGAACTTATATGATCTTAAATCCGCAGAAAGCTCAAGCTTCAAGTCCAGAAGATCCAGGTGTTGATTTTTAAACAATATTTTTTTAGAAAAACCGATACAAATTGTATCGGTTTTTTTTTATTGCCTTAATTTGGTAAAACCATCCAACAAATTTTCTTTTGTATTATCTACAACTTGCCAATTATAAATTGCAGTTAGTTGATATATCTTAGACAATTCTTCTAAAAGCCTTTCTTTTGCTTTTTGTTTTAAAGCAGTTAATTCTATAGTTTCTTCTATTTTAAGAATACTATTTTTATTGATTTTATTTAAATCAGAATTTGAAAAGGAATTGAAACTACTTTGCTGTAAATCGAAATATTTAATGTCTGGAGAAATATTTACTTCTTCTTTCGGTATTTTATTGATGTAAATAGTTTTACCAATAGAATCTATTTGAACTTCTAATTTAGATAAATCATAACCAACTTCTACCGAAGCAGTAACAGTTACAATAGCTTTTTTATCAAATGAAAGGTAATTGTAAAAATATTTTTTTGAGTCAGAATAATTATAAACTTCAGAAAAAACACCTTTAGAAACAACAAGTTTACTTAGGTTTTTGATAGAATTTACTACAACCTGAACTTCTTCTTTCTTAACGGAACTGTTCTCTTTTTTATACCACAATTTTGCAAGAATAAAACCCAAGAGAAACACCAAAGCATATTTTAGAAAACGCATTTTTAAATCTTTTTCTAAAGATACTAAAAGTTTAGTCTTTTACTGTTTGCTCTTCTTTTGGAAACGCTTGTTTACTAAAGATAAATAAAAGTGCTACACCAACGCTAATAAAAGCATCTGCAGGATTAAATATGTATTGAAAAAATGTAAAAAAATCGCCACCAATTACAGGAATCCATTCTGGTAAAGTTCCTTGCCAAATAGGAAAATAAAACATATCTACAACTTTACCGTAAAACAAGTTTCCGTATGGTTTATCTGCAAATAATGTTGCTACTTGATGATTAGAATGATCGAAAATAACACCATAAAAAACAGAATCTATAATATTACCTACTGCACCAGAAAAAATTAATGAAATCGCAATAATTACACCGTTATGCACT
Source organism: Polaribacter sp. BM10 (assembly GCF_002005425.1). Classification (GTDB taxonomy): domain Bacteria; phylum Bacteroidota; class Bacteroidia; order Flavobacteriales; family Flavobacteriaceae; genus Polaribacter; species Polaribacter marinaquae. The sequence continues at coordinate 2,686,463 of NZ_CP019704.1, read as the reverse complement.
TTTCTTTTGATATTACCAATTAACCAATAAATTATTGCAGAAACCGCCACCAATCTAAATAAGGTTAAAAATAGTTTACCGGCTTTACCGCCAAACTCGAAGCCCATTGCCATACCATTATTTTCTGTAAAATGAATTCGAAACCAATCGAAAACCAATACCTCTTCACCTAAAGCAAAGTTGGTTTTTACATAAATTTTAATAATTTGATCTAATAAAATAGCGATTACTATTGTAAATATTGCCAGTTTCTTTTTTGACATTTTTTCTAATTTGTGCTCACAAAAATAACAATATTATTATCTTTATAAGTGCGTTAAGTAAATATTCCCTTTATTTGATGTAATAGTAAGTTTTTTAAAGTTTTTACTATTTAACTCCTGATATTCTTTTTGATAAAAAGCACTATCTATTTTTATCTTTCCGTTTTTAGAAACTACCTTTATAGCTGCGTTTTTTATCTTTCCAAAGACGTTACCGGCATAAATTTTTAATTCTAAATCTTTTTGTATGGTATCTAATTTTACGATACCGCTTTCTAAAAATACTCTTAGATTTCCTTTAAAACTTTTGCTGTGTATATTAACATATTCACCAAAAATGGCAACATTTCTATTTTTTGGTATTTTTATGGTTGCGGATGCTCTTTTTAACCTTTCTGTAATGTATTTTCTAAAAACTACTTCTGGTGTTTTTAAATCAGGAATTTTAAATTTAATTTCTAATTCTTTATTTTTCTCATTAACAATAATATGTTGTTTGTTCGGGTTTTCTGCATACAAGAAGATTTCTAAAAACTTAGAATCTGAATTTTCTAAAGTAAAACTATCTAATCCTTCCGTAGAAATTGCTACAGCTGTCGCTGTACTTGTAATTTTTTTTAAAACCTTTTTTTGGCAAACAGTAACCGAAGAAATAAAACTTAATAAAAGCAAAAAAATTGCGCGCATATTATTTAGTTTGTTAATTAAAAAAAGCTTTCAAGTTATTTGAAAGCTTTTTTTAAATTATTGTTTGCGTTTTGCCTCGATACTTAGTGTAGCATGTGGCACCAGCTTTAAACGTTCTTTTTGTATTAATTTACGCGTTACTCTGCAAATACCATACGTTTTGTTTTCTATTCGAATTAAAGCATTTTTAAGATCTCTAATAAACTTTTCTTGTCTAATTGCTAATTGCACATTTGCTTCCTTGCTCATTACTTCAGAGCCTTCATCAAAAGATTTAAAAGAATGCGAAGTATCATCTGTACCATTACTAGCATCATTTTTATAAGAGCTTTCTAACAAAGCTAAATCTGCCTTTGCTCTAGCAATTTTCTTCTCTATAATCTCCTTAAATTCTTGTAAATCAGCATCTGAGTATTTTAACTTAACATCTGACATATTCTTACATTTTTTCTATTAATATTCTACTTTTAATGGTATCAAATTCAATTTCTGTACCATTAGTTAACTCGTCTACAAAAACCAATTCTTTGGTTAATGTTTCACTCATAATGTAGTCTTTATTATCTAAAATAGATTTTTGTAAGTTTTCGAAATTTAAAACCGTTAATTTTATTTTATCTGTTACTTCTAAACCTGTGTCTTTACGTGCATTCTGAATTCTATTTACCAACTCTCTAGCAACTCCTTCTTTACGTAACTCTTCCGTTATTGTAACATCTAAAGCAACTGTTAACGACCCCTCATTTGCAACCAACCAACCTTCTATATCTTTAGATGATATCTCTACATCTGAAAGTTCTAAAGTAATATTTTTTCCATTAACGTCAAGAGAAATGTTTTTATCTTTTTCTATTTTGTTAATATCTTCTTGGTTAAATTTTTGCACTTCTGCCGCAATAAAACGCATATCTTTACCAAATTTTGGCCCTAAAGCTTTAAAGTTTGGCTTAATTTGTTTGATTAAAATATCTGAAGCATCGTCTAAAATAGTAATCTCTTTTACGTTTACTTCGTTTTTAATTAAGTTGGCTACAGCTAAAATTTCTTCTTTTTGTTGCGCAGTATCAACCGGAATCATAATTTTTTGTAATGGTTGACGCACTTTTATTTTTTCTTTTGCTCTTAATGATAAAACTAAAGAAGATATTGTTTGTGCATTTTCCATCTTACGCTCTAAACTCTTATCTACAAAGCTTTCGTTGTATTTTGGGAAATCTGATAAATGTATACTTTCTGATGATTCTTTACCTGTAACAGAATTCAAATCTTGATACAATCGATCCATAAAAAACGGCGCAATTGGCGCACTTAACTTAGCAATTGTATTCATACAAGTATACAATGTTTGATATGCAGAAATTTTATCTGTTTCGTAAGTTCCTTTCCAAAACCTTCTTCTACTTAAACGCACATACCAGTTACTTAAATAATCTTGTGTAAAGTCTGATATTGCTCTTGCAGCTCTTGTTGGCTCGTATTCTGAATAAAACTTATCTACTTTTGCAATTAATGTATGTAATTCAGATAAAATCCATCTATCTAATTCTGGTCTATTTTCTAAAGCGATATCGTCTTCTTTATATGCAAAACCATCAATATTTGTATATAAAGTAAAGAATGAATAAGTGTTGTATAGTGTTCCGAAGAATTTACGTTTCACCTCTTCTATACCGTCTAAATCAAATTTTAAATTGTCCCAAGGGTTTGCATTAGAAATCATGTACCAACGTGTTGCATCTGCACCGTATGTTGATAATGTTGTAAAAGGATCTGTTGCATTACCTAAACGTTTAGACATTTTATGTCCGTTTTTGTCTAAAACTAATCCGTTAGAAACAACATTTTTATAAGCTACAGAATCAAAAACCATTGTTGCAATTGCATGTAAGGTATAAAACCAACCTCTTGTTTGGTCTACTCCTTCTGCAATAAAGTCTGCCGGAAAAGATTCGTTTCCATCAATTTTCTGTTTATTTTCGAACGGATAATGCCATTGTGCATAAGGCATAGAACCAGAATCGAACCAAACATCTATTAAATCGCTTTCTCTTTTCATTGATTGCCCAGAAGCAGAAACTAAAGTAATTTGATCTACAATGTTTTTATGTAAATCTAATTTCGCATAATTTTCATCAGAATTGTTATCAACTTCAAAATCTTCGAAAATATCTTTTGCTAAAATGCCAGCTTCTACAGCTTTTGCCATTTCTTGTTTTAATTCTTTTACAGAACCAATACAAATTTCTTCTTTACCATCTTCTGTTCTCCAGATTGGTAACGGAATTCCCCAATAACGAGATCTAGATAAATTCCAATCGTTTGCATTTGCCAACCAATTACCAAAACGGCCAGTACCTGTAGATTCTGGTTTCCAGTTAATGGTTTTGTTTAACGAATGCATTTTATCTTTTACATCTGTTACTTTAATAAACCAAGAATCTAATGGATAATATAAAATTGGTTTATCTGTACGCCAGCAATTCGGATAACTATGCTTGTATTTTTCTACTTTAAAAGCTTTATTTTCATTCTTTAACTTTAGCCCTAAACGTTCATCTACAGATAAATATTTATCTTGATTTTTTAGAACTTCTGTTAAATTCTCTTTCTGAATTTTTAATTCTTCTTCTAAATCTTTTTCATTTAAATACTCTGCTTTTACATATTCTCCTGCAAAACCATAAATATCATCTTTAATTTCTTTTCTAAACCTACCTTGTAAATCTACTAGAGGAACTAAATTATCGTTCTCGTCTTTTATTAATAAAGGCGGAATCTCTGGTGAAGCTTGTTTTGCTACTAAAGCATCATCTGCCCCAAAAGTTGGTGCAGTGTGTACAATACCTGTACCATCTTCTGTGGTTACAAAATCTCCAGAAATTATTCTAAATGCGTCTTGTTTGTTTTCAAACTTACAACCGTAATCTAACAATTGCTCGTATTTAATACCAACTAAATCTTTACCAACAAATTCTTTAACAATGTAAAAAGGAATCTTTTTATCACCTGCATTGTATGCTTTTAACTCTTCTAACGTTTCAACTTCAACATTGTTTTTACCACCAAATTGTTTACCAACTAATTTCTTGGCCAACACAACTTTTGTTGGTTTAAATGTATATTGATTATAAGTATCTACTAAGACATATTCTATTTTTGGCCCAACAGTTAATGCTGTGTTACTTGGCAATGTCCATGGTGTTGTTGTCCAAGCAATAAAGTTAATTACACCTTCATTTTGTAAAAATTCTGGCAATGTACTTTCTATTGCTTTAAATTGTGCAACAATAGTTGTATCTGTTACATCTTGGTAAGTTCCGGGTTGATTTAACTCGTGAGAACTTAATCCTGTACCAGCTTTTGGCGAATATGGCTGAATTGTATATCCTTTATAAATTAACTTTTTACTGTAAATTTCTTTTAACAACCACCAAACAGACTCCATATATTTCGGTTCGTAGGTAATATATGGATCTTCCATATCTACCCAATAACCCATTTTCTGCGTTAAATCGTTCCAAATATCTGTATAACGCATTACCGCTTTTCTACATGCCGCGTTATAATCTTCTACAGAAATCTTTTTACCAATATCTTCTTTTGTGATGCCTAACTCTTTTTCTACACCTAATTCTATAGGTAGACCATGCGTATCCCAACCAGCTTTTCGCTTCACTTGGTATCCTTTCATGGTTTTGTAACGTGGAAAAATATCTTTAATAGCACGTGCTAAAACATGGTGAACTCCTGGAAGACCATTTGCAGACGGTGGTCCTTCGAAGAATACAAAAGGTTCTGCACCTTCTCTTGTTGTTACACTTTTTTCAAATATGTTATTTTCTTCCCAGTAGTTAAGAATTTCTTCTGCAACTTTTGGTAAGTCAAGACCTTTATATTCAGGAAATTTCGCGCTCATTTTCTTTCTTTTCTTATAAGAATGCGAAATTAATCATTTTCTTGTAATTCTTAGATTTATGGCAAAAAAAAAGAGCCTAATTAAAGGCTCTTCAAATCTGTTTGTATTTTTTGCTACATTTTTATGATAACAAACTCTGTTCTTCTATTTGCTTGATGTTGTTCTTCTGAGCATTTAACTGTATTTGTATGGCTATTATTATCTACACAATTGTTAACCAATCTTGTTTCTCCGAAGCCCTTTCCAGAAATTCTATAATTAGAAATTCCTTTATTAACTATATAAGCTACAGAAGATTTTGCTCTTCTATCTGATAACGCTTCGTTGTATGCCTCATTACCTCTAGCATCTGTATGAGAACTTGATCTAATTACTAGTTTTTCATATTTTTTCATGATTTTAACAATTTTATCTAACTCTATTGCAGCATCTTCTCTAATGTTAGATTTGTTGTAATCAAAATAAATTGGTCTAATTTTAATTATCAATTCTCCTCTTTCGTTGTAAGTAAAGTCTGATATAACTTTTAAATCAAAATCTAATTTTAAATCTACTGTTTTATCTGATGTGGTTTCAAAAGATACAGTATCTGGTTGGTAATATTCTTTTGTTGCTTTTAAAGTATATTTTTTATTACATGGCAAGCTAAATGTAAATTTTGCATTTGCGTCTGCATAAATTTCTTCTATAACTTCGCCTTTATCGTCTTTTAAAACAAGCTTAGCACCGGGTAAAATATTATGAAATTTCTTATCTTTTACAAAACCTGAAACAATTTGTACGCATGGTGCAACTTCTGGCTCGATAAGCGATTCTACAGCATAAATATCATCATCACCCAAACCACCTTCTCTATTAGAAGATAAATATCCTTTTTTTGTAATTGAATTGATAGAAAAAGCAAAATCATCTAATTTAGAATTTACTGGTGCTTTTAAATTTACTGGTTTGGTGTATGTTCCATTTTCTTTTTTTGTTGAAAAAATATCTAAAGCTCCAATACCAAAATGACCATCCGAAGAAAAATATAGTACATCATCATCAGAAATAAAAGGAAACATTTCTCTACCTTCTGTATTTACCGTAGTTCCTAAATTCTGAACTTCGCCAAAGCCACCATTTTCTTTAATTTCTACCACATAAATATCTGTACCTCCAACTCCACCAGGCATATCAGAAACAAAATATAGTTTTTTACCATCTTTACTAACAGATGGATGACCCACAGAATATTCGCTACTATTAAATGGTAATTCTACTACGTTATCCCATTTATTATAGTTCCATTCTGCTTTTAAAATTTTTAAATTATTATACCCTTCTTTGTCAACTTTATATTTACCTGCTACATAATTGTTTCTTGTAAAATACATTGTTTTTTTATCCGGAGAAAAACTAACAGAAGATTCGTGATATTTAGAGTTTACCTCATCAGAAAACATTGGTCTCACTTCAGAATCATCACCTTCTACAGTTGTAATTTTTTCTTTTACAACTTTAAAAATATCTAGAAAATATTTATCGTTTCTTGTATGACTTCTTTTTACAAATAAATTTCTTTCTCTTGGTGAAGAAAATAAAATTGTATTTCCGTAGTCTGTCACACCAAAATCTGAATATTTTGTGTTGATACTTCTTTGGTTAACTACTGTAAAATTTGGTTTTCCGTTTTTTAATTCATCTAAGGTTACTTCATTATTGGTAAAGTTTTCTCCTCTAGAATCATTCTTCTTTTGTTCATGAAATTTTTTCATCCATAAATTAGATGCATCAAATTTACCAACACTTCTTAGGGTTTGTGCATATCTAAAAATGTGCTCTGGTGATTGATTAGGGTACTTATTAAATAAACGCTCATAAGCACTCGAGGCTTTTTGCATATTCACATTAAAATAATAACTATCTGCAAGTCTTTGCAAAACATGCTCTGTAGCATTTTCTGATGCTAATTTCTCATAAGCTTCTGCGGCAAAAACATAAGATAAGTTTTCAAAGTAAGCATCTGCTTTTTTAGTTTCTTTAGTTTGCCCAAGTATGGTTAAAGAACTAAATAAAAGTACGATTGTAATTTGTATTGTTTTTTTCATAATTGTTGTGTTAAAACTAAAAGAATCTTGGAGATTTAATTTTATTTCTTTCAAAATCGAAATTAAATAGCACAAAAACTTCGTGCGAACCAGAGTTAAAATTACCCAAGTTTGTTAATGTATAATCATAAGCATAACCTATTCTTAAACTTTTTGATGCTCTTACATTTATTAATGCAGAAACAGATTCATCTAATCTGTAAGAAAGCCCAAATTCTAATTTGTCATATAAAAGTACATTTCCAGAAAAGTCTATTGATAATGGCGCACCTTCTGCTGCTTTTACCATTGTAGATGGTTTTAATTTAACATCATCAGATAAATCGAACACATAACCCGTTGTTAAAAAAAAGTGTTTTCTTTCTGATGCTCTTGTTACTTGACCACCTTCTTTTTCGAAATGAAATGTTTGTAAAAGATTTGGTATTGATAAACCTGCATAAAACTTATCGGTATAATAAAATGCACCTGCACCTAAGTTTGGTAAAATTTTATTTGCATTCTGATTTATAAATGCTTGATCATTATCATTTACAGTATTTAAACACGGTAAACAAACATTAAAAAATGTGAAGCCTGCTTTAATACCTAAAGCTAAATTTGCATTTTCACCCACTTTTAATGTATAAGAAAAATCTCCGTATACATTTTGTTCTTCTACAGGACCAATTTCGTCTACAATAACAGAAAAGCCTAAACCAACATTTTTACCTACTGGAGAATTTATTCCTAATGTTAATGTTCTTGGTGCTCCGTCTATACCAACCCATTGTGATCTACCTAAAAGATTTACACTTAGAACATCATATGACCCAGCATAAGCTGGGTTTATGATATTCATGTTATACATATATTGTGTATACTGAGGGTCTTGTTGTGCTTTTACAGAAACAGTAAATAATAGCACTGTAATTATTACAATTATTTTTTTCATTTTTATTGCCTTTATTTTTTATCTGTTATCTATTTAAATATACCCAACCTGTAATTGGTTTTCTAACGCCGTCATTAAAGTAAATAATGTAGAAATAAGTTCCTGTTGGTACTGGTTTACTATCGTTTAGAGTTAATCTACCCGTAGAGTAACCGTCCCACCAATCTGGACTCGTTTTACCATTATTATTATACTCGTACACTTTATTACCCCATCTATTAGATATTTCTAATTTAAAATTAGGATAATTAGCTAGTGCAGGTATTACAAACGTATCGTTGTTACCGTCTCCGTTTGGAGAGAATGCATTCGGAACCAAGTCACAATTTGTAACATCCATATGATCTGGAATCTGATCATTGTCACAATCGAACATGTATTCATCGATAGTTAATATTCCGTCGTTATCATCATCAATATCTTGGAAATCTTTTTTATCATCTGAATCCGTATTTCTAACAACATAACTTAAAATACCACTATCATCAAACGTTTCTAAATTGTTAAATAATCCGTTCATTCCAGAACCTGTTTCAGAACCATCTATAACTCCGTCATTATTAGCATCTGCTGCACCAGAACCAGATTCTTCTATATCTGTTAAACCATCTCCGTCTGAATCTAAATCTAAATGATCTGGAATACCATCATTATCTGTATCTAAACTATTATCACCTCCGTTTTCGATAAAATCTGGAATACCATCATTATCATCATCTAAATCTACACTATCTGGTACGCCGTCTCCGTCGGTGTCATCTGCATCTAAATAATCTGGAATTCCGTCTAAATCATCATCATCATTGTTTAAGTTAGAATCTCCGTTATTATCTTCATCTATAGTTTCAATACCATCGCCATCATCATCGGTATCTAGATAATTTGGTATACCATCTTTATCGGTATCATCATCTGTTGGGTCTCCATTGATTAAAGCTACATCTTCATCCGAAGTATCAATACCATCTCCATCGTCATCTGTATCTAAGTAATTTGGTATACCGTCTTTATCAGTATCATCATCTGTTGGATCTCCGTTAACAGAAACAACATCTTCATCTATTGTATCAACTCCATCACCATCATCATCTGTATCTTGAAAGTCTGGTTTACCATCTTTATCTGTATCAATAAGTGTATAATCTATAGTTCCGCTTTCTGGCGTTACCTCAACTCCGTCGAATAATCCATTAGAACCAGAACCAGTATCTGCACCGTCTATTACACCATCATTATCAGCATCTAAAGCTCCATTACCAGCTTCTACAACATCGTTTACACCGTCACCGTCTGAATCTAGATCTAAATGATCTGGAATACCGTCATTATCTGTATCTCTTAATGGATTACCATTTTGTTCTACTGAATCTGGTATACCATCATTATCATCGTCTAAATCAATGTTATTAGGAATTCCATCTCCATCTGTATCACCTTCTACCGTAATTGTTACCGTTTCTGTTTTACATACTGATGGACTTACAGCTGTATTACAAACTGTATAATCTACTGTTACTGTTGTTCCTTCTTCTCCTACGGCTGGTATATAAGTCATCTCTCCGGTTAATGGATCAAAACTTACAACACCTGTAGCCGTTCCTGTTCCGGCATCTGTTAATGTCGTATTAGTTCCTGGTAAGTAATCATCATTTGCTAATACATTTACAACACCTGGTGTATTAATAGTTACTATTAAGACATCTGAACTTACGGTTGGAACCAGTGGATTTGGATCTGATGAATCTGGATTACCATCATTATCATCATCTAAATCTGTAACATCTGGATCGCCATCATTATCATTATCTGATTGAACTGTAATTGTTACCGTTTCTGTTCTACATACTGATGGATTTACAGCTGTATTACAAACTGTATAATCTACTGTTACCGTTGTTCCTTCTTCTCCTACGGCTGGTATATAAGTCATCTCTCCGGTTAACGGATCAAAACTTACAACGCCTGTAGCAGTTCCTGTTCCGGCATCTGTTAATGTCGTATTAGTTCCTGGTAAATAATCATCGTTTGCTAATAAATTTACAACATTTGATAAACCTTCTACAACCGTTAACACATCTGAACCTACTGTTGGAACCAGTGGATTTGGATCTGATGAATCTGGATTACCATCGTTATCATCATCTAAATCTGTAACATCTGGATCGCCATCATTATCATTATCTGATTGAACTGTAATTGTTACCGTTTCTGTTCTACATACTGATGGATTAACTGCTGTATTACAAACTGTATAATCTACTGTTACTGTTGTTCCTTCTTCTCCTACCGCTGGTGTATAAGTCATCTCTCCGGTTAACGGATCAAAACTTACAACGCCTGTAGCAGTTCCTGTTCCGGCATCTGTTAATGTCGTATTAGTTCCTGGTAAATAATCATCGTTTGCTAATAAATTTACAACATTTGATAAACCTTCTACAACCGTTAACACATCTGAACCTACTGTTGGAACCAGTGGATTTGGATCTGATGAATCTGGATTACCATCGTTATCATCATCTAAATCTGTAACATCTGGATCGCCATCATTATCATTATCCGATTGAACTGTAATTGTTACCGTTTCTGTTCTACATACTGATGGATTAACTGCTGTATTACAAACTGTATAATCTACTGTTACCGTTGTTCCTTCTTCTCCTACGGCTGGTGTATAAGTCATCTCTCCGGTTAACGGATCAAAACTTACAACGCCTGTAGCAGTTCCTGTTCCAGCATCTGTTAATGTTGTATTAGTTCCTGGTAAATAATCATCGTTTGCCAATACATTTACAACATTTGATAAACCTTCTACAACCGTTAACACATCTGAACTTACGGTTGGAACTAATGGATTTGGATCTGATGAATCTGGATTACCATCATTATCATCATCTAAATCTGTAACATCTGGATCACCATCATTATCATTATCTGATTGAACTGTAATTGTTACTGTTTCTGTTCTACATACTGATGGATTAACTGCTGTATTACAAACTGTATAATCTACTGTTACTGTTGTTCCTTCTTCTCCTACCCCTGGTGTATAAGTCATCTCTCCGGTTAGTGGATCAAAACTTACAACGCCTGTAGCAGTTCCTGTTCCTGCATCTGTTATTGTTGTATTTGCACCTGATAAATAATCATCATTTGCTAATACATTTACAACGCCTGATAAACCTTCTACAACCGTTAATGTTTCTGGACTTACAGAAGGCACTAATGGATTTGGATCTGATGAATCTGGATTACCATCGTTATCATCATCTAAATCTGTAACATCTGGATCGCCATCATTATCATTATCTGGTTGAACTGTAATTGTAACTGCTGTCGTTTTACATACTGATGGATTTACAGCTGTATTACAAACTGTATAATCTACTGTTACTGTTGTTCCTTCTTCTCCTACCGCTGGTGTATAAGTCACCTCTCCGGTTAATGGATCAAAACTTACAACGCCTGTAGCAGTTCCTGTTCCAGCATCTGTTAATGTTGTATTAGTTCCTGGTAAATAATCATCGTTTGCCAATACATTTACAACACCTGATAAACCTTCTACAACTGTTAATGTTTCTGGACTTACACCTGGTACTAGTGGATTTGGATCTGATGAATCTGGATTACCATCGTTATCATCATCTAAATCTTCACTATCTGGTATTCCGTCATTATCTGTATCTAAAGAATCTAAATAATCTGGTGTTCCATCATTATTATCATCATCATCATTAAAGTTACCATTATTATTGTTGTCTTCATCCTTAGTTAAAACTCCATCATTATCGTCATCTTCGTCTAAATAATTAGGTATCCCATCATTGTCAGAATCGTCATCTGTTGGATCTCCGTTAATACTAACAACATCTTCTTCTAGAGTATTAATACCATCATTATCGTCATCTATATCTTGGAAATCTAAAACTCCATCTTTATCTGAATCTTGCGGATTATTGATTGTTGTACCACTTTCTACACCATCTTCTATTGCATCAAATAATCCGTTTGCACCAGAATTTGTTTCTGCACCATCAATTCTACCATCGTTGTCTAAATCTACTTGCCCAAACCCTGATTCTATTAAATCGCTAATACCGTCACCGTCTGAATCTAAATCAAGAGAATCTGGAATACCATCTTTATCTGTATCTCTTAATGGATCTCCGTTTTGTTCTACTGAATCTGGAATTCCGTCATTATCATCATCTAAATCTACGCTATCTGGCACACCATCATTATCATTATCTTTAATTTCTCTGTAATCTACTTCTGGTGTAGATGTATTATCAAGGTCTGGTAAATCTATTGCACCGTTATCTTGATCATCATTTACATCAAATAATGCGCCTGCTGTATTATTGTCATCATAACTATCTAATAAACCATCTGCATCAGAATCATTATTAACAGTTGCCTTAACAAAACCGGCTTCTTCTGTATCACTTAAACCATCATTATCTGAATCTAAATCTAAATAATCTGGATTAAAATCACCTTCTGTATCTACAGGTATTAAACCGCTTATTACAGCATTATTATCGTAAGCATCTATTAAACCATCCATATCTGCATCTGCTGTTGCAGAAATTGGCTTGATGTAACCTGCTGTAGTTTGCGCTTCTACGTTATCTGGAATTCCATCATTATCTGAATCAATATCTTTATCATCTGATATTCCATCTCCGTCACTATCAATACCATCATTTACTGTAAATAATGGGAATGTTCCGGGACCTGAGTTTTCTGAAGTTCCGTTTGTTTGTGATGGAGAGCTTGAAGCTGTATTTCCTTCAAACAATCCGTTTATAGCACAACCAGAGAACAACACAGAACCTAAGTTTGTATTTGATGATGTTGATAATAACTCTGCAGAGAATCTAATATCAAAAGCAGAAGTATTATAATAACCAAAATATGCTGCTATTCTTGGTGATGTGTCTACACCTGCATAAGTATCATCTGGTCCTTCAAAAGTTACTAAACCTGTTGCAGGGTTGTCTGTAACAGTTAATAAAGTTTCATTATCTACTGCATATAAACCTGGTCTAGAAAGTATCACAGATTCTCTTGCGTTTGCTCCGTCAATATCATAAATAGACCCACTAAATCTACTAATATTATAAAGTGTATTAGTGTTATCGTTTACAAGAATTACTCTAAAAGCCATTTCTGCTTTATTACCTGTTGGTGTTGGCACTGTGTATTCTGGTTGCCAAGCATCTGGATTACCTGTAGTAGAATTATCTATAGATATTAATGATGCTCCTCCTTTAATATCTGTAATTTCTACAATTGCATCTAAAATACCTCCTGTTCCACCAAAACCTGTAACATCTACAACATTTTCGAAACGATATTTAGCTCCTATAGAACCCGAACCAGAAGCACCTGTTCCTGCTACATAAGTTGGATTTTGGAAACTTACGTTAGGTAATATACATCTAGGATCGTTTGCTGATGATGAAGGAATAAAACCTAATGATTCTACTACATCTACAATTCCATCGTTATCATCATCTATATCTATATCATCTGTAATACCATCACCGTCTGTATCAACTAATACTCCGAAAGTAATTTTATCTCTAAAATCTACTTCTGCTGTTCCTGGATCTTGATCGTTAGGGAATAATGTAACATCTTGATTATTATTTGATGCTGCATCTGGATCTGTTAAGCCGCCAGTGTTTAAATCAAAAGCATCATCTAAACCATCTCCATCTGAATCTACTCCTGAAAATACATTTCCATTGTCTGCAACATTATCTCCATCTGTATCATAAGCTTCAACCGTATCAAGAACACCGTCGCCATCTGAATCTACATCTGTATAATCTGGCGGATCTATACCATCTGTATTTAATGGGAATCTAATTGGGTTACCAGATCCTGGTGCAGTTTCATAAACATCTGCTAAACCATTGCCATCAGAATCTGCTCCTGGTGCAATGTAACCCACTGTAGTTTGCCATTCGATGTTATCTACAATTCCGTCATTATCTGAATCTAAATCTAAATAATTTGGCAATGCATCTGAATCTGCATTTTCTAGATTATTTACAGGAGATCCTGTTATAGAACCACAAGGCGCACAGTCTAAATCGTAAGTATCATCGATACCATCTTTATCTGTATCTACACCTGAAGGAGCTACATACGTTAATGGATTTTGCGCTTCGATGTTATCTATAATTCCGTCTGCATCTGAGTCTAAATCTTTGTAATTTGGAACTCCGTCGCCGTCTGAATCTAATACTGGTAATGGACTATTAGCGATTGTATCATCTAAACCATCATTATTAGTGTCTGTAAAGTTATCTACTTTACCGTCTCCATCTGCATCAACTCCACCTGCTTCAACTAAGTCAGAAATACCGTCATTATCTGAATCATTATCAAACTGATCTATAATTCCGTCTTTATCTTTATCAAAGTTATCGTCAATTCCGTCATTATTTATATCTGATGTGATGTTGTCTGGATCTTTATAATCTGGTATACCATCATTATCTGAATCGTTTAATGGATCTGTTCCTCCATTTTCTACTGTATCTAGAATACCATCATTATCATCATCTAAATCTACAGTGTCTATTATACCATCTCCATCATTATCTGGTTGAACAGTTACTGTAATTTGTGCTGTGTTAGAATCTAAACCATTATCATCTTTTACAGTGTAGTTTATAATAGCTTCACCTGTAAATTCTGGTTCTGGTGTAAATACTACGTTTCCTGAACTATCAACAGTGTAAGTTCCTTGGTTAGGAATTACTAGTGGTGTTGTAGCGTCTCCTGTATTTGATGGATTGTTTGGATCTATCAATGTTACTGTACTTGCATCTACTGTACCATCTGAATCTATATCATTAGCATCAATTGTTGCTAGTGTTACAGGTGTATTTTGTACTGTTGTTGCTGAATCATCATTAGCAACAGGTGCATCATTTTGACCTGTAACTGTGATATCTAAAGTAGTAGACACATTGTCTTTACCATCTGATACTGTATAAGTTACTTGTGGTACAGCACCTGTATAATCTAAAGAAGGTGTATATGTATAACTACCATCTGAATTTATAACTATTGTACCTTCTGTTAATGTTGCTGTTGTTCCTGCTGGATAATCTGTACCATTTACAGTAAATTCTAATACTGTTAATTGGGTGTTTTCTATATCTGTATCGTTACTTAATACTCCGTTTGTAACATTTACAACTAATGGTGTGTCTTCTGGTGTTGTATTTACATCTGCTACTGCATTTGGTGCGTCATTTACTGGTGAAATAACTATACCTATTGTTGCTGT
This sequence comes from Polaribacter sp. BM10, assembly GCF_002005425.1. Classification (GTDB taxonomy): domain Bacteria; phylum Bacteroidota; class Bacteroidia; order Flavobacteriales; family Flavobacteriaceae; genus Polaribacter; species Polaribacter marinaquae. The sequence goes on along the minus strand of NZ_CP019704.1, from coordinate 2,671,267 downwards.
ATTAGAATCTAAACCATCATTGTCTTTTACAGTATAGTCTACATCTGCATTACCATTAAAGTTTGGTTCTGGAGTAAATGTTACATTCCCTAAACTGTCTACTTCATATGTACCTACTCCTGGAACTACTAAAGGACTTGTTGAATTACCTGTATTAGTAGCATTATTTGGATCTATTAGTGTTACTGTAGATGCATCTACAGTTCCATCATCTGTATCATTTGAAGTAATCAATGGAATAGTTACAGGAGTATCTTCATTTCCTGTATTACCAAGGTCACTTACTGCTATTGGTGCGTCATTAACACCTGTAACTGTTATATCTAATGTTGATGATATATTTTCTACTCCATCTGTAACAGTATAGGTTACTTGTGGAACTGAACCTACATAATCTGTTGCAGGATTAAAAATATAACTACCATCTGCATTAATAGTAATAGAACCTTCTGTTAATGGTACTGTTGTTCCTGATGGATATGTTGTTCCATTTATGTTAAATTCTACTAAAGTTAATGGTGTTCCATCTGGATCACTATCATTTGTTAATAAACCATTAGAAGCTGAAACATTTAATTGTGTGTCTTCTAAAGTTGTATTTACATCTGGTGTGGTAATTGGCGCATCATTAATACCTGAAACACTTATTGTTAAAGTGCTACTTGCTGGTGCAGTTCCTGTTCCATCAGAAATTGTATAACCAATTACTGGTACAGAACCATTATAATTTGCTGTTGGTACAAAAGTATAACTACCATCTGCATTAATTGTTATTTGACCTTCTGTAATTGTTGCTGTTTCTCCTGCAGTATAGTTTGTACCATCAACCTGGAAAGTAACTACAGTTAGTGTTTCTCCCGGATTCGAATCGGTATCATTATTTAATAAACCATTTACTGTATCTACTGTTAAAGTTACATCTTCTGGTGTAGATTCTGAATCTGGATTTGCAACTGGTGGCAAGAATGATTTTGGCACTGTAATATTCACAGTTGCAGTGTCACACAAGCCATTAGTATCACAAACTTGATATTCGAAAGAATCTGACCCTTTGTTAAAACCAGGGTTTGGGGTATAAGTTATTGTATTATCTCCATTAATTACCACAGTACCATTTGCTGGCTGAGTAACAATTGAAGAAACATTTAACACGTCTCCATCTACATCTGTATCATTTGGTAAAACAGCTATTACTACTGCTACTCCAGGATCTGTTGATGTAACGTCATTTGTTGCTACAGGCGCATCATTTATAGGAGAAACTGAAATATCTAATGTTGAGTTTGCTGTATTTGCACCATCGGTAATTGTATAGGCAATTTGTGGTAAAGAACCATTAAAATTAGCTGCTGGTGTATATACATAGCTACCATCTGGATTAATTATCAGTGAACCTTCTACTAAATTTACAGTATTTCCTGCTGTATAGGTAGTACCTCCTACTGTAAAGCTTGTTACTGTTAGTGAATTGTTTTCTGGATCTGTATCGTTATTTAGCAATCCGTTTGCTGCACTAACCGTTAATATTACATCTTCAGGTGTTGAATTCGTATCTGCTACTGCTACTGGTACATCATTTACTGGGGTTACTGTGATATCTAACGTACTAGTTACAGTATCTGTACCATCACTTAATGTGTACGTTACTTGTGGTACAGTTCCATTAAAGTTAGCTGCTGGTGTAAATGTATAACTACCATCAGATTCTATTTGTAAAACTCCTTCTGTTAACGTAATTGGTGTACCTACTGTTTCTAGTGTACCATTTATTAAAAGTGATACTACTGATAAAGCATCATTTTCTATATCTGAATCATTTACTAATAAACCATTCGCTGCTGATACTGTTAATGGTGTATCTTCGTTTGTAGTATTTACGTCTGCAACAGCTACTGGTGCATCATTTACTGGGATTACTGTAATGTCTAAAGTACCTGGTACAGTTGCTGTACCATCTGTAACACTATACGTAATTGTTGGTACTGTGCCATTAAAGTCTAAAGCAGGTGTAAAGATATAACTACCATCTGAACTTATTTTGATAGTTCCTTCTGGAATATTTCCTGTTTCTCCTGCATTGTATATAGTTCCTCCAACTTCAAAAGTTGCAATACTTAATGGATCTCCATCTGCATCTGTATCATTTGTTAATAACCCATTTGCTGCAGAAACTGTTAATACTGTGCCTTCTACAGTTGTATTTGTTTCATTTAATACTACTGGAACATCATTTACTGGGGTTACTGTAATATCTATTGTTGCTACATTTGAGGTTAATGGTGTTGTAGGATCGTTATCTTGAACTGTATAGTTTACACTTGCTGGTCCATTGTAATTTGCCTCTGGTGTAAATTCTACATTCCCTAAAATATCAACTTCATAAGTTCCTACTCCTGCAATTACCAATGGACTACCTGTACTTCCTGTATTTGATGGATTACTTGGGTCTATTAATGTTACTGTAGATGGGTCTATGGCTCCATCATCTGTATCATTACCTCCAACAGTTGCTACTGTTATGGTTGTATCTTCTGGAGTTGTATTTCCTGAATCATTTACTGCTACTGGTGCATCATTTACTGGGGTAACTGTGATGTCTAATGTACCTGGAACTGTTGCTGTACCATCTGTAACATTATATGTTATTTGTGGTACTGTACCATTAAAGTTACTTGCTGGTGTAAATACATAACCTCCATCTGGCGAAACTTTTATTATACCTTCTGAAAGTGTTACTGTTTCTCCTGCATTGTATATAGTTCCTCCAATTTCAAAAGTTGAAATAATTAATGGATCTCCATCTGCATCTGTGTCATTCGTTAATAAACCATTTGCTGCAGTGACAACTAACTGGGTATCTTCTACAGTTGTATTTGTTTCATTTAATACTACTGGAACATCATTTACTGGGGTTACTGTAATATCTATTGTTGCTACATTTGAGGTTAATGGTGTTGTAGGATCGTTATCTTGAACTGTATAGTTTACACTTGCTGGTCCATTGTAATTTGCCTCTGGCGTAAACTCTACATTTCCTAAAATATCAACTTCATAAGTTCCTACTCCTGCAATTACCAATGGACTACCTGTACTTCCTGTATTTGATGGATTACTTGGGTCTATTAATGTTACTGTAGATGGGTCTATGGCTCCATCATCTGTATCATTACCTCCAACAGTTGCTACTGTTATGGCTGTATCTTCTGGAGTTGTATTTCCTGAATCATTTACTGCTACTGGTGCATCATTTACTGGGGTAACTGTGATGTCTAATGTACCTGGAACTGTTGCTGTACCATCTGTAACATTATATGTTATTTGTAGTACTGTACCATTAAAGTTACTTGCTGGTGTAAATACATAACCTCCATCTGGCGAAACTTTTATTATACCTTCTGAAAGTGTTACTGTTTCTCCTGCATTGTATATAGTTCCTCCAATTTCAAAAGTTGAAATAATTAATGGATCTCCATCTGCATCTGTGTCATTCGTTAATAAACCATTTGCTGCAGTGACAACTAACTGGGTATCTTCTACAGTTGTATTTGTTTCATTTAATACTACTGGAACATCATTTACTGGGGTTACTGTAATATCTATTGTTGCTACATTTGAGGTTAATGGTGTTGTAGGATCGTTATCTTGAACTGTATAGTTTACACTTGCTGGTCCATTGTAATTTGCCTCTGGCGTAAACTCTACATTTCCTAAAATATCAACTTCATAAGTTCCTACTCCTGCAATTACCAATGGACTACCTGTACTTCCTGTATTTGATGGATTACTTGGGTCTATTAATGTTACTGTAGATGGGTCTATGGCTCCATCATCTGTATCATTACCTCCAACAGTTGCTACTGTTATGGCTGTATCTTCTAGAGTTGTATTTCCTGAATCATTTACTGCTACTGGTGCATCATTTACTGGAGTAACTGTGATGTCTAATGTACTTGAGATTGTATCTACAGTACCATCTGTAATAGTGTAAGTTACTTGAGGAACAGTTCCATTAAAATCTGCTGCTGGCACAAAATTATAGCTACCATCTGCATTTATAGTTAAAGAACCTTCTGCTAAACTTACTGCGTTTCCAACAGGATATGTTGTACCTCCAATACTAAATTCTTTTACAGAAAGTACATCACCATCTATATCAGAATCATTATTTAATAAGCCATTTGATACTGAAACTGTTAATATAGTATCTTCTGGGGTTGTATTAGTATCTGGAGTTGCAACTGGTGCATCATTTATTGGGTTTACAGTTATTGTTAAAGTACTACTTGCGTTTGGTGTACCTGTACTATCTGTTATTGTATAATTTACTGCTGGTACAATACCATTAAAGTTTGTTGCTGGTACAAATGTGTAACCACCACCAGCATTTATAGTTAGATCACCTTCTGGTAAGTTTGCAGTTTGACCTGCTGTATACGTCATACCACCTGCTACAAACTGTGTAATTGTAATAGGATCTAAATTACCATCTGTGTCATTTTTAATTAAACTCTTAGTAGCTCCGTCTGCTACTGTTAAAGTTACTTCTTCATCTGTAATATTTGTATCTGGATTTGCAACTGGAGAAAATGCAGATTGTGGAACTGCAATTGTTACAGTTGCTGTATCTGTACCTCCATTACCATCAGAAATTTCATAGGTAAATGTATCTGTACCATTATTGAAACCTGCTTGAGGGGTATATACAATATAATCGTCTGATGTATCTCCAGAGGTTCCATTGTCATTTAAAACAGCTGTTCCTTTTCCAGGAGTTCCTACAGAACTAATAGATAAAATATCTCCATCTAAATCTGAGTCGTTGATTAAAACTGGAATATTAACTGATATACCAGGGTCTGTAGATGATGTATCATCTATTGCTACTGGATTATCATTTACAGGAGTTACTGTAATATTTAATGTACTATTTGCTGTATTTGAACCATCTGTAGCTTCGTAAGTTATAGTTGGTACAGAACCGTTAAAATTAGTAGCTGGTGTAAAACTGTAACTACCATCAGAATTTAATGTAATTGTACCTGATGTTAATATTGCTGTTTGACCTGCATTATAAGTAGTACCACCTACTGTAAATTTAGTTACTGTTAACGTATCTCCATCTATATCTGAATCGTTATTTAAAACACCATTTGCTGCTGTAACATTTAGAGTGGTATCTTCTGGTGTGGTATTTGTATCTGCAACTAATGTTGGTGAATCATTTGTTGGTATAACAGTTATATCTAATGTACTAGAAGCATCTGCTGTACCATCTGAAACTGTATAAGTTATGGTTGGTACAGTTCCATTAAAGTTTGCTGTTGGAACAAATACATAACTACCATCTGAATTTACAGTAATTGTACCTTCTGGAACAGTGACTGGGTTACCTGCTGAAACTGTTGTTCCTCCTACTTCAAATTGAGTTACTGTAAGTGGATTTCCATCTACATCTGAATCATTATTAAGAACACCATTTGCTGCTGTAACCGTTAATGTTACATCTTCTGCTGTTGTATTTGTATCTGGTACTGCTGTTGGTGCATCATTAATTGGATCTACTGAAAGTGTTAATGTGCTATTTGCAGTATTTGTACCATCTGAAATAGTATAATTTATTACAGGTACTGCTCCATTATAATTTGTTGCTGGTGTAAATGTATAACTACCATCTGCATTAATTTTTATAACTCCTTCTGTTATTGTTGCTGATGTACCAGGAGTATATAAAGTTCCATTAACTGTAAATTGTGTTACTGAAATTGCATTCCCTTCTGGATCTGTATCATTATTTAATAAACCACTAGCTGCATCTACATCTAATGCTACATCTTCATTTGTAGAATTGATATCTACTACAGCTATTGGTGGATCGTTTACTGGAGTTACAGTGATATCTAGTGTTGATGATGCTGTATCTATACCATCTGTTGCTGTATAAGTTACTTGTGGTACAGCTCCATTAAAGTCAGTTGCTGGAACATATGTATAACTACCATCTGAGTTTAAAGTAATTGTTCCTGCTGGAGTTGTTGCAGTTTCGCCTGCTAAATAAGATGTTCCAGAAACACTAAATCCTGATACATTAATTACATCACCATCTAAATCTGAATCATTATTAAGAACACCATTTGCGGCTGCAACTACTAATGTTACATCTTCTACAGTTGTATTTGTATCTGCTATAACTGTTGGTGCATCATTTATAGGATTAACTGTAATTGCTAACGTACTATTATCTGTGTTTATACCATCTGTTATTGTATAATTTACTACAGGTAACGTTCCGTTAAAATTAGTTGCAGGCGTAAATGTATAACTACCATCTGCGTTAATATTTAAGTCTCCTTCTGTTAAATTGGCTGTACTTCCTGCTGTGTAAGTAGTACCTCCAACCACAAATTTTGTTATTGTTAAAGGATCGTTTTCTGGATCTGAATCATTATTTAATAATCCGTTTGTAGCTGTTAAATTTAATACTTCATCCTCATTAATTGCATTTGTATCTGCTACTGCAATTGGAGAATCGTTTACTGGTGTTACAGTAATATCTAATGTAGATGTTGCTGTTGTTGTACCATCTGAAACTGTATAAGTTACTTGTGGTACAGATCCATTAAAATTAGCAGCAGGAGTAAATGTATAACTACCATCTGCATTTAGTTTAATAGTACCTTCTGTGATTGTTGCAGTATTGCCAGCTGTAAAGTTTGTACCATCTACTGTAAATTGTGTAACAGTTAGTGGGTCATTTTCTTTATCACTATCATTTTTAAGAACGCCATCTATTGCAGCTACTGTTAAAGTAACATCTTCTGATGTTGTATTTATATCTGCAACTAAGTCTGGTACATCATTTACTGGAGTTACAGCTAAACTTAATGTTGAGTTTGTAGTATTTGCACCGTCTGAAACTGTATAAGTAACTAGTGGTACAGTACCATTAAAGTCTGCTGCTGGAGTAAATGTATAACTACCATCTGCTTTTAGATTTATTGCACCCTCTGTAATTGTTGCTGTTTCTCCTGCATTATATGAAATACCACCCACAGTAAATTTAGTTACTGTTACTGGGTCTAAATCTGTATCTGAATCATTGTTAAGAACACCGTTTGCAGCAGATACTGTTAATGCAGTATCTTCTGCTGTTGTATTTGTATCTGGTAATGCTGTTGGTGAATCATTTACAGGTGTAACAGTAATATCTAAAGTACTTGTAGTAGATAATAATCCATCTGAAACTGTATATGTAACTTGTGGTACAGTACCATTAAAATTAGCTGCTGGCACAAAAGAGTAACTTCCATTTGCATTTAATTTTAATGTACCTTCTGTTAAAACAATGTCTGAACCTACTGTTCTAATTGAGCCTCCGATAGAAATTGATGTTACTGTTAAGGCATCTCCTTCTTCATCAGAATCGTTACTTAAAACACCATTTGCAGCTGTTACTGTTAAAGCAGTGTCTTCTACTGTTGTATTAGTATCTGGTGCAGCTACTGGTCTATCATTAACTGGGTTAACATTTAAATCTAAAGTAGAAGTTGTACTTGTTGTACCGTCTGAAACTGTGTAAGTTACTTGTGGTACAGTACCATTAAAGTCTTCTGCTGGTGTAAATGTATAACTACCATCAGTATTTACTTGTAAATTTCCTTCAGGTAAAACTGCTAATGTTCCTGCTGGATATGAAGTACCACCAATTGTAATCTGTGTTACAGATAATGGATTTCCATCTATATCTGAATCATTAGCTAAAAGTCCATTTGCAGCTGTTACTGTTAATACAGTATCTTCTGCTGTTGTATTTGTATCTGGTAATGCTATTGGTGCATCATTTACAGGAGTTACTGTAATAGTTAAAGTACTTGTTGCATCTACTGTTAAACCAGAACTATCTGTTACAGTGTAAGTAATAGTTGGTACAGTACCATTAAAGTTTAGAGCAGGCACAAATGTGTAACTACCATCTTCATTTAATGTAATTGTACCAACATTTGGTATTGTTGATGTTGTTCCAGCAGTATTTGTACCTGATACACCACTTACAGTATAACTTACAACTTTTAAAGGGTCTAAGTTTCCATCTGTATCATTTTTAAGTACTCCATCTGCAGCAACAACTGTTAAAGTTGTTTCTTCTGAAGTTATATTTGTATCTGGATTTGCAACTGGTGGAAATGGTGAAATTGGAACTGTTACTGTAACTGTTGCTGTATCTGTACCTCCATTTCCGTCAGAAATTTCATAAGTGAATGTATCTGAACCATTATTAAATCCTGAGTTTGGTGTATACTTTATAGTTCCATCTGAATTTATAGTAGCTGTACCATTTGTTGGTTGTGCTGTAATATTAGAAACTGAAATAATATCTCCATCTAAATCATTATCATTTGATAACACAGGGATATCTATTGCTACATCTGGATCTGTACCTGCAATATCATCTGTAGCTACTGGTGCATCGTTTACAGGATCTACTGTAATGTCTAATGTTGAATTCGCAGTATTGGTTCCATCACTTACTGTATAAGTTACTTGTGGTACTGCACCATTAAAATCTTGTTCTGGTACAAAACTATAACTACCATCTTCATTTACGGTTAACGTTCCTACGTTTGGTATAGCAGTTACTCCTGGTGTTCCCGAAGTTACTGGAACTGTGGTTCCTCCTACTACAAACTGAGTTACCGTTAATGTATCACCATCTAAATCTGTATCGTTTACATCTATTAATCCGTCTGCTTTTACTACAGTTAATGTTGTGTCTTCATTTACACTTGCTGTATCTGGATTTGCTATTGGTGCATCATTTACTGGAGTAACTGTAATTACCTCATTAGCTGTGGCTGTTTCTCCATTACCATCTGAAATTTCATAGGCAAATGTTGATGTTCCGTTAAAATTCGCATCTCCTTTAAAGCTAATTGCTCCTGCTGCTGAAACTGTTACGGTTCCATCTGGAACTGTAATTGTTTGTGCTGTTCCTGGTGTTAAAGCTGTTCCGTTAATACTTGTAATGCTTAACGTATCTACATCTACATCACTATCGCCTGTTAATGGTGTTAACGTTACTGCTGTATCTTCATTGACTGTGTACGTATCGTTTACGGCTACTGGTGCATCGTTTACAGGATCTACTGTAATGTCTAATGTTGAATTCGCAGTATTGGTTCCATCACTTACTGTATAAGTTACTTGTGGTACTGCACCATTAAAATCTTGTTCTGGTACAAAACTATAACTACCATCTGCATTTACGGTTAACGTTCCTACGTTTGGTATAGCAGTTACTCCTGGTGTTCCCGAAGTTACTGGAACTGTGGTTCCTCCTACTACATACTGAGTTACCGTTAATGTATCGCCATCTAAATCTGTATCGTTTACATCTATTAATCCGTCTGCTTTTACTACAGTTAATGTTGTGTCTTCATTTACACTTGTTGTATCTGGATTTGCTATTGGTGCATCATTTACTGGAGTAACTGTAATTACCTCATTAGCTGTGGCTGTTTCTCCATTACCATCTGAAATTTCATAGGCAAATGTTGATGTTCCGTTAAAATTCGCATCTCCTTTAAAGCTGATTGCTCCTGCTGCTGAAACTGTTACGGTTCCATCTGGAACTGTAATTGTTTGTGCTGTTCCTGGTGTTAAAGCTGTTCCGTTAATACTTGTAATGCTTAACGTATCTCCATCTACATCACTATCGCCTGTTAATGGTGTTAACGTTACTGCTGTATCTTCATTGACTGTGTACGTATCGTCTACGGCTACTGGTGCATCGTTTACAGGATCTACTGTAATATCTAATGTTGAATTTACAGAGGTTGTTCCATCACTTACTGTATAAGTTACTTGTGGTACTGAACCATTAAAGTCTTGTACTGGTACAAAAATATAACTACCATCTGAATTTACGGTTAATGTTCCTACATTTGGTATTACTCTTACTCCTGGTGTTCCTGAACTTACTGGTACTGTGGTTCCTCCTACTACAAACTGAGTTACCGTTAATGTATCTCCATCTAAGTCTGTATCATTTACATCTATTAATCCGTCTGCTTTTACTACAGCTAATGCTGTGTCTTCATTTACACTTGCTGTGTCTGGATTGGCTGTTGGTGCATCATTTACTGGCGTTACTGTAATTATTTGATTGGCTGTGGCTGTTTCGCCATTTCCATCTGTTATTTCATATGCAAATGTTGATGTTCCATTAAAATTCACATCTCCTTTAAAACTTATAACTCCGGTTGCTGATACTGTTACTGTACCATCTGGCACTGCAATGGTTTGAGCTGTTCCTGGTGTTAATGTGGTGCCGTTAATACTTGTAATACTTAACGTATCTACATCTACATCACTATCGCCTGTTAATGGTGCTAAAGTAACTGCTGTATCTTCATTAACTGTGTACGTATCGTTTACGGCTACTGGTGCATCATTTATTGGAGTTACTGTAATATCTAATGTTGAATTTACAGAGGTTGTTCCATCACTTACTGTATAAGTAACTTGTGGTACTGTACCATTAAAGTCTTGTACTGGTACAAAACTATAACTACCATCTGAGTTTACTGTTAAAGTTCCTACGTTTGGTATACTAGTTGCCCCTCCTGTAGTTGGGTTTACTGGCACTGTAGTTCCATTTACTACAAATTGGGTTACTGATAATGGATTTGCATCTACATCAGTATCGTTACTTAATAATCCATTTGCAGCAGTTATGGTTAAATTGGTGTCTTCATTAAATGTTTGAGAGTCTGGACCTGCTACTGGAGCATCATTTACTGGGGTTACTGTAATATCTAAAGTTGCTTGATTTGAAGTTGTTCCATCATTATCATTTACTGTATATAAGATATCTGCAGAACCATTAAAGTCTTGTAATGGAGTAAATACAACTGTTCCTGCTCCATTTACTGTATATGTTCCTACATTTGGAATTACTAAAGGATTTGCAGAATCACCTGTATTTGCAGGATTACTTGGATCTATTAATACCACAGTTGTTGGGTCAATAGTTCCATCTACATCCGTATCATTTGCTCCAATTGTATTTAATGTTAAAACAGCTCCTTCTAAAATAGTTCCTGAATTGTTATTTGCAACTGGTGCATCATTAACTGAATTTACTGTTATACCAATTGTTGCTTCATTTGAAACATTAGTATTGCTGTCTTTAATAGTGTAATTAATATCTGCTGTTCCGTTGAAATTAAGTACTGGAGTAAAAGTTACATTTCCTAACGGATCTACTGTGTAAGTACCAACATTAGCAATTACTAAAGGAGTTCCTGTTACTCCTGTATTAGAAGCATTGTTTGGATCTATTAATATAATTGTTGAAGCTACAGGTGTTGTATCTTCTACATCTGTATCATTTGCACCTATAGTTGACACTATAATTGGAGTGTCTTCATTTGTGGTATTTCCTAAATCGTCTACAGCAACAGGTGGGTTATTACTTACTGTTAGTGTAGCTGGTGGAGTTGATGGAGTCTCACAAGCATAGTCTGATTTTGATACAATTACTTGGTATTTATATCCGTTTTCTGCAGTTGTTAAGTTACTAATTGTTAAAGTATTTGTTGTTGCTCCACTATAGTTTCCTCCATCTACTATATCTGTAAAAGTTGTGCCTCCATCTGTGCTTTGTTGCCATTGAAAAACATTACCTGTTGAAACCACATTAAATGACACACTACCCGCGATAAAACCATTTTGATCTTGAGGTTGTGTACTTATAACAACTGGTGTACCTGCAGTAGTTACGTTTGTATTTGTACCTGTGTAAGGTGCTCCTGTAACAGTACCATCTGATTCAATACCTGTACCAGATACAGTACCTGCTGTAGTTGTACTTTCTGTAAAACCTGCTTCTGTAACATCTGGACAACCATCGTTGTCTGAGTCTGTGTCTAAATGATTTGGAATACCATCTAAATCTGAATCGAAATTATCGTTAATTCCATCTGAATTTGTATCTGCAAAACCTGGGTAATCAGGATCTTTAAAATCTGGTGTTCCATCATTGTCTGCATCTGCATCTGGATTTACTGCTCCTGGCGTTTCTGCAGTATCTAAAATACCATCATTATCATCATCTAAATCTATTGCATCTGCAATACCATCGTTATCAAAATCTAAAATGTCTCTGTAATCTACATCTCCACCAGTATTTAAATCTCCATCTTCATCTGCAAAATCTGTTTTTGGGTCATTATATATTCCGTTAGCGTCATCATATCCGTCTACACTTTCAGAAGTGTTTTCTAATCCATTTACACCTGTAGTTCCGTTAGTTTTTCCATCTCCATTAGTATCTAATGCTGCATTTCCTACCTCTACAATATCTTTTAAAGTATCGTTGTCTGAGTCTAAGTCTAAATAATCTGGTGTTCCATCATTATCTGTATCAACAGGAACAACAGCAGTTCCAACACCGTTTGTAGAATCATAAGCATCATTTAAACCATCTTCATCTGTATCATTTGCTGCTGGTAGAATGTAACCTAAAGTACTTTGTGCCTCTACATTATCTGGAATAGAATCATCATCTGAATCTAAATCTAGATAATTTGGTAAACTATCTCCGTCTGTATTAGGTATTGTTAATTTTTCACCTGGGTTTAAAGCAGTATCTGCGTTACCATTTCTATCATCATAAGGGTCAATTGCATCTATCAACCCATCAGAATCTACATCATTTAAAGACCCTGCACCATATTTTCCATCTCCATCTGGATCTATTCCTCCGGCTTCAATTACATCTGTTATTCCGTCATTATCAGAATCTAAATCTACAAAGTTAGGATTGTCTGCTCCTGCAGTATTTGGTATTGTTAAACTTGAAGTCTCGCTAGTTCCTGTAGTTGCTGTATCTGGTGAAACTGCTAAAGGAATACCTTTAGAGTTTACTTCTGTATTATCTAAAACACCTGTTCCAGGTTGACCATTTCCATCTGGGTCATCTGTTCCTCCTGCTTCAATATAATCTGTAATTCCATCATTATCTGTGTCTAAATCAAAATAATTAGGTATCCCATCTCCATCTTTATCAGACGGATTTGTTCTTGGGTTATTATCACCATCTTCATTAAAATCTTCATCAACATCTAAAATACCATCGTTATCATCATCTAAATCTACGATGTCATTAATTCCGTCACCATCATTATCTTGAGTAGAAGACTCTCTCCAGTCTCTATCTCCTCCAATAGGATCTGTATCCGGCTGTGTTTTTGCACCACCATTTACGCCTGATTGATCTCCGTTTGTTGCATTATTTGTTGTTGATATTCCTGAAACATTATCAAAAATATCTGCTAAACCATCATTATCTGAATCTGTAAAATTAGCTGGATCTATAATTCCATTTGCATCTGCATCTAAAACAGCATCTATAGAATTGTCTATATTGTTCTCAGAAATATCAAATATTCCATCATTTTCAGAATCTGTATCTGCGTAATCTGGTGCAGAACCACCATCTGTGTTTGTGTAACCAATTCCTACTCCACCATTATCAACATCATAAGCATTATCGATACCATCATTGTCTGTATCTGATCCCGAAGGGGCAACATATGTTGTAGTTGATTGTCCTTCTATATTATCAATAATTCCGTCATTATCAATATCTATATCTAAATAATTTTTTACACCATCGCCGTCTCTGTCTTGGTTAAATCCAAAACCTCCTAAAATATTTCCTCCAAAATCAGGGTCGTTTGTATCTGCCAAACCATCTGCATCTGAATCTGCTGGAGTTCCTGTTCCTACAATACCATCATTATCTCCATCTGTAACTTGAAAGTTCCCTTCGAAAGTATCTGGTAAACCATCGCCATCTGAATCTAAATCTAAATAGTTAGGTATGGTATCTGTATCTGAGTTTAAGAATGTTGGAAATGTTGCTTCTGCATCTATAGTATCATGCCAACCATTATTATCTGTATCTACAAAACCATCTATAATACCATCATTTGTAGTGTCTGTGTAGGTTGCATTATCTGAAAATGCTTCTTCTGTATCTGAAATACCATCATTGTCTGAATCTCTGTCTAAGAAATTGTATAAGTTTGGATTGATGTCTGAGCTTGCATCTGTATTGATTGGATTGTTTGCTGCAACTCCACTTTCTGGTGTTGTTTCTAATCCGTCTGCAAAACCGTTTGCTCCTGTACTAACTGCTGCAGCATCTGCAATACCATCATTGTTAGTATCTGCATAACCTGCTTCTAAAACGTCTGGAATACCATCATTGTCTGAATCTAAATCTAAATGGTTTGGTATACCATCTCCATCAAAATCAAAACCTGCTGCAATTCCATTTCCATCTAAAGTTCCTGAATCTGGATCTAAATAATTTGGTGTGCCATCATTATCTGCATCTGCAGTTGGGTCTGTACCTAAACCTTCAACTATATCTAAAATACCATCATTATCTGAATCTAGGTCTTCAATATCTGCAATACCATCATTATCTGAATCTGCAATTCCTGTAATTGTTAATGTTGAAGAACTTGTGCCTCCATTACCATCACTTATTGTGTATGTAATTACTGGAACAGGTCCAACGTAATCGTTTACTGGTAAAAACTGATAGCTTCCATCAGCATTTATTTGAATTACCCCAACACCTGGTAATGTTGCAACTGCTCCAGCAGTATAGTTTGTTCCATTAACAGTATATTCTGAAAGCGTTAATGGGTCTGTTTCTGGATCTGTATCATTACTTAATAAACCATTTGCAGCTGTTACAGATAATGTTGTATTTTCTATTACTGTATTTACATCTGGATTTGCAACTGGATCATCATTTACTGGTGTAATTGATATATCTAAAGTTCCTGGATCTGATGTAAATCCACTATCATCATTTATTGTATAGTTGATGTCTGCATCGCCATTAAAATTATCTTCAGGAGTAAAAGTTACATTACCTGCAGCATCTACAGTGTAAGTTCCTTTACCTGCAATTACTAAAGGATTTCCTGTTTCTCCTGTATTTCCTGCATCTGTAGGATCTATTAAAATTATTGTTGATGGCACAACATTGCCATCTTCATCTGTATCATTATTACCAATTGTTGCTATATTAACAGGGTTATCTTCTAATGCAGTTCCTGCGTCTGAATTTGCAACTGGTAAATCGTTTACAGCTGTTATTGTTATATCTGCTGTACCTGTTACTGGTGCTGCTATTCCGTCTGAAACTGTGTACGTAAATTCTCCCGGATCTGCTACTCCGTCGTAAGCTGTTGGTGCATCATAAATTAGACCATCTACCTCTGCTGGAGTTAAATTAGAATTGTTTGCAACAACATCTCCGTTTGCTTTTTTAACAATTCCTAAATTTGGCAAACCTGTAACTGTTATTGTAATTGCATTTGCATCTGGATCTGTAGGCGCCATTAAACCTAATGGTGTACCCGTACTTTCTTCTGCAACAGTAATTGCGTTGCTACTTGCTACTGGCGGATCATTTGTAAAAACAGTTAATGTACCTGCATCTGAAACTGTAGGACAAGCATAAGTAGATTTAGAAACAACAACTCTATATTTGTAATTATTCTGCGCACTTGTTACACCTGTAATAGTTAATGTATTTGTAGCTGTACCAGAATAAACACCACCGTCTAAAACAGTATTGTAAACTGTACCACCATCTGTACTAATTTCCCATTGAAAAATTGTACCATCTGTAGTTACGGTAAAAGTAGTGTTTTCTCCTACTAAAATATTTCTATTTGGTGGCTGAGCAGTTATAGAAGCTGCTGTACCTGCAGTTGAAACATTAGTATTTGTACCTGTATATGCCGTTGTAAAACCTGTAACTCTACCGTTTGTTGCGTTATAACCTGAACCCTGAACTTCTCCGGGCATTGTTGAGCTTTCTGTATGACCAGCTTCTAATACATCGTTACAACCATCACCATCTGCATCTGTATCAAATTGATCTATAGTTCCGTCTAAATCTATATCATATCTATCGTCTATGTTATCAGAATTTGAATCTAAAAAACCAGAAATTGCAGGATCTTGGTAATCTAAAACTCCGTTATCATTAGTATCAACAATCGGATCTCCGCTTGACGCATTTTCTGCCGAATCTAAAATACCATCATTATCATCATCTAAATCACAACCATCTGCAACACCATCATTATCGTTATCTAAATTATCATCAAAACCATTACATTCATCCACAGAATCTAAAACTCCGTCACCATCTGAATCTCCATCTACAACTACGATAATTTGTGCAGTTTCGCAATTATTTGCATTTGAACTATCACAAATTTTATAAACTAACGTATAACTTCCTGTTGCAGAATTTGCTGGTACAGATACTAAACCATCTGCATTAATTGTAGCACCGGTTAAGCCGTCTAAATCTATTAATGAGACTGTAACATTGGTAGAAGTTGCTGTTACACCATCTATTGTATCATTTGTAAAAACATTACCAGCAGTTCCGCCATTAATACCATTTACAGCTGTTGCTGAAAAATCATCATTTGTTGCAACAATATTTGATATTGCAAATACTGATGCAAATGAAATATCATCTTCATGAACATTTTCTGTATGAGTTGCAGTTTCTGCCGTAGTAATTTCTGTACTTGTAACACTAAATACATTATCTACTTTTGTAGCTGTAATATCTGCTGCAGTAATTGTGTAAGAACCTGTGTACACCCAGCTCTCATCTGCATCTAAAATACTATTGTTATTTAAGTCTCCGCTATTTAATGTCATAGCAGTTCCTTTAGAGCTTGAAATCGCTACATTATTTAAAGGAATTGCACCAGAATTATATACCGCAACGCTATAATTAATTATATCGCCGGCATTTTTACTTCCGTCTGGAGTAGTTGCATTTGGCACAATTGTAATCGTTTGAGCGAAACTTGCGCTAATTGAAATAAATAAGAATGCGACAAGCAGAAATAACTGCCTTGTCTTTTTACTAAATTTATTTTTCAAGTTGAAAAGTGTGTACATTTTTTCCATCTTTTTAAATTTATTTTTTAATTATTACTGTTAGGTGTAGAATCTTTATCTGTTTCTGATGTAGAAAAGATTTCTGTATTGTTTGTAATAATTACACCTAAAGTATTTATTGTTGCTGCTATTTTAAGTTCTACAGAGTCATTAATTCCTATTGTAAGAGAACTTAAATCCCAAATACCAGTTGTTGGGTTGTAAGTTGTATTTGTTGCAATTACAGAACTTGCTGCATTGTATGTTAAACCTGCTGGAAGTAAATCTCTTACCTGAACATTTGTTGCAGGTTGAGGCCCCGAGTTAGTTAACACCAATGTAAATATTACTGTTTCACCAATCTTTAAAATTGGTTTATCAACCTTTTTTGTTATGTTTAAATCTATAGCACAAGCTAAACTTACATTTGCATCTTTAACATCGTTTGTAGAGGCTTGAGTAAAACCAGTTGCTCCTTGGCCACTAACAATAGGACTTCCGCTTGCATCTACATTAGCCCCTAAATTTTGTGAACTTCCACCAACACTACCTCCTGTAAAAGTTGATAATTTATCTAAAGTTAATGTTGCTGCACCTTCAATTGCATCTGGACATCCGTCATTGTCTGAATCTGTGTCAAAAGAATCTATAATACCGTCATTGTCTGTATCACAATAAAGATAAATACCAAAAGCTACAGCTTGTTGAGCAGTACCCGGACTATTTACAGAAACGTTAATTGATGTTGAATTTTTAGAAAAATATAAACTATTCCCTCGATCATCATCATCAAAAGTATCTACTACTGTTAATCTTTGATTACTGGTCGTAAAGTCTCCAAATGTTGTTCCTCCAAGACCACTTTTCCCTTCTAGAAATGTCCAGTTTCCTCCATTAGAATCAAAAATTATAGATTCGCCTCCAGCTGCTGTTGTACTTTCAGAGTCTATTGCTATAATATCTAAAGGATATGGCATCCCATTTTTGGTAGCAGTAAAATCAACAGTAAACGAAAAAGAAGTAGTTGCAGCATCTCCATACAAACTTTCTTGTGTACCAGAAGTATTATATAAGTCTCCAATTAAAGCTTGAGGCCAAGTTTTTAAATCGCTAGTATTTACCCCTCCCCCTGTTGCAACAACATTAGAAAAAGTAGCAGTAATAATAAGATTATTAATGGTAAAAGTTTGTGTATCCCCATTATTTAAGGAGCCTCCGATGTCTGACCAATTAAAAATATATAATTGATCTTGAAAAGCTCCAGTACCTGATGTTGAGTTTGCATAACTAGGTTGATCGCAACGCTCTTCTGATAAATCTAAAATACCATCATTATCATCATCTACATCTACCGCATCTGGTATGCCGTCTTTATCATTATCATCACAAGTAATAACTGCTGTATTTAAATAATAAGCATTTGGTGTTGCATAAGAAGCTGTTGTTACTTTCCCTTGTCCATCTACCGTAGGAACTCCTGAACCATAATAACCGTTATTATCTGAATCTGCATCTGCTAAACCATTATAATAAGCCTCATCTGCATCTGTACATCCATCATTATCACTATCTGAATCTAAATAGTTTGGTATGCCATCTTTATCAAAATCACATGGAGCTTCTTGACTGTACCTAAACTCATCAATACCAAAATTATCTGCACCAAAACTATCTGTAATATAAGTTGAACTATGCTTAATTTCTATAGTAGAAACTGGCCTTGGTTGAATAAAACCAATAAAAGTTTCTAAATTTTGACCTACAGTAATATTAGATAAAAAATTACCTGAACCATCTTTTAAGGTAACCAAACCAGAAACTCCAGAACCAACGGATTTATCTGGCCCTATTTTAAATATAAGTATTCCATCTGCATAAATCCCCCATTCATCTTCAAAACTACCAACAGATCCATGATCAAAATAATCTACCAAATCAAAACCAAAGCTGTAAACTGGGTTTGTAAAATTAATAAACACACTTGTTGTTAGATTTTGATCTGTTTCAGACCTGGCGTCTCCTGGAACAATTGAATAACCAGAACCAGAAGCGCCAGATATAAATGAATCTGCATTTGTTACACTTATACCAACAGTACTTGTATTTGCAGCAGCACTAACATCTGAACTTAAGGTAAGTGTTCCGTTTGAAAATGTTGTACTTGTGAAATTACTTTCAGACACAACAAAACTTCCCGCCTCTGATATTGCTCCAGACCAACCTGACTCTATATACCCATTTGCATTTGTGTTATTTGAAACTGAGAAATATCGACCGTGAGAACTCTGATAAAAAGACGCATCTGCGGCTGCACTTAAAGGAGTCACGGGGCATTCTATAGAATCTAAAATTCCATCATTATCATCATCTAAATCTACACTATCTGGCACACCGTCATTATCTGTGTCATAACAAGCAGATATCGTTTCATCTAAATAAACAGCATTAGGTGTATTATATGAGGCTCCTACAACCTTACCTTGACCATCTACCGTTACTAAGCCATTCCCATAAAACCCATCATTGTCACCATCTACTCTTAAAGTTGTTCCAAAATATGCTTCGTTAGCATCTGTACAACCATCGTTATCAGAATCTGTATCTAAATAATTTAAAATACCATCTCCATCAGTATCACATGAACCCGTTCCGTAGACAAAATTATCTATACCGTGCGGATCTCTTGCTGATGAGGATATACTACCTGATTCTACTCTATGTATAACTTGTATCTGAGTAATTGGTGTTTGTGAGATAAAACCAATTGTATTCTCTATATTTTGACCAGCAACAACAGAACCAACATTAGTACCACTGCCATCGATAACATTTAAATTACCTGTACCATCATCTCCCAAAAATCCTCCTGTAAAACCTACATACTCTACACCATTAATAACTAAGGAATAAGTACTTATTGGATTGCCTGTTGTAATAGTGTCAAAAATATCGACCAAATCAAAACTAAATGCCGTAACTGGTGTTGTAAAGTTAATAGTTGTTGTATAAGTGTCTCCTGCTTGCCCTCCTTGGTAAGGTAAAATGTAAACACCTTCTCCAATATTTCCTGAAAAGAAATTTGAAGCTGTTGTAGTTCTAAACTCATCATTATTGGTTGGCGAACTATAATTTACCCCATAAGTTATTGTACCATTGGCAAAAGAAACCGTAGAATTGGATGCCGAACCTGCACCTGTGGCTCCTGTTACAGTAAATTCATCTGGACCACTTAATACTGTTAAAGAAACACCTTTATCAAAAGCTGCTTTTTCAAAACCAGACTCTTTATATCCTAGTGCATTAGTATTGTTACCGGCAACATAAAAATCATAAATATCTCTACTATATGATATTGCATCTGCTTCAGGTAAAGCAGCACCTGAAATTGACTGGCACTCATCAACATCTAAAATACCATCATTGTCATCATCTAAATCATTTATATCTAATACTCCGTCTCCGTCTGAATCTAAGGGACCAGGTAGTTGAAATGTTACGTTTATATTGTCAACTGCAATATCACTCGTAAACTGAGTACCTCTAGTTGCTTGAAATCTTAATTTAACAAGTTTCTTATCAAAATAACTCAAATTTATCGGATTTGTTCTTAACCAATTATTACCTTGATTACCCGTTATTGTAAAAACATTGGTTAAAGTACCTTCATAATCTACAAAAACATCTAAAGACCCCATAGCGTTTGCATCTAATGAATTGGCCCACATGTGAAAATCGAATACTAATTGTACATTTTCTTTACCCCTAAAATCATAAACCTTCTCTATCCAAGCCACATCTCCAGTGGTACCACCAGTTGCCTCATAATAAATATATGTTGCGCTTCCAGAACCTGTTGTTGGTCCAGTATTTGGACTTGGCGTAGAACCAGTAGTTCTTAACCAATTACTTTGGTCTCCTGCAATATTTACCCAGCTATCAAAAGATGTTTCAAAAGTGTCTTGAGCCAAAGATGTATTTGTATTAGCAATGACAAACAACAGCATTAGAAAAACTGGTAGTAAAGTCGCATTCTTTCTTGTTAAAGAAAAATTATTCTTCAACTTAGATATGCTATGTGATATGTAATTTTTCATAATCATATATAATTGTATATAACCTTTAACCTACTATTACTAATAGTAATTACAGATTTGTATTTGTATAAAGAAATGTATTTAAGTGCTAGAAAAATATTTTCTGAAAACCTTAAAACCAAAGCACAGATAAAATTATTCTTCTTTAAAAATGGAAGTGATGTAAGAAGTAATTTTGAGTTCATACGCTTTTTGGGGGTTAAAAAGTACAATCAAAACAAATTTAATAAAAATTTATAATATTTATTAACAAATGTTAATGTTTTTCTTGAAAACAAAATTAAAACATAAGAGTATATTAAAATAAATCTATCGATAAAATGCGTTTTAAGCGCGATGAAGTGCGGTATTGCTTAGTTTTCTGAATTAGAAAAAGAGTCTAAATCTTTTTGTTCCGTCTTAAAAATTTCTGTTTTATTTACTATTAAAACATTTAAGTTTTTAACTTTAGCATTTATTTTTAAGGAAATCGAAGTGTTTTTAGCCAAATTTATTGATGATAAATCCCAGATACCTGTAGTAGCATTATAAGTTGTATTTGTTGGGATTTCTGACCCTAGAGACACAAATTCTAAACCAGCAGGAAGTAAATCTTTAACCTGTACACCTGTAGCTGTATCTGGCCCTTGATTACTTAAAATTAGTGTAAAAACTACATTTTCGTTTAATTTAACTATTGATTTATCAACAGTTTTAATTAAAGACAAATCTATTTTTTTTGATACCAATGTAAAGCTTTCAATCAAATCATCTTCAGAATCGTTGCTATCTATTTGATCTTGTGTATTAGAAACCACATTAGAAAAAACACCATCTTCTGGCTTATTAGGTACTTTCGATACAAATTTTAAAGTAAACAATTCTCCAGCTTCCATAGTACCAATTGTCCAATCTGGACTTACCCAAGTACCTTGACTTGGAGTAACACTAATTAAATCTAACTGTGTTGGAAAAATATCTCTAATGACTAAATTAGTTACAGGAAACAAACCAAAACTTTGAACTGTTACCGTAAAATTTACTTCATCTCCGTCTGTTAAATCTCCAGAAATATCTGAAGTTTTTTTCACTACAATATCCGGATCACAATTAAAAACGTCTACAGTTTTAGATGAATAAGAACAGGTCCCTTCTGTAACAACCAAATAATATTCTCCAATACTATCTGGTGTATAGACTGCAGATGTTGCTCCCGCAATTATATTTCCGTTTTTATACCATTGATAGGCATCAAAATTTTTAGAACTTTCTTCTAAATTTCCAGAAGGAAAACAACCACCACCAGTAATTTCTACACCAACAACAGGCACTGTATCAAACCCAGAAAAATAACCTGCTAAACCTGCATTAGCACCTAAACTCATAAAAGTACCAACAGCTATTGGCCCAGAAGAATTAACATCTATTTCACCAGACAAACCATTTACGTAAAAAGTTTTCCAATCTGAAGTTCCTGCCGGAAAAACAGGTGTTGGCAAAGGTACTAAAACACCATTTTCTCTTACTTTAATATTTGTATTTGGCGTTAATGCAGACGCAATTATTGTAATTGCAGATTCATTTGTAAGCGAACCTGCAATTCTATCAATATCGGATATTTCATCCATTAAATTTGGTAACAGACAGTTTACCGGCGCTATAAAGTTCATACCAATTGTCTGAATTTTATTTCCAGGAGCTCCCTGTAAACATTGATATGCATACGCCTCTCTAGACGTTGTAACATACATACTAGCACCTGCACTTGTAGAAGAATAATTACTACCCGGAATCTCTAAATATTCTCCGTCATTAATTGTACCAATTAAATTACCACCTGCAAATACCTGCGTATTATTCTGAGTTGCAACAATTATTGGAAATTCTGATTCGTTTGTACCATTTCCTCGAACAAAAACATATTCTCTACCGAGATTTTCTACTGCTACAGGTTGATCTATACCAACATCTCTACTTTGACTGCCGGTTCTTACACCAACATTTAAACCTCCATTACTAATTACAATTGGCTTTGTTGCTTCAATCTTGGCACCCAACCATCCATCAATATTAGAAATACTTTGATTTTTAACAGCCTCTAAAACAAAAGATTGCCCCTTATTTAAGTTTATTGTTTGAGAAGTAGCTGTAATACCTCCGGCATTGGTTCCTTTTCTGAATACTACACCATTATTATAACCAGAAACAGTTACAACTGTGCCGTCTTCTGTTGCTATCATACCAAGTGTTGTAGATAGTTTTCTATTATTATTATCTGTTGCTCTGTTTGGTATTCCTCCCCATCTAAATTCTGTTCCTTTAGCTTTTGAACCTTTTGAAGTTAAAGATCCAGCTTGTGCACTAGATCTTCCTCTATAATTTACATAAAATTTTTGCCCGCCAGGAGCAATAATTCTTAAACCCGCAGTTGATAAAACTTCTCCGGTATTTGTATTTGTTACTAAAGTTATATTATTATCTCCGTTACCTAAACCGTTAGAATTATCAAATATTTTACCAGAACCTTTAACTAAACCTGTAAGAGTTAACAATGGAGTTATACTATTACCTCTATAAATCTCTATGGGAAAAGGTGTCGTTTCTGGAGTTGAAAAATATACCGCTTGCTGCTGTATACCTGCGTTATTAAAAACTTGTTTTAAAGGTGGTAAATAATGCTCACTATCTAATTGAGCATAATTATTTGACACACAAAATACTACAATTATAAATGTAAAAAATAATTTTATTGAAGTAAATTTTAACAAAGGCACTTTTAAACTCAAACTAGTTTTTTAAATGATGATTCTAATTACATAAAGTTCAAATTTATGCATTTTTATTTACATAGATAGCTTTTACATTCCTCTCTCTTTCTTTATTCGATCGTAAGCTTCTTGTATCCTTTGAAATTTTTCATTTGCACCTTTTAAATGCTCTTCACCCAAGTCTTGTAATTTATCTGGATGGTATTTTTTAACCATTTTTCTATATGCCTTTTTAACCTCAGCGTCTGTTACAGATTTCGAAATTTCTAAAATTTTGTATGCATTATCAGACTCATCATAAAACATTGCTTTTATAGAAATATAATCTTTATCATTAATATATAAATAACCTGCAATTTTTCTAATTTCTTCTACTTCACTTTCCGTAACAAAACCATCTGCTTTCGCAATACCAAATAAGAAATGTATCAATTGCAATCTAGATGCGTGAGGCATGTGTTGCCTAATCTGAATACAGACTTGGCGTGCAGAAATATCTTTTTTAACAATACCGTTAAACAACTTAAAAGCACTATTTGCTCTTTGTTTACCATACATGTTTACAAACTGATTTCTTACAAAATCTAGTTCTTTTTCGTCTATTTTACCATCAGATTTAATTACAATAGACGCTAAAACAAGTAAACTCATTTCAAAATCTCCAGACTGTGTATTATTACCACCTCTTGATTTACCAGAATTTCTTTGCCTTTCGTAATCTATTCTTTCTTGCTTTAAATCATCTTCAGAAAAACCATCTACAAAACTACCTATTGCAAAACCAATTGCAGCACCTATTGGCCCTCCAAAAGTAAATCCTAAACCCGCACCTAACCATTTTGTAAAATTTCCCATATTCTTTTTTTGTATGTTTTCAAAGATATGAAAACTACATTTTTTAAGACAAAAATTAGTGCATCAATTTTATTGATATATGCATTGAAACATCAATATCTATAAAGTTGAATTTTACTGAACTAATACTTATCTTTGTACTTTAAAATAAACAATTATGTATCCAGAAGAATTAGTAAAACCAATGCGTGATGAGTTAATTAACGCTGGTTTTGAAGCATTATATACAAGTGAAGACGTTGAAAACGCAATGTCTAAAGAAGGTACAACTTTAGTAATGGTTAACTCTGTTTGTGGTTGTGCTGCTGGTACTGCAAGACCAGGTGCAATTGCATCTTTAGGAGCAGATAAAACACCGACAAACTTAACAACTGTTTTTGCAGGTGTAGAAAAAGAATCTACACAAAAAGCACGTGAGTTTATGGTTCCTTTTCCTCCTTCTTCACCAGCAATTGCCTTATTTAAAGATGGTAATTTAGTGCATATGTTAGAAAGACACCATATAGAAGGTAGATCTGCACAAATGATTGCTCAAAATTTAGCGCAAGCATACGAAGAATTTTGTTAAGCAACTTATATTAAAGAATTCAAAAATCCATTCTAATTAAGAATGGATTTTTTATTTTTACTAAAATTATTAAAATGGCATTTACAACATATACTAAACAAGAGCTTACTAAAAAGCTAAAGACTCAAAAAAAAATGTTTGCAATAAAGTGTGTTGTAATTGTTTTAATGATTTTCTTTTCAATATTTTCTACTATAGAAAATGGTATGTCTTTTCATACATTTTTACCATTATTTTTTATACCGATGAGCATCTATATGTTTATAGAAATGAAAAAAATAAAAACAGAATTAGCTTCTAGAAAATAAAAAATGAATCAAGAAAAAATTATTACAACAACAATTGCATTTGTAAAAGAAGAATTAAAAAATGCAGAAGGTGGGCACGATTGGTTTCATATAGAACGTGTTTTTAAAAATGCAATATTAATTTCTAAAGAAGAAAATGTAGATGTTTTTGTTGTGTCTTTGGCAGCTTTATTACACGATATTGCAGATTCAAAATTTCATAACGGAGACGAAACAATAGGGCCCAAAGTTGCAAACGATTTTCTTAAAAAACAAAACGTTGAACCTACAATCATTAAACACGTTGTAGACATTATAAATAACATTTCTTTTAAAAACTCTTTCGAAAATACTAATGCCAATTTTAATTCTAAAGAATTAGAAGTTGTCCAAGATGCAGATAGATTAGACGCAATTGGCGCCATTGGTATTGCAAGATGTTTTAATTATGGAGGTTTTAAAAATAGAGCGCTTTACGACCCTGAAATTATTCCTAATTTAAATATGACAAAAGAGGAATATAAAAACTCTAGCGCACCAACCATCAATCATTTTTATGAAAAACTTTTACTTTTAAAAGATAAGATGAATACTACGTCTGGAAAAAAGATTGCTGCAGAAAGACATCTTTTTATGGAAACTTTTCTAAAACAATTTTATGAAGAGTGGAATGGTGTTAAATAATTAAAAATTATAATTTATATAAAATCAATAATCAGAACTTATAATTTTTAACACCTTAAAATGGTTTTTAAAGAAGTTTTTATTTTATCAAACCCAATTATAAAACTCAACTCAAATAAAGCTTTTAAAATCCTTAATTTTGATTATTTTGATGAAATCGGATAAAAATTTATAGTTCTAAACTAATTTTTTCTCTACTGAACTAAATTTAACATTTCACTTCTATACTTTGAAGCAGATTTCCCCGTAAATTCTTTAAACAATTTATTAAAGTGAGAAAAATTGTTAAAACCACACTCAAAACAAATATCTGTAATACTCATATTACTTTCTGATAATAATTTTGTTGCATGCACAACTCTATATTCATTTACCAACTTGGTAAAAGTTTTAGAGGTTGTTTTTTTAAAGAATCTACAAAACGCCGGAACCGTCATACTTACTAAGCCAGCAATTTCATCTAAACTTATATGTTGATTAAAGTTCTCGTTAATATGTTTAAATATAATATCAATCTTACTGCTGTCTTGCGGTTGAGTTTCAAAAGCAAAACCATCTGCATTTAAAATAGTATAATCATCTGTTAAAGCCAATTCTTTTAAAATATGTAAAAAAGAAATAATTCTACTTGCTCCTTCTAAATCTGCTAACTCTTCTATTTTTGCTCCAATTCTCTTTTTAATTTCAATATTAAAACGGATTCCTTTTTTTGCACGCTCAAATAATTGATCAATAGCAATCATTTCTGGAATCTTAAAAAATTCTGCTCCTAAAAAATCTGGCTTAAACTGTATTAAGGTTTCAGAACCATTTGTAGTTAATCGATCTGTAAAACCTAAATGTGGTAAATTAGAACCTATAAGTACTAATTGACTATTATTAAAATAACTTATATGGTTACCAATATGTCTTTTACCTTTTCCTTTATTAACGTATACAATTTCTATTTCTGGATGAAAATGCCAAAATGCTTTATTCTCCTTTAAAAACTGTACGTGTTTTTTAACCAACAAAGAACTACCAAAACTTGGCGTAATTTTTTCTAAAGTAGGTTTTGTTTTCATTTAAATAATTTAAGCTACAAAATTACAACACTTAAATGTAATAAAATATATAAAATTAACTTTATTGTACACTAAATTAACCTACAACGAAATAGTTGGTATTTGTGATGATAATTTAGCATATATATTAATCAATTTTGATGTTTTTGGGGTTGTAAAACCGTCATACATTTGTAGTGTTAATAATCATTAAATGAAAAACAATGAAAACAACAATTAAAAAGTACTTAGTAGTAGTAGTTATGATGTTAGGAACATTAATGAACTACGCAAACGTAAATAGTAACTCTATAGACGTTGTAAAAGGAAAGAAAGTAAGATTAGAATATAGAACTGTAAAAAAGGGACATACTTTATCTATAAAGAACGAAAACGGAACAGTAATTTATACTCAGGTAATTAAAAATACAGGTTCATTTTCTCAGATATTTGATTTATCTAAATTAGAAAAAGGAAATTACACTACAGAATTAGAAAAAGATTTCGAAATAATAGTAAAATACTTTACTGTAAACGAAGGTGAAATTTCTTTTAACGACGAAAAAACAATCTTTAAACCAGTAATTAGAGCAGAAGACGACACAGTTTATGTATCTAAAATTACATTTGACAATGAGCCAGTAAAAGTAGAATTATACTACGAAAACGAAATTATTTTTTCTGAAACTGTTACAAATACAGAAGATGTATTAAGTAGAGTTTATAAAGTATCAAAAGAAATAAAAGGAGACTACAAAGTGGTTATAAAAAGTGATAATAGATCTTACGAACAAGATTTTAATCTATAAAAATTTAGTTAATTGTTTCATCAGATTACTGCTATAATTTGATGCAAAAAGCGAACCTTGATTGGTTCGCTTTTTTTATGCTATTTTTTTAAATTTATTTTCCCGGAAAATTCGCTTTTCTTTTTTCTAAAAAAGCAGTAGTTCCTTCTTTAAAATCTTCTGTACCAAAACAGTTACCAAAAGCTTCTATTTCTGTATTAAAACCATTTACACCATCTTTATAATTAGCATTTACAGCACTTATTGCTGCACTTATTGCAACAGATGAATTTCTTAAAATTTTAGATGCCAATTTTTCTGCTAAAGGCATTAATTCTTCTTGTGTAGTTACATAATTAACCAAACCATTTTGCTTTGCTTCTTCTGCAGATATCATACCGGCAGTCATAATCATTTCCATAGCTTTACCTTTACCTACTAATTGCGGTAAACGTTGTGTACCACCATAACCTGGTATTACACCTAAAGAAACTTCTGGTAATCCCATTTTAGCATTATCAGAAGCAATTCTAAAATGACAGGCCATTGCCAATTCTAAACCACCACCAAGGGCAAAACCATTTACTAAAGCAATTACTGGCGTAGCTAAATTTTCTACAAAATCGAATAACATTTCTTGTCCTGCTCTTGCCAAACTACCACCTTCTTCAATAGAAAAGTCAGAAAATTCAGAAATATCTGCTCCAGCAACAAATGCTTTATCTCCGCTACCAGTTACTAAAATTGTTTTTACACTTGCATCGTTATCTAAACTTTTAAAAGCAAGATGCAACTCTTCTATAGTTGCTTTGTTTAAGGCATTTAATTTTTTTGGTCTGTTAATAATTACTTTGGCTAAAGCCGCTGATTTTTCAACTAATATATTATCAAAATTCATGTAATGTATATTTATTATTAAATTGTAATTCGTCTTTATTTTTTTGGCAAGGTTACTGTAAATACAGTTCCTTCACCTTCAGTAGAAGTAAAAGATATTTTACCATCGTATGCTTCTATAATATTTTTAATCATCGCTAAACCTAATCCCATTCCGCTAGATTTTGTGGTAAATTTTGGTTCGAAAATTAAATCTTTTACATCATTAGAAATTCCTTTTCCGTTATCAGAAACAACAATTTTTATTTTATTCTGATGCTCTAAAACCTCGACTTGTATTAACGGATTTTCTTCATTCTCTGTAGCTTGTATAGCATTTTTAACCAAATTAGTTACAATTCTAATTAACTGGGTTTTATCTAAAAAAGCAAATAATTCTTTGTTTTCTGGAAGATATTTTATCGATTTTTCGTTAAATATATCTAAGGCCAACTTAACAACACTAATTACTTCTATTTCTTCTTTTTTCTGAGTTGGCATTTTTGCAAAGTCAGAAAATGCCGATGCAATAGAACTCATAACATCTATTTGCTGAATTAAAGTTTGACTATATTCTGCTAATTTTTCTTTAATATTTTCGTCTTCTGGATTAAATTTTCTCTCGAAACTTTGTACCGATAAACGCATTGGTGTTAACGGATTTTTTATTTCGTGAGCTACTTGTTTTGCCATTTCTCTCCAGGCTTGTTCTCTCTCGCTTCTTGCTAATTTTGCTGCACTTTCTTCTAATTGATCAATCATATTATTATAAGCTGCAACCAAAACTTCAATTTCTGAACTTGCTTTGTTTAATATAATTTTCTCGTTTCTTTCATTTAAACGTGTTTGCTGCATTTTGTCTGAAATTGTTTTAATAGAACGTGTTATATAACTAGATAAAAAATAAGCTAAAGATATTGCTACTAAAAACATTAGTGCGTACACCAAACTTAACCTGTAAATAAATTCTTTTAACTCGTGTTCTATTTCTGAATTGTCTTGAGTAAATTGTAATTCTAAAATACCAATTCTTTTAAATTTTGGATCTGTGATATAAGAATATGATGTTTGATATCCTGTACCATCAATTTGTTTGTTTTTAAAAATTCTATGATTCGAATTTTGAGCCAATTCGGTTACAATAAAATCTGTTAAAGGCGTATTATCTATCTTTTCGAAAGCGTTACCAAAAGAGGTTTTTAGCATCTTACCTTCTAAGTCATAAATAGTAATGTTTAATTTATTTATAGATGAAATTTCGTAAATTCTATTCTGAAAAATTTTTGGAAGATTTTCTGTTTTTACAGCATACGTAGTTTTATTTGTAAGCTCTAATTCTATGGTTTTTTTGGCAATGGCTTCTTTACGCTCAAACCTTTGTATATTATAATCTTTTGTTTGCTCGTCGTATTGATAAACAGTAACCACCAGAATTAATACTGATGCCAGCAGCACCAACAAAATCATCGATAAGAAAATACGTATTCTTAAAGATATGTTTTTAAATAAACTCAAATTATTCAGTTTTAATTTCTTTCGTTTTCATTGTTAAAAAATCATCTGCAACACCATCATTATCCCAATCATATTTGCTTTCCCCTATAAATCCTTCTTCTGTTTTTGTGATTTTGTAACTTACCTTCATCTCTTTATTATTATAAAAAAAAGAAACCTGCAAAGAGTCTCCAACCACATTCCATGTACCATCGGTTTCTAATATTTTCTGATTAGAATTGGTTAAAAACCAAGCTGTAAAAGTACCATCTAAATTGTATTTAGATTGGGCTACTTGTATAGGATTATTATCAAATTTATCTTCAAAAACATGTAAAGAATCTGTATTTTCAAAAGTTGGCATTTCTATTTTTAAATAATTAGTTTCCCAACTTTTTGCCATATATTTTTCTAAGGGTTCTTCTTGTTTACAGGCTCCAAAAAGCATTCCAAAAATTAATATAAAGAAGAAATAATTTGTTTTCATTTGAAGTTTATTTTAGAAAGGACAAGATAGTTAAATAAAAAGCCATTACAAATACTGTAATGGCTTTATCAATTTCACATTAAAAATATGTTTTCTATTTATGTTTCAACTTCATAATTATTAAATACATAGAAGAAACTGCTGTAATTGTATTGGCTAAAATCATGGGTAAACTATTTAAATAAATACCGTAAATAAGCCATAAAACAATACCTAAAAAAAACACAATAAACATTGTTAAAGACAACCCAGAAGTATCTTTGGTTTGCCATGTTTTATATACTTGTGGTAAAAAAGATATGGTAGTTAGCAGCGCTGCTAATAAACCAATAATTTCAAAAAAAGCGTTCATAATTATTCTTTAATCAGATTTCAAAAAAAGAAGGAATTCAATATTTAACAATATCAAATTCCTTACTTATTAAAATTTTATATGGTTTTATTAACCTACAATATTTACAATTTTTCCTGGTACAATAATAACTTTTTTAGGTGTTCTACCATCTAATTGTGCTATTGTTTTTTCGTGCTCCATTACTGTTTTCTCGATTTCTTCTTTAGATAAATCTAAAGGAAGTTCTAATGTAAAACGCATTTTACCGTTAAAAGAAATAGGATATACTTTGGCACTTTCTACTAAATGTTTTGCATCAAAAACAGGAAAAGCTGCTGTAGATATAGATTCTTTATTTCCTAATCTACTATACAATTCTTCTGTAATATGTGGTGCATAAGGCGATAATAATACCAATAAAGGTTCTAAGATTTCACGCTTGTTACATTTTAAAGCAGTTAATTCATTTACAGCAATCATAAATGTAGAAACAGATGTATTAAAAGAGAAATTCTCTATATCTTCTTCTACCTTTTTAATTGTTTTGTGTAATGTTTTTAATTCTTCTTTGGTTGCTTTATCATCAGAAACAGAAAATTCTTCTCCGTTAAAATAAAGTTTCCAAAGCTTCTTTAAAAATGAAGAAACACCAGAAATACCCGAAGTTTTCCATGGTTTTGCTTGATCTAACGGCCCTAAAAACATTTCGAACAAACGCAATGAATCTGCACCATACTCTTTTACAATATCATCAGGATTAACAACATTGTACTTCGATTTAGACATTTTTTCTACTTCACGCCCAACTTTATAAACTCCTTCTTCTAAAATAAATGCGGCATCTTTATATTCTGCATTTAGAGGATGTTCTTTAAATCCTTCGATATCTAAATCATCCGAAGCATTTACCAAAGATACATCTGCGTGCAAAGGTGTTTTAACAATCATTACTAAATCTGCATAATTAGGATTTAGTAAACCTTTATCTAATAAATAATTTTTAACAACAGTTTCAAATTCGTCATCAGAAGTAAATAAATTTTTAGAAACAAAAACGGCCGGTATTTTCTCGATAACATCGTCGTTAGATTTGTCTATTGCGCAACCGTTTTTAACAAACGGAGTCGCTTTGTAAACAAATGCAGAAGTTCCTAAAATCATACCTTGGTTTATAAGCTTTTTGGCAAACTCATCTACAGGCACAATTCCTTTATCAAACAAGAATTTTTGCCAAAAACGAGCATATAGTAAATGCCCTGTTGCGTGTTCGGAACCACCAATGTATAAATCTACTTCTTTCCAGTAATTTAAAGCTTCTTTACTTGCAAATTCTTCTGTATTAGAAGCATCCATGTATCTGTTAAAGTACCAAGAACTTCCTGCCCACCCAGGCATTGTATTTAATTCTAAAGGATAAACTGTTTTATTTTTTAATTTATCATTAGAAACTACTTTTTTAGCACGAGAATCCCATGCCCATTCTGTTGCATTTCCTAATGGTGGTTTACCATCTTCTGTTGGTAAATATTTTTCTACTTCTGGCAACACAATTGGTAAATGTTTTTCATCTATCATTTGTGGCATTCCGTCTTTATAATAAACCGGAAAAGGTTCTCCCCAATAACGTTGTCTACTAAAAACCGCGTCTCTTAATCTGTAGTTTATTTTACCGTAACCAAAACCTCTTTTTTCCATTTCGTAAATGGCAAGTTTTAGTGCTTTTTTATATTTTAATCCTGATAAAAAGTCTGAATTCGCAATTACAGTTCCTTCTTTATCTGTGTGTGCTTCTTTAGAAATATCTACACCTTCGAAGATATTAGGAATTGGGATACCAAAATGTTTTGCAAAATCATAATCACGTTGATCGCCACAAGGAACCGCCATTACTGCACCTGTACCATAACTTGCTAAGACATAATCTCCAATCCAGATTTGTACCTTTTCACCAGAAAAAGGATGTATAGCATATGCACCTGTAAATGCCCCAGAAATTGTTTTTACATCTGCCATTCTATCACGTTCAGATCTTTTAGCTGTTGCAGCAACATAAGCCTCTACTTCTGCTTTTTGAGCGGCTGTAGTAATTTTAGAAACTAGTTCGTGCTCTGGCGCCAACGTCATAAAACTTACACCATAAATGGTATCTGGTCTTGTGGTAAAAACATCAATTTTATATTCGTTTTTCTTTTTAACAACTTCTTTTACAGTTGTTTTTTCAATTTCTTTCGGGAACTGAATTGCTGTATTTATTTCTGATACTACTTTTACAACATTATCTAAAACCTCTTCATTTGTAAAACGTATTACATGAAAACCTTCGTTATTAAAATAAGTTGTTCTCTCAGCTTCATCTTCTTTACCAGAAAACTCTACTATTAAGTTTTTAGCAATACATACAAAATCTACCATAAAAGTACCAATTGTATACTTTTTTCTAAATTTTGATGCTCCTTTTTTGTTCTTTAACTCATTCCAAAGTGTAGTTTCTGCTTTGGTTAAATTTAATCGAACTTCTTTTAAATCTTCTAATTCTTTATAAGATAGTTTTACTTCTGATGATGTATTTACAGCCGTTTCTTCTACTTTAAAAGTTACCATAGCACCTTGCGAGCGCCCAATCCAATTGGTTTGAGAATCTTTTAGCGGTTGTGGCCAATCTATTTTTTCTAATCCGTCTAACAAACGTTGTGCATAAGCAGAAATTCGCATAGACCATTGCGTCATTTTTTTACGAATTACCGGATGACTTCCTCTTTCTGATACTCCGTTTACAATTTCATCATTTGCCAAAACGGTTCCTAATGCCGGACACCAATTTACTTCTGTATCAGATAAAAAAGTTAAACGATATTGTAATAAAATTTCTTCTTGTTCTTTCGCTGAATAAGCTTTCCATTCATCCGCAGAAAAAATAGCTATATCTTCATCTGAAACTGCATTTACATTTGCATTTCCTTCTTTATTAAAGATTTTTTCTAAGCTAGAAATATCTTCTGCTTTGTCAGCATCTTTGTTATACCAAGAATTAAATAACTCAATAAAAATAGATTGCGTCCATTTATAGTATTCTGGACTAGAAGTTCTTACTTCTCTGCTCCAATCGAAAGAAAAACCAATTTTATCTAGTTGTTTTCTATACGTTGCAATATTTGCTTCTGTAGTTTTTGCAGGATGTTGCCCTGTTTGTATTGCATATTGTTCTGCAGGTAAACCAAAAGAATCATACCCTTGCGGATGTAATACATTAAAACCTTTATGACGTTTGTAACGTGCATAAATATCACTTGCAATATAGCCTAAAGGATGCCCAACATGTAAACCTGCACCAGACGGATAAGGAAACATATCTAACACGTAATATTTTGGTTTTTCAGAATTATTTTCGGCTTTAAAGGTTTCGTTTTCTGCCCAAAACTTTTGCCAATTTTCTTCTATTTCTTGATGATTATATTGCATTTGATTCTTTTATTATAGGGTACAAATTTACATTTAATCTTTAGAAGATTAAAGTAAAAAAGTACTTGCTTAAACAGTTAAGATATTTTAAAAATAAAAAAGCCTTCTAATAAAAATTAAAAGGCTTTTTTACAAGTTTTAAATTGTAATTATTTTTCTATAATTTCTGTTTTAATCGGCACAGATACTACTGTATTTGCCCAACCCATTTTTAAAGTCATATCGTCTTCAAAAATCATAGAAAAAGCTTCTATATTTTCTTCAGATTTAGAAACAGTACCTTTTACTCTTACAACATCTTCTATTTCTTTGTATGAGTAATGACCCCAAACATTTCTTGCTTTACTTAAAATAACTGTCCAATTTCCTTCTGCTGCAGGAATTGTAAATAAAGAATACGTTCCTGCTTTTACAGCTTTACCACCAAAAAACACGTCTTTAAAAAATGTAATTTCTGCAGCTTCGTTTGCTCCGGTTCTCCAAACTTTACCTGCTGGTGCTAGTTTTGCTAAATCTCTACCTTTTAACTGCGGACGACCATAAACTACCTTTACAACTTTATTTGATTCTCGCCAATTGTCTGGAAACGTAGAAGCATCCATAGGACTTACATCTAATTTTTTCCATTTTTGCGCAAAAGAATCTGTACCGCTAAGTAATGTAATTGCAAATACTGCAATTGCTAAAATTGATTTTTTCATGTTTTTAAAATATGTTTTGTTAATGTATTTGTTTCAAGTCTTTCAAAAGTAGAAATCATTACAAGAAAAGACAATTAATATTCTGTTAAGTTTTAATGGCAATCGCAACCTGTATTACAATTTCCTTTTTTCTTTGCAGGAAAAACATACTTTTTACCTAAAAAGAAAACTGCTAAAACTACTAATATGTAAACGATTATTTCTTGCATTAGCTTAATAATTGATATACTATAAACGATGAAACATAAGCCAATAAAGCCATACCAAATAATTGTATTAAAGGCCACCTCCAGGTTTTTGTTTCTCTTTTTACAATTGCTAACGTTGCCATACACTGCATTGCAAACGCATAAAACACCATTAAAGACATACCAACCGGAAAATTAAAACGACTTTTACCAGTTTCTAAATTTACTTCAGAACGCATTTTTTCTTTAATTGTGGTTGTATCTTCATCATCAGACTCTACACTATAAATTGTTGCCAAAGTTCCTACAAAAACTTCTCTGGCTGCAAAAGATGTTATTAAAGCGATTCCTATCTTCCAATCATAACCCAAAGGTTTTATAACTGGTTCTATAGTTTTACCCATTATACCAATGTATGAGTTTTCTAATTTAGAGGAAGCTATTTTTTGATTTAACTCGTCTTTATTTAAATTATTGTTTGCTACATTTTCTATAATGTTTTTCTCTGCATTTTTAAAAGATTCTGGTCCGTTAGAAGCCAAAAACCATAATATAATAGACAAGGCTAATATTATTTTACCCGCACCAAATACAAATGCTTTTGTTTTTTCTACTACTTCAAAAAAGATATTTTTAACAGAAGGAACCTTATAGTTTGGCATTTCTATTATAAAAAACGATTTTGATTTTACTTTTAAAGTTTTATGCAATATGTAGGCTGCTAAAATTGCTGTTGCAAACCCTAAACCATACAGAGAAAGTAAAACTAAACCTTGTAAATTTAAAAAACCGAAGATTCTTTTATTTGGTATTATTAACGCAATTAATATTGCATAAACTGGTAAACGTGCAGAACAGGTTGTAAATGGTGTTACTAAAATTGTAATTAAACGCTCTTTCCAACTAGAAATAGTTCTTGTAGCCATTATGGCTGGTATTGCACAAGCGGTACCAGAAATTAACGGAATTACGCTTTTACCATTCATACCAAAACGACGCATAATTTTATCCATTAGAAAAACAACACGACTCATATAACCTGTTTCTTCTAAAACAGCAATAAATAAAAATAGTATTGCAATTTGAGGTATAAATATGATAACTCCTCCAATTCCAGGAATTATACCTTCTACCAATAAATCTGTTAAAACACCTGGTGCTAATTTACTTTTTACAAAGTTTGATAAATCAGCAAATGTGGCATCAATAAAATCCATTGGTACCGTTGCCCAATCAAAAACAGATTGAAAAATTACCAAAAGAATTAAAAAGAAAATTACGTAACCAAAAATTTTGTGTGTAAAAATTTTATCTAATTTACTTCTTATATCTGTAGCTTTACTTTTGTCTACTAAATACGTTTTCTTTAAAATTTTATTTATCTCTTGATAACGATAAATTGTTTCTTTATGCTGATACTTTTTTAACTTAGATACATCTTGCTTAAAGGCAAGTAACTTTTCTTTTTCTTCTTTACTTATGGTATCTGGGTAATTGTTCTGGGTTACCATTAACCACAGTTCATATAAAGAATAGTTAGGGCTAATTTCTTTTAGTTTAGAAAAATAATCTGGATCTATTTTAGAGTTAATTCCGCATAAAGGTGCTGCTTTTGCCGCAACATGGCAACGAATAATTGCCGCTTTAACATCTTCGATTCCTTGATTTTTTCTAGCACTAATTAAAACTACTTCGGTATTTAACTCTTTTTCTAAGGCAGATAAATCTATAGAAATTCCTTTCTTAGTCATTTGATCTACCATATTAATAGCCAAAACTGTCGGAATTTCTAAATCTTTTATTTGAGAAAACAATAAAAGATTTCTTTTTAAGTTCTCTACATCTGCAACCACTAAAATTACGTCTGGTGATTCTTTTATATCTTTTTTAAGTAATGTTTTTAATACAATACTTTCATCTAAAGAAGTAGGATTTATACTATATGTTCCTGGTAAATCTGTAATTAAGGCATTTTGGGTTGCAGATAATTTACTTGTACCTTGCTTTTTATCTACTGTAACTCCTGGATAATTACCAACTTTTTGATTTAAACCTGTTAGTTGATTAAATAAAGAAGTTTTTCCGGTATTAGGATTTCCTATTAAAGCAACTTTTATATCGTTTTTAGGCATTATAAATTTGCTTTTAAGATTCTTATTTTTGAAGCTGTTTCTTTTCTAATTGCCAAGTGACTACCGTTTACACAGATATATAAAGGGTCTTTTAAAGGCGCTATTTGCACCAATTCTACTTCGGCCCCTGGCAAACAACCCATTTCTAGTAATTTTAACGGAATAAAATCTAAAGATTCTTCAGATATATACCCCATTTCGCCAATATGTAAAGATGCAATTGTGCTCAATATTTTGTTTTTGGATTAGCAAAGATAATCATTTAGAATGATTCTAAACAAGTTATTCTGATGCATATTCATCCTTTAACAAAACAATATCGTTTTTCAACTTCTCCATATCTTCTTTTTCTGTACCATCATAGTACCCACGAATACGTCTATCTTTATCAACTAATACAAATTGCTCTGTATGTATAAAATCGTTTTCATCACCGTTTCCTTCATCTAAAACAGCAAAATAACTTTTTCTAGCAAGCTCGTAAATATGCTGTTTAGATCCTGTGGTTACATTCCACTTACCATCTACAACTCCTTTTCTTTTTGCATATTCTTTTAACACAGAAACACTATCTATAACAGGTGTTACAGAGTGTGAAAGAAACATAATATCTTTATCATTTTTGTAAAAATCTTGCAACTCGCTCATATTATAAGCCATTGCAATACAAATAGTTTGACAACGTGTAAAAAAGAAATCTGCTACGTAAATTTTATTTTTGTAAGTATTATTCGTAATTATTTCTCCGTTTTGATTTGTTAGTTCAAAATCTGCAATGGTGTGGTCTTTTGTAATATGTTTCATAGAAAAATCTACCAATCGCGGATTTACATCTGCAGGACTGTAAACTTTTAGCTTAGTATCTACTTTTAACAAATGATAAAAAACAGGTATCGCAACCGCAGAAAAAACTGCTAAAAAAATAAGTGTCGGAACCGATTTTTTAAAGAATTTAACTTCCATAATACAACGTTTATATTGCAAAAATACGACTTAAAAACAGTCAAAAAAAGGAAACAAAATCAAAAGCTATCTAAAATCTATGTTAAATAAAAAAAGCTAGTACTAATTGTTCTTTTACAAC
Source organism: Polaribacter sp. BM10 (assembly GCF_002005425.1). Taxonomy (GTDB): domain Bacteria; phylum Bacteroidota; class Bacteroidia; order Flavobacteriales; family Flavobacteriaceae; genus Polaribacter; species Polaribacter marinaquae. The sequence continues at coordinate 2,632,451 of NZ_CP019704.1, read as the reverse complement.
TCTCTCGAAAACCTTACATTTGTTTCTTATTTAATTATGATTTAACGCTGAATGGAAATATTAATAAAAGCATCGCAATTTATACTAAGTTTATCTTTATTAATTGTTTTGCATGAATTAGGGCATTTTATCCCTGCAAAATTGTTTAAAACTAGAGTAGAAAAATTCTACTTATTCTTCGATTATAAATTCTCTATTTTCAAGAAAAAAATAGGAGAAACTGTTTACGGTATTGGCTGGATTCCGTTAGGAGGTTATGTAAAAATCTCTGGTATGATAGACGAAAGTATGGATACCGAACAAATGGCTTTACCACCACAACCTTGGGAATTTAGATCTAAACCTGCATGGCAACGTTTAATTATTATGCTTGGTGGTGTTTTTGTAAACTTTGTTTTAGGTATTTTTATTTACATAATGCTAATGTGGGCTTATGGTGAAAAATATTTACCAAACGAAAACGTAAAAGACGGTGTTTGGGTAGAAAATAAATTAGCAGAAAACTTAGGCTTACAAACCGGTGATAAAATTTTAACTGTTGATGGTCAAAAAGTAAAAAAATTCTCTGGATTATCTTTAGAATTCATAAACGGTAACACTTATCAAATAGAAAGAAACGGACAAGTTTTAGACAAGGAAATACCAGAAGATTTTATTTCTCAATTAATGGATCGAGGTAAAGATGCTGGTAATTTTTTAAATGTTAGATATCCTTTTGTAATTGCAAAAGTTCAAAAAGATTCTTTAAATGCAAATGCAAATATTTTACCAAAAGATATTGTTACAGCAATTAATGGCACATCAATTACTTATTATGATGAAGCTAAAAAAGAACTTGCAAAGTATAAAGGACAAGAGATTTCTTTAACAGTTAAAAGAAACAACGAAACAAAAGAAATACCCGTAAAAGTTTCTAACTACGGAAACTTAGGTGTAGTTTTTGGCGGAACCTCTTTTAAAGATTTAGAACGTTTAGGTTATTACGATTTAGAAGAAATAGAATATTCTTTTTCTGAAGCAATACCTGCTGGATTAAACAAATCTTGGAAAACTCTAACAGATTATATAAAACAATTAAAAAAGATTTTCAACCCAAGTACTGGAGCTTATAAAGGTTTAGGTGGTTTTATTTCTATAGGAAGTATTTTTCCGGACACTTGGAGTGCACAATCTTTCTGGGAAATAACTGCTTTCTTATCTATTATGTTAGGTTTTATGAACCTTTTACCAATACCTGCCTTAGATGGTGGCCATGTAGTTTTTACACTTTGGGAAATGATTACAGGTAGAAAACCAGGAGATAAATTCTTAGAATATGCACAAGTAGTTGGTTTTATTCTACTAATTGCATTATTACTTTTTGCAAACGGAAATGATATATTTAGACTCTTTAAATAGCAACTTTAAAAAGTTAACTTATAAAAAAGCTTCACAATTGTTATAATTGTGAAGCTTTTTTTATAATCTGAAAGATCTATTTATCAAAGGAAACCAAGTATAACTTGTATTACACTTATCGCACGCATAGCCCTTTGTACCCGGAAAAAGTCTAGAAATGCCTTTTCTCTTCATTCTATGTCTAGATTCAGATTTACATTTTGGACATGCCTTCATAAATAAAAAGTTTAGTTAGTTTTCGCAATTTAGTAAAAACCTAAACATATAACAACAGGTAAAATCACCTTATTTAAAAGCCATTTAACTTATTAGTTCTTGTAATTGCTTTTTCATTCTTCCAATCTATCCATTTTTGCCCTTTAATTCGCCTCATTACATTGTCTATTGTTCGCATTACAAACACATTGTAAATTGCCTTAGACAGGTTTTTGGGCTTTCTTGCAATTGCTCTTAAACTCATAGAAAAACCTGGCGTTATATATTTCATATAATGCCAATATCCTTCTGGCATATATAGTACTTGCCCATGCTCTAAATGTGTAATATAACCTTTCGCTTTCTTTAAAGCTGGCCATTTATCGAAATCTGGATTCGAAAAATCGATATCTTCTCTCACAATTAAAGAATGCGGAATTTTATACAAAAAATCATTTTGCTTTTGATCGAATAAAATTACTTCCTTTTTTCCTTCAAAATGAAAATGAAAAATATTAGCCAAATCGATATCATAATGCATAAATGTATGCGAATTTGTACCACCAAAAAATAACATTGGTAAACCTTTCATCAAACGTAAACCAAAATCTGGAAACTTAAAATCTTTTTGTAATACAGGTACTTCCTTCAAAATATTCCAAAGAAAAATTCTGAATTTAGTTGGTTCTCTTTTTAGCAAATCTACATATTCAGACATTTTCATTTTAGCATGCGGCTCGTTAAAGCCGTCTTTAAAATCTACAGGTCTATCATCATATAAAGGCACTACTTTGTCTCCGGCAACTTGCTTCATATACTCTAAATTCCATTTAGAATATGCAGGCCAATCATTTACAAAATTCTCTATTACTACAGGTTTTTGTGGCTTAAAGTAATTTTTTATAAAGTCTTCTTTGGTTATTGTTTTTACCGTATCTATTTGAGATAAGTTTAAACTCATGCTATTAAAAATTAAGCGGCAAAGTTAAGAAATTGTAAATTAATCGCTTTATTTAAAGGAAAAAACCGATCGTTTCAAAAAATGATGGTATTGGTAATTTCTATTGAATTCCAATGAATGACTAAATTTAATATGTATAAAACTTTATTAATTAGCAGCTGTTATTTACCGTTAACTTCAATTTATAAAAAAAACCTGTTTTTCAACAGGTTTTTTAATTTCATTAATTATAAAGTTCTACAATTTTTAAAAATTGTAACGCAAACCAAATAAAATGTTGCTTGGTGGCATTGGTAAAAAACCAGATTCTATATATTCTGCATCAAAAATATTATTTGCTGTAATTGTAAAGTTAAATTTATTTACTGCAACAATTACAGAAGCATCCCAAACATTATAACTTGGCCCTACGGTTCTATCTGCATGTTTGTAAATAATATTCTGACTTACATTTTTAAATAACCTTGTAGAAAAACGTGTTATAAATTGATGCTTTAAAGTGTTTAATCTATAACGAGATAAACTTCTGTTTTGATCATTTATATCATCTTCTATAAATGTGTATCCAAATGATAAATTCTGATCAAAATCTTTAATTTTGAATGTATAATTAGCGTTAAACTCTAAACCTTGCGTATTTACTTTAGCTATGTTTGTTGCCGTAAATTTATTTTGAGCATCATTCTGTCTAATAAAATCGATAATATTATCAGAAGCTCTGGTAAATAAAGATAATGTTGCAAAAAAGTTATTGTCAGTATATTTTAAACCAAACTCTTGCGCAATTGCTTCTTCTGGTTTTAAGTTAGGGTTTCCGGTTGTACTAGAGTCATTGTAATATAAATCTGTATACGTTGGTATTCTATATGTATAACCAATATTCCAATAATATTTAAACTTATCAGACAATTTTAACCCAATATCTAAACCAGGAAATGCATGAAATTTAAAGTCTGAAAAATAAGTTGCCGCTACACCCGGAGTAATATCTACAGCACCAAATTTAAAACGATGTTCTAAAAACACATTTGCCATTGTTCTGTTTCTTTTACCCAAGTTATTACTACTTATAAAAACTCTAGAAACATCTACACCAAAACCTGTAACCCCTAAATTAGACGTATAAGATGCATTTGTCTCTACACCAACTTTATTTGTAATATGAAGGTTTCTATAAAAATCTGGATCATCTCTTTTTAATAGAAAAATATCCTGACCTCTTCTCCAATAAATTCTTGGTGTAATTTTAAGATTTTCTGTTTTAAAAGTTGTAGAAACTCCTAATAAACTATTCTGAGTTTCCTCATATTCATTTAATCCAAAAGCTTCTGGTGTATAAAAATTTTGTGCACCAAATTTTTTGTCGAAAAAAGTAGCTAAAACTTCGATTGGTTGATTGTTCTTATTAAAAATTCCTTTTAAGAAATAATTAAAATTATTATAATCAGAATTTTCTCTATAACCATCTGATGTTAAAGCACCAACATGTGCAATAATCGATGCATTTTCAAACTCTTTACCAACGGTTAAAGAACCGTTTAATTGCCCAAAAGAACCAGCTTCGACATTTAAAGAAGCCGTGTTTTTTAAGCTTTTTTTAGTTACAATATTTATAGCGCCGGTAAACGCATTTTGACCAAAAACCCTTGCAGCTGGTCCTTTAATAATCTCTATTCTTTCGATAACTTCGATAGGCAAAGCAGCATTTAACGTATGGTGACCTGTTTGCGCATCGTCCATTTTAATTCCGTCAATTAAAAGTAAAGTTTGATCAAAACCACCACCTCTAATGTATAAATCTGCTTGACTTCCTGCAGTTCCTCTTCTTCTAATATCTACACCAGCTACTTGTTGTAATAAATCTGCAACGTTTGTAGCTGCACTATTTTTTATAATTTCTGATGTTATGATATTTATAGTTCTAGAATTTTCTTTAAAAGGTAAATCGATTCTATTTGTTGTAATTACAACTTCTTTTAAAGTATCTCTTTGTGCCGTATTTTCTTGTGCTTTTACAGATATTGCACTTAAAACTAAAGCAAATAATAAGGTAAATTTAATTTTCATGAATAATGATTTTATTATGATGCAAAACTCGTAACTTTCACGACGATTAAACTAGTCCAGTTTTAAAATGAAAGGTAGTCCGGTTAATACACTTTTTAAAGAAATAATTAATTTTGATAAGTCTGTAGCACAACCTGTTTATATACAAGTTGCGCAACAAATTATAAATGCAATTCAAAGAAAGCATTTAAACAAAGGCACAGCTTTACCTGGTACTAGAGTTTTAAGTAAACTTTTAAAAATCCATAGAAATACCGCAGTGGCTATTTATGATGAATTGGCATCACAAGGTTGGGTAGAAATTATTCCTAATAAAGGTACTTTTATATCTGCATCCGTAGTACAAAAAAGAAAAATAAAAGCACCTGTACAAAACGGAAATGAAACATCTAATTATGCTGCAAATGCTGGTTTTCCTTTTCAAAATTCTTTTCATTTAGCTTCTACTACCCAAACTACAAAAGCAAAGTATACTATTAACGATGGTAAACCAGATTTACGCTTGCATCCTGTACATCAATTTTCTAGATGGTATAGCGCAGCCATGAAACGTAAAACGTTGATTAAAAAATGGAACAGATCGAACGAAATTTCATACTCTTTGTTTCAAACCGAATTGTGTAATTATTTAAATGCAACTAGAGATTTTTTTATCAAACCAGAAAACTTAGTAAGTACTAGAAGTACAGAAATGAGTTTGTACATTGTTTCTCAACTGCTAATAAAACAAAACGATGTTGTTTTAGTAGGAAATCTTAGTAATTATGCTGCAAACATGATATTTCATCAAGCTGGTGCTGCTATTAAAACGATTCCTGTTGATAAAAACGGATTGGATGTAGATTATATTAGAAAACATTTTATAAAAAATAGCATACGATGTGTATATGTTTGTGCGCATAGAGATTACCCAACAACAGTAACTTTAAGTGCAGAACGTCGGTTGGCATTACTTGCTTTGGCAAAAGAGTTTGGTTTTGCTATTATAGAAGATGATTACGAGTACGATTTTCAGTACGATGGCGCTGCAATGTTACCAATTGCAAGTGCAGATACAAACGGATTGGTCATTTATTTGGGTAAACTAGGTCAATCTTTATTTCCGAGTTTTCAAACCGGATTTATAGTTGCGCCAAAAAATGTTATTTCAGAAGCCAAAAACTACTTGCAATTATTAGACGAACAAGGCGATTTAATTCAGCAGCAAATGCTATCAGAATTAATTCACGAAGGCGAAATTCATCGTCTAATGAAAAAAAACATTGTAATCTATAAGCAAAGGCGAGATTCTTTGTCTAACCTACTTACCCAAAACTTTTCTAAAATTGCAACATGGCAAATTCCTGCTGGTGGTTTGGCTATTTGGTTGCAGTTTAAAAAACATATTTCTTTAATAAAATTAGCAGAAGAAACACAAAAAAACGATTTATTTCTGCCTAAAACCATCTTATATCAAGATAAAAATACGTGTGCAATTCGGTTTGGTTTTGGCCATTTAGAAAAAGAAGAAATGGTAATTGTCATCAAGAAATTAAAGAATGCTTACACAAAATTGGCATCCATTTCTTAAAAAAGATACAATCGTTTTTTAACAGATTAAGATATTAACAATCTTAATTTCAGCCTATTTTTTTTATAATTTTGTAACATGTTTGCGCTAATAGATTGTAATAATTTTTATGCTTCTTGTGAACGCGTTTTTAACCCAAATTTACAAGGAAAACCAGTTGCTATTTTAAGCAATAATGATGGTTGTGTTATTTCTATGAGCGATGAAGCCAAGAAATTGCAACTACCTTTTGGTGCACCAATTTTTAAATGGGAACAATTTTGTAAAAGTAATAATATTACTGTTTTGTCTTCTAATTATCCGTTATACGGAGACATGAGTACGCGTGTTATGAATATTTTGGCGGGTTTTTCTCCGGATATAGAAGTGTATTCTATTGATGAGTCTTTTTTAGAATTAAAGGGTTTTGACAATTACGATTTGTCTAACTACGCAACCAAAATGCGAAGTAAAATTTTAAAATGGACAGGAATACCTACTTGTGTAGGTATTGCGCCAACAAAAGCCCTTAGCAAAGTTGCCAATAAAATTGCGCGTTCTAACTTAAAACAATCTAAAGGCATTTGTATTATCGATTCTGAAGAAAACAGAATTAAAGCGTTAAAATGGACTAAAATTGGCAATGTTTGGGGAATTGGAAGTCGCTTAAAAAAGCGTTTGCAAGCAAAAGGTTGTGAAACTGCTTACGATTTTACACAACTACCAAGCGATTGGGTTTTAAAAAATTTTTCTATTGTAGAATGGCGTTTGCAAAAAGATTTACAAGGCATTTCTAAAATACCTTTAGAAGATGCTGTTACTTCTAAAAAGATGATTGCTACCACAAGAAGTTTCGAAAACACATATGCAGATCTAGAAAATATTACCGAACGTATTTCTACTTTTGCATCGAGTTGTGCTAAAAAATTACGTGAACAAAAATCGAATTGTCATGTAATAACAGTATTTCTTAGAAGCAATCGTTTCGATAAAAATCAAGTGTATTTAAAAGAAAATAAAACGGTTTTTTTATCTTATCCAACAGATTCTACGTTAACAATTTCATCTGCAGCAATTGCCGCGGTAAAAACTATTTTTAAGAAGGATGTTAACTATAAAAAAGCTGGCGTAATTATTTCTGGCTTGGTCCCTAACGATAATTTTCAGCTAAATTTATTTAGTCATGAAAACCCGAAACACAAACCACTAATGTCTGCAATAGACAATTTAAATAAGAAATTTAAAGGCGATAAAATTAAACTTGGCAATCAAGATTTAAACAGAACCTGGAAAATGAAACAAAACCGATTGTCTAAAAAATTTACCACAAATATTAACGAAGTTTTAATTGTAAAATAAACTCTTTAAAATTTAAAGAAATGTTTTAATTTGCAAAGTATTATGACAACATCTAAAAATCTTACTTTTTTTACGCCAAAGGCTTCTTCTGGAGACGGAGCTGTTTTGGTTGATGTTGGCATTTCTGCCGGTTTTCCTTCGCCTGCAGACGACTTTAGAGAAACTAGAATTTCTTTAGATGATGAACTAATACAAAACAAAGACGCTACTTTTTTTGCTAAAGTAAAAGGGCAATCTATGATTGATGCTGGTTTAGATGATAACGATTTATTAGTAATCGATAGAAGTTTAGAACCTGCCAATAACAAAATTGCGGTTTGCTTTTTAGATGGCGAATTTACCGTAAAACGTTTACGTGTAGAAAAAAACGAAGTTTGGTTACAACCAGAAAACCCTAATTACCCAATTATAAACATTACAGAAGATAACGACTTCGTTATCTGGGGAATTGTAACCAATGTTATAAAGAAAGTATAAATTTCTTCTCTCTCTTTTTTACTTCAGCTTAAAAAAGAATATCTTTATTTTTTAAAAAATTATATTACTATGGAAAATACGTTTGAAAACAAAACGATGTTAATTAATGCTACCGATTTAGATCGAGTAGAATTCTACAAAAAAACATATGCACACGTTGCTGGTGGCGTACTTTTATTTGTTTTATTTGAATATTTACTATTACAAAGCGATGCTATTGTAACCTTTATGATGTCTATGACACAAGGTTGGCGCTGGTTAATAATGTTGGGTGGTTTTATGCTGATTACAAATTATGCAGAAAGCACAGTTTTAAAAACTGCAGATAAAAACATACAATACATGGCTTATGCTTTGTATGTATTTGCACAGGCAATTATTTTTGTGCCATTATTGGCAATTGCCATTTACTACACAGAAAGTGAAGATTTAATACAACAAGCTGCTTTAGTTACTTTAGCTTTATTTGCAGGTATTTCTGCAGTTGTTTTTCTAACTAAAAAAGACTTTTCTTTTCTAAGAACAGGTTTAACAATTGGCTTTTTTATAGCTTTAGGTTTAATTGTTGCAGGTTCGTTATTCGGTTTTAATTTAGGTTTATGGTTTTCTGTTGGAATGTGTGTTTTAGCTGGCGGCTCTATCTTATACCAAACATCTAACTTAATACACAAATTTGGTACAGAAGATTATATACCAGCTTCTTTAGGTTTATTTGCTTCTTTAATGTTATTATTTTGGTACGTTTTACAAATATTTATGTCTAGAGATTAAGAACCAATTCATTTAAAAAATTTTAGAAAAATCAGACGTTTAAACTTCTGATTTTTTTTTATCCTAAAATAATAAAATTACTCTTTTTTAGTACTTTATTATTGTTTTTCGATAATTTTTATATATTTGCTATATAAAAATATAATTATTATGGAAAACAATACAGTATCTGAAAAATCAAAAAAAGGATTCAAAGCCTTTGAAACAATTTATTATATTGGAATAATTTTTGCCGTTTTAAGACTTGTAGAATACTTTAAATGGACACTTCAGTTGGTAAAAAAATGGAGCTTACCAGAAGCACCTTTTTTTTCGAAAATAACTTTAACAAATACCAATGCAGAAGTCTCTATAATTACTTACTTAATTTTCGCAATAGCATACATGTTTATTTTCTGTTTTATATTATTAGGATTATATCAACTTAAAGAGTCGATTAAATTATTTGAAAATAATACCATTTTTAAAAATGAAATAAGTAACTCATTTTTAAAAGCAGGGAAATCATTTTTCATATTCGCCTTCGGAACCTTTATAATCGATATTGCTCTTTTGTTTTGTATAATGGGTGGTATTCCAGTTATTGACTTAATGTCAACTGAATTGGTTGTTTTTGTAATATTGGGCTATTTGATGTACTTTTTGTCTGATGTTTTTAAAAAAGGAGTAATGATTAAAGAAGAAAACGATTTAACAATATAATTATGTTAACTATATTTCAAACAACTGTATTAATAATAATATTTTGTATTTTAGGGTTCTTAATCTACAGTGTTTTTCAGAAAAAAAGAATTACTACATTTTTACATCTTCTTTTTACAATGAGTTTTTGGATGATGATTGTAATCTCCTTTGTAGCCTTAGCATTTACTCTTTATACAGGAAACGGAATTTTACAAACTTCAAAAAATTCCACTATCAATATTTCAAATAAGCAAATTCCTGTAAATTTTAGTTTATCTTTTAATCAAGGTGAAAGGTTTACAGATTACACAAAAGACAGTTTAGGTAACACTATAGATAATCAGGTTTTTAGCAGATATTCTGATGATAGGTTAAATTTTGTAAATCCTGATTTTCTTGGAAAAAGTAAGTTTACAAAAGAAAAATTAGACAGTATTTTTGAAAACTCTAAAGATGTAGAATTTTTTGGCAAAAAAATACAATTTGACGGAGGTTATAATGAAAATGTATCAACAAAAGTTTCCACGATTTCAGGAAAAACAAATTTAAAAATTGACACAAAAAACTGGCAACTATCTACTCTTTTTAACCTAAAATTCTATTTATCATTTATAATAATAATTCTAATACTTTACTATTTAAAAACGCTTTTTCAACTATTGAAAACATCACTCAAATTTAGCTTAGGATTGGTGAAAATTATAAACAAAATTGCAAGTTTAATTATTATTTGGCAAATCCTTAATTTGGTTTTTAGTTTCTTATTTAGTTTATATTATGATCATGCAAGTTTTAAAAACACTGTACAAAGTGATGTTTTTTTAAGCATATCACCTCAATATGAATTTGACCTTACATTAATTATTATTGCCTTGGGCTTATTTGTCTTTAGTGGTTTACTTTCTAAAGCAAATCAAATTCAACAAGAAAACGATTTAACAATATAATATGGCAATTATCGTAAACTTAGATGTAATGCTTGCCAAACGTAAAATGCGAAGCAAAGAATTGGCAGAAATTATTGGCATTACAACTGCAAACTTATCTGTTTTAAAATCGGGTAAAGCAAAGGCAATTCGTTTTTCTACATTAGAGGCAATTTGTAAAGCTTTAGATTGCCAACCTGCAGATATTTTAGAATATGTAGAAGATTAATTAAAAATTAAACATAAAAAAACTCCGAATGAAGATTCGGAGTTTTTTGTTATTATTACAAATCTATTTAATAGATAGATTACCTATTCATTGGTTTATTTAAATTCATAAATAAAATATCTGTATCAGTAGCTTCTTTGCCTAACAAATACTTACTAAAATGATCTGCTCTTAGCCAGAAAGAGTACTCTGTCATACTACCAAAACCATGTCTTTGTCCTGGCATAATCATAAATTTAAAACGTTTGTTTGCCTTAATTAATTCGTTTGCCATTCTTATCGTTCCTGCCGGATTTACGTTATTATCCATATCACCATGAATCAACATTAAATGTCCTTTTAGATTTTTTGCTAAAGATTGATTATCATCAATTTTGTATTTATGAGAAATTTTTCCTTTTGCATCTATTTCTTCTTTTACACCATGATGCGTTTCACTCCACCAAGAATTATACACATTATTATCGTGATTTCCGGCAGATGAAACTGCCGCTTTAAAGAAATCTGGATATACTAACATTGCTGCTGTAGACATAAAACCACCACCAGAATGACCGTAAATTCCTACTTTTTCGATATCGATAAACTTGTGTTTGTTAGCCAGTTGCTGTGCAACATATTTTTTATCAGCCAAACCATAATCACGTAAATTTCCGTAACCATAATTGTGATACCATTTAGATCTATCTGGATGACCACCTCTGTTTCCTAAAGTAATTACCACAAAACCAACTTGCGCCATTCTATCTAAACGATCCATTCTGTAAGAAAAAGATTTGTTTACAGCTTCTGTTTGCGGACCAGGATACACATATTCTAATAACGGATATACTTTTGTAGAATCCATATCAAAAGGCTTGTACATTACTCCGTAAATATCTGTAATTCCGTCATCTGCTTTTACTTTAAACGGTTCTGGAAATTTGTAACCAGATGCAAATAATTGTGATAAATCTGCCGTTTCTAAATCCATAACTTTACGCCCGTTTGCGTCTCTAAGTTCAGATTTTGGTACTGTATTTACCCTCGAATAATTACTCACAAAATACTTATTAGAATCTGCCATAGAAGTAGTTGCTGTAAAGTCACCAGCATCTAATGTTTTCATTCCAGACCCGTTTAAATTAATTTTATAAGTATGCAAATAATAAGGATCTTGTTTTTTATTAACACCATTTGCAGTAAAATAAAGTGTTCTTGTTTTTTCATCTAAACCTGCAAAACCATCTACATGGTAATCTCCTTCTGTAACTTGGTTTTTTAAGTTTCCGTCAGAATCATATAAGTAAAAATGTGCCCAACCATCACGTTCTGCCCAATGTAACATTTCTTTTTCATTGTTTAACAAAATTAACGGACGAGACTCGATGTATGTATTAAAACGTTCTTCTATTAACGTTTTATATTCACCTGTATTAAGATCTGCAACATTAATATCATACTTTTTGCGATCTCTAGAAATTACACTAAAATATATTTTCCCTTTTTTTGATAAAAGCAAAGAAGGTCTAAAATCATCATCTCTACTAGATTGTTTTCTAGGTGCTCTAAACACAGAAATACTTTGTTGACGTACTGTGTCTAAAGGAACTTTTATGTGAGATTTTGAAGGAATATCAAAAATTAATAATTCAGATTTATAATATTCTTGTTCTCCTGGCATGTGGTATTTATAGGTTTCTAAAGTTGGTCTTTTTTTACCTGTAGAATTAATTACCCATAAATCTTTAATATGTCTAGAGTCAGATTTTTGAAATACAAACTTTTTAGAATCGTGAGACCAAGTTCCCCAAACACCTTTACGCTTGTCTTTGTTTTTTTCTTTATCTACATTATCTTCTCTAGAACCGCCGCCGTATCCGTAGTTTTCTTCTCCGTCTTTAGTCCATTGATTTTCTACAACCGTACTATCTTTTTCATCTTTAATAAACTTTTTAAAGTTAACTTTATCCATCCAGTACAAATTGTAATTTTTAGAATATAAAACGATAGAACTATCTGGTGCTACATTTGCCCATCTTAACCAAGGCTTTTTTTCTTCCTTTTTAGTATTGATTATTGTCAAACCGTTTCCGCCTAACTTATATTCTAAATAATAAGTTTTCTTCTCCATTTTAGGCTTTTTATTTTTGGCCTTTTTACTCGATGTAGAATCTTTCTTTTCTTCTTTTTTATCTTCGACAACGGCAACTTCTTCTGTAGATTTTACTCTAAAACGAATTGCATTTTCTGCTTCGTTAAATTTAAAACTAAAACGAGGTAAGTGTTTTGCATCGTATGGGTCTTTAGTAATTTCTGTTAACCATTTTGCCATTTTAACATTATCGAAAAGTAGTTGCTTCGACTTTTTATCTGCATCTACTAAGTAATAATTAGAGCCTTCTGATGTTTTGTAAGAATACCAAAAACGGTTCCCTTTTTTTAACCAATGCGGACTAACAGTTGTAGAATGCACCATTTTCGCTAAGTTTTTTGGCGAATATTTTGCTGCTGCTCTATAATTTGGTTCAGGGGTTTCTTGTGCAGTTATTGCTATTGTAGCAAATAATGACAAGAATAAGAATAGAATGTTTTTCATCTGTAAGAGAATTTAATTAGTTCTTGTAAAGTTCTCTAAAACAAACTATCTCGCAAATTTTTAAGATTTTTTTATAAAATATTTAACAAAAATATATTAAAAACGATCTTTTTTAAAAGCGAATTCTATTTTTAATCGAATTAATTGAAAAAATCGTAAAACAACTTGGTTGTATTTAAAGTTAAATAAACTGTCTATTAAAACGTCTGTACTAAAGTTTTCATGAAAAAATTGTACCCTATTTTCTATCTGAATATCTGTATACTTACTGTACATTCTTTGACTAGAAACTTCACTTAAACGCCATTTAAAGAGTTTTCTTCTACGCCATTTTTTTCGATAATTATCAAAGTTTGTTGTGCCTTTTACCAAATATTCATCAATATAAACACATGCTAAATCTGCACTTTGCATTGCATATCTAATTCCTTCACCACCTCTTGGGTTTATTGCAGAAACAGAATCGCCCACCGCAACTACTTTATTATTGTAGAATTTATCTTTTAAACCTTCAGAGTATCTTAATATGCCACCATGAACATCTAATAATTTATAAGTATCACACTTTAAATATTCTTTAATAATATGTTCGGTAATTTTCTTAGTAGTTTTGTCTGTATTTTCTTGATTAAGAGATTTTAAATGTGTTTTTCCTGCACCAACTTTTAAGATATTTTGCTCCATCGGAAAAATCCAAGAATATCCTTTAATTGCCCATTTATGTCCTAAAAAAAAGACCAATTGATCTTTGTATTTCTCATAAATTTCTGGCGCAACTTCTATTAAATATTCTGTACCACTACCTAAATTCATTGTTGGTTGCACTTCTTTATCATCGTACATTACCTTTCTAAGTGGCCCTGTAGCATCTACAACTAATTTACTTTCTATCTCTATAATTTCTGTAGACTTCGCTTTTTGTAAAGAAACAATTACAGATTTTTCATTTACTTTTTTACTGATGTATTTATAGCCTGTTAAAACTTCTCCGCCAAAACTCTTTGCATCATCAGCTAAAAATTGTTTTAATTTTCCGTAATCTAAAACAACACCTTTGTTTGTATTTCCTTTCCAGAAATAACTGTTTTTTGTACACTGAATGGTAATATTTTTCCAATAAGCCCCAATAACTTTGTTTGGTAAATCAAATTCTTTTAAAGGCGCTAATGTCATACCAGCGCTAGAAAAATTATTATCTAAAAAAGAAGGAAAACGTTCTACTAATAAAATTTTATGTCCTTTTTTGGCTAAATTTCTTGCAACTTGCCCTCCTGCCGGACCACCACCAATTACAACTACATCATATTTCTGCATCATAAAATTAATTCAAATTACGTTTCTGAATAAAAAATCGTTTTAAAATCTGTGCACAATCATTCTCTAAAATTCCTGCTACAATTTCTGTCTTTGGATGCAATTTTGTTCCTAAATTTCTAAAACCTCTTTCGGGTTCTGATGCACCGTAAACAATCTTTCCTAATTGAGCCCAATAACTAGCTCCTGCACACATTTGGCAAGGTTCTAGCGTAACATATAATACACAATCTTTTAAGTATTTTCCACCTATAAAATCTGAGGCAGCTGTAAATGCTTGCATTTCTGCGTGTGCTGTTACATCGTTTAACGTTTCTGTTAAATTATGCGCTCTTGCAATTATTTGATTTTTAAAAACAACAATTGCACCAACAGGAACTTCACCTTTATCAAAAGCAAATTCTGCTTCTTGTAAGGCTTTCTTCATAAAATAAACATCGTCGAAAGGTTGTATCATTTTTTGAAATATAAAAATCAATATTACAAAAAGTTAAATTGTATTTTTGCATTCTCATGACAAATTTGTTAGACAACATATCAAACCCAAAAGATTTACGCAAATTAAATCCAAATCAGTTACCGCAACTTGCAAAAGAATTAAGAGCGTTTATTATTGATATTGTTGCTACAAAAGAAGGACATCTTGGTGCTAGTTTAGGCGTTGTAGAATTAACTATTGCTTTGCATTATTTATTTGAAACTCCAAACGATTTATTAGTTTGGGATGTTGGGCATCAAGCATATGGTCATAAGATTTTAACCGGAAGAAAAGAAGTATTTCACACGAATAGACAATTTGGTGGAATTGCTGGTTTTCCTACTATAAAAGAGAGTGAATTTGATACTTTTGGTGTTGGGCATTCTTCTACGTCCATTTCTGCTGCTTTGGGAATGGCAATAGCATCCAACTTAAAAAATGAAACAGAAAGACATCATATTGCCGTAATTGGCGATGCTTCTATTGCTAGCGGAATGGCTTTTGAAGCTTTAAACCACGCTGGTGTTTCTAATGCTAACTTATTAATCATATTAAACGATAATGCAATTGGTATTGATCCTGCTGTTGGGGCTTTAAAAGAATACTTAACAAAAGTAAAAAGTGATAAAAAATTAGCGGCTCAAAATAATATCATTAAAGCTTTAAACTTCAATTATTCTGGACCGATTGATGGTCACGATTTACCTAAGATTTTAAAGGAATTAGAGCGCTTGAAATCTGTTAAAGGTCCAAAATTTTTACATGTTATTACCACAAAAGGAAAAGGTTTAAAAAAAGCCGAAGAAGACCAGGTAACGTACCATGCGCCTGGAAAATTTGATAAAATTTCTGGAGAAAGAATTAAAAAGGAAAAAAGCTTATATACCAAATATCAAGATGTATTTGGACAAACGGTTGTAGAGCTAGCAGATAAAAATTCACGAATTGTTGGTATTACACCTGCCATGTTAACGGGTAGCTCTTTAAAGTTAATGTTAGAAAAACACCCTAACAGAACTTTTGATGTTGGTATTGCAGAACAACACGCAGTTACATTGGCTGCAGGTATGGCAACTCAAAATTTAATACCATATTGTAATATCTATTCTACATTTTTGCAACGTGCTTACGACCAAGTAATACATGACGTAGCTTTGCAAAATTTACCGGTTATTTTTTGCTTAGATAGAGCTGGTTTAGTTGGTGAAGATGGCGCAACGCATCACGGTGTTTTCGATTTAGCTTATCTACGTTTAATTCCGAATCTAATTATTTTTGCACCAAGAAACGAAATTGAATTAAGAAATATTTTATATACCGCTCAGTTAGGATTACAAAAACCAATTGCAATTCGTTACCCTAGAGGAACTGGTAATATTATTGACTGGAAACAACCTTTCGAAAAAATTACAATTGCTAAAAGTATTTGTTTACAAAAGGGAAATAAAACGGCTATTTTGTCTGTTGGCACAATTGCTAAAAATATTTCTGAAGCTTTAAAATCGGTAGATTCTCCTTCTGATTTTTCTCATTTTGATATGCGATTTGTTAAACCATTAGATGAAAATAGTTTGCATAAAATAGCTAAAACGCATCGGAATATTTATACTATCGAAGATGGAACAGTAAAAGGAGGTTTTGGAACTGCTATTTTAGAATTTATGGCAGAAAATGGGTATCAAAATAAAGTAGAAATACTTGGTATACCAGATGATTTTATTGAACATGGTAGTGTAACAAAACTACAACAAACACTTAATTTAGATATTGATAGTTTAATTTCTAGATTTAATAAAGCATAAAAAACGGCACTAAAATTAGTGCCGTTTTTTGAATTATAAACTTTATAAAATTATTCTATTATAATTTTTCTCGAAGATTTGTTATTGTTCTTATCTACTAAATTTACAATATAAATTCCTGAATTAATATTTAATGAAATTGGTTGTTTTTCATTGACACTAAAATCTAAACTAGAACTATAAACTTGTCTTCCGGCAGTATCAAAAATATTCATTTTCACTTTACCTAAAGTGTTTTTAGCAAATACTGTAATATCTCCTTTTGAAACTGTAGGGTAAACCGTAAATAATTTTTCACCAGATACCACACTCGTAACAAAAGCAGTACTGTCTACAAAATTTGAAGTAAACATTCCTCTACCATGAGTAGCTGCTAAGATTAAGTTATCTGATGCTCTATACTGTAGCATATCTACTCTAACATTTCCCATTCCAGAAGATGCAGGTTCCCAAACAACTGTTTCTGCGGTTACATCGCTTGTTTTCCATATTCCTGCTTCAGTAGCTAATAAAACCTCTTTTCTATCTAAAGGATTAAATAAAGACCATCTTACAGGAATATCTGGCAGATTACCTTCAACATCTGTCCAGTTATCTCCACCATCAGTAGTGTACCAAACACTTTTTACTCCGTAATTAGAATATGTTAGTAAAATTTCATCATCCGAAGCACCAAGTTCAATACAAGAAATTGCTCCAAACACATTAGATGGTTCATTAATTATCTGAAAACTTTCGTCTGTACTATCAAAAATTAAAAGCCTACCAGTAACTGTACCAAAAAATACTTTTCTAGCAGCTACATTGTATGGAGAAACCCTAATATGTGTTACATCAGAATTCCCAAAAAGAGGTGTTGAAATTATATCTTGAACACCATTAAAATTATCTCTAAAACCTTGGTTTTCAAAATCATCTTTTAAAATAACTCTTGTAATTTCATTCTTATCATTAAAAGAATAAAAGATATTATTTTCATCATCATAGTCTGATGCATTTATAAAATTACCAGAATCTCTATTATTAACTAAAGTTATATAGTCTGTGGCAGGAAATGAAGAATCATACAGATAACTTACATTAAATTGTGTAGAAGCTATATAATAAATACTTTCTGTTGCATTTGTTGCCGTTTGATCTATAAAACTAAAACCTCCATCTCCTCCTAACACCTCTAAAGTATTACTAATACCGGGTTCATATAAATAAACTGTACCATTATCTTGCGCTCCTCCCATAAAACCATTTAAATTAACAGGATCTATAGCTGCAGAATAAAATTGAGTTATATTTAAATTAAGATTTCTTGGAAATATTGAATTTTGATTAACATTCTTAGAGTTATCAGGAGAATAAAAAACGCCTCCATCTGTAGCTATTAGTAATTGATTATTACTTGGTCTAAAAACAATATTATGAATATCTGCATGCACATAGCTTACAGAATTGTCAAAACGACTGTCCCAACTAGAGGTTTTAGACCATAAGACTCCACCATTTGTACTTTTGAATGTATTAATTCCACCAACATAAACTTCATTTTGATTTGTTGGGTTTACTTCAATAATTAAGTCATACCAAGCTTGTCCTCTTGTAAAATCATCATTTGGTACCGAAGAATCTCTACTATCTGATGGTTCATCTAAGTTTGTAAAAGTTACTCCTGCATCTATACTTTTTACAATTTCCCCTAAACCTGTTACAAAAGTATCGGGACTATTTGAATTTTCTATTCTTGATGCAATTAGAGCATATATTACATTAGAATTTGATTTTGCTGTAGCTAACTCAACCCTTCCTGCAGAAGGTAAAGAAGAGCTGTAATTAGATGTAAATACTACACCGTTTGATGATGAAAATATAGATCCTGATGCAGAACCTGCCCAAATCTTATTATCTGATGCCAATTCTAAATCTCTAATTGGCTCTGTAGAAACTTTGGACCATGTATTTCCTCCATCTACAGATCTAAATAAATCTGTATCCTCAGAAAAAATATTTTCTTGATCTTTCATTGCTGCATAAACAACACCTATTCCATTCTCATTTCTAACAATTATATCATAAACATATTCAAAATTAGTAGTTGATGATAAATTACTCCAAGTTAAACCACCGTCTAAAGTTTTCCAGATTCCTGCACCATTTACAGCATCTGCATTTCCCCAACCTTCTCCGGTACCAACATAAAATGTATTATTCTGAACAGGATCATAAACCATTGCAGAAATAGCAAAATTCGTCATATCAGAATTCACCATAGTCCAAGGTGAATTTTCATCTGTAATATCTTCGTTTTTCCAAATTCCACCGCTTACACCACCTGCAAACACACGCTTACTTTCGGTATCATTAGGGTCAAACATCATTGCTCTAACTCTTCCTGCTACTGTTTTTGGACCTCTAGACTCCCAGTTAAAAGTTGTTGCAGATTTAGAACTAGCTTCTTGTTTAACCTTTTTACCATATTTTAAAGCCTTTACCAATCTATCTTGATGTAACTTTTTAGTATTAGGATCCATAGTTCTTAAAAAGTCTTGCTCAAACGCTAAATCTGGTCGGTCTTTTTTTGGCATTGCCTTAATCTCTTCTTTTGTTAGAGGAGTTCTTTTAGTATAAGGATGATTTGCTAAGTATTCAACATACTCCTTCTTTTTTTTTTCAAAAGTTATTTCTGAGATACTTGTGTAAAAAACAAAAATTAGTAACCCAATTATTGTAATAATAGAAAAAGTTGATTTTTTATTCATACTTAAACTTGTTTTAACAAAGGCATCTAATTTAATGATTATTAATAACTTTATATAATATTACCGGTTAATTTTTTATGCATTCGTATGGCATAACTATCTGATATTCTTGAAACATAACTACAAATCTGCATTATTCTATCATATAAGTTTGATGTTTCTGTTTTGTATTCTTCTGGTAATAAATTTAAAACCAAGTTGTCAAAATTTGATGAACAACCTTCAAACTTATTATTTAATGCTGTTACGAAAACATCTAATAAATCTGCAATAATTCTATAACCAGCAACTTCTTTTTCTACAACTTCTGTGCTTTTATATATTTTAGAAACACTTATCTTAATTATGTCGTTAATTTGAGCCTCAAACTTACACTTGTCTAGTAAAGATTTTTCGAAAGTTCCATTTAAAATTGCTTCTTCGTTGTCCAAAAAGATTGTTACTGCTTCATTAATTAAAACACCAATTGCTAAAGCTCTTAAATAACTAACTCTATCAGTTTTATGTTGTAAAGAATGATACTTTTTGATATCGATTGTATCTTTTACCAATTTAATCATGTATTCTAAAGCAAATTCTTCGTCTATTAAACCAAGATTTATTCCGTCTTCAAAATCTATAATTGTGTAGCAAATATCATCTGCAGCTTCAACTAAATAAGCTAAAGGATGTCTATAAAAAGAAATTCCTTCAGATTTTTTTTCGAGCATTCCTAAATCTTTTACTACATCTAAAAATGCTTCTTTTTCTGATTGAAAAAAGCCATATTTTTTATCTACAATATGATTAGTTGGCTTTTTAGGGAGACTTTCTTTAGGATATTTTAAAAACGCACCCAAGGTTGCATAACTTAATCTTAAACCACCAGAAATTCCTTTTCTAGATTCGGTTAAAATTTTAAATCCGTTTGCATTTCCTTCAAAATCAATTAAATCTTGATATTCTTTATCAGTTAGCTCATTTTTATATTTTACACCTTTACCCGTTTTAAAATACTCGCCAATTGCTTTTTCTCCTGAATGACCAAATGGCGGATTCCCGATATCGTGCATAACAGACGCTGCGGCAGTTATTGCTCCAAAATCGTTAAACGTATAACCCAAATCTACCAAGTTAGGATGACGTTCTAACAACGCTTTACCAACTCTTCTACCAAGTGTTCTACCTACTACAGAAACCTCTAAACTATGCGTTAAACGCGTGTGTACAAAGTCTGTTTCAGATAACGGAATTACTTGTGTTTTGTCTTGTAAACTTCTAAATGCAGATGAAAAAATAATTCTGTCAAAATCTACATCAAAACCTAATCGTGTTTCATCTTGTGCAATTCTTGGTCTTTTTTGAGTATCGCCAAAGCGTTTTAAAGAAAGGAGTTGTTCCCAGTTCATTTTACTATTATTTTAGGGCTATTTTTTTATTTTTAAATAATTGATTACTTGCTTGAAAGAATTAAATTTTCGCAAAATAAATCCTTTATCATTGACATAATAATATCTTGGAAAAAATTTAATATTTAAGTCGTATTTTAAATCATTTTCTTCTTGAAACTGATTGTAATTTTGCCAGTTATATTGATGTTTTTTTAAATAATTTCTCCAATTTTTCTGACTTCTATCAATAGAAACACCTATAACTTTTGTATTATTTTTAGCAAGTATATCTTGATATTCTTTAATTTCTTTATGTTGTTTTACACACGGCTCACATTCTAAATACCAAAAATCTAAAATATAAGAAGTTTTTTTAGATAAGGTTATTTTTTCTCTAGTATTATCTGCTGTATTAAAAGTATATTTATCAAAATTGATAAATGTTTCTGAAGTTTCTTTACTAAGTTTCTGCGTATTTACCTCTTTATCTTTTTTACAAGAAAAAGAGATTAAAACTATAGCCAATAATAAAAAAGCTTTTTTCATTTTAAAATTTCTTCGAAAATACAAAATCTTTACCCTAAACCTAACTTTTCCTCCTTATCATAAAATCTTATAACCTCATTGTTAGATGCAACAACATTGAGCCATTCTATAAAATTTTCAACTCTATAATAGAGTTTACCTTCCATAAAATAAGCAATTGCCCATTCATTATCTTTTTTATCTTCATGAGTTAACCAACACCATGCACCTCCATTAGAATCTTCAACCATTAGCGTGAGTAAAGTAGTTGTTTTAATTTTTTCGGCTTCTAAATAAACAGATTTCTTGAGTTGATTGTGATAATCATATGTTTTATAAAAACCTCCTTTTTGTATACTATCTATATTTTGCGTAAAAATCCAATCTCCTCCATCTCCAAAATATTTGAGAAAAATTTTATAGGATTTTGGAAGTCTTAAATTCAATTTATCTTCTATGCCAGCTATTTCTTTATTTGTAAGCACTTTGCCAGGGTTCTCGTGAACATGATAATTCTCTAAAAGTTTTATAATGACATAAGAAATAGGATGGTTTATATCTTCAGAATTTTTAAATTTTTGTAACATTATCCTCGATTTTTCTCTAACAACTTTTTTCTTTTCAATTTTTACAGAATCATCGTCATTTTGATTTTTTAATATGATAACTAAAGCTGAAAATATCCCTAAGATGATGTAATATTTTAATTCCATAGATTAGAAAATAAAAAAGAGAAGCATTTCTACTTCTCTTTTTATCAATATTAAATTATTAAGATTCTAAAACAAGTTCAAAATTCTATTGTTGTAGACAAAATTAAGAACCACACATTAAGCAATCGTCGTCTGGTGCTCCGTTTTTAGAAGCATCTACCATTGCTTTAAATTCTGCAGCGCTCATTGGTTTTTCTTCTTCTATAACTTGTGCTTTCTTTTCTTTAGAAACTGTAAACTGAATTGCATTTACCGCAGATTTTGTTCTTAAGTAGTACATTCCTGTTTTTAAGCCAGATTTCCAAGCATAGAAATGCATAGAAGTTAATTTACCATAGTCTGGATCTTTTAAGAATAAGTTTAGCGATTGAGATTGATCGATAAAGTATCCTCTATGGCGTGCCATATCGATAATATCTTTCATACTCATTTCCCAAACAGTTTTATACAACTCTCTTAATTCTGCAGGAATTTCTTCGATATGTTGTATAGAACCGTTTGCACGCATTATACTTTCTTTCATATCATTATCCCATAAACCTAATTCTACTAAGTCTTCTAATAAATGTTTGTTTACAACAATAAACTCACCAGATAATACTCTTCTTGTATAAATGTTAGATGTATAAGGCTCAAAAGCTTCATTGTTTCCTAATATTTGAGAAGTAGATGCGGTTGGCATTGGCGCAACTAATAAAGAGTTTCTTACACCGTGTTTCATTACTTGTTTACGCAACTTAGCCCAATCCCAGTTTCCGCTTAACTCATCATCTTTAATTCCCCACATGTTAAACTGAAATTCTCCTTTAGACATTGGAGAACCTTCGAAAGTAGAGTAAGGTTCTTTTGCTTTTGCAATTTCCATAGAAGAAGTTACAGCTGCAAAATACATCGTTTCAAAAATATCTTGATTTAGCTTTTTGGCTTCATCACTTGTAAAAGGTAAACGCAATTGTATAAATGCATCTGCTAAACCTTGTATACCTAAACCAACTGGTCTGTGTCTAAAATTAGAATTTTCTGCCTCTATAACAGGATAAAAATTAGCATCTATTACTGTATCTAAATTACGTGTTACTTTTTTAGTTACGTCGTATAATTTTTTATGATTAAAGTATTTTTCTCCGCCTTCTCTTTCAGAAATAAACATTGGCAAAGCAATAGAAGCTAAGTTACAAACTGCAACCTCATCTTCTGCTGTGTACTCCATAATTTCTGTACATAAGTTCGAAGAACGAATTGTACCTAAATTTTTCTGATTCGATTTTCTGTTTGCTGCATCTTTGTACAACATATATGGCGTACCTGTTTCGATTTGAGATTCTAATATCTTCTCCCAAAGCTCACGTGCCTTTATCGTTTTTCTACCTTTACCAGCTGCCTCGTAACTTGTGTATAAACGCTCGAATTCTTCATCATAAGTATCGTATAAATGCGGACATTCATGAGGACACATTAACGTCCAATCTGCATCTTGCTCTACACGTTTCATAAATAAATCAGAAATCCACATTGCATAGAATAAATCTCTAGCACGCATTTCTTCTTTACCATGGTTTTTCTTTAAATCTAAAAAGTCGAAAATATCTGCATGCCAAGGCTCTAGATACATTGCAAAAGATCCTTTACGCTTACCACCACCTTGATCTACATAACGAGCAGTATCATTAAAAACCTTTAACATTGGCACAATACCGTTTGATGTACCGTTTGTACCAGCAATATAAGAACCTGTAGCTCTAATATTATGCAAAGACAAACCAATACCACCAGCAGATTGAGATATTTTTGCAGTTTGTTTTAATGTATCGTAAATACCTTCGATACTATCATCTTGCATTTGTAATAAGAAACAAGAAGACATTTGTGGTTTTGGTGTACCTGCGTTAAAAAGAGTTGGTGTAGCGTGTGTAAAATATTTTTTACTCATTAACTCATAAGTAGCAATTGCTTCATCAATATCATTTTTATGAATACCAATAGAAACACGCATTAACATGTGTTGTGGACGTTCTGCTATTTGACCGTTCAATTTTAATAAATATGAACGTTCTAATGTTTTAAAACCAAAATAATCATAATTAAAATCTCTATTGTAAATAATAGTAGAATCTAATTTTTCTGCATTTTCTTTAATGATATTATATACCTCATCTGCCAATAATGGCGCTTTTTTGTTTGTACGAGGATTTACATAAGTATACAAATCATCCATTGTTTCAGAGAATGATTTTTTAGTGTTTTTATGTAAATTAGAAACAGCAATTCTTGCAGCTAATTTTGCATAATCTGGGTGTGCAGTTGTCATTGTAGCGGCAGTTTCTGCGGCTAAATTATCTAATTCTGATGTTGTAACACCATCATATAAACCTTCAATTACACGCATTGCAACTTTTACCGGATCTACAATTTTATTTAAACCGTAGCACATTTTTTTTACTCTTGCCGTGATTTTATCGAACATCACCGGCTCTTTTTTACCGTCTCTTTTTAGTACAAACATTTTTCTATTTGGTTTTTTTTATTAATTATTAGAGCCCACAAAAACGTCCAATTTTTTAGGATACTCTTTTTACTACTTCTTATTTTGTATGAATTAACGCCTAAGAATAAACGGCGTTAATTTTATGTATTCTGATAATTAAAAATCAGAATCGAAACTAATACTTCCTGTTCCACCAGATTTTACACCAGCTTTTTGGTATTCTGATACTCTTTTTTCGAAGAAATTAGTTTTTCCTTCTAAAGAAATCATTTCCATAAAATCGAAAGGATTTGTTACATCGTAAACTTTGTCTCATCCAAATTCTAATAACAATCTGTCTGTAACAAACTCTAAGTACTGAGTCATTAATTTTGCATTCATACCAATTAAACTAACTGGTAAAGATTCTGTAATAAACTCACGTTCTATATTTAATGCGTCTACAATAATTTCTGAAATACGCTCTTTTGGCACTCTATTTACCATGTGATTATTGTGTAAGTGTACCGCAAAATCACAGTGCATACCTTCGTCTCTAGAAATTAATTCGTTAGAAAATGTTAAACCTGGTAATAAACCTCTTTTCTTTAACCAAAAAATTGAACAAAATGCACCAGAGAAGAAAATACCTTCTACTGCTGCAAAAGCAATTAAACGCTCTGCAAAAGAATCAGATTCTATCCATTTTAATGCCCAATCTGCTTTTTTCTTAATTGCCGGAAAAACTTCAATAGCTCTAAATAAATTGTCTTTTTCTACTTCATCTTTAACATAAGTATCTATTAATAAAGAATATGTTTCAGAATGGATGTTTTCCATCATTATTTGAAAACCATAGAAAAATTTAGCTTCAGAATATTGTACTTCGTTTACAAAGTTTTCTGCTAAGTTTTCGTTTACAATACCGTCTGATGCAGCAAAAAATGCTAAAATATGCTTTATAAAGTAACGCTCATCGTCTGTTAACTTAGATGTCCAATCTACAAGATCTGCTGTAAGATCAATTTCCTCTGCCGTCCAAAAACAAGCTTGTTGTTTCTTATACCATTCCCACAAATCATCGTGTTGGATAGGAAAAATTACAAAACGGTTGTCATTTGGTTGTAAAATAGGCTCTAATACAGACATTTTTTATTGAGATTTTTGAGAATTATTATTTGTTAAAACGAGTTCTACAAAGATTGGTTTTTTTGTTCCAAAATGAAAGTCATACTTATTCACAAATCCCTTGAAGTTTTTAACAAAAAGACAAAAATTATGATTTTCGCTAAATTTTAACACTATTTTATTTTACTAAAAATCAACCCATTAAAAGAGTAAAATTAGCTAAACCATTGCTACTATTGACATTCTTAAAACGTAATTTAAAAAGTTTTTTTTTATCAATTTTATTTCAGATTTGGTTTTTAAAATCAACTGTTTTCTCTTAATTAAATTTTCATCAAAAAAGGTTATTTAGAATTTTTAAAGATAACAGAAGACTATTTAAATTCTTTTTGCTACCCCATTTTTGAAGTATCTTTGCAAAAAGACTTTTCTAATGAAAAATAGGTTTCCAAAAATTGTACAAATTGCTATAATTTCTGTTTATTTAATATTTTTAGCGGGTTCTGTTGTTAGAATGACAGGTTCTGGAATGGGATGTCCTGATTGGCCAAAATGTTTTGGTTATTATATACCACCAACATCCGAAGAACAAATTACTTGGCAACCAAACACCAATTATAAAAAAGGAATTATAATTATTAAAGACGAAGTTTTATTTGTTGCAGAAAAAGACATACAAACAGCAACAGACTTTAATATTAATAATTGGGTAAACTATACAAAACACGATTACGCAAAATTTAACAAATACCATACTTGGACGGAATATATAAATAGACTTGCATCTGTTTTAGCTGGTTTCGTTTTTCTATTTTTAATATACAGCGCTTTTAAAAATAGAAAAAAAGACAAACGAATTACTTGGTTAGCTTTTGGCGCATTTTTTCTAATGCTTTTTGAAGCTTGGTTAGGTAAAACGGTAGTAGACACAAATTTAACACCTGCAATTATTACCATTCATATGGTGGTTGGTTTGATAATTATTGCTCTTTTATTAAAATTAAATTTTATTGTTACTGATAAAAAAACAACTTTTAAATACAATTCCGTTTTTAACAAACTACTAATAGTTTCTGTAATTTTTTCTTTGATTCAAATTGCAATGGGAACGCAAGTAAGACAATTTATTGATGAGCAAGTAAAATTATATGGTTTCGAAAACAAGAATTATAGTTTAATGAATCCTAGTTTTAAATTTTACTTTCATAGATCTTTTACTATTGCAATTGTTTTGGTAAACTTCGGTATGCTGTACTTAAACCAAATTAAAAACCTTGGTTATAAATTAGTAAATTGGATTGTTGCCTTAATTTTTATCGAAGTAATTTCTGGTATTTTAATGTATTATGCAGAAATTCCTTTTGGTACACAAGCAGTGCATTTATTAGCAGGAGCAATTTTGTTTGGTTTACAATTTTATTTATGGCTTCAAAGTAGAAAAACCATAAATAATTAACAGCTATCAATTGTTATTGATTTAAGGATGCGCGTTCACCCAAACTTCGCCATCAGAAAAGTGTTCTTTTTTCCAAATTGGCACGGTTTCTTTTAAAGTATCAATAATAAATTCGCACGCTAAAAAAGCTGCTTTTCTATGCTTTGACGATACCGCAATAATTACCGGAATATCTCTTATTTGTAATTCGCCTTCTGCATGATGAACAGCTACTTTTTTTACATCAAATTTTTCGAGTGCTAAATCTGCAATTTTCTGCATTTCTTTTAGCGCCATCGGTTTATACGTAGAAAAATCTAACTTTTTTACTTCTTTGCCTTCCGTATCGTTTCTAACAGTACCTACAAAAACAGATATACCACCACAAGAATCGTCTTCAACAAAAGCATAACAAGCATTTAGATCTAATTTTTCTGATGTAATTTTTATTGAAGTTCTCTGCATAATTTTTTAAATCTAAAACAAGTTAAACGCTTTTAGCAAAAATAATAATTCATGATGTATCTTTGCAAACTAATATTTTATACTTCAAAAAAATGAAAAGTGTCTTTAGAATTGTTAGCTTGTTAGAAGGGGTTTCTTATTTACTTTTACTTTTTATAGCAACACCTATTAAGTATTTACAAGGCGATGCTTCTTATGTAAAAATGTTAGGTATGCCACACGGAATTTTATTTATGTTGTACATTGTTTTAGCAATTGTTATTAAAAAAGAAATGAACTGGAACAATAAAACATTGGCTATTGTTTTAATTGCTTCTGTAATTCCTTTTGGAACTTTTTATGTCGATAAAAAATATTTAAGATAATTGCTAACCTCCGCTAACTGGCGGAATAATAGCAACAACATCATTTTCTTTTAAAATTAAATCGTCTTCTGCATATTCTTCATTTACGGCAATTGCATAAGAATTTATATTTTCTATTGATGGATGTTTCTCCACCAAAAATTGCTTAAAATCTTTGATTGAAAGATTGTTTTCTAAGACAAAGTCTAATTGATTTTCTCCTATCAAATCAGAAGTAATACCAAAAAAGAGTGTTTTTATTTTCATCTATATTTTTTAATTAAAAAGGCTAAATCTAAATAAAAAGCCATTTTCTGATACGCCATTATAATTAGACATTACATAATCTAATCTTAAAAAGCGCCATTTACCAAAACCTAAATTATCTAAACCAACAGAATATTCTGTGTAAGGTTTTGCATCTTCCATTACCATTGCTTTAGAACCTGCTACCAAGTAAAAATTAAGCTTATTTAATAACGGAATTTTACCTAAAATTGCTCCTCTAAAATTATGTTCTAAATGGGCTTCTGCATATTTATCATTAGAGTACAGTTTATAATAATCTAATAAACCAAAACTACTAATTCCTGCGGTTTTTAAAGGATATGTTAATTCGTTTCCGTTGGGTTGTAAATAATCCATAAAAGCAATGTTTTTCTTTTTTAAGAAAATTCCTGCCCTTAAATTATATCTAAAATTACCATAATTACCTGCATTTACAAAATGATTAATGTTTGTTGTAAATAAATCAGAATTTAATTCGGAATTAGAAGCTCCAAATCTTTTTCTATATCGAATACTTACAGATGGATATTTATTGTTTCCTATATTTTGCTTGCTATCTGGATACGACAAGAATTTTTGACCAAAAACAAAACGTGTTCTTAAATCTAAAGTTGCAATTTTATGCTCTGCAAAAGGAGCCGTATTAAAACCTGAGCGATTTAAAGGATTATTAGATGTATAACCGCCGTTTTCTTCTTTTGAAGTCCAAGAAAAATCTGTGGTATTAAAGAGCGGTTTTCTATTTGCATATTCTAAAGTTCCAGAAAAGTAAATTCCGTTTTTAATTTCTTGAGAATACGTAATTTCTGCAGCTTGTTTCTCGTAAATTTTCAAATAATTAAGATTACTCAATAACGAACTTAAAGAGTTGTTTAACCTAGCTATAGGATTTCTCTCGTTAAACTGCGGTGTTGTAATACCAATTTTTGCAAATAATCTTGGTCTAGAAATATTGTTCCATTTTTTAGAAAAATACACAGATGGCCTTATTTTTTTCTCAGAAAAACTATAATTAGCATTTACACCTGCACTCCACCACTTACCGGTATCATTTAAAGATTTAAAATAATTAAACCCAACACCTGTATAAAAACCTTGCACTGTATTAAAACCCGTTCTTAACAAAGGGCCATTGTAAGAAAAAGATTTATCTTCGAAAGTATTATTAAAACTGTAACCAGTTATAGGATCTAGCCAACCAAATTTATTGCCTTTTGCATCAATAGAATCTAAATACTTTTTAGATTTTCTTAGCACCTTAATACTATCTTTAACTTTATAATCTGTTACTTCTTCTAATGTTAAAGGAATTGGTCTTAACTTATTCCAAAATAAAGTATCTTTTTTTGTGGCGCTTTCTTCAAAAGACAAAACCTCATTTGTAAAAGTTGTTGCTGTAAAGTTTGGTTTAAAATTATAATCAGAATAGGTATAAGAGAATTTTCCGCTAGGTTTAAAACCCAGAAAATTTAAATCGAAATCTAATGTTTGATTTATTAAAACCCAACCTTTTATTTCTTCGGAATAATTAAACCCTTGAGTTACTTTTAAAGTATTTACAATTGGAATGTTAGTTTGTGCACCGGTTGTGGTAACATCTATACCATACAATGCCCAATCGTCTTCTACAATATAAATAAAACCTTCAAAAACTCGGTCGTTTTTACGCTTTGGTAAAAGTTGTATTTTATTTATTAATTTTTGATTTTTATCATAAAAGGTTCCTACCAATTTATAGTTATAATACGTAAAAGCATTGGTAGAAATAGGAGAAACTAAACCGTTAAAAATTTCGATACTATTTTCGTATAAATCTAAATTAGACTCTTCTGCTCTATTAAAACTTACACCATTATCTTGACCAGAAACTTTAGACGCAACAATTTTTTCTTTAAATTTTTTTGGTTTTTTTTGAAAAGAAATCTTAGAAAATGTTTCAGATAAATAAATAATTCCGCTTCTTGTAGAATCTAAACCTCCACCAAAATCGCCCATACTTTGTCCGAAAAATTTTTCTGGCGCATCTTTAATTCTTGTCAAACCTCTAGAGTAAAACTTAGCAGTATAATTTGCATACTTTTCTGTATTCTTATCTTTACTTTTTATAGCGTTTCTAATTATTCTATTTGCAGGATTGTCTTTTGTAGAAATAACTATTTCATTTAATTGCACATTTTCTTCTTTTAAAACGGCATTTAATTGAAAAGGAAAGCTTGTAATTGTTACTTCCTTTTTTAAAGTTGTAAAACCTATAAACTGAAAAATTATAGTATACTTTCCGGGTTTTTTAAGGTTTAAAAGATAGTTTCCTTCTTCATTAGTTGTAGTTCCTGTAATTGTATTGTTTAAATAAACACTTACAAAAGATAGCGGATCTCCTTTTTGGTCTGTAACAGTTCCTTTTACTTGTGCTTTTAAAGAAAATGCAATGCATAAAAAGAAAATTAAAGTAATTTTTTTCATAAATAATTGAGGTTGATTGCTGCAAACTTAATTTTTAAATACTTAGTAAATGTTTAATATTTGTTAAACGAAATATAAAATGTTCACAAAAAAGTAAGACTACTATTTTATGTAAATGGTTGCCTCTTATTTATTTTTAGTGGAATCTCTAACTACTAAATCTGTATCTAAAACTACTTGTTTATGAGTTATCAACTTATTTGCCTTTCTACTTTTAATTTCTTTAAAAAGTAATTTAAAAGCTTTTTTACCCATTTCTAAACCTGGTTGATTTATAGTTGTTAGGCTTGGTGATATCACCGAAGCCATAAACCAATTACTAAACCCCACAATATTTATATCTTCTGGTACTTTTACGCCTCGATCGTTAAATTCTTTCATAGCACCAATTGCAACCAAATCTGTATTTATAAAGATTCCGTCAACATCATCATGATCTTTTAAAAGTTGTTTTGCATTGGCTTTTCCTTCTTCAAAACTCATATCACCACATTCACAGGTATAAACCAAAGAAACATCAAACTCTAAACCGTTATCTAATAATGCTTTTTTATATCCTAAAAATCGATCAATAGAATTTTGAGGAAGCAAAGGACCTCTAAAGTGAGCAATTTTCTTACAACCTATATCTATCAAATACTGTGTTGCAGTATAAGCAGCTTTTCGATCATCAATAATAACTTTAGAACATTTTACAACTTTAGCTATTTTATCAAACATCACAATAGGTGTTTGTTGATTTATAACTTTGTTTAAATGTGAAAAGTCTGATGTTTCATTCGCTAATGAAATTAAAATTCCGTCAACTCTTTTTCTAAGTAGTAAATCAATTTGTTTTTGTTCTAATTCATACGATTCGTTTGATTGAAGAATTATAACCAAATAACCCTTTTTTTCTGCTTGCGCTATAATACCTTTAATTACAGATGAAAAAAAGTGATGCACAACCACCGGAATAATTAAACCTATAGTTTTAGATTCTTTAGTTCTTAAGTTCACCGCAAAAGAATTTGGTTGATAATTTAACAACGCCGCGGTTTCTCTAACTAGCTTTCTTGTTTTTTCACTAACATCTGGGTATTCTTTTAATGCTTTTGACACCGTTGTGATAGAAATACCTAACTCTTCTGCAATATTTTTTAATGTTACCAAATCTTAATCTGTTGATTTAAATTAAATTAGTACTCAAATATAAGCAATTAAATAAATCGAAAACGTTTTCGGTAAATCGAAAACGTTTTCGATTTATTAATCTGATAAAAAATTTGGGTTAAAATTTAACTTTACTTAAGAAATGATTATCTAATTATTAAATTCA
Source organism: Polaribacter sp. BM10 (assembly GCF_002005425.1). GTDB lineage: Bacteria > Bacteroidota > Bacteroidia > Flavobacteriales > Flavobacteriaceae > Polaribacter > Polaribacter marinaquae. Next base: position 2,600,400 of record NZ_CP019704.1, on the reverse strand, counting down.
CAATCAAAAAAATGAAAAAACTAACAAATCTTAAAGGTTTACTTTTAATGTTATTCCTAGCAGGGACATCTACATTATTAGCACAATCTAGTATTTCTGGAACAGTAAAAGACCAAAACGGAGAATTAATTCCTGGTGTAAACATCATTTTAAAAGGAACCACAATAGGAACAAGCTCTGATTTTGATGGAAATTATGAAATTAAAAACATTAAAGAAGGTGTTTATACATTAGTTGCTTCTTCTTTAGGTTTCGACAATTTTACAAAAGAAGTTAATTTTAATTCTCCTAAAATTGTTTTAAACATCGTTATCGTAGAAAATGCACAATCATTAGATGAAATTATAGTTACTGGTGTTGTTAACCCAAAATCTAAAATAGAATCTAGTATTTCTGTTTCTACAGTTGGTATTAAACAAATAGAACAAGCTTCGCCAAGATCTGCTGGTGAACTTTTTAGAAACATACCTGGTATTCGTGCAGAATCTTCTGGTGGAGAAGGTAATGCAAACTTTAATGTACGTGGTGTACCAGTTTCTTCTGGTGGATCTAGATATTTACAGTTACAAGAAGACGGTCTTCCACTAATGCTATTTGGAGACACTTCTTTTGGTAATGCAGATAACTTTTTACGTATAGATTCTAATGTAGGTAGAGTTGAAGCAATTAGAGGTGGTTCTGCCTCTACACAAACTTCAAATGGTCCTGCTGGTATTATAAACATGATTAGTAAAACTGGTAGAACAGAAGGCGGTACAATTGGTGCAACTTATGGTTTAGACTTTCAATCTAGTAGATTAGATTTTGAATACGGCACACCTATTAGCGAAGGATTGTATTATCATGTTGGTGGTTTTATGCGAGTTGGCGAAGGCCCAAGAAACATTGGCTACCAAGGTAATAAGGGTGGTCAAATTAAAGCCAATATAACAAAAGAGTTTAAAAACGGTTATGTACGTACTTATTTTAAATACTTAAACGACAAAACAGTTATGTATATGCCAATGCCAGTAGGTTTAACGGGTACAAATGCAAACCCAACTTTTGGAAACTTACCTGGTTTTGATATTACTTCAGATTCTCCTCATTCTGTAAATATCCAGAATACATATAGTGTATACGATGGAAATCCTACTCAAAACGATATGAGAAGCGGTAATAACCCAGTAAGTTCGGCAATTGGTGCAGAATTCTCTTTTGATCTAGGTGATGATTGGAAAGTAAACGGTAAAGCAAGATATTCTAACAACTCTGGTCAATGGAATGCTCCTTTTACAGCTAACGTTGGTACTGTAGCAGAAATAGAAGCTTTAGTTAGAGGTGCTTCTGGTGCAACTGGCGCCTTAACTTATAAAGACGGAACACCATTTAACCCTGCAAACGGATTAGCACAAGATATTAGATACTTTGATGTTACTATCGAAGATTTAAGCAACTTTTTTAGCGATGTAAAAGTTACTAAAGCAATTAATGATAATATAGGACTAACAGTTGGTATGTTCTCTGCAACACAAAACACAAAGATTGGTTGGCAATGGAGTTCTGCTATTTCTGAAGTAGCAGGAGATGGTAAAGCTAGACTTGGTATTTTCGAAGGATTCTCTGAAGGTGGTGCTTATTCATATGGTCAGCCAGTTTGGGGTAACTGTTGTCAAAGAAAATACAATACAGTACACAATGTAAATTCTCCTTATGTAGGTGTAGATGCAGAAATTTCTGAAAAATTAAATTTTGATGGTAGTATCCGTTTCGAAAACGTTAATGTTAATGGTTCTATCAATTCTGGACAATTAAGTAACTTAGATGCAAATGGAGATTTAATCGGTTTTGATTATGATAGTGATGGTGAAATTAGTGACTTTGAATCTACAATACCAACTATAGCTGGTAACCCAGGACAAGCAATTAGCGACAATTATAATTTTGTTTCTTACTCTGCTGGTTTAAATTATAAAATCAACAACGGTACTGCTGTTTTTGGTAGATATAGTAAAGGTGCTTCTGGTAGAGCTGCAGATAGAAATAATTACGGAACAGATGGTTTAGGAGATGTTCAATTTGATGAAATTTCTCAATTCGAAGTAGGTTTAAAAAAGAGATTAAACAACGGTGTTTTAAATGTTACTGGTTTTGTAAGTAATACAGACGAAGGTATTAGTAACGAATTAAACAGAACAGTTGGTAATCCATTTAAAGCATTAGGTTTAGAAGTTGAATCTGCATTAAGTTTTGGTAACTTCGGTATAAATGGTTCTGTTACTTATACAAAAGCAGAAATTGATGGTGGTGCAAATCAAGGAAACACACCAAGAAGACAAGCAGATTTTGTTTATAATCTAGCGCCAACATATTCTTTTGGTACCAGTAAGCAACACTTATTAGGAATTACAATTTTAGGTACATCAGAATCTTACGCACAAGATGATAACGATTTAGTTATGCCAGGTTACGCGTATATAAACGCTGTAGCAAAAGTAAGTTTAACTAAAGGATTATCTTTAAGTGTAAATGCTAACAATTTGTTTGATACAATAGGTGTTACAGAAGTAGAAGGAAACGGTAACATTGCTGGTGGTTTAGCTGCAGCAAGAACAATTTCTGGTCGTTCTACAACAATGACATTACAATATAGTTTTTAAAGTTTGAGTTAATAGTAAGTTTGGTTATTAAGAAAAGGGCCAACGTATATTTTGTTGGCCCTCTTCTTATTTTAAAAAATCATTTAAAAATTATACCATAATGTTAAAAAAACCTAGCCTAAGTTTTTGGCAAATATTAAACATGAATGTTGGATTTTTCGGAATTCAGTATAGTTTTGGCTTACAACAAAGTGCGGTTACACCAATTTACGATTTTTTAGGTGCAAGTCCAGATCAAATTCCAATTTTACATCTTGCTGGTCCTGTAACAGGTTTATTAGTACAACCAATTATAGGAGCATTAAGTGATAAAACCTGGAGCCCGAGATTCGGACGAAGAAAACCTTATTTTTTAATTGGCGCAATTTTGTGTAGTCTAACATTATTTGCTTTCCCTTTTAGTAGTTCTCTTTGGATGGCAGCCGGCCTTTTATGGATTTTAGATGCTGGTAACAACACCGCAATGGAACCTTATCGAGCACTAATCGCCGATAAATTAAACACAGAACAACAACCTTTAGGCTTTCAAATGCAAAGTTTTTTTACAGGTTTAGGACAAGTTTTGGCCAATTTATCTCTATTTATTTTTCCATTAATATTTATAGGAACAACTGGCGCATTACCAACCTGGGTTTACGCATCATTTTTCTTAGGCGCTGTTTGCTCTATTGCAACTATTCTTTGGAGTATTAAAAAAACTAAAGAAATTCCGCCAACAGAAGAAGAGCTACAAAAACTAAGAGAAAAGAAAAGTATTTTAGAACCGCTAATAGAAATATTTTCTGCAATAAAGCACATGCCAAAAGTTATGTGGCAGTTAGCATTGGTTTATTTATTTCAATGGTATGCTTTATTTTGTTATTGGCAAAACTCTTCTAAAAGTGTTGCCCTTTCTGTTTGGAATGCGACCCCAGAAAACAAAGAAGCTTATAGCGAAGCTGTAAGCTGGACAGGTTTAGTTAATGGTTGGTATAACGTTGTTACATTTTTAGTAGCATTTGCATTGGTTGGTTTTGCTAAAAAATTCAGTCCTAAAAAAGTACACGCTTTCTGTTTAATAATTGCCGCAATTGGTTTCTTAGCATTCCCGCATATCGAAAATAAAAATTTATTATTCTTTGCAATAACAGGCTTTGGTATTGGTTGGGCAAGCATGATGGGTATACCTTATTTAATGGTTGTTGCCGATATTCCTAAAGAAAGGTATGGCGTTTACATGGGTATTATAAACATGATGATTGTAATTCCAATGATAATTCAAACATTATCGTTTGGTTATATCTTAAAAAACTTTTTAGATAACGATCCTCGAAACGCAATAACCTTTGCAGGCGTTTTACTAATTATCAGTGCAATTTTTACGCTTTTTATTAAAAGTAAAAGCAATTTAAAAAAATAAAATTTTGAACAATAATAGAAATATAGACATTTTATGTGTTGGTGAAGTACTCGTAGATTTTATTGGTCATCAAACAGGTGTTTTAATTAACAATACAAGAGACTACCATAGATATCTTGGTGGTTCGCCTACAAATGTAGCAATGAATGCAGCAAGATTAGGGCTTAAACCTGTAATGGTTTCTACCGTTGGTAACGACGGTTTTGGCGAATACATTTTTAAAAGATTAAAAGAAGTTGGTGTTAATATAGAAAATATAAAGGTTTTAGAAAACAAACCAACAAGTGTAATATTTGTTTCAAAATCTGAAGGAACTCCCGATTTTATACCTTTTAGAGATGCCGACAGATATATCACTAAAGATCAAATATCTAAAGAAACATTATCAGATTCAAAAATATTTCATACTACTTGTTTTGCTTTAAGTAAAGAACCTGCACAAAGTACAATTCTAAAAAAAGCAGAAGAAGCATATAAATTAGGTTGTAAATTAAGCATCGATTTAAATTACGCAAAGAAACTTTGGGAAAGTAGAGATCAAGCTTTTAAAGTAATTGAAGCTTACTGTAAATTAAATCCGTTAATAAAAATTAGCGAAGATGATATGCTACGACTTTTTGAAAAAGAACTTCCTCATGATCAAATTTTTAAGTTTTTTCATGATTTAAATGTAGATACAGTTTGCTTAACTTTAGGTCAAGATGGTGTAAAATTATCTCAAAAAAACAAAAAGGTAATTACTTTACCTGCCATTAAAGTTGACAAAGTAATGGATACAACGGGTGCAGGAGATGCTTTTTGGTCGGGCTTTTTATTTGCTTACATAAAAGAAAAACCAATAGAAGAGTGTTTAAAAGTAGCATTACAACTTGCGGCATTAAAATTACAAAACGTAGGTAGATTACCAGACAATATTAATATTTTATCTAAACTTTTAGAATAATAAACAAATGAAGCTAGAAGAAAATAAAACTTTTAACGGAGTTATGTTAAACGCATACCCGGATAGTATTGGAGAGAAATTAGCAGACACTATTAATATGCTTAAAATGCCAGAGTTTAAAGATGTTTTCTCTTTATTCTACATTTTACCCACATTTTTTAATAGCGATTTAGATAGAGGTTTCTCTATAATCGATTACAATTTAAATACTAATTTGGTTTCTAAAGATGATTTAAAAGCTTTAGAAGAACTAAACATAATGCTAAAATTCGATATCGTTTTAAATCATTTATCTGTAGCTTCACCTCAATTTAAAGATTTATTAAAAAACGGAGAAAAATCTAAATACAAAGACTTTTTTATCAATTGGAATTCTTTTTGGAAAGGTAACGGAACAAAAAATGAAGATGATATAATAATTCCTAAAAAAGAATTTTTAGATAAATTGTTCATGAGAAAATCTGGCCTTCCAATATTAAAGGTTCCTTTTCCAGACGGCACTAAAAAACCTTATTGGAACACTTTTTATCAAGACATAACATATCATAAAATTTCTTCTGAAGAAATATGTAAAATCACTAGTTTACCTTTAAACAAGGCTGCAATAATTTCAGAAAAAATAAACACAGCATTAGACGCTAATCAAGATTTATCAACTATTAATTTTGATGATTTTAATGAGTTTAAAAATGATGTTTTAAACTTTGTTAATCAAAAAGCAACCTATTTAGGTCAGATGGATGTGAATGCAAAATCTGAGCTTGTTTGGCAGTTTTACGAAGAAACTTTGGCCAAAGTTAAAAGTTTTGGTTGTAAAATTTTAAGATTAGATGCTTTTGCTTATTTACACAAAGAAATAGGACAAACAAATTTTTTTAACAAACCTGGTACTTGGACATATTTAGATAGAATTAATGAAATTGCTAAAAAAAACGACCTTGTTTTATTACCAGAAATTCATGCAGAATATGGTTTAAATTTACATGATGAAGTTGCAAAAGAATCCTACCAAATTTATGATTTTTTCTTACCTGGTTTAATGATTCACACCCTAGAAAAAGCAAACAACAAAGCGCTTTTAACTTGGATAGACGAAATTATTACTAAAAATTATAAAACCGTTAATATGTTAGGTTGTCATGACGGTATACCTGTTTTAGATTTAAAAGGAAAAGAAGTTAACGGTAATTACAATAAAGGTTTACTAAAAGACGCCGAAATCGAAACTATAATGAATACAATTATGGATCGAGGCGGAAGAGTAAAAAATTTATATGATCCTTCAGGAAAAAAAATATCTTACTACCAAATAAATGCAACATTCTTTAGCGCTCTAGGCGAAAGTGAAGAAAAATTATTATTAGCTAGAGCAATTCAATTATTTATGCCAGGTATTCCTCAGGTTTGGTATTTAGATATTTTTGCTGGTAAAAATAATTATGCTGCCGCAGATAAAGGCGGAAGCGGTGGTCATAAAGAAATAAACAGAACAACCCTTTCAAATAAAGACATCGAAGAAGGCTTAAAAAAAGATATTGTTAAAAACCAACTTAAACTTATGCGTTTAAGAAATACTTCTAACGCTTTTTTAGGTAAAATATCTTGTAGTACTTCCAAAGAAAATGAATTAGAAATTACATGGACAAACAAGAATGAGTTTGCAAGATTATCTGCCAATTTAAGTTCTTTAAATTTTTCTATAAATTATTCAGAAAACAATAAGATTACAGAACTGGTTTTTTAAACAACTCTAGAATTGATTATTCTTTGTTATTTAATATGGTCTTTCATTGAAAACCCTATCTTTGTATGCTTAAACAAGCAAACAAATATTATATGAGTGATTCTAGAAAAAGACACGAAGCCTTAGTATATCATGCAAAACCAAAACCAGGAAAAATTGCGGTTGTTCCTACAAAAAAATACGCAACACAGCACGATTTAGCTTTAGCGTATTCTCCTGGTGTAGCAGAACCTTGTTTAGAAATTGCAAAAGATAAAAATAACGTTTATAAATATACTGCAAAAGGAAACCTAGTAGCTGTAATATCTAATGGTACAGCAGTTTTAGGTTTGGGTGATATTGGCCCAGATGCCTCTAAACCTGTAATGGAAGGTAAAGGATTACTTTTTAAAATTTTTGCAGATATTGATGTTTTTGATATTGAAGTAGACGCTACAGACGTAGATCAATTTATACAAACGGTTAAGGCAATTGCTCCTACTTTTGGAGGAATTAATTTGGAAGATATTAAAGCTCCAGAAGCTTTTGAAATCGAGAGAAGGTTAAAAGAAGAGTTAGACATTCCGGTAATGCATGATGACCAACATGGTACTGCAATAATTTCTGCAGCTGCTTTAAAAAATGCCATCGATATTACAGAAAAAGACATTAGTAAAGTTAAAATTGTAGTAAATGGTGCCGGTGCCGCTGCAATTTCTTGTACTCGTTTATACTTAAAATTAGGTGTAAAAAGAGAAAATGTTGTAATGTGCGACAGTAAAGGAGTTATTAGAAAAGATAGAGGCAACTTAACTTCTCAAAAAGAAGAATTTGCAACCGACAGAGATCTTAATACTTTAGAAGAAGCAATGCAAGATTCTGATGTATTTATTGGTTTATCAAAAGGGAATATTGTTTCGCCAGAAATGCTTTTATCAATGGCAAAAAACCCAATTGTGTTTGCAATGGCAAACCCCGTACCAGAAATAGAATATGATGTTGCCATAGCCACAAGAAAAGATATAATTATGGCAACCGGTAGATCAGACCATCCTAATCAAGTTAACAATGTACTTGGTTTTCCTTTTATTTTTAGAGGAGCTTTAGATGTAAGAGCTACAAAAATTAACGAAGAAATGAAGCTTGCCGCAGTGCATGCATTAGCAGACTTGGCAAAAAAATCTGTACCAGAACAGGTAAATATTGTGTATGATGAAGTAAGCTTAACTTATGGGAAAGAATACATCATCCCAAAACCTTTTGATCCAAGATTAATTTATGAAATTCCACCAGCAATTGCAAAAGCAGCAATGGATTCTGGTGTTGCTCTAGAACCAATTTCAGATTGGGATAGATATAGAGAAGAATTAATGGAGCGTTCGGGTTCTGGTAGTAAAGAAATTAGACTTTTACACAACAGAGCAAAAAGCAATCCTAAACGTGTAGTTTTTGCAGAGGCAGATCATTTAGATGTTTTAAAAGCAGCACAAAGAGTTCACGAAGAAAAATTAGGAAAAGTAATTTTATTAGGACGAAAAGAAGTAATTCTAGAACTGAAAGAAGAAATCGGTTTTACTGCAGATGTGCAAATTATAGATCCTAAAACAGACGAAGAAAAAGAAAGAAGAATCCGTTTTGGAGAAGCTTACTGGAAAACACGTCAAAGAAAAGGTAGAACTTTTTCTGAAGCTAAAAAATTAATGCGAGAACGTAATTATTTTGCAGCAATGATGGTAAATGAAGGTGAAGCAGATGCTTTAATTACCGGATATTCTAGACCTTACCCAACGGTTGTAAAACCAATGTTAGAGTTAATAGAAAGAGATAAAGATGTTACTAAAATTGCAGCTTGTAATTTAATGTTAACAAAACAAGGACCTTTGTTTTTAGCAGATACAACCATTAACCAAAATCCTTCGGCTAAAGAATTGGCTAAAATTGCTCAAATGACAGGTAAATTTGTAAACATGTTTGGTATGAAACCAAATATTGCCATGTTATCTTACTCTAACTTTGGATCTTCAACTTCAGAAACTTCTAAAAAAATTAGAGAAGCGGTATCTTATGTGCATCGTCACTTTCCAGAAACGGTTATAGACGGAGAAGTACAAGCAGACTTTGCTTTAAACTCTGAAATGCTTGCTAAAGAATTTCCGTTTTCTAAATTAAATGGTAAAAAAGTAAATGTTTTAATTTTTCCTAACTTAGAATCTGCAAATATTACTTACAAATTATTAAAGCAAGTAGAAGGTGCAGAATCTATTGGACCTGTAATTTTAGGTTTTAACAAACCAGTACATATTTTACAATTAGGTTCTAGTGTAGATGAGATGGTAAATATGGCAGCATTAGCTGTTGTAGATGCACAACAAAAAGAAAAAAGAAACAACAAATAAAAAGTAGTATTTTAGAAGCCTGAAAAAGATAATTTTATGATTACACAAGTTAGAGGAAGACTCGTAGAAAAAAGCCCAACCGAAGTTGTAGTAGATTGTAACGGTGTTGGTTATTTACTTCATATTTCTCTAAATACATTTTCTGCATTGCCTGCAGATGAAAATATAGTTCTGTATACGCATCTTTCTATAAGAGAAGATGCGCATACACTTTTTGGATTTATCAATAAAACAGAAAGAGCCGTATTTAAATTCTTAATTTCTGTATCTGGTGTAGGCCCAAGCATTGCTAGAACAATGTTGTCTTCTATGACTTCGGAAGAAATACAACAAGCAATAGCATCAGAAGACGTAAAATTAATACAATCTGTAAAAGGTATTGGTGCAAAAACAGCCCAAAGAGTTATTGTAGATTTAAAAGATAAAATCTTAAAGACTTTCGATATCGACGAAGTTTCTGTAACAGTAAGCAATACAAACAAAGAAGAAGCGTTATCTGCTTTAGAAGTTTTAGGCTTTCAAAGAAAACAATCAGACAAAATAATAACAGCAATTTTAAAAGAACATACAGATGCTTCTGTAGAAAAAATTATAAAATTAGCCTTAAAAAGTTTATAATCAATTGGGTACAATTTTTAAAAATACGTTTTTATTAATAGCAATTATCTTAAAGGTAAGTTTATCTACTTATGCTCAAGACACTACAGAAAAAGACTCAACAAAAGTTAACAAAGACAAAGTAGATTTACGTTACGATTTTAAAAGCACCCAAAAAGGTGGTTTATATTTAGATGACTTATCTAAAAAAGAAATCATTTTTGATAAAGTTTTAAATAAATATATAATTTTAGAAAAAATTGGGAATTACTACACAAGAACTCCTATCTATTTATCGCCTAGAGAATACCAAGAATATCGATTAAAAAGAGACATGTTACTTTACTTTAAAGATAAAGTGAGTGCAACCAATGGTAAGAAAAAAGGTTCTAAAGAAGCACAAAAAGATTTATTGCCAACTTATTATGTAAACAACAAGTTTTTCGAAACCATTTTTGGCGGTACAGAAGTAAAAGTAACACCAACTGGTAGTTTAAATTTAAAGTTAGGTTTTATCTATCAAAACACAGATAATCCGCAAATATCTGAAGAAAATAGAAGTAATTTCACTTTTGATTTTGATCAGCAAATTAACGCAAGTATAAGAGCTAAAGTTGGTAGTAGATTAGAGTTTACAGCAAATTACGATACACAAGCCTCTTTCGATTTTCAAAATTTAGTTAAAGTTGGTTTCGAACCAAACGAAGACGACATCATACAGGGTTTAGAAGCTGGTAATGTATCTATGCCAATTAAAAACTCTTTAATAAACGGAGCCCAAAGTTTATTTGGTGTAAAAACCGATTTAAAGTTTGGTAACACCAATATTACTGCAGTGTTTTCTCAGCAAAACTCAGAAAGTAAAACCGTTGTTGCAGAAGGCGGTGCATCAATACAACCTTTCGAATTAAGAACTACAGATTACGATAATGACAGACACTTTTTCTTATCGCAATATTTTATCGATAATTATGCAAATTCGCTTAAAAACTATCCGTTAATTAATAGCCCAATTAATATAACAAGAGTAGAAGTTTGGATAACGAATAGAAACGCAAGTACAGAAGATTACAGAAGTATTGTTGCATTTGCTGATATTGGCGAATCGGAAAACCAAGTTTTGGTTGATGAAAATGGTGTTGTATTAAACCCTGCAATTACACAGCCACAAGTTGCTGGCAATAATTTACCTTTTAATGGTGCAAATAGAATTGGCACAGAAATTATTCCTGCAGGCGGTATAAGAGATATTTCTACTGTTGATAGCTCTTTACAACCATACAACATGCAAAACGGAACTAATTATTCGGTCTTAGAAAATGCAAGAAAATTAGATGCAAACGAATATCGACTAAATTCGCAATTAGGTTTTATTTCTTTAAATAGAAGATTAAATGATGGTGAAGTTTTAGCTGTTGCTTATGAATATACAGTAGCGGGTAACGTAACAGGAAGTACAAAAAACTCTTTTAAAGTTGGTGAGTTTTCTAATGATGGTATACAAGCACCTAACAATTTAGCGGTAAAGTTATTACGATCAGAAATCTTACAAACAAAAAGAACAAATGTAACTACCGGAGAAGATGAAGCTTTTCCTACTTGGCGTTTAATGATGAAGAACGTATATGCTTTAGGCGCTTTTCCATTAACTCAAGATGGTTTCCGTTTCGAAATTCAATACAGAGACGATCAAACAGGTATACCTTCTAATGTTTTACAAAATGCCGCAACCGTAGGTATTTCTAACCTACCTTTATTACAAGTTTTAAAACTAGATCAATTAGATCAAAGTCAGTTTAGATCGCCAGATGGTTTTTTTGATTATGTAGAAGGAATTACCGTAAATTCTGAAAACGGATTTATCTTTTTTCCAGAACCAGAACCTTTTGGTAACGATTTAGCAGACGAATTAACAAACCCTGCAGATGAAGGTTTTATATTTAAAGAGTTGTATTTAAACACTAAAATCAACATTAAAAATAATTTTCAAAATAAAGACAAATACTTTTTAAAGGGATATTTTAAATCAGAAAATTCTGGTGGAATACCAATTGGCGCTTTCAATGTTCCTAGAGGTTCTGTTAGAGTTTCTGCTGGCGGAAGACAATTAGTAGAAGGTGTAGATTATGTTGTAGATTATTCTTTAGGAAGAGTACAAATTATCGATCCGGGTTTACAAGCTTCTGGCGTTCCTATTAGCGTATCTACAGAAAATAACGCTGTTTTTAATCAGCAAAGAAAAACTTTTTTTGGTATTGATGTAGAACACAAATTTTCTGAAGATTTTGTGGTTGGTGCAACTTATCTAAATATCGAAGAAAGACCTTTAACACCTAAAGTTAATTTTGGTGCAGAACCTATTAACAACACCATGTTAGGGTTTAACTTTAATTATGCTACAGAAGTGCCTTATTTCACAAAACTGGCAAACAAATTACCGTTTGTAGATACAGATGCGCCTTCTAATTTATCTGTTCGTGGTGATATGGCTTATTTGATTCCTGGAACACCAAGCGGAATTGACGTAACAGGTGCAGCAACTTCTTATATCGATGATTTTGAAGCGTCGCAAGTGCCAATTAGTTTACTTTCTTCGTTAGATTGGTATGAAGCGAGTACACCTAAATACTTTCCTAACTTTAACGGAGAAAGTGATGGGTTATCTTACAATTACAAAAGAGCAAAATTAGCTTGGTATAGCGTAGATCAAATATTTTACGGTGTTGGTGATACGCCTGCAAGTATTGATGCCGACGAACTTTCTAGAGCAGAAACAAGACAAATTAATTACAGAGAATTGTTTCCTAATGTACAATTAGATATTACGCAAAACTCTTTAGTTAGAACTTTAGATTTAGCTTATTTTCCCGCAGAAAGAGGCTCTTATAATTATGATCCTGCAGCAACAATACAAAACGATAAAGTAACATTACCAAACCCAGAAACTAGATGGGGAGGAATTATGAGACCTTTAACAACAAATAATTTTGATCAAGCAAATGTAGAGTATATGCAATTCTGGATTATGGATCCTTATCAAAATTACTCTATCACAAATGAAGAAGGTTTACCTGCTGGCATAGACCCAAACAATCCAGCAAATCAAGTGGGAGATTTGTACATAAATCTTGGTAATATTTCTGAAGATATTTTGAAAGACAACCGTAAAATGTACGAAAACGGTTTACCAGAAGATGGTTTAAAAGTTAATGGTAATAATGTTAACAGAACTACTTGGGGAGATGTTCCTAGAAATCCATCAATAATTTATGCTTTTAATGAATTAGATGATGCAAGAACAAACCAAGATATTGGTTTTGATGGTTTAAATGATGATGAAGAACGTAATTTACCAGGAATTGGACAATATGCAAATTTAACAGATCCTGCGGCAGATAATTTTCAGTTTTTTAGAGGATCAAATTTAGACGCAATAAACGCATCATTAATAACTAGATATAAAGACTACAATAATACTCAAGGTAATTCGCCAACCTTAAATCAATCTACAGAACCTTACCCGACATCTTCTACAACGTATCCAGATACAGAAGACATCAACAAAGATCAAACAATGAATACTGTAGAAAGCTATTATGAGTATAGAATTTCTATGAATCAGAATGATTTAAGAAAAGGAGTTGGTTATATTGTAGATGAAAAAACAACAACAGTTACTTTAGAAAACGGAAATACCCAACAAACAAAATGGTATCAATTTAGAGTTCCGGTAAGAAGCGGAACGCCTGTAAATGGCATTTCTGATTTTAATAGTATTCGTTTTGTAAGAATGTTTTTAACCAATTTTAGAATGCCAGTGGTAGTACGTTTTGGTGAATTAGATTTGGTTAGAGGTGACTGGAGAAGGTATGTTAGAACTTTAGACCCAACTACAAACCCAGATAGAGAATTAACCCAAGACGAACTAAATGATTTTGAAGTTGGTGTTGTAAGTATAGAGCAAAATGAAGGAAGTTATATACAACCACCAGGTATCGAAAGAGAGCGTTTACAAGGTAGCACAACAGTACAATTGCAAAACGAACAATCGGTTACTCTAAAAGTTACTAGATTAGAACCAGAAGAAACAAGAGCTATTTACAAAAACATAAGTGTAGATTTAAGACGTTTTAAGCAATTAAAAATGTTTATGCACTTACAAGAAATAGAAAGAGAAGCTGTGGTTAACGATAATGAACTAGCTGCTGTAATAAGATTAGGAACCGATTTAAATGAGAATTTTTATCAAATAGAATTGCCTTTAAAAGTTACAAAAAACGGAACATCTGCTTTAGACATTTGGCCAGAAGCAAATAATTTAGATGCCTTTTTAGAAACTTTTGGTAAGATAAAATTAGAAAGAAACAATGTTAACTTTCCGGTAAACGAAATTTATCAATCTCAAGAGCAAGACCCAGATTTACCTTATACAATTAGTGTAAAAGGAAACCCAACTTTAGCACAACTAAGAACAATAATGTTAGGTTTAAAAAACATTTCTTTATCACCTAGAAGTGCAGAAGTTTGGTTTAACGAACTTCGATCTGCTGGTTTTGACAATAAAGGTGGTTGGGCCGCAGTTGTTAATGCAGATGCTAATTTTGCTGATGTTGCAAACGTTTCTTTAGCCGGAAGCATGTCTACAATAGGTTTTGGTAATGTAGAAGATAGAGTAAACCAACGTAGTTTAGATGAAACAAAACAATACGATGTTGCTACAACTGTAAATTTAGGCAAGGTTTTAACGCCTAAGAAGTGGGGAATTCAATTACCTATGAGTTATAGTATCGGAGAAAAATTTATTGATCCAAAATACGACCCGCAGTACCAAGATGTAACTTTAGAAGATGCTTTAGAACAAAACCCTAATAGCGAGTTTTCTAGAGATTATACTAAAAGAACAAGTATTAGTTTTATCAATGTAAAGAAAAATAGAAACCCGAATTCAACAAAAAAACCAAAGTTTTATGATGTTGAAAATGTTTCTGTTTCTTATGCTCATAACAAAGAGTTTCATAGAGATTACAATATTCAAAAATATGTAAACGAAAACGTAGTTGCAGGTGCTACTTACAACTATAATTTTCAGCCAAAATCTATAGAGCCTTTTAAAAACATAGGTTTTTTACAAAGCAAATATTTAAAACTAATTAAAGATATTAATTTTAATCCGATACCATCTACGGTTGCAGTAAATTCTAGAATTAATAGAAATTTTACAGAACAACAATCTAGAAATTTAGTTGCAGGTTTATCTGATCAACCTGCATTAAAACAGCGTAGATTTTTATTTGACTGGGATTATACTGTTGGTTTCGATCTAACTAAATCTCTTCAGTTTAACTTTAATGCAACCAACAGTTACATTTACGATACTTTTGATACGAATGAAGATATTCAAATTTTTGATGATTTTTTTAACACAGGTAGAGCAAACCATTATCATCAGAAGTTAAACGGAACCTACCAGTTACCTATAAATAAAGTCCCTTTTTTAAGTTGGGTAAAAGCAGATTATGCGTACACAGCAGATTTTGATTGGCAAGCTGCAGCACAAAGTACAATAGATGTAGATGGTACCGATGTTGCTTATGTAGATTTGGTTGGTAATGTTGTTCAAAATTCAAACACACACAATTTAAATACAACTTTAACTTTCGATAAGTTCTATAAAAGCTTAGGTTTCGAAAAGTTACTCTTATCTAAAAATCAAAGAAAAAATGCAAAAGGAATTTTTGGAAGTGGTTTACCTCCTGCTCCTGGACGAGTTAATTCTAAGAAAAAATTATCGGTAGGTAAGCAAATTTTAAAAGGTGTTTACGATTTAGTTACCTCTGTAAAACAAGGTAAAATAAGTTATTCAGAAAATAACGGTCAATTTTTACCAGGTTACACAGAAGACATTGGCTTTTTAGGTGGCGCACCAACTTCTTTTGCTTTTGGTAGCCAAGTAGACATTAGAAATAAAGCATTACAAAACGGTTGGTTAGTTGGCCCAAGAGATCCAGATAATAGCGAATACTACAATAAAACCTATAGCAGAACTCATTACAATAAATTAGATTACACTTTTACAGTTAAGCCTTTTAAAGATTTAAATATTGATGTGAGAGGTAATAAAATTAAAACAAGAGATTTATCTCAGCAATTAGATGTCATCGAAAACGGTACAACAAACGGAGCATTAGATTTTAGTGCGCCAGCTTTTGAAACAGGAAACTTTAGCACGAGTCATTCTATGATTGCAACTGCTTTTAAAAACGGTGATGCGCTCTTTGAAACTATGAGAACGTATAGATCTGCAATTTCAGAAAGATTAGCTGAAGAAAATGGTGGTAATGCAACAAATTACGGTAGCAATAGTCAGCAAGTTTTATTACCTGCATTTATGGCTGCATATTCGGGTTCTAGCCCAGATAAAGTGAGTACTAGTTTGTTTAGAAATATTCCGATACCAAATTGGACTCTAAGATATACTGGACTTATGAAATTAGATTTCTTTAAGAAGAACTTTAGCAACTTTGTAGTTTCTCATGGTTACAAATCTTCTTACACGGTTTCTAGTTTTACAAATAATTTACAATACGATTCTAATAATCCGCTTAGCACAATAAATTCTTCTGGAAATTACGAACCAGAATTATTAATTTCTGCTGCAACTCTAGTTGACGAATTTTCTCCGCTAATTAAAGTTGACATGAAAATGAGAAACTCTTTTTCTTTAAGAGGAGAAGTAAAAAGAGACAGAACATTAACAATGAATTTTAACAACAGCACCTTAACAGATATAAAAGGAACAGAATATATCTTTGGTTTGGGTTATGTTTTTAAAGATGTAAAGGTAAATACTCGTTTTACAGGTAAAAAGACAACTCTTAAAGGAGACGTTAATTTAAGAGCAGATGTTTCTTTAAGAGATAATTTAACACAAATTAGATCTGTAGATGAAGATAATAATCAAATAAGTGGCGGACAAAGATTATTTTCTATTAAATTTACAGCCGATTACAGATTGAGCGCAAATTTAACGGCATCGTTTTATTACAATCATCAAACATCTAGATATGCTATATCAACCACTTTCCCGCGTCAAGCAATAAATGGTGGCTTTAACATTATCTATAATTTAGGAGGAAATTAAAAACAATAAACAACCAATAATAATATTAAGATGAATATTCCAGCAGAATTAAAATACACAAAAGATCACGAGTGGCTAAAAATTGAAGGAAATGTAGCAACTATAGGAATTACAGATTTCGCACAAAGTGAATTAGGAGATATCGTTTATGTTGACGTAGACACTTTAGACGATACTGTAGAAGAAGGAGAAGTTTTTGGTTCTGTAGAAGCTGTAAAAACTGTTTCAGATTTATTTATGCCTTTAAAAGGAGAAGTAACAGAATTTAACGAAGAGTTAGAAGACGAGCCAGAATTAGTAAACTCAGATCCATATAATAAAGGTTGGATGATAAAAATTGAAATATCAGACAGCTCACAAATAGATAATTTATTAGATGCTGAAGCTTACGAAAAACTTATTAAGGGATAAAAAATTACTTTTTGCTGTAGCCATAGCAATATTAATTTTGTACTTAAGCTTAATAAAAATGCCTAAGTACAATGTATCTATTAGCAATATAGACAAATGGCAACATAGTTTTGCCTATACTGTCTTATCATTGTCTTGGCTTTTTGCATTACAAAAGTTCAATAAAAATTATTTAATTATAATTAGTTGTATCTCTTTTGGCATAATTATTGAAATTTTACAAGAAACTGTTACCACATATAGAACAGGCGATTTTTTAGATATTATTGCGAATTCTGTTGGTGTACTATTAGGTTTATTAATATTTAGCATTTTTTTAAAAAAAAAGAGGTTAAAAAATAAAAAGACTTGTATTTAACACAATAATTTAGTTAAATTAGCGAACTATATAAAACTCTTATTCAATGGAAATAAAGAAAAACCCGAAATCGAACTTAGAAAATTACAGTAAAATATTTATGCAAATAGGTTTAGTATTAGCCTTATTTGTTACATATGCTGCAATCGAAAAGAAAACATACGACAAAACTACAAGTTCTTTAGGTGTAGTTAATATGAACGCAGACATGGAAGAAGATATTCCAATTACTGAAAGAGTAGAGCCTGTAAAACCTAAAACTCCACCACCACCAACACCAGAAAAAATTGAAGTTGTAGAAGATGAAAAGGAAGTAGAGGAAACTGTAATAGAATCTACTGAAACAGATGAAACAGAAGCTGTAGAAGTTGAGGAAATTGTAGAAATCGAAGAAGCAGAAGAAGTTGTAGAAGATGTAAACTTTATGATTATTGAAGATTCTCCAGTATTTCCTGGTTGTAAAGGAAGTAAGCAAGAGTTAAAAAATTGTTTCAGTAAAATGGTACAAAAACACTTTTCTAGAAAATTTGATGCAGATTTACCAAATGAATTAGGTCTTTCTCCAGGTAAGAAAAGAGTATTTATTGGTTTCAAAATTGATAGACAAGGTAACATTGTTAATGTACAAGCAAGAGCACCGCACCCAAAAATTAAAGCGGAGGTTATTAAAGTAATGAAATTATTACCTAAAATGAAACCAGGTAAGCAAAGAGGTAAGCCGGTTGGTGTTAGTTACAACATTCCTTTCTCTTTATTAGTAGAGTAATCAATAAGAACTATAATATATCAAAACGCTTAGAACATTGTTCTAAGCGTTTTTTTTTGCTTTTATTTTAAGTAATAAATGAAAGCTATAGTTAATTTAATAATTAACATTTGTTGTATCCTTAAAATATAAATTCTTTATAAATAATAAAACAACAAACATAAAGTAAATTTTAAGAATACAAATTACGTTCATTAGCTTTAACTCATTAATAAATAGAAATATTAACGTTTTGGTTTGGTTCTACCAGAAGAGCTAAACACAACTACAACATAATCTTAGCCTTATTTTAAATACATTTAGCTAATAGATAAATTTATATTCCATCAAAGACTTTGGTTAGAATATCAATAAACACAAAAAAGCCTAAAGTTTTACTTTAGGCTTTTTTGTGTTTATATTAGAAAAATATTATTTGTTTGTAGCTACTTTAGTTTCAGCTTTCCACAAATTAACACTTTCTATAGTATTGTTGTTGTAAGTTACTTCTTGTAAAGAACCAGAATTATTCCAGAAAAACCATTTTCCAGTTTTTTTACCTTCTTTATAAAAAGCCATTTGAACTTTATTTCCTTCTTTATCAAAACGAGTCCAAATTCCTGTTAATTTTTTATCTTTAAAATAACCTTCTGTACTAATAGATCCATCCTCATGGTAATAAGTAGCCTTTACTAAATCTCCTTCTGCTTCATAAGTTGGCTTAATATCTTGAGAATATCCTATTGCTGCGATGCATAAAAATGCTATTGTTAAAATTTTTTTCATGATTTTTCTGTTTTGAGGGTTAACACTTGGTTTACAAATATAACACTTTTGTAACAATTTACAAACATTTACATAACATTAAATTAACATTGGAAAATATTACGATAATAATCTCTTGATTTTCTTATATTTACATAACATTAATCTTAAAAAATCACATAACATGGCAGTAATGAAAGTAATAGAAGTTTTAGCTAACTCAGATAAAAGTTGGGAAGACGCAACAAAAAAAGCAGTAAAGCAAGCTTCAAAATCTGTAAAAAACATTAAATCTGTTTTTGTACAATCGCAAAGTGCAGTAGTAAAAGACGATGAAGTAACCGAATTTAGAGTCAACTTAAAAATAACATTTGAAGTAAACTAATACAAAAGGCGATTTATTAAAATCGCCTTTTGTAATACCTAGTTATGTATGTAAAAATGATATTTCTTTAATAGTAGTTTGTATTCATGGGTACATATGATCTTTAGAAAATTTTTAATCTAAAAAAACAAATAATTTGTATTTCAAACAAAAGTTATAGCAACTAATCAAGAGTTTTATAAATTATTTATTTCGGCAAGATTATTGCACGCTTTAACATTAAATATAGAAGATTGTGTCTTATTTTTTATAACTTGTGTAATAATAACTGAACTTTAGTGAAGTTATACAACTAAAAATATTAATATCTATTATAAACAAACTATACCGTCTTTATTAACATTATAACTAACTTTGTTTTATTAAAAAATTATGAGAAAAATTAAAATTTTAGCAACAGTATTATTTTTTGCTCAATCAATAATTGTTTTTGGACAATTAGAAAGACAAAATGGACTTTCAATAACAATTAAAGGTCCAAACACTAAAATTGATGGTGTAACCGCTAAAGATGCATCAGCACAAACACAACACTTAAGGTTTTTAACTGAAGAATATCAAGAGGCAAAAGTAGATGACTTGAAAGATAAATTTTATTTTCGCTACAATATTTTTGCAGATGAAATGGAGTTTATTAAAGATGGGACAGTATATTTCTTATCTAAAACAGAAAATCAAATAATCCATTTTGTAAATTTAGGTAAGAAGTTTACTGTACTTAATTTAAACGGAGAATTAAAATATTTCGAAATTAATACTAAAGGAAAAGCTTCTTTATACTCCAAAAAAAATGTTGCATTTATAGAAGGAAAAGTAGCTAAAACACAATTTGAATCGTCAAAAAAAGCAAAATTTATATCAAAAAATGATGAATATTTTGTAGCTTTAAATAACGAATTAATAAAGCTTCCTAAAGGTAAGAAAGATTTTTACAATTTATTTGGCAATAAATCGTCAAAGGTCAAAAACTTCATGAAGCAAGAAAAACTAAATAGAAAAAAAATTGAAGATGTAACAAAAATATTTAATTACTATAATTCAATTTAAATAAATTTAATGGAAGAATATATCGAAAATATAAAAGAGGTATTGATAGAATACACACCAAAAATTTTAATGGCTTTAGCCATGTTAATTATTGGTTTAGTTGTAATTAAAATAATTATTAACACAACTACAAAAATTCTTAAGAAAAGAAATGTAGATGTTACACTTCAAAAATTTTTAGGAAATTTACTTAATTGGGTTTTAAAAATATTATTATTTATAACTGTTATAGCAAAGTTAGGTGTAGAAACAGCTTCTTTTGCTGCAATTATAGCAGCTGCAGGTTTAGCAGTAGGTCTTGCTTTACAAGGATCTTTAGCTAATTTTGCAGGAGGTGTTTTAATAATGATTTTTAAACCAATGAAAGTTGGAGATCTGATACAGGCTCAAGGAGAAACCGGAGTTGTAAAAGAAATTGAAATTTTTACAACGAAATTAACAGGTCTTTCAAATAGAGAGATAATTATACCGAATGGTGCACTTTCTAACGGAAACATAATAAATTTTACTACAGAAGGAACTAGAAGAGTAGATTTAGTTTTTGGAGTTTCTTATGATGCTGATATTAAACAAACAAAAGATGTTTTAATGGGTGTTTTGAATTCTCATCCAAATATTTTAAAAGACCCAGCACCTAGTGTTACAGTATTAGAACTTGCAGATAGTTCTGTTAATTTTGCAGTAAGGCCATGGTGTAATACAGAAGATTATTGGAAAGTATATTTTGATGTTACTGAAAACACAAAAATAGCATTAGATAACGCCGGAATTGAGATACCTTATCCGCATCAAGTGGAAATTAAAAAGTAGGTTTTTTCTTTTTCTCAGGAATAACAATAAAATCTTTTAAATAAAAGGGTTCAAAATAAGCGACATCTTCGATGTCGTTTTTTTTGTATTTTAAATAAGACAATGTTGCCATTTCTTTAGAAGAAGGAAACTTCTCATCTATAAAAAATGCATTTTTATGAGTTATAATTTGTTTACATTTCTCAGATCCATCACCTAAAAAATATACTTTAGATTGTTCTAATTCTTTTGCAAAAGAACCTTCATCTATTATTTCAGCTTTTGTATCACGTACTTTAACATTTTCAGAATTAAAAATCGCTGCATATACTTCCATTCTCCTTGCATCTAACATTGGTACGATAAATCCTTTTTCAATAGATATGGCGCAAGATAACGCTGTCAAGGTATCAATAGATATTAAAGGACAATTTAAAGCAAAACAAAGCCCTTTTGCAGCAGATACACCAATTCTAAGTCCTGTATAAGACCCTGGACCTTTACTAACTGCAATTGCACTTATTTGCGATTTTGTTATAGCTGCTTTTTGTAGTACTTCTTCTATAAATGGATGTAAAACTTCTGCATGAGAATAATTACCATTATTTAATTCTTTCATAGCTAAAACAACTCCGTTTTCTGCTATGTTTACAGAGCAGTTTTTAGTTGATGTCTCTATGTTTAATATAATTGCCAATGTTCTTTTTTTTACAAAGATAGTATTTCAAGAAAAGAAAACCTCACAAGTAATAAAACGAGTGAGGTTTAAAATGTAATATTGAGGGTTTTTAAAAAACTAATTCTCCTGAATAGAATTGTAATACTTTTGTTTTGAACACGTAATCGTATTTAGAACGAATCATTGCCCCTTCTGCATTTACCAACCTTGTTCTTACCAAATCAAAATCAAATAAAGTCATTGCACCATAGTTGTATCTTTCTTGTGCGTTTTTAAAAGCTTCTTTTTGTGCTTCTAAAGAAATTTTTGCTGCTTCATATGCTTTTAAACTAGATTTTACGTCTAAAAAGGCTTGTTCTATAGTTTGTTTTAAAGCTAACTTTTGACTTTCTAATCTAGTTTCTGAGATTTCTTTATTAATTTTAGATTGTGCTAATCTATTTTTAGTTTGGAATCTATTAAAAATAGGGATGTTTAAAGAAACACCTACATTATAACCTAAATTGTCATTTAGTTGTTTGAAAAAATAATCATTTGTAAAAATTTCATTAAACCTATGACTGTAACCTGTTCCCATACCTGCAAAAGCAGTTACAGTAGGTAAAAAAGCACCTTTGGTAAGTTCTATATTAAAATTTGCGTTGTCAATTGCCAATTTAGCTCTTGCTATTTCCGGCATATAATTTAAAGATTTTTGAAATACTGATGAAGAATTCGCATACAACAAATCTGATGACGGTGATGCAACTTCTATAGGTGCAACGTCAAAATTCTCTGCAGGTTCTTGTAACAATTGTGCTAAGTTTAATAATGCCAAGTCTAATGCATTTTCTTGTAAAATTACATTTTGTACATCATTAGCTGCTGTAGACTGAAAATTTAAAAGTTCTCCTTTGGCAATTACACCTGCATCAAATCTAGCTTTTGCAGCATCAATTTGTTTTTTACTAATTTCTGCTTGTACTTTTGCGACTTCTAAGTTCTCTTTAGCAAATAATACATTTAAAAAAGTATTTACAACTCTTAAAGAAATATCATTTTCTATTTGTTTTAAATCTAATAAACTAGACTCTACACCAAGTTGAGCTTGTTTATATGTATTTGTATTTCTAAAACCGTTAAATAGGGTTGCACTAGAACTTAAA
This sequence comes from Polaribacter sp. BM10, assembly GCF_002005425.1. Classification (GTDB taxonomy): domain Bacteria; phylum Bacteroidota; class Bacteroidia; order Flavobacteriales; family Flavobacteriaceae; genus Polaribacter; species Polaribacter marinaquae. The sequence continues at coordinate 2,577,238 of NZ_CP019704.1, read as the reverse complement.
TCAAAAGAAGCATTAAAGTTATCCGTAGAAATTCTTGCATTACTAATATTATCAATAAAAGAACCGAAACCAAATCTACCAGAAGAACTACCATTTAAATTTGGTAAAAAATTACCTTTTGCAATTTCTACATCTTTTTTTGCCAATTCTACACTTAACTTATTCTGTTGTATAGATATGTTTTTGGCTAAAGCTTGATTTACAGCTTCTCTTAATGTCCATTTTTTTTGTGAAAAAGTAGCTATTGAGGTACAAAGGGCTACAAATAAAATAAGTTTGGTTTTCAAAATCTTTAATTTTAATTCTGCGTTAATTGATTTATTATTTCAATAATTAAAACAAAAATAGCTTAATCTACTAAAAACCAGAATAGTGAACAGACTAGTATTTAACTAATAAATAGAACTTATTTTTTGTTTGTTTTAATAAGACGACTAAAATTAAAATATGTTACAGTAAATCTCTCTTATTTATTTGTTAATTTTTAGCCTTCTTTTTATACCTGTAAAGTGTGTAAAATAAAACTCCAATTAATAAATAAGGAAAAATCATTAAATATGTTATGCCGTTATTTACACCTTCTGCCATAGAAATATCTCCGTTCTCTACAACAGCTTTACACATAGCGCACTGAGAATAACCATTAAAAACAGTAAGTAAAAAAATTACTATAAATAAAACTATTTTGTTTTTATACATAATAAGGAGATATCATTAGATAGACTATAACCCCAGTAACTGCAACATAAAGCCAAATAGGGAATGTTTTTTTTGCTACTTTTTTATGTTCTGGAAATTTACCCAATTTTGCTTTCATGTATGTTATCAACACAAAAGGAATCACGATAACAGATAACACAATATGAGTAATCAAAATAAAATAATATATATATTTAATAACACCTTCTCCACCAAAAGTAGTAGAATCTGTTGTCATGTGATAAGCTATATACATTAATAAAAATAAAAGAGAACATGCAATTGCAAAACTATTAAGTTGTTCATGTAATTTTCTGTTTCCTTTTTTAATAGCAATTACAGCTGCAATTAAAAGAATTGCTGTAATACCATTTATAGTTGCATAAATTGGTGGCAAAAACTTTAAAGGTGCTACATCAAAACCTAATTCTCTTAAATTGATACCAAATAATGCGGCTACAGCAATAGGAATTACTATAGATAAGGCTGTAATAATTTTTTTATATTTTTTTTCTTGTGCTAAATTATTCATTTAATAAAATTTTAATGTCTTCTTTCAATTCTTTAATCTGATCAGGAAAAGTCTGTTCTTCTATAGCCCTATAATACATAATAGGATTACCATACTCATCTTTTCTAGAGCGAATGTAACCGTCTTTATCTACTAGCGCAAATAAACCCGAATGCTCAAAACCACCATGTTCTTCGTCTCCTTTTCCGGCATATAATTTAAATCCTTTATTAGAAAGTGCATAAACTACATCATCGTTTTTACCTGTTAGCAGATGCCAATTTTTATGTGTAATTCCGTTTGATTTTGCATATTCTTTTAAAACTTCTGGTGTATCGATTTCTGGTGTAATAGATATAGAAGCTATTCCGAAGTTAGGATTCCCAAAAAATTCATCTTGAATAGTTAACATTTTCTGGTTCATTATGGGACAAATAGTAGGACAAGTAGAAAAGAAAAACTCTACTACATGCACTTTACCTTCAAAATTTTTATTGGTAATTGTTTTACCTTCTTGGTTTGTAAATTCAAAACTTGGCACTTTATTAAATTTTACCAAATCAGAATCTTTAAATCTGTCTACAACTTTTGGCACAGTGTAAATACCAAATAGCAAAATGATAAATGCAATACCGATAAAAGAATATTTTTTGTTCATATTACTTAAATTTTTCTTTCTGCCTTGTTTTTATTTCTCTCTTTAAAAGCTGCGTAGTATTCGTAATATAATACGTTAACATCATCTTTTAACTTATCTTTTAACTCTGCCACAGAATTCATATCATAACCAAATAAGACTTCTTTTTCATCTAATCTACCACGAAGGTTTACGCCTTTGTCTACTAAAAAAGCTTTTGAACTTCCTAAATTAATTAATTCTTCATTAGTTTCGAAACTGTTATAAAACTTTAAAATATTTTCATCGGATGCTGCAATAAAATTCCATTTCTTCATGTCTGTAAAAGCGCCTAATTGCTTTTTTACATTATTTGCTTCTACTTCTTTGCCTAAAGGATATATACCTATTATTTGAAATTTTTTGTTGTCTATAAATTCTTTATATATTTTCTGATTCAAATTAAAAAGACGCGATTTATTTTTGTCGATATCGTTACCCAAAAAGCAGATTATAGAAACTTTATCGTATAATTTTACAGTATTAGTTTCATCAATCGTAGAAACATCTAAAACACGCTCGGTAACAATAGGAAGTTTTGTGAAATTATTTTGCCCTGTAGACAGCAATAAGAAACAGATTAAAGGAAATATAAATAATAAAAATAATACGACTCTTTTTTTTGTAAACAACTTCATAATTAATCCTTTTAAAAAATGTTACTTCTTAAGTTTTGGGTATAAAAAAAGGTGGTTAAAAAACCACCTTTATTATATTACCATTTTACAAGTGGTGATAATGTATCGAATAAATAGCCACCTTCTATTAAGAGTAAGGTTACTAAATAGCAAATTAGAAATACACCAGACCAAACTATTGATCTTCTAAACCATTTCTTTTCTCCTTCTAAGTGCATAAAAACCCAAGCAATACCATAAGCCTTTGCTAAAGTTAAGATTATAAAAATCCAATTTAACCAACTAGTTCCTGGACCATGTAAGTGTAAAGCATCTGGTTTAATAATACCTAAATAAACCTCTACTAAAGTTATTACAGAAAGAATACCAAAAACGATCCATATTCTCTTTGTGTTTGATTCGTGTGCGTGTGCCATTTGTATCTATTTTATTTATTAAACTAAGTAGAAAAAGGTAAATACGAATACCCAAACCAAATCTACAAAGTGCCAATATAAACCAACTTTTTCTACCATTTCATAATGTCCTCTTTTTTCATATGTACCTAAAATTACATTAAAAAAGATGATGATGTTAATTATTATACCAGATAAAACGTGAAAACCATGAAAACCAGTAATAAAGAAGAAGAAATCTGCAAAAATTGTATTACCATACTCATTTGCTTTTAAGTTTGCCCCTTCAACTACCATTTTAGTTTTAGCTAGTTGTAAAGAACCTTCTTCTCTAGATAAAATTGTTTTTTTCTTGTTGTCTATTAACTCTGTTCTTACTTGAATATCTGGGTTAGCGCTGTAAGCAGCTAAAACTTGTGCTACAGAATAAGTAGCAATTGTTTCTTCACTTTGAAACCATAAACCATTTTTTCTAGTGTGCTCTACCCTATCATCTGTTCTTTCTCCGGTAACAAAATCTGCTAAAGCAATTTGTTTACCGTCTTTTACAAATTGTAAAACTTTACCGTCTGTAGTTTTTACAGCACCATAAGAACCTTTAATAAAAGTATTCCATTCCCAAGCTTGCGAACCAACAAAAATAATACCTCCAATAATTGTAGCAAACATATACCATGCTACTTTATTTTTTTTCATTTGATGACCAGCGTCTACTGCTAATACCATTGTTACAGATGAAAATATTAAGATAAACGTCATAATAGCAACGTAAATCATTGGAAATTCTCCGTGCACAAAAGGTACGTGAGTAAAAACCTCATCTGCTATTGGCCAAGAGTCGATAAATTTAAAACGAGTTAAACCATAAGCAGCTAAAAACCCTGAAAATGTTAATGCATCTGATAAGATGAAAAACCACATCATCATTTTACCATAACTAGCGCCAAATGGTTTTACACCACCACCGCTCCAGGTTTCTTTTTTGTCAGTTGGTACAGCAATATTTGCTTCCATAAATGTAATCTATTAATTAAATGTTAGAAATAGTTTCGCAAAATTAATCATTTTTCATCACCTAATAAAATAGAAAAAGAAAAATAGATAAATCCATAGTATATCTACAAAATGCCAAAAGATAGCGCCAAGTTCAAACCCCAGCAAATCATTTGGTTTATATTTATATTTAAAATGATTATAAATAACAACAAAAAGCACAATAACACCAGCTATCAGGTGAAAAACATGCATTAATGTGATACCAATTATAAACGATGTAGACACTGTGCTACCTGGTCCTGTAAAATACAAACCAAGACTTTTTAGTTCGTTAAAACCTTCATATTGTTGCCAAATAAAAGCGATACCTAAAATAAGTGTAACTACTACAAATATAAGCGACAATTGTCTTTTATTTTGTTTTAAAAATCTTTGAGATAAAATTAATGTAATACTACTTAATATAATTAGTGCTGTACTTGTATAAAATGCAATTGGCAAATCAAAAGTAACCCAATCATCTCTTTTCATGCTTATTACATAAGCACTTGTTAAACCCGCAAAAAACATAACCATACTAATCATCGAAACCCACAACATTGGTTTTGCAGATTTTTTTCTAGCAACAGTTAGTTCTTGTTGTAATGTTTGTTCTTCCATCTGTCTTCTTTTAATGTAAAAATTTATCTACCACATATATAATTTGCACTACTGTTATGTACAAAACACTAGATAACATTAACTTTCTTGCATCAATATTATCTTCACTTTTATATAATTTTACTCCGTAAAAAAGCATCATCACACCAAATAAAGCAACTATTATAGCTGTTATTGGGTGAATATAAAATGAACCTGAAACTTTTAACACAGGTGCTATTGATACCAAGATCATTATTACCGTGTAGAAAATAATTTGTTTAATTGCGCCTTTGTCTTTAGAGCCCATTGGCAACATATTAAATCCTGCTTTTTTATATTCTTCAAACTGCAACCATCCAATCGCCCAAAAATGGGGGAATTGCCAAAAAAACTGAATCATAAATAAAAACCCTGCTTCTATACCAAAATTGTTTGTGGCAGCAACCCAACCTAACATAAATGGTATTGCACCTGGTATTGCACCCACAAAAACAGTTAATGGTGTTACAGATTTTAAAGGCGTATAAACACAAGTGTATAAGAATATAGATATTGCACCAAACAATGCAGATTTAGGATTTATACTATACAAAATTGCCAAACCAAAAATTGTGAATAAAACTGCAATTGTTAACGCAACGTTTACAGACATCCTACCTGTTGGTAAAGGTCTATTTTGCGTACGTTTCATTATAGCATCTGTATCTTTTTCTATAATTTGATTAAATGCATTAGATGCACCAACCATAAAAAAACCACCTAAACCTAAAAGAAAAAGTGTAAAATAGTTCACAGTTTCTACTGCTAACAAATATCCTGCAATAGAAGAAAACACAACACTTAAAGACAAACCAACTTTTGCTAATTGTTTTAGGTCTGAAATAATACTTTGCATAGATGTTTTCTTATCGGAAATAACTGTTGAATTCATATTACTACCATTATTCTGCAAAGATATTTGATAAAAATGAATCTACCATAGCTTTTAAGAGTTTTGATAATAAATAAAAAACCCACTCAATAAATTGAGTGGGAAAATTGCTATGAAAAAGAAAAAGTGTGATTCTATAGAAGAATCACACTGCAAATATAATCATTATTCGATTATAATAACCAAAAATTTATATAAAATTAAAAATCTAAATACCAATTAAATAAATCTGCTCGTATTCCGGCAGAAAACCATACTGTATTTCCTTCAGGATATGTTTGAGTAGAAACTTTTGGCGAAAATTTTCTGTATGTAAAGCCTGCAAATAAACTTAGTCGATTAGAAGGGTTGATTAAATAATTACCTTGTAAATCTGCAATAAAAATATTTGCAGTATTACCTTGTGCCAATTCATTACCAACATCGCTAAATCTATCTTCATAAGATTGATAAATGTTACCACCATAACTAATTGCCTCATCCTCAAAGTCAAATCCTTTTTTACCTAAGGTTAACTTACCACTAAAAGACCATCTATCTTTCTTATATCTTGCAATTGCAATTGCTTCATAAAAGTTTGCTCCCCACAAATGCCCCATTGGTTGGCTATAGTTACCATAATTTAAAATAGGTGTTTTATGAGCAAAAGTATAAGGTCTAGCATAATTGTATTCTAACTGTAGAAATAAATCATCAACATTAAATGCATCAAAGTATTTTGCACCTAATTGATACGCAAATTTGTTTTGCCATTTCCCTAAATCATTTAAATTTCCTACTGAAAATTCATCAACAATTAATTGAGAATATAAAGAAACATTGTTATTTAACTTGTATTTACCTGTTAAACCAATAATAGCATTACCAGAATCTTCTCCTCTATTAAATTCTACGGATCTATAAAATATTACCGGATTAAAAAACGCTGCATCAAAACCATTTTCTCCTGTAGATATTGCTGTTTCAAAGAATCCGATATTTAATTTCTCTGTTAAATTTAAACTTAAATAATGTGCTGCAATATATTTTCTAGCATGCTCGTTAGGATTGGAAGCAGATGAAATTGATGGTTCTGTATTCCACATCCAAACATTTGTGTATTGCAGTTTCCAAAAATCTACTTTCATTTTTAAGTAAGTGGTTGGTGCAGAAACATCCGATAAAATAAAAGATCTGTAACCGTCACCAATAAAATTTCTACCATTACCAAATTGAAATTGCATAAATTTATTTGGTTGAAAAGCTAAATAACCTTCTGCAACAGGATAATCGAATGCATCATCTTTAAAAGCTTTCGCTTTTCCTCTACCTGGAACTAAACCATCAGAATTTTTTGGTCTAGTTAATAAAGATCTGCTACTAATAAAACTATTTACATAATCTGCAAATCTTGCCTGACTTTCATAAACCGTTGCAGAGTAAGAAAACTTATCACCCAAACCTCCATTAACAGTTAATATTCTAGAGTTGTTATATGTATAAGAAACATCAGAATTGTCTTTTCCTAATTGTACATCAACTAGAAAATCTAAAGTCAACCAAAAATCTTTCTTTTTTACTTGCAGTAAATGTTCATTCCATAGTTTTCTACCCAACCAAGACTCTTTATTCGGTTTTAAAAACTTTGTTTTCTCTTTACTTAAATCTAAATATTTATTTATTTCATTATAAACATATGGTTTAGAAGCTGTATGCGTACCACTAGCCTTGTGCAATGCAAATTCATAATCTACATAATTTTGATGTGTAAAAGGAATATTTAACAAGCTATTGTGTTCTAAAAAAACAGAATCTGCCAATCTACTTTTTTCTACAGTTATAGATAAATCTTCTTTCGAAGTCAAAAAACTCTTTTTTATTGGTGCATTGGTTTCTTTATTATTTTTTACAATCGGAAACTGAATTGGCAATTCAAATTGCATTTCTACACTTCTATTATTATATTTTGCAGGAGTAATTCTTGTAAAAACCTTAAAAGCACTTAAAACTTCTTTCTTTATTTCTTGGTACGGTGTGTTTACATAGATAACCTCAAAATCACCTTCTTTAGTTACTATAAATAAAACATTTGCTGTACCTTTATATTGTTCATTTTCTACAATTGCAGGTGTTTTAAACTCTGCAAAAAAATGTTTTTTTGTAGTTTCGTAAAAACAGTTTTCTATGGATGTTATTTCTGATCCTTTACAACCATCAAAAACAGGATACCTCTCTGACTGAGCATAAAATAAAGAAGGTAATATTAAAACTAAAAGGAAAAATTTTTTAATCATTTTTTAACTGTATAACTATATTATTTTTTAATTGATATTTCTGATTACTCTCTTTACAAACGGCAAAACCGTTATCATCGAAAATTAATCTATGCCCATATTCGCTTACCCAACCAATTTGTTTAGAAGGGTTGCCAACTACTAAAGCATATGGTAAAACCTCTTTAGTTACAACGGCTCCTGCGCCAACAAAAGCATATTCACCTATATTATTACCACAAACAATGGTTGCATTAGCACCAATACTAGCACCTTTTTTTACAACTGTAGTTTTATATTCGTCTTTTCTTTTAATTGCACTTCTTGGATTTATTACGTTTGTAAAAACCATAGAAGGCCCAAGAAAAACATCATCTTCGCAAATAACACCAGTATAAATAGAAACGTTATTTTGCACTTTTACATTACTACCCAAAACAACTTTAGGCGAAACCACAACATTCTGACCAATATTACAACCTTTACCGATAACACAATTAGACATTATGTGGCTAAAATGCCAAATCTTAGTGTCTTTGCCTATTGTGCAATCTGTATCTATAACAGCTGTTTCGTGTGCAAAAAAATCTTTCAAAATTAATAACCTTGGTTTACGTTCTGTATTTTATTTATAATTTGTTTAGAAGAAGAAGTTCCTATTCGGTCAACTCCTAAATCTATCATTTTAGTTGCCATTTCATAATTTTTAACTCCGCCAGCTGCTTTAACCTTTAACGGTTTTGCATTTTCTAGAATTAACTTTATAGTTTCTAAAGTTGCGCCGTTTCTAGAATTATCATCAGTTTTAAAAAAACCAGTAGAGGATTTAACAAATACATTTTTTGCATTTTCTAATCCAAACTTTTCAATTACAACTTCTTTTATAAGCTGTGAAATTACAATTATTTCTTCACTAGATAATGCGGCAACTTCTATAATAAATTTTGCTTTCTTATTATGTTTTAGGCAAAGCGCAGTACAGTCTTCTATTTCTTTTTTAATTGATGAAATTTTGCCATTTTTAAACGCATTATAATCTACAACAAAATCTAATTCATCTGCAGTTAAATTAATAGCTTCTTTTGCTTCTAAAATTTTGTTTTCTAAGGATGAGTTTCCGGTAGGAAAATCGATAACAGTTCCTATAACTACATTTGATTTTGCATCGTTTAAAAGTCTTCTTGCAGTTTTAATATAATTGGCACGAATCATTATCAATTTATACTCATATAAAATTGCTTCTTCAACCAAACTTATAACATTTTGAAGGTTTTCTTCTTCGGTTATACCAGCTTGTTCTGCAGTCTTTAAATAGGTAGCATCTAAAAATTGATTTATTTTCATGCTACAAAAATAACAAAATCTAAACTATACAATACTAAAAAGCCCAACCAATTGGTTGGGCTTAAAACATTACTCTACACTAAATGCTATGGGCAAATTATATCTAACTCTTACAGGTCTATTTCTTTGTTTTCCTGGGGTAAATTTAGGCAGTTTTTTTATCAGTCTGCTTGCTTCTTTTTCTAACCTTTTGTGTGGTGCTCTAATTTTTACATCGACAACGTTTCCTTTGTCATCAATTAAAAATTGTGTCTGAATTTTATGAACCCCAGAGTGTAAACCTAATTCATTACCTAAACCTGCATCAAAGTTACGTAACACAAACTGTTTCATTTTTTTATCAAAACATATTTTATTTTCTTTCTTAGACAAACCTTCACAACCCTTAAAAACAGGTGCGTCTTCTATATTAATAAACGGTACATCGTTAATTACTGGATCTTCATCAGGAATATCAACCTCTACAATATCATCAGCATTTATAATAACGGGTTCGTCTTCTGATGTATCTATTACAGTTTCTACAACATCGTTTTTAACTTTCTGAACCTCTTCTGGTATAAAAATTTGTGATTTTACAGCCTTAGGTTTCGGATTTGTTTTGACTTCTTTTACATATTCGAAAACCTGTGTGGGTTCTAAATATATTTTTTCGGACGAATACTCTTTTATTTCTGCAACAGTTTTCTTAGAAGTTTCGTGCTCTAGGGTTATATAAACAATAAACAGAACGAGTACAAGACCTAATTGTGTAAAAATGTTAGAGAATTTCTCTAATTGCTTTGAAGGTAGTTTTTTAAGGTTTTTCATAATTAAGAAATTTTTTATGTTAAGACTTTGTTAAAACAAAGAACGTGCCATAAAAAAAAGCATCACTTATGTGATGCTTTAATAAAACTGATTAGCCCCCTACAGTTAACCAGTTTCAAATTTCAAAAAAATTGTTGCATTCCCCTAAAATGCTACACAAATTTAAACATAAACAAGAGCGTTAAATTTTAGACTTGTACAAATGGTTCTTAAAAATGTATAATTGGTCTGTTTTTTATCAAAACGTAAAAATTATAAGACAAAAAGTACGTTAATTAAGCAAAAGTGTTACTAAATTTATATAATATAGCAATTCTGAATAAATTACAATCATGATAAAAGCTGTTATTATAGATGATGAACCGAAAGCCATACAAGGCTTATCTTGGGAACTGTCTAATTTTGAAAATGAAATTAATATTGCCGCTACCTTTAATGAGCCCGAAGAGGCTTTAAAGTATTTAGCTGTTAACGAAATCGATTGTCTATTTTTAGATATCGAAATGCCAACAATGGATGGATTTCAGTTTTTAAGTAAATTAACAACTAAAAATTTTGCAGTTGTAATTACGACTGCTTATAACGAATACGCAATAAAGGCTCTTAAAAACGAAGCTATTGATTATCTTTTAAAACCTATTGATACAGATGATTTAGAAGAAACTATCGCTAAAGTAAAAAAGTATAATTTACGATCTATAAATTCTAATGACATAGAAAAAGTGTTATTAAATTTTAATGACAATCAGACTTCTAAAAAAATTACGCTTAGCACAGATGGTAAACTTATTTTTTTAGAACCGTCTGAAATTACATTTATTGCTTCTGACGGAAATTACTCAACAATTTTTACTGATAACAACAAAAAAATAGTGGTAACTAAGAAGATAAAAGAAATTCATGCCTTATTACCACTAAACGTTTTCTTTAGAATCCATAATTCTTATGTTATCAATTTAAATAAAGTAAAAGAATACTTAAAAACCGATGGTTATGTTGTGTTAGAAAACAATCATAAAATACCGGTTTCTAGAAGTAAAAAAACAGAATTCTTAGAAAAATTTTAATTTATGAAGTCTAAAATACTTTTAATTCTGTTTTATCTTTTATCGAATATTCTTTTTAGTCAAAAAAATGATTTAAAAAGTAAATTAACTTATCTTATTTTTAATAAACCCACTAGCATTAGTACTATTGATTCTATTTTTAAAGGTAACGAGAAAAACAAAAAAATTTTAGAAGAAATCATTGCCACAAGTAAAAAAAACAATTATTTAGAAGGATTATTTTACGGTAAAAGTACTTTAGGAAAATATTATAGAGATATTTCTTTATTTAATGAAGCTTTAATTCAATATAACGAAGCCTTAAAAATTAGCAAAGAATTAAATAGTTTAGAAAACGAAATTACTACTTTAAACAATATTGGCTCTGTATACAGAAGACAAGACGAAATAATTAATGGTTTAAATTACCATAAAGAAGCATTAGACAAAGGTTTAAGTGTAGAAAACCCAAGTATCGAAATTCAGAAATTAATTAGTATTTCAGAAAACGGAATTGGTAATATTTACAATTCACTGAAACAATATAAGTTGGCGCTTAAAGAGTTCGAAAAATCTATCGTAATTCATCAGAAATTAAACTACAAGTTAGGTTTGGCCATTAATTATAAAACAATTGGTACTGCTCACGAAGCTTTGGGTAATTTAGATGAAGCTCTAAAAAGTTTTAAAAAATCTTTAGATTATAACAATCAAATAGACTCTAAAATTGGTAAAATTATTTGTGGTTATAGTATTGCAAATGTTCTTACAAAAAAAGGCAATCATCAAAAAGCATTAGAAACTGTGAGTGCGGTTTTACCGCTAGCAATAGAAGAAAACGACAAGTTTTATTTATCAAATACATATAATACCTTGGGCTTATCCTACGGATATTTGGGCAATTATGATGAAGCAAAAAAATATTTACTTACTGCTTTAGAAATTGCCAAAAAGCATAAAATTCAAACAATTGTTGTAAAAGCAAACGAAAACCTGGCTTTTTTATACAACAAAACAGGTAATTATAAAGAAGCTTACAGCCATTATAAAGTTGCAAAAGAAGAAGATTTTAAAACATTTAACGCAAGAAATTTAATTTATGTTAGAGACCTAATTACCGAATACAATAAAGAAAGAGCAGAAAACCAAATTAAAGATTTAGCGAAAAAAAATCAAATTGCACATTTAAAAGTAACTAGAAATAGAAATTTACTAATTTTTTCTATTAGTATTCTTTTATTTATAGTTGTTACGTTGTTTTATCGAGGTCAGCAAAAAGAACTTAAAATTGAAAAAAAGATTCTTTCTTTAAAACAAGATGCATTAAGAATGCAAATGAATCCTCATTTTATGTTTAACGCATTAAACTCTATAAAGCTTTACATTATAGAAAACGATCAAAAAAAAGCTACTTCTTACCTAAATAAATTTTCTAAATTGATGCGAAAAATTTTAGAGGCTTCTTCTATTCAAGAAACTAGTTTAGCAGATGAATTAGAAACAATGAAACTTTATATGAGTATAGAAAATATTCGTTTTTCTAATGAAATTGATTTTCATATTAAAAATGATGATGCAGTTAATTTAAACGCAATTAAAATACCTCCTTTAGTTTTGCAGCCTTTTCTAGAAAACTCTTTGTGGCATGGTTTATCAACTAAAAAAGAGAATAAAAAAATGAGTATTACGTTAGAAAAAGTATCTAACGAGTATATTAAAATTGAAATAGAAGATAACGGAATCGGTAGAAAAGCTGCTGCTAAAATTAAAGCAAAAAAATCGATTCAAAGAAAATCTATTGGCATCGAATTAACAAAAGATAGATTAGAAACATTTACAAAACCTCTTAAAAATAATTTTGAATTAACTTACAAAGATGTTGTTAACGAAAACAACAAAATCTGCGGAACAAAAGTTATTTTAATGTTTCCTCTATTTTAGATGTTTTTCTGCTACTTTTTCTAACTCTGCGTACCAATTTTCGCCAAACTTTCTAATTAAAGCTTGCTTTACAAATTTGTAAACCGGCACTTGCAACTCTTTACCTAGAGTACACGCATCATCACAAATTTCCCATTTATGATAGTTTACAGCAGAAAATTCACTGTAATCTTTCACTCTAACAGGGTATAAATGACAAGAAACAGGTTTTTTCCAATCAATTTCACCTTGATTATAAGCTTCTTCAATTGCACAAAGTGCCGTATTTTTTTCATCAAAAATTACGTAAGCACAATCTGCACCATTAATTAAAGGGGTTTCTAACTCACCCCATTCGCTAGTAACCCAAGTACCTTCTTTTTCTATTACCTCAATTCCTTCTTTTCTTAAAAAAGGTTTTACTTTAGGATATATATCTTCTAAAATCTTGGTCTCTTCTTTATCTAAAGGCGCACCCGCTTCGCCGTCTATACAGCAAGCACCTTTACAAGCAGAAATATTACACACAAAATCTTTTTCGATTACATCTTCTGATACTATTGTTTTTCCTAGTTGAAACATGCTACAAAAATAAGATAATTATTTTCTTTAATTTTACACTTCAGTAAAGTAAGTTGACTAATTTTGCAAAATAAAATAAACGATTATGAATTTTAATTTTAAAGAGATATTTACCGCCTTTATGGTACTTTTTGCTGTAATTGATATTATTGGTAACATTCCTATTATTATCGATTTAAGAAAGAAAGCAGGCCACATTCAATCTGAAAAAGCGTCATTAATTGCTGGTGTAATTATGATTATTTTTCTGTTTTTAGGACAAAGTTTATTAAGTTTAATTGGTATTGATGTAAATTCTTTTGCTGTTGCTGGTTCTTTTATTCTGTTTTTTATTGCATTAGAAATGATTTTAGGAATCACTCTTTATAAAGATAGTGAAGATGGTGTAAATGCTATAACAGCTTCTGTTTTTCCTTTAGCATTTCCTTTAATTGCTGGCCCTGGTAGTTTAACAACCTTGTTATCTTTAAGAGCAGAGTTTCATATAGAAAATATTATAACAGCTGTTTTATTAAACGTAATTTTAATTTACGTAGTTTTAAAAACATCTTCTAAAATTGAAAAACTAATTGGTCCTAACGGAATTCAGATAATTAGAAAAGTATTTGGTGTTATATTATTAGCTATTGCTGTAAAATTATTCGCTCAAAATATTAAAGCTTTATTTATTTAATATGATTTTTGATGCTTTAATTATTGGTGGTGGTGTTTCTGGTTTACAGTGCGCATTAGTTCTTGGTTCTGCAAAAGACAAGCCTTTTTTTGATCAAAAAAAAGTCGGAATTATCATGCATCAAAAAAATTCTCACCTGCAAAATGCTTTATTTAATAATGTTTTAGGTTTAGCTCCGGCAAAACTTGGAAGAGAGATTCTTACAGAAGGAAAAGAACATTTAGAAGAACTTTATAGTGAAATTCAGCAAATTGAAAATGAAAAGGTAATTGCAGTCAAAGAATTGGCAGATACTTATCAAATTATTACAAATAAAGACACCTATCTTTCTAAAATAGTAGTATTAGCTTTAAATTATTCTAAACCATTTACTATTGATGGGTTCGAGGAGTACCTTATACCGCATAAAAAAGCAAATCCAGAGAAAGACAGAATTCAACTTTTAAACAACGATTACCTTATAAAAAAAGGTCTTTATTGCTGCGGAACAATTGCAGGACATAGAAGTCAATACGCCATTGCCGCAGGAAGTGGAGCTGCAGTTGCAACAGATATTTTAACTCTTTGGAACAATAACAAACACGTTAAAATTCATCATAAAATTTAACAATAAAAAAGCCAGCTAATTAGCTGGCTTTTTTATTGTATATGTATCATTATTTACTCTACCGTAACCGATTTTGCAAGGTTTCTTGGCTGATCTACATTTTTATTTAGCATTACAGCAATGTGGTAAGATAATAACTGAAAAGGTATTGTTGTTAATAACGGTGTTAAAGCCTCTTCTGTTTCTGGTATTTCTATAACATGATCTGCAATTTCTTTAACTTGAGTATCACCTTCAGTTACAATTGCAATAATTTTTCCTGCTCTAGATTTAATTTCTTGAATATTACTTACAACTTTTTCGTAGTGTCCTTTGTTTGTTGCAATTACAAAAATCGGCATGTTCTCGTCAATTAAGGCAATTGGACCATGCTTCATTTCTGCAGCAGGATACCCTTCTGCATGAATGTAAGAAATTTCTTTAAGTTTTAAAGCACCTTCTAAAGCAACAGGAAAATTAAAGCCTCTACCTAGATATAAACAATTTGGTGCATCTTTATAAACTGCTGCTATTTCTTTTACTTTTTCATCAATTTTTAATAAGTCTTCTACCTTTTTTGGTATCAATTGCATTTTTTGTAAAAATGTTCTTAATTCAGACTTAGAAATTTCTCCTTTTTTAGACGCTAATTTTAACGCAATTAATGTTAAAACAGTAATTTGAGTAGTAAAAGCTTTTGTTGACGCTACACCTATTTCCGGTCCCGCGTGCGTGTAAGCACCAGCATCTGTTTCTCTAGCAATAGAAGAGCCAACTACATTACAAATACCAAATACAAAAGCACCTTTAGATTTTGCTAATTTAATTGCCGCTAAAGTATCTGCAGTTTCACCAGATTGCGAAATTGCAATAACTACGTCTTTTGATGTAATTATTGGGTTTCTATATCTAAATTCTGATGCGTATTCTACTTCCACAGGAATACGAGCCTTATCTTCAATTAGGTATTCTCCAACCAAACCTGCATGCCAAGAAGTACCACAGGCAACAATGATAATTCTCTCTGCATTTAAGAATTTATTCATGTGATTGTCTATTCCAGACATTCTAATAATTCCTTCATCTGGTAACATTCTACCGCGATATGTATCTATAATTGCTTTAGGTTGCTCATGAATTTCTTTCAACATAAAATGGTCGTAACCACCTTTTTCTATTTGATCTAAACTAATTTTTAACTTTTGAATATTTGCATCAACTAAAGAATCGTCTTTTATCTTACGTATTTTAATTCCTTTATCTAATTTGATGATTGCCATTTCTTCATCTTCTAAATAGATAGCATCTTTCGTATACTCAATAAAAGGAGAAGCGTCAGAAGCAACAAAAAACTCAGAATTATCTTCACCAACACCAATTGCAATCGGACTTCCTAAACGAGCTACAATAATTTCGTTAGGTTTTGTTTTATCAAAAACAGCAATAGCATAAGCACCAATAACATTATTTAAAGCTAATTGAACTGCCTTACCTAATTTACAATTTTCTTGTTTTTTAACTTCTTCAATTAAGTTTATTAATACTTCTGTATCTGTATCACTTTTAAAAGTATAACCTCTAGATGTTAATTCTTTTTTTAAAGTATCGTAATTTTCTATGATTCCGTTATGAACGATAACTAGATTTCCAGATTGAGAAGAATGAGGATGAGAGTTTGTATCATTAGGAATTCCGTGAGTTGCCCAACGTGTATGACCAATTCCTATTTTACCAACCTTTCTTACTTCTTCATTATTCGTAATAGATTCTAATTCAGAAACTTTTCCTTTAGTTTTAGATAAGTGTATTTTTTCTCCATCATACATCATAAGACCAGCACTATCGTAACCTCTGTACTCTAATCTCTTTAATCCGTTAATTACAATAGGGTAAGCATCTCTAAAACCTATATAACCCGTAATTCCACACATAACAATTCTATTTTAATCTAAAATTTTAACTCTTTTTCTTTGTATAAGATATTTTTAACTGAGCTCTTCTTGTTCCATTTAAACTTTCATCACCGTTTAAAATAGATACAGATTTAGGATTCCAGTTATATCTAGTATACGTAGTATCTGCAATTTGAGCATCTGTATTATTAAACACCTTTAGCCTTAGCGTAGGGTTATAATTCGTCTCTCCACTCAATAAATCTGAAACATAATCAGTAATTTTAAATACATAATTATCTTTCTTGCTATTTTCTCTAACCAAGTTTCCACCAAAAGTAGCAGATTCAGAATAACTATCTTTTACATGACTTAAAATAGGCGTTCCCGTTGCAGAAATGCCTCTTTTATATAAATGAAGTCTATTTGGTGCAGTAACTGTATCAGAAGATTGATTTATGTAAAAAGTTAAGGTAGCATCATTTATTAACCATTCTTTGTTTTTAAGAACAGAAATTTGATTTCCTTGTAAAATCTCAACATTAGCTTCAGAACCAGCAGCTCCTTGTATTTTTACTTCATTATTTGCTGGATAAACCTTGTTATTAACGGCATATTTACTGTTGATAATACCGCCTAACTGAAACGTATGTGTTTTTGTAATCACAGTATCAATTTCTGTACTGTTTGCTTTAAAAAACGTGTTTGTATAGTACACTTCGATTAATGGATTTAACGCAGCAGTTGCAGAACTTCTTAAATTAAAAGCAATTAAAGAACCTCCTTCTTCTCCAGAATCATGTACTTTTTCTTTTGCCTCAATTACAATTCCTCTAAAAAAGTTATTAAAAGTATTCTGAGAATCGAAATTAGATGTACCATAATTATCTAAAAACGTTTCTTTTACAAATGTTTCGTCTAAAGGTATAATAGCCATTGGCAACCCAATTTCTGAAGCAGCACTAGAAGTATATCTAATAGTATCTGTTTGATGAATTGCACCCAAACTATTCCTTCTTTTAACAATCACTAAAGTATCGCTAGGATTTGGTTTAAAATCCATATCTTCTTCAATAGTCAGTGGTGTAGATTTTGTCTGATAAGTTGCATCAGAAAAAAATGAATTTGTTTTTGTTGGATCCTCTGGATTTAGTGTATTTAAATATGTATCTAATTCATAAATATTTAAAGTGAAAGGTAATTCTTGATTTCCTACAATAGAGTCTAAAGTATAAACTGGTCTATCTGTATTAGAAACTAACGTTGAGTGATATGGTAGTCTTAAAAAAGCTGTATCAATTGTAGTTTCATATGCTAAATTATCAGGGTTTTCATAAGACACAATTTCTAATTCTGGATCTATGCTAATTTGAGAGACAATAGATGCTTCTATTTTTTCATACTCGTCATTAATATAAGTTCCTAAAAGGTATTGACCTTGCAAACCAAAATACGGCGATGATAGTAACTCTAAACCGTCTGCTTTAACATTATCTATTGGTGCATTAGAAACCAAAACTTCTAATATCGTATCGTTTGTAGTAAACTTTGTATTACTTACAACACCACTATTTATATCTGTAAAATCTTTTTCGCAAGAAATAACACCTGCAAGTACTAGTAATAAAACACCAAAATAGGCATTCTTTCTAAAAATATTTTTCACACTAAAATAATTAAGTTGCTGAAACTAAATCAGCATAAAAATTTAAATAACTTTCTTTAAAATTCTCTTCTTGAAAACCTAAAACAGGAATTTCTTTTTCTTCTATAAAAGAAGTTAATTCTTCTGAAATGTCTTCACTACCATGTATAATTGCATCAGAATTTTCTATGGCACTTTTTAATATATTAGTATGGTTAGGTGTACTAATTGTTGCTATTTTACTATTATCATTTAAATCGAACTTAACTTTATCTGCTAATTCTTCATCTAAATTTCCTTCGAAAGGATTGTTGTAAATAGAAGTAACAATTTTACTTTCTGTAAACAATGGTTCTTCATTATAAAACTCTCTTAAATAAAGTGGTAATAAAGAAGCCATCCAACCATGCACATGAATAATGTCTGGAGCCCAGTTTAATTTCTTAACAGTTTCTACAACACCTTTTGCAAAGAAAATTGCACGTTCGTCATTATCTTCAAAAAGCGTATCGTCTTCATCAGTAAAAACGGCTTTTCTTTTAAAATATTCTTCATTATCTATAAAATAAACCTGCATTCTTTCTTTTGGTATCGATGCAACTTTTATAATTAATGGCATATCCATATCATTCACAACTAGATTCATTCCAGAAAGGCGAATTACTTCATGTAATTGATGTCTTCTTTCATTTATTACACCATATCTTGGCATAAAAATTCTAGTTTGTACTCCTTTAGAATGTGCATTTTTAGCTGCATTAAATGCAGTTGACGATAGTTCTGTTTCTGGTAAGTAAGGTACTACTTCAGATGAAACGAATAATATTCTCTTGTCCTTCATTAAATCAAACTCTTTTATGAGATTTGCAAAAATACAAATTTTTATGCTAATATCGTGTTAAAATGGTAAGTTTGCACACTTTAGCAACAAGATAATAATGAAAATATTCAACAACAAAAAAGACCTAAAAGACTGTATTTTAGAGTATAAACTCAATAAAAAAACAATAGGTTTTGTACCAACTATGGGCGCTTTACACCAAGGTCATTTGTCTCTAATACAAAAAGCAAAGAAAAAAAATGACATTGTTGTAGTAAGTATTTTTGTAAATCCTACACAGTTTGACAATAAAGAAGATTTAGAGAAATATCCAAAAACATTAGAAAACGATTGTAAACTTTTAGAGTCTGTTGCTTGTAATGTTTTATTTACGCCTTCTGTTGATGAAATTTATGCCGATAAAATTATCTCAGAAAAATTTAGTTTCGACGGATTAGAACACCAAATGGAAGGAAAATTTAGAGATGGTCATTTTGATGGTGTTGGTACAATTGTAAAAACTTTATTTGAAATTGTAACACCTAACAAAGCCTACTTTGGCGAAAAAGACTTTCAGCAATTACAAATTATAAAAAAGATGGTGCAAAAGCATCAGCTTGATGTAAAAATAAAAGGCTGCCCAATTTTTAGAGAAGATGATGGTTTAGCAATGAGTTCTAGAAATACTAGACTAACAAAAGAACATCGAGAAATTGCACCGTTTATTTATAAAACGCTTAAAAAAGTTAAGAAAAATTTTGGCACAAAAAGTGTAATAGAATTAAACGAATGGGTAGAAAATCAATTTAAAAATCAACCTTTATTAAAGTTAGAGTATTTTACAATTGCAGAAGAAAAAACTTTAGAAACTGCAGAAACTAAAATCGATAATAAAAAATACAGAGCCTTTATTGCTGTATTTGCAGGAGAAATAAGATTGATAGATAACATTCGATTAAAAAATAATAACTAAAAAAATAGTATTTTTGCCATATGTTAGTACAAGTAGTAAAATCTAAAATCCACCGTGTAAAAGTTACAGGTGCAGATTTAAATTATATAGGAAGCATTACCATAGATGAAGATTTAATGGATGCTGCAAACATTATCGAAGGAGAACGTGTTCAAATTGTTAATAATAATAACGGAGAACGTTTAGAAACGTATGCAATTCCAGGACCAAGAGGAAGCGGAGAAATTACACTAAACGGTGCAGCTGCAAGAAAAGTTGCCAAAGGAGATGTATTAATTTTAATTGTTTATGGTTTTATGGAACTAGAACAAGCAAAAACATTTAAACCATCTTTAGTTTTTCCTAACGAAAAAGACAATACACTTACTTAGTTTTGAACATAAAGAAAATTTTAAAAACTATATTACCTCTCGCTTTGGGAGGTTTTTTAGTTTGGTATTCTATCTCAGAAATATCAATAAAAACCTTAGCTACCTACTTTAAAGAAGCAAATTATAGTTTTATTTTTCTAGGTTTATTTTTTGGTATTTTAAGCCACTTATCTAGAGCATATCGCTGGAAATTTATGTTAGAACCATTAGGCTTTAAACCTAAATTTACTAACAGTGTTTTAGCTGTTTTGGTTGGCTATTTGGTAAATTTAGCATTACCAAGAGCCGGTGAAATCTCTAGAGCAACTGTAATGGCAAACTACGAGAAAATTCCGTTCGAAAAAGGCTTCGGTACCATTGTCGCAGAAAGAATTGCAGATTTAATTATGATGCTTTCTATTGTTGCAATTACACTATTTGTTCAATTCGATTTTATTTACAACCTACTTACAAAAAACTTTAACCCAACAAAAATCATTATTGGTTTAGCAATTTTAATTATTGGTTTTTACATCTTTACATCATTTGTAAAAAAAGCAGAATCTGGTCTTTTATTAAAAATTAAAACTTTTGTTACCGGTTTAATAGAAGGCGTTACAAGTATTTTTAAAATGAAAAATAAATGGGCCTTTATTTTTCATACTATATTTATCTGGGTAATGTATGTTGCTATGTTTTGGGCAACAATACCTGCTATAGATGGCTTAGAAGTACCTTTTGGCGGAATTCTAATCGGTTTTATTGCTGGTGGTTTTTCAATTGCAGCAACAAATGGCGGTATTGGTTTATATCCAATTGCTGTTGCTAGCGCGTTAGCTTTATTTAATGTTGCCACAGAACCGGCAACAGCTTTCGGTTGGATTATGTGGACCGCGCAAACCGCAATGATTATTATTTTTGGTGGATTAGCATTTCTGTTTTTACCAATATATAATAAAAGTAAATAACTTTTTTGGGCGTTACCTAAAGGTCGCGCTTTACACTATATCTTTTTGCGAAAAGGCAAAAAGGATGCCGTTTCAATCGCTAACGCAACTATTTGGTTACTAATTACACAACTAAAATAGCTGTTATAAATTAATTTTACTTTGTAACTTTACTTGTTTAATACTTTTAATCAAAAAAATTAAATGCCTAAAACCAAAACAACTTTTTTCTGTCAAAACTGTGGCACACAACACGCAAAATGGGTTGGCCAATGTGGCGCTTGTAAAGAATGGAACACCATTGTAGAAGAAGTTATTCAAAAAGAAGAAAAACACGTTTGGAAACAATCTACAACTGCAAAACAAACAGTTAACAAACCTTTAAAAATTGCAGATATTGTTCTAAACCCAGAAGAAAGAGTAGTTACCAATAACAACGAGTTAGATACTGTTTTAGGTGGCGGATTGGTAAAAGGATCTGTAACACTTTTAGGCGGAGAACCTGGTATTGGTAAATCTACATTGCTACTGCAAGTTGCTTTAAATATTAGCCAAAAAGTATTGTATGTTTCTGGTGAAGAAAGTCAATCTCAAATAAAAATGAGAGCAGAAAGATTAGATGCAAAAAACTCTAATTGTCTAATTCTAACAGAAACAAGCACACAACAAATTTTTAAAAACATAGAAGAAACTATGCCCGATGTTTTGGTTATAGATTCTATACAAACATTACATACAAACTCTATAGAAGCATCTCCAGGTACAATTTCTCAAATAAGAGAAACCTCTGCAGAATTGATAAAGTTTGCAAAAGAAACCGCTACTCCTGTCTTATTAATTGGTCATATTAACAAAGAAGGAAACATTGCTGGACCAAAAATTTTAGAACACATGGTAGATGTTGTTTTACAATTTGAAGGAGACAGAAATCATACTTACAGAATATTAAGAAGTCAGAAAAATAGATTTGGTTCAACATCAGAACTAGGTATTTACGAAATGCTTTCTAACGGCTTAAGAGAAATCTCAAATCCGTCTGAAATACTAATTTCGAAAAAAGATGCAGATTTAAGCGGAACTGCAATTGCATCAACCTTAGAAGGAATTAGACCGTTAATGATAGAAATTCAGGCTTTAGTTTCTACAGCAGTTTATGGAACTCCGCAAAGATCTACCACCGGTTATAATTTAAAAAGATTACACATGATTTTGGCTGTTCTGGAAAAAAGAGCAGGTTTTAAATTAGGTGCAAAAGATGTTTTTTTAAATATTACTGGCGGAATAAATGTAGATGATCCTGCAATAGATTTGGCTGTTGTAGCAGCTATTTTATCGAGTAATCAAGACATAGCCATTAATCCAAACGTATGTTTTGCTGCAGAAGTTGGTTTGGCTGGAGAAATAAGACCGGTTTCTAAAATAGATCAAAGAATTACCGAAGCAGAAAAATTGGGTTATAAAACACTAGTTGCTTCTAAGTACAATAAAATTTCTTCTAAAAACCATTCTATAAGACTTGTTTTAGTTGGTAAAATAGAAGAAGCGTTTGCTACTTTATTTGCTTAATTCGAAATAATAACAAACACAAAAAAACCAAGCAAATTTGCTTGGTTTTTTTTATTAATTTATAAAATATAGTGTTTTACTTTTTGTTAACACTTTTAATATATTTATCTAAAGCCATCGTCATAGAAGGTGTTTCTGGAGACGGTGCTTCTATATCACATTTAAAACCAGCTTCTGTTACTGCTCTTACTGTAGAGTTTCCAAAGGCTGCAATTCTTGTGTTGTTTTGTTTAAAATCTGGAAAATTCTGTAATAAAGATTCTATACCAGAAGGACTGAAAAACACTAAAACATCGTAAAATACATTCTCTAAATCAGATAAATCACTTACAACTGTTCTATATAAATCTAAACGTTTCCATTTTACACCAATTTTATCTAATTCTTGTGGCACTAATGGCTTTAATTTATCAGAAGATGGTAATAAAAAGTTTTCTGTTTTATGTTTCTTAATTAACTTAATTAAATCAGGAAAAGTTCTGTTACCAACATAAATTTTACGTTTTCTGTAAACTACATACTTTTGTAAATAATAAGCAACTGCTTCAGATTGACAGAAATATTTCATATCATCTGGCACTTTAAAACGCATTTCTTCAGCAATTTTAAAGAAATAATCTACGGCATTTCTACTCGTTAAAATTATTGCAGAAAAATCTTTAAAGTCTATTTTTTGATTTCTAACTTCTTTAACAGGAATTCCTTCAACATGAATAAAAGATCTAAAATCAATCTTTACTTTTTGTTTATCAGACAAGTCAAAATATGGGGAAGTTTCTGTCTTAGGTGCAGGTTGCGATACTAATATCGTTTTCACTTTCATACGCTTTCGTTTTTTAAATTAAAGCATCAATTTAAACAGTGTTAATAACGGTGCTATTTCGAAGGCGCAAATGTACAAAATAAAATAAAACAACTCGCTAAAAATCAGGTTTTTGTTATTTCTAACAAGAAATATAAATCTAAAAACATATAAAAATAAAGAGAAATATATAAAATTCGTAGGATTTAAGGGGCTGAATTGAAATACAATATAACCAATTAATAGTATAAAACTTAAAGAATATTGGTAACTAAATTTTGAAACTATGTAATAACGCACATGTTTTTTCATTAAAAATAAACTAGCAATGGCATTTTCTAGCACTCTCTTAGCAGAAAAGTAACATAAAACAATCAAGAAAAACTTTAGAAAAGAACCAAAATTGTTTGCAAATGTTGCATGATTTTTCGAGACAATAAAATGTAAGGCCAAAGATAAAACTGTAATAAAAAAAAGAAAAATAAGACTGTAAAAAGAACTAAATATAGAAGTATCTTCTTCGGTTTCGTCCTCTACAAAACCTTTATTAAACATTGCAAACACATAGCCTCTAAGCTTTACAGAATCTATAATTTTTAATGCCGCTATCAACGAAAATAGAAACACCAAAACTATGGGAATCCAACTTGTATTTTCTGATATTTTTTCGACTGCTTGCACTTTCTTTCTTATAAGATATTAACACAAAATTAGTAATTAAAAAATGTATATTTGCATTCTTACCACATGAAATTTCATATATGTCAGATTGTCTTGTTATCATACCAACTTACAACGAAAAAGAGAACATAGAAGCCATTATTAGAGCGGTATTTAATCAAGAAAAAAAGTTTCATGTTTTAGTTGTAGACGACAACTCTCCAGATGGTACTTCTACAATTGTAACAAATTTAATTAAAGAATTTCCTAATCAACTTTTTATAGAAAACAGAAAAGGTAAAAATGGTTTAGGTACAGCTTATATTCATGGTTTTAAATGGGCATTGGCTAAAAAGTATGATTTTATCATCGAAATGGATGCCGATTTTTCTCACAATCCAAAAGATTTAGTTCGTTTATACAATGCATGTTTTACCAACCAAGGTAATGTTTCTGTAGGTTCTAGGTATGTAAACAACCAGGTAAACGTAGTAAATTGGGATATGAAAAGGCTTCTGCTTTCTTACTTTGCCTCAAAATACGTTCGTTTTATCACTAGAATTCCGGTTTTTGACACAACTGCAGGTTTTGTATGTTGGCAACGTAAAGTATTAGAAACTATAAATCTAGATAA
Source organism: Polaribacter sp. BM10 (assembly GCF_002005425.1). Lineage (GTDB taxonomy): Bacteria > Bacteroidota > Bacteroidia > Flavobacteriales > Flavobacteriaceae > Polaribacter > Polaribacter marinaquae. The sequence continues at coordinate 2,552,248 of NZ_CP019704.1, read as the reverse complement.
AATTAAATTTGTTGGCTACGCTTTTCAAATAGAAATGAAATTTAAAGCATGGAAACACAAATTTAAAATCAAAGAAGTTTCTGTAATTTTTACTGATAGAGATTTAGGCGCTTCTAAAATGAGCGGAAACATAATTTCGGAAGCTCTTTTTGGTGTTATAAAAATGAGACTTAAAGGTTTACCAAAATAAATTACAATGAATCAAGTTTCTATAAGACCTGCAAATTTAAACGACTTACAAATCTTATTAGAATTTGAACAAGGTGTTATTAAAGCAGAAAGACCTTTAGATCCTTTTTTAGCAGAAGGTAAATTATTTTACTACAATATTCCAGAATTAATTTCTGATAAAAACACACAATTATTGGTAGCTACAATAAATAATATTCCTGTAGCATCTGGTTATGTAAGATTAGAAAAATCAAAAGTATATCATAAAAATTCTACACACGGTTATATTGGTTTTATATTTGTAAAAGAAAAATATAGAGGTCAAAAAATAAGTAGTCTACTTTTGACAGATTTAAAAAAATGGGCAAAAGAAAATAACACTAACGAATTAAGGTTAGATGTTTACAGTAATAATACAGCAGCAATAAAAGCATACGAACGTTTTGGTTTTACCAAAAGTTTGGTTAATATGAGAACAGAAATATAAGTAAAAATGGCAAAATCAACATTAATAAAAAATGCAACAATAGTTAACGAAAACAAAACTTTTAAAGGTGATGTTTTAATTGAAAATGAAATTATAAAAGAAATTTCTACAGAAATTAAAGCTCCTGAAAATGTTACCGTTATTAATGCTGATGGCAAATATTTAATTCCTGGTTTTATTGATGATCAAGTACATTTTAGAGAACCTGGTCTAACACACAAAGCAAATATTGCTACAGAAAGTAGGGCTGCAGTTGCTGGCGGAATTACAACTTTTATAGAAATGCCAAACACCGTACCGCAGGCAACAACACAAGAATTATTAGAAGACAAATTTAAAATTGCTGCCAACGATTCTTATGCAAATTATTCTTTTATGTTTGGTGGCACAAACGATAATTTAGACGAATTGTTAAAAACCAATCCTAAACAAGTTGCCGGAATTAAATTGTTTTTAGGTTCTTCTACCGGAAATATGTTGGTAGATAACGAGGCTGTTTTAGAAAAGATTTTTTCATCAACAAAAATGATTATTTCTGTACATTGTGAAGACGAGGCAACTATCAGAAAAAACACACAAGAATATAAAGATAAATATGGCGATGATATTCCTGTAAAATATCATCCAATTATTAGAAGTGAAGAAGCTTGCTATTTATCTTCATCTAAAGCCATAGAATTAGCAAAGAAAACAGGTGCTAGATTGCATATTTTTCATCTTTCTACTGCTAAAGAAACCGAACTTTTTAGAAACGACATTCCTTTAGAAGAAAAGCAAATTACAGCAGAAGTTTGTATTCATCATTTATGGTTTTCTGATAAAGATTACGAAGAAAAAGGAACACACATAAAATGGAATCCGGCTGTAAAAACAGAAAACGACAGACAAGGTTTATGGAAAGCTTTGTTAGACGACAGAATTGATGTTCTAGCAACAGACCATGCACCACATACATTAGAAGAAAAAGATAATGTTTATACAAAAGCACCAAGTGGTGGCCCTTTAGTGCAACATGCTGTTTCTGCAATTCTAGAAAAAGTAAAAGAAGGTGTAATTTCTATTGAAAAAGCAGTAGAAAAAATGAGCCACAATCCTGCTAAATTATTTCAAATTGAAAAAAGAGGGTTTATAAAAGAAGGTTTTTATGCCGATTTAGTTTTAATCGATGCAAATAAACCGCAAACTGTTTCTAAAGAAAACATTTTATACAAATGTGGTTGGTCTCCTTTTGAAGGTACAACTTTTTCATCTACAATTACACATACGTTTGTAAATGGTAATTTAATGTATAATGAAGGTGCTTTTAATGATACTATTAAAGGAAAACGAATTACTTTTAATAGATAAGCATGAAAAACGCTAGCTATATTCTTATATTTTTAGTTTTAGTTTCTTGTAATAGTAATACTATTTTCGAGAAACCTAAAGATCTTATTCCTAGAGACACTATGAGTCTTTTATTACAAGAAATGATGATTGCCACAAGTGCAAAATTCATTAAAAATAAAAATTCAGAAAAAAACATCAATTATATGCCGCTTGTTTACAACAAGTTTAAAATTGATAGTACTCGTTTTGATAAAAGCAATTATTATTACATGTCTAAAATCGATTTGTATCAAAAAATATTAGAAGATGCAGTAGAAAATATCGAAGCTAGAAATACTCTTTTTAAAGATCTTAAAACAAAACTAGACTCTATAAGAAAAGATTCTTTAGACAGAATTAGAGACAAGCAAAAAAGATTAGACAGCTTAAAATTAGTAGGTAAGTTAGACACTTTAGCAAGAGGCAAAGTACTAGACGAAATTATTACGCGAGAATAAATTTTATTTGGGGTAATTTTTAGCAACATTTTTAATTATCTCATCTACTTTATCAAAGTTAAAATTTAGTAATCTATTTATTTTTTCTGATGAATATTTAGAAACTTCGTGTGCAGATTTTGCTGAGTATTTACTTAATAAAGGTTCTTTTTTTGTGAAAAACGATAGGAAAGATGCAAATCGCCAAAGTAAACTTGTTTGCCATCTTTTTATTTTAATTGATGGTCTTTTTTTACCAAAAGCATCTGCAATTAAAAAGAAAACCTCTTTGTAAGTTTTATTTTCTGACACCAATATAAAACGTTCATTTTTAATATTAGAATCCATTAAAAACATCATTGTTTTTACAACATCTTTTACACCAATAAACCCTGTAATACCTTCTGTATAATATTTAAATCCGTTATAAACTTGGCTAAATAATTTACCAGAACCAGCAAACCAAAATCCGCTTCCTAAAATTACTCCCGGATTTACAATAACAACCTCTACACCTTCTTGGCTTGCTCGCCAAACTTCCATTTCTGCGCCAAACTTAGTAATCGAATAACCGCTATTGTCTTCTTCTTTATTCCATTCGTTTTCTTCTGTAATTAATTGTCCGTTTAACGCATCACCTACAGAAGCAATAGAACCCACAAAACACATTTTTTTAACCTTAGCATCTATTGCAAGGTTTACAATTATAGCTGTACCATGTATATTAACTTTTCTCATTTCTCTATAATCTTTCGGATTAAAAGAAATAAACGCAGCACAATGGTAAACTTTTTCGATGTTTTTAAATGCAGGTATCATTGCCGGAACCTCTGTAATATCTGCCTTGAACCAATCTATTTTAGTAATTAAAGAAGTGTCATCTGTATAATAAGAAAAAACTTTTTCTACAGCTTTAATTTTTTCTTCAGATCTATAAATTGCACGTATTTTTTTATCATTTTTAATTAAATGATATAACAAATGTGCACCAACTAAACCTGTTCCTCCGGTTACTAAAATCATACTGCTAATTTAGTATATTTTGTTCGATAAAGTTATATTTGCTAACTGATAAACAGAATACAATGAAGAATTTTATTGAAGAATTAAAATGGAGAGGAATGTTGCACGACAGCATGCCAGGAACTGAAGAACATTTACTAGAAGAAATGAGAAGTGCTTATGTTGGTTTTGATCCAACCGCAGATTCTTTACATATTGGTAATTTAGTACCAATTATGTTGCTTGCTCATTATCAAAGATGTGGACACAGACCTATTGCTTTGGTTGGTGGTGCAACTGGTATGATTGGAGATCCTTCAGGAAAATCTGCAGAACGTAATTTGTTAGATGAAAAAACATTGCGTCATAATCAAGAATGTGTAAAAGGACAATTAGGCCATTTTTTAGATTTTGAATCTGATGCAAAAAATGCTGCAATCTTGGTGAATAACTATGATTGGATGAAAGATATTTCTTTCTTAGATTTTATTAGAGATATTGGTAAGCATATTACTGTTAACTACATGATGGCTAAAGATTCTGTGAAAAACAGAATTAGTTCTGAGTCTAAAGACGGAATGTCTTTTACAGAGTTTACTTATCAAATGGTACAAGGTTATGATTTCTTGCATTTGTTTAGAGAAAACGCAACTACTATTCAAATGGGTGGTTCTGATCAGTGGGGAAATATTACTACAGGTACAGAATTAATTAGAAGAATTGGTAACGGAAAAGGATATGCAATTACATGTCCGTTAATTACAAAATCTGATGGTTCTAAATTCGGAAAATCTGAAGGTGGAAATGTATGGTTAGATTCTAAAAGAACTTCTGCTTATAAATTTTACCAATATTGGTTAAATACTTCTGATGAAGATGCAGAAAAGTATATTAAAATCTTTACTTTTTTAGATGAAGAAACAATTAATTCTTTAATTGAAGAACACAAAGAAGCGCCTCATGTACGTGTTTTACAAAAACGTTTAGGAGAAGAAGTTACCACCTTAGTTCACGGAAAAGAAAATTATGAAAAAGCAATTGCTGCTTCTAATATCTTATTCGGAAAATCGAATGCAGATGATTTAAAATCTTTAGACGAACAAACGTTTTTAGATGTTTTTGATGGTGTACCACAAGCAACTGTTTCTGCAGAAGATGTTTCAGAAGGATTAGATATGATTGGTGCTTTATCTGCAAAAACAAACTTCTTAAAATCTAACGGAGACGCAAGAAGAGCTTTAAAAGAAAATGCAATTTCTGTAAATAAAGAAAAGGTTAAAGAAGACTTTACAATTTCTAAAGAAGACTTAATTGCAAATAAATATGTTTTATTACAAAGAGGTAAAAAAACGTACTATTTACTAAAAGTAGATTAGTTATTACTTAAAAAACAAAGAAGAGCTGAATTTATGATTCAGCTCTTCTTTTTTCAACAACATTCACAATCTCCCCCAAGACTGCTTTCGACTATCACTTATTTTTTAGTTATTTTTTCCCAGTTTTTATCAGCTTTTATTTTAAGTGCATCAGCACCTTCCTTCTTCCATAATTTTAACGTATTTGTTCCCCAAGAATTATAAAATAAGTATAGTTTTTTATCTCTAATTTCAAAAGTTTCTGGGTCTATAGAGACTTTTTCGGCTTTAACACCAATAGCGTATGCACAGTAACCACCATATTGCGGCAAGTAATTTTCTGGTGCATTTTTAAACGTATCTAAATTTTCTTGAGATGAAAACTTAAACTTTACTCCGTCGTAATTTGCTGTATATTTTTTATCTCCTTTTTCTGCTTTATTACTAAAATAAGCTACAACATCATAACCTTCTACAACATATCCTTTTTTTAAATTATAATCTTGTGCAAAAATAGTTGTAGAAAAAGCAAGTACTAAAACTGTTATTAAATTTCTCATCGAATTGGTTTCTATACTAAGTCGAGATAGTTTGTTTTTAATTACATTAAAGATTTGTTAAATAAATTATCTAAAACTTATTTTTCTTTAATCAGTTCGGTTAAAACTTGCTTAAAAGTAGTAATAGGTTGCGCACCTGTAACTGCACTTTTTCTATCAAAAACAATTGTTGGTACAGAATTTACACCTAAGTTTTTCCAATAATTTTGTTTATTTCTAACTTCTAACCTAGCTTTTTCATCATCTAATTTAGCCAATCCTTCATCAGCATTTAAACCAACCTCTAAAAGCGCTTCTTTTAATATTTCTTTTTCTGAAACATCTTTTCTATCACTAAAAAAGGCTTTCGTTAAAGTCATTTTTAACTCGGTTTGTTTATCAAAATCTTTGGCATATTCTAATAAAACATGAGCATCAAAAGTGTTTACCATTTTCATATCATCAAAATAATCAAACTTAAACCCTAAATCTGCGCCTATTTCTGTCATGTTGCGTTTAGATTCATTTTGTTGCTCTATTGTAGAACCGTATTTTTCTGTTATATGTTCTACTACATTCTGACCTTCTTTTGGCATATTCGGATTTAACTCAAATGGTTGCCATTCTATTTCTATTTGATCTTTAACACCTAATTCTTCAATTGCTTTTTCTAATCGTTTATAGCCAATTGTGCACCAAGGGCAAACTACGTCTGATACAATATCTATTTTTAATTTATTTGTCATTTCCTAAAATGTTATTAATTTACTTATTTGAAGTTCTCCTTCTACATTAGTGTAATTTTTTACATCTTCTGCAAACATTTTTGCATGCGGACCAAAAGATTCTTTAAAGCTTGCAATACTATCGAATTTTAAATGTGCAATTGCTACATAAGGCGCCTTTTCTTCAGGATTTCTTCCTGCTAACCCCAAGTCTAATTCAACACCTTTTAAAGCGTTTCCTAAAGCTTTAATTACCATTGGTAAATGCGAATTTTTATAATATGTTGCATCAAAACGAACATCATTTACATTTGGATACATTACTGATACTTTAATCATTTTTACTATTTTTTAAAAAGAAACCTTCTGCAAAGATACAGAAGGTTTACAGTTATAATTTTACACTAAAAAATTAGAGTTTACTTTTTTGACCAAGCAAATTTTTCGAAAGCTGCATCTACAGGTGTATTTGCAATATGGTTTGTATAGTTACTAATTGTCTTTTGAGATAAACCTAAAATAATATCTAAAACATGTTTCTCTTGATAACCTGCTGCATAAAAAGCATCTAAATCTGCTTGAGTAACATTACCTCTGTTTTTTACAATTGCTAAAGTCATTGTACGTAATGCTTCTAATTTAGAACTTTCTAAAGGAGTTTCGTTACGCAATGCCTCTGTAATGTTTTCATCAACTTTCATCATATTGGCGATTCCTGTATGCGCTGGTACACAATAATGACATGAATGCTCTACATTAATTGCTTGCCAAACTACTGTAAGTTCTTCTTCGTTAAAAGATGATTGTGTAAATAACTCGTGTAACGTTTGGTAAGCCTGTAATATTTGAGGAGAACCCGCTAAAACGCCATGTAAACCAGGTATCATTCCGTATGCTTTTTGAGAGTTTTCTAATAAAGGCTTTGCATCTGCAGGTGCAGATTCGATGTTGTGTATTTTTAATGTTGTCATAATTTTACTTTTATTTACATTTCTAAGCAATCGCTTAGTTTATGTTCAAAAAAAAACTAATTATTTAAAAAAGTCATTTCTATAATTTCTTCTAATTCTTTTGTGCTGTATACTTTAGATGCTATCGATAAACCTAAAAGACTATTCATAAGAAAATTTGCTTTCTTATCAATTAACACCTCTTCATAGTCGTTTTGTTTTAAACTTCTTACAAACAATTGTTTTATTTCATTCGAAAAAAACAATAACTCTTTCATTATTAAAGGGTTTTCTTCACTTTTTAATTCACTAACAGTATTTGTTACCAAACAACCCTTGTAGCATGCGTTTTCTTTAGAGAATTCTAAGAAATTAAAAAAATAGTCTTTAATATCTTTAATTCCGTTTTTACCATTTTCTAAAATGTCTGTAATCTGTCTAATTTGTTTTCGATAACATTTTATACTCTCTAAAAAAACACCTTGTTTATTACCAAAACTAGCATAAATAGAAAATTGATTAATTCCCATTTCTTTTTCTAACATTCTAACAGAGGTATTTTCATAGCCATTTCGCCAGAATAAAGCCATTGCTTTTTCTATAACTACTTGCTCGTTATATTGTTTTTTTCTTGCCATTTTAAATAATAGACCACAAAACTAAGCAAATGCTTTGATATAAAAAAATCTTTTATACTTTTGCAACACCTTTAATACCTTTTTATTATGAAAAACATTATCTATTTATGTCTTATAACACTAATTTTTATTTCTTGTAAAGAAGAAAAAAAAGCGACAGAGCCTAAGACAGAAACAATTAAAATTGAAAAAAATTCAGCTTTAAAATATCCGAAGAATTTATTAGATATTTTTGATGCTCATGGAGGTATAGAAAACTGGCAAAAAATGAAGTCTCTTGTTTTTACAATGGAAACTAAAAACGGAGATGAAGTAATAGCAACCAATTTAAAAAGCAGAGAAGCTTTATTAACAAACAAAAATAGTACAATTGGTTTTGACGGATCTAAAGTATGGTTAGAAAATAAGTCAAAAGAAAAATACAAAGGATATAATCCTATTTATGGCTATAATTTGATGTTTTATTTTTATGCGATGCCTTTTATTTTAGCTGATGATGGTATTAATTATAAAGATGCAGAGCCTTTAGTTTTTGAAGGAAAAACCTACCCAGGAATTGAAATAACTTATAATAGTGGTGTTGGTGAAACACCAGAAGACAGATATGTTTTATATTATAATGCAACAACTTTTAATATGGAGTGGCTTGGTTATACTGTTAATTTTGTTGAAGGAATCGACAAAAAAGAATTACATTTTAGAAGATATAAAGATTGGCAAAATGTAAATGGCTTAATACTACCAAAATCTATTATTGGCTATACTTTTAAAAATGATAAACCAATTAAACCAAAAGAAACCAACGTATTTAAAGATGTAAAACTATCTGAAAAAGCATTTGATTTAAAAATGTTTAAAAAAACCGAAAACGGTAACTATTTAAATTAAAATAGAAACCGCATAGATAAAAATCTATGCGGTTTTATTATTTTTTAGACTTGTTTAAAATTTCTCTAATATGCTCGCTATCCCAATGATTATCAAACTCTACAATTCCTCTTTTAAAATCTTCATTTAAAAATTTTTCTTGCTGTTCTAATTCCTTTCTAGCTTTAAAAATATAATCATCTTCTCGTTTCGTTTCTGTAGCTAATCGTCTAAGACTTTCTACATCATATTTAATAAAGTTTTGAACCTGCCTATTTAACGTATATTTTCTAAAACCCATTTTACTTAAAACATCTTTTGCCAAAACTAAAGAGGTTTCTAAAGATTCTCTATAAATATTTTGTTCTCCGTTGTTTAAAAGTTCGTATGCATCGTACCTGTTTTTAGTACGAATCATTAATTCTACTTGCGGATATTTCTCTTTTACAATTTTACTAATTGCTTTCGAAACACTAATTTTATTAGTAGCACAAATAATAATTTTTGCTTCTGCAATACCTGCAGATTCTAATAAATCTTCTCTTGTAGCATCGCCATAATACACTTCGAAACCCATTTTCCTTAGAAAATCTACACGATTAGAATCGTGATCTAAAATAGTAGCTTCTACACCATGAGATCTTAAAAATCTTCCAATTGTACTTCCAAAATGCCCAAAACCAACTAAAATTATTTTTTGAGATTTCGCAATATGATCCATAGGTCTTTTTACAGATTCTTTTGTACCTACTTTTGGTAAAATAAAGCGTTCATTCACAATGCTAATTATTGGCGTTATTGCCATACTTAATGCTGTAATAACAAGTAGCATGTCCATTTGTTCTTGCTCTAAAATATTTAGACCAAAGGCAAAAGACAGTAACACAAATGCAAATTCACCAACTTGTGCCAAACTAAACGTTAATAATAATTTCTGATCTAATTTTAACTTAAAAATAGAACCAGTAATATATAAAACCAACCCTTTCATTACAATAATTGCAATTAGAACTCCGCCGATAGTAAAAGGACTTTTAGCAATAACAATAAAATTAATTGATGCACCTACAGCCATAAAAAACAGCCCTAAAAGTAAGTTTTTAAAGGGTTCTAAAGTACTTTCTAGCTCGTGTTTAAACTCACTGTTAGAAAGAACAACACCACCTAAAAAAGCACCTAAAGCCGGACTTATACCAACAAATTCCATTAAAAATGAGATTCCGAATACAATTAACAAAGCCGCAGCAATTAACAACTCTCTTACGCCAGTTTTTGCAACTTTTCTTAACATTGGCACCACCAAATAATTACCAACTACTATAATTAAAATAACAGATAAAATGATAGCCAAAGTTTGAAAACCTATTGGTAAACTTTCTAATAAATTAGAAGATTCTGAATGTGTATTTGTGACTTTTGTTGATGCTGAAGTAGAAAGTAGCGGTATAAAACCCAACATAAATATTACAATAATATCTTGAAATAACAATATAGAAAATGCAGAAGTACCAAAATTGGTATCCATTAAACCTTTTTCTTTAATTGTTTGCATAGCAATTGCTGTAGAAGAAAGTGCTACTGCCATAGAAATTACTAAAGAAACTTTCCAATCGAAACCAAGAAAAGTAAATAACAAGTAAGAAAGTAACATTGTAACAGCAACTTGTATTCCGCCCATTCCTAAAATGGTTTTACGCATTTTCCAGAAGTTTTTGGGTTCTATTTCTAAACCAATTAAAAACAGCATCATTACAACACCAAATTCTGCAAAATGAAGTATATCCTCGCCTTCCTCTCCAATAAAACCTAAAACATATGGTCCTATTAAAACACCTGCCAATAAGTAACCAATCACAGAGCTTAGTCCTAATCGCTTAGCGATAGAGACACAAATAATGGCTCCAAGCAAAAACATTATAGCTTCAAAAAGTAAACTTCCTGTCATTTTTTACTCGTTTTTAAGTTGCGGATAATCATTTATAAATGACGTTTGTTCTACGTTATTTAATAAAACATCAGACTTTAATAAATCTATCAGTTTTCCGTAATTTAATTTATAGCTTTCTAATTTTTCATCAGAAAGATTGTGAGTTCCCATAACAGCAAATGGAGGTAAATAATTCATACCGCACAAATTTGCAGTTTGCTCAAAAGGTCTTAAAAATTGTGCTACGGTAAAACTATTGTATCCTGCAGAACAGTAAACTTCTTTAGAACCACCAGTTGTAATAGCGTTTAAACAAATTTTATTATGCAACGCTTTTCCTTGTGGCCCATAAGCCCAATTAAACTCAAGAACCATATCAATCCATTGTTTCATTAATGGCGGGCAACTATACCAATAAAAAGGATGATGCCAAATTATAATATCGTGCGTATTTAAAAGTTCTTTTTCAAATTTTACATCAATATGAAAATCTGGATATTCTTCATACAAATCATGTACTGTTACGTTTTCTATATCTTTAATATGATTTATTAAAACCTTATTAACTCTAGATTTCTCGTAGTTTGGATGAGAAAATAGCACTAAAACTTTTTTCATTTTTGATACGTTTTTGTAACGTTTAAAGCCTAATTAGAAATTAAATCGAAAGAAATTTTAATTCCTTGTATAATCATTCCGGTACCAATAATTGCAATAATTAATCCCATAATTTTACCAATTACAGAAATGATATTATTACCAACAATTTTTACAATTAAATCGCTAATTCTAAATGTAAAATAAGTTAATAAACTCATAGAACCAAAGATAGCAATTACCATAAATAACTGTAAAGGTGCTGCATTAGAAACAAAATTCATTGCGGTTACAATAGTTCCAGGACCAGCAAGTATAGGAATTGCTAAAGGAGAAACCGCAATATTTTCATCAATATTTACATTTTTTATACTCTTAACATTCGATTTTTTAGACTGCAACATCTCAAAACCAATAAAGAATATTAAAATTCCGCCAGTAATTTTAAAAGCCGGAATACTAATATTAAATAATTCGAAAATATATTTTCCTAAAAGGATAAATACAGTAACAATAATAAACGCAATAATATTTGCTCGTTTATTAATATCTCTTTTTGTTTTTTTATCTGCACCTTCTGTTAACGACAAAAATACCGTCATGTTAGAAATAGGATTTGTAATCGCAAAAAAGCCGGTAAATACTGTAATTGCAAACGTAATTAAGTTATCCATTTAATATAAATTTATTTTTTTAAAGGATCTTGATTACCCTTGTATCTTTTATTGATAATTTGCAGAATCACAAAAATTATCTTTAGATAAATGTACAATAAGATTTTTTAAAACACGATTATATAATGCGATTAGTTATTTCTAATAATTCTGATATTTTAACTTCATCATAAGCATTTAGAGGTGTATAACTAAAGCCATCTTTATCATTATCAAAATACTTACCTGACTCATTTTTATTTGCTTCAGATATTGCTAAATCATAAAGAATAATTGGACGCATATAACGATTCATCATATCGTTATAAAAGGCTTGGAAACTTGGTGCTGCTAAATGACCTTCCGAACGTTCATCTAACATCATTCCATAACGATTTAACTGTATACCATAAGGTGCACGCTTGGGGATTTTAGAATTTACAGCGTCTTCTAAATACTTACAGAATTCCGCTAAGCGTTCCACATCAAAAAATTGCGCCACATAAACACCAGGAATAATTTCTTCCCATAAATCGGCAACAGCATTTTCTTTTTCTGGGTTTTCCCAAGCCTCATATATTGCTTCTCGCAATTTTGGATCAAGTAGCGATGCATCAGGAATTAGTAAATTGTCTTTGTTTTCCATTTCCCATATTGCCCATACTTCTTCTAGTAATTTTCTGTTGTTATTCCAAAATTGTGATACTGAAGGTTCTCGATTTAATGAAGCCTCACGAGTTGGTTGCATAAGTGCACGTGCTTATTATAGTGCATTGGTATTTGTTATTGTTTTCATATCTAATTTTTTAGATTCTTTTTTGAATATCGATAACTACTAGTTTCTGCATTTAGCTTTTATAATCAAATTACATTATGAATTGAAAAAGCCACACATAATATTAAATATTTGGTGGCTTCGTCTAATAATAATCGATACTTGGGTTTAATTATATTTTAAAATTAAAAGTTATTTTGAAGTCACTTTATAATTTCCGTTACTTCTAATATAAAGCACCGTTTCTTTTTCTGCTGAAATAATTGAAGTTGCATTTTCTGCTGCTCCGAAATAAGATGGTACGTTTAATTCCTTTTTAGCTTCTTTTTTAGAAAACTGATGTGAAATTCCACCAGAAATAACGACTGCTCTAAAATTTGAATTTACTTTTTTTCATTTTTCCTTTAAAACCAGCTGGTAATTTTATTAGAGAAGCGCGTAATTGATTTTTTTTGTGACTTCCCCATAAAAAGGCAGTTTCTACATTACTTTTTTCTGAAACCCATTCAATATCATCGGCATTTAACCAAACTAAATTGGTTTTATCAACATTAACAGGTCTTTCTCCATTATCAAAAGCTTCTGATGTTGGCTTTACCAAATATGGTCCTTCTTGTATATCTAGAAAAGCCATGTTTTCCTTACCATCTGCTGCAGTAATATGTGCTTCTCCTGCTGGTTGTTGCCAATAAGATCCTGCAGGTAGCCATTGTTTTTCTGCATTTTCATCATCATTATGCAATAAACCTTTAATTACCACTCCGCGATATGTGATATTATGAATATGTGGTGGAGAAGAAAACCCTTTATTGAATTTCACTAAAAAACCTGCTGGTTCGTTTTTGGTTCTGTCTCCCCAAAGTTTTCCTGCTGCTGGACTTTTATCGCCTCGTAACGGATTTAACCAACCCCATTCTACAGTATCTGCAGTTACTACTTCGTTTGTAGACTTAATATTGTCTGTTGTTGGTGTTTGTGCATTGGTAAAAATACTTGCTATTAGTGCTAATGCGAATAAGATATTTTTTTTCATGACATTAAATTTCAGGAGAAATACGAATTATATTTCAGTGAATAATTCACTTTCTGGCAATCTAGATTTTGGTGTTTTATCTGTGGAATTAAAGTCAGAATCTGCTCTGTAACCTATAGAAACAGCAACTAAAGCAGTAAAACCTTTTTCTCTTAAACCAAATTCTTCATCTAATACTTTTGCATCAATACCTTCCATTGGAGTAGCATCAATACCCAAACTAGCAACACCTAATAAAAAGCTTCCTATGTTTAAGTAAACTTGTTTTTCCATCCAGTGTTGTTGGTCTTTTAAATCGTATTTGTGAATCCCAGCAAACGCTTTAACAGCTCCTAAAAACCCGTTTTTTATGTCTTCATTTGGAAATCTACCATTCTTATCTTCAGTATCTGCAATATGTTGGTAATAAGCATCATCTGCATCAATTTTAGAACAGAATAATACAACTGCTGATGCATTAGTTACTTTGGGTTCATTAAAATGAAAGAAACCTTGAGTTCCTTTTGCAATACGTGCTTTACCTTCTGTAGTTTCTGCAACTATAAAGTGCCAAGGTTGCAAGTTTACACTCGATGGGCTCATTCTTAATAAATTTTTGACTTCTGTCATATCTGCTTCAGATATTTTTTTTGTTGAGTCAAATTCTTTAGTTGTGTATCTCCAGTTTAATGTTTCAGTTAAATTCATTTGTATATATTTTTATTAAGTTGATTTTTTAATTATACTATAAAAAGTATAGTGCAAAAGTAATTAGAGAATCTAAAACACACAATAACGGTCGAAAAGTATAGTACAAATTATTTCAACAAAAAACCACCTAAATACGACAATATCAATACATTTAGACGAATGTTAAATTTACTATAAAAAGTATAGTTGTATAAATAATGATAGTATACTACCTTTGCATAAAATTTAATAAAAGCTAATATGTATAAATTAAATGGTAAAGAATATCCTTGTTGTGCGAGTTTAACTATGGGGTTTATTGGTGGAAAATGGAAAACAGTTATTCTATTTCATCTAAGAGAAAAGACACTTCGTTATAACGAATTACGTAAAGAAATGCCATCGGTTACAGAACGTACATTAAGCTTACAATTAAAAACTTTAGAAGAAGATGGCTTAGTTAAACGTAAAGTTTACACTTCTAAACCGCCTTTAAAAGTAGAATATTCTTTAACAGATTTTGGTAAAAGTTTAATACCTGTTGTGCAATCTATAGCAGATTGGGGAAATTATGCTGTAGAAAATTATAAAAAAATTAGTTAGGTTTTATTCAATCTCATTGCTATAATACCATTAAATTACAACCTCTGATATCTGAATTGTCGAAACGCCCTATAATTTCAAAAGAATTATCTGTATAGACTTTACCAAGGTCTTGCGTAGCAATAAAAGAACAAGAGTTATAATTGGCTAAATCAATAACATTAATTCCGCCATTTTTACCATGCGAATTAATACTTAAAGCATCTTCTGTATCTCTTGTTAAAATTTGCATCCATGGTGGTGTATTAAAAATTCCGTTTCCTTTAGAATATCCCTGACTTAGTAATTCTGTCATTCCGTATTCTGAATGAATTTTATTAACACCAAAACCAGATTTTAAAATTTTATGCAATTCTTCTCTAACCAATTCTTTTCTCCTTCCTTTCATTCCACCGGTTTCCATAACAATGGTATTATTTAATTCGAATTGATGTAAATCAATTAAATCTAACAAAGCAAAAGAAACCCCAATTAAAAGTACTTTTTCGCCTTTAGCATCTAATTCTTTAAGCTTTTTTGCCAATTCTTCTAAATTATTTAGGTAAAAACCACTTTCTGGTTTTTTTGATTTTATAATTAAATCATCAACCATAAAAACCAAAGAAGAACCTGTTCTTTCTAAATAGTTGGGCAATAATGCGAGTACAGTATAATCTTCTATATTTCCGTAGAAATAATCAAATCCTTTTAAATAACTTTCTTTATAAAGATTCACATCTGTAACATAATGCTTACTTGTAATGCTACCTGTTGTACCAGAACTTGTAAAAACAGTATCAACTTCATCTAAACTTGCAATTACCTTTTTACTTTTAAAAAACTGAATTGGTAAAAAAGGAATCTCTTCTACTTTAGAAATATCTGATGGGTGAATGTATAATAAATCGCAAAAAGACCTGTAAACTCTATTATTTTTAAATTGATGTTTAAAAACCTCTAAAGCAACTTGGTTAAACTCTTCTGCTGTATGTATGTTAAAAATCTTGTCTGTCATAACTTATTGCAAAAATAAGATTAATACACGCAACCTTTAAAAACTTTTTGCATCTTATAGAAAAGTGATTGATTGTGAGGCTATTTTATCATAAAATATACGTCGCTTTTATAATTGCTAGAAAACTATTACACAACTATTGCTAAAAAAACTTAAATTATGAGAAAATTGAAATTAAAAAAAGAAATTTTATTACTACTAACAATTTTTACAATGATCTCTTGTAATGTTAATAATGACCCTGAAAATGTAGTCACAGAACCCGAAACTAGTCTGTTGTTAGGTAATTGGATAAACCCAACTTACAATAATGAAACAATAACGTTTACGAAAGCAAACTCTTTATCTGATAATGAAGCTGGAATTTCTTTTAAAACTAATGATAAATTTATAGAACGAACTTCTGGTTGGTGTGGTACACCACCTTTATCTTATTTTGATGTTGAAGGTAGTTGGCAAGTAACAGAAGAGGGTTTTATAAAAATAAACAAAACTTCCTTTCCTGAAAACATACAATGGCAAGTGCTTAAAATTTCTGACAGTAAACTTGAGGTTAAAAGAGCACTTACAGAACAAGAAATTGATTATCAAAAATTAATGGAGCTTTTTACCGAAATTGAAAGCTTAAGTTACAGTGAAACTTGTTCTAATGCGTTAGATTGGACTTTTGTTGGTTATGGTTCTAAAGCTTGCGGCGGTTTTCAAGGTTATATTCCTTATTCTAAAAATATAGACACTAATTTATTACTAAATAAAATTGAAGTTTACACAAATGCAGAAAAAGAGTACAATAAAAAATTTGGTATTGTATCTGATTGTACTATCATTTCGAAACCGAAATCTGTAGAATGTCAAAACGGATATCCAACACTTAAATATTAATTATGAAAAAAATTCTATTATTAATCTCAATTACACTTTTGTCATCTTGTCTTAATTCAGATGATTTACCAAATTACAGATATGAATTTCTTAAAATAGATGAAGCTACAACACCAAACAGTTTTACTTTTGGAGAAAAAGACACTATAAAAATAAAATATACCTTACTTAATAGTTGCTATAATTTTGATAATATTTATTATGAATATCAAGATTCTACTAGAATTGTTGCCGTTAGATCTTATGTAAATTTAGATAACGATTGCCAAGAAGTAACTACACAGAAAGAATATGATATCATCGTAAATGTAGCCCAAGAAGAAGACTATATTTTTAAATTCTATAAAGGTGTTGATATTGATGGGGAAAGTATTTTTGAAGAAGTAATTATTCCTGTAAACTAAAAGCATCAAACTAGAAAAACTCATAAAAGATTGCTGCCAACAAAAGTTAGCAGCACAATCCAAAGTTTATCAGTTATATGCTGATAAGCTTTTTCCATTATGTTTAAAATATTCTAGAAATTATCAAGACGCAGAAGACACGTTACAAGACAGTTTTTTAACCATTTTTAGTAAAATAAAACAATATAATAATAAAGGATCTTTCGAAGGATGGTTAAAAAGAATAACCATAAATACAGCGCTTCAAAAATACAGGAAAAAAGCTTCTTTAGAAATTGTAAAAGATGTAACTGAAACTGATAGTATAGAAGATGTTGCTTTAGATTATGAATTATTTAGTTTAGATATTTTACTGGCCTTTATACAGCAATTACCAGATAGATATCGATTGGTATTTAATCTTTATGTACTAGATAATTATTCACACAAAGAAATAGCCAGTCTTTTATCTATTTCTGAGAGCACTTCTAAATCTAACTTACATAGAGCTAGAAAAATTTTGAAAATTAATTTAGAAGCACATTTGCAAAAAGACACAAAAGCGTAGGTAATGGATTCAAAAGATATAGACAGATTATTTAAAGAAAATCTAAAAAATTTAAAAGCTACTCCAAATAAAAGAGTTTGGACTGCTATTGAAGGAAAACTAGTAAAAAAGAAGCGAAAAACATTCCCTTTTTGGTGGTTTTCTAGTGGAATTGCGGCTTTGTTTTTATTGGGGTTTTTTCTATTTACAAGAACCAATAAACAAGAAATTTTAAATATTGATGATGTAATTACAACAACCAAAGAAGAAAATAAAACACCAATAAAATACAACTCTATTGTTATAGATACTTTTAATTCTAAAAAAAATAACAAAGAGAAAATTCAGTTTGCTAATAAAAAAAATACAAATCAAAAAAGAATTAAAAAGAAAAGCTTTACAGAATTAAAAAGAAACTTTATCGCTTATTCAAAAAAAATAAATAAAAGAGAAATAAAAACGACAGAAAAAAACTCTACCTCTTATGCTGATGAAAATATTGATCTTAAAAAGAAAACAAAATCTAATTCGAAAACTTCTATTTTAAATGAAGTTAAAAAACGACAGAAAAATTTAGTTACCATTACAAATAAAAACAAAAATAAAGTAGAAAATAAAAAAGCTTGGTCTGTTAACCCTGTTATGGCGATTTTAAGTTCTAATTCTTTTTCTGACACATCGCCAATAGATGCTAATTTATCTAATTCTACGGCAGGTAAAAACTCTATTTCTTACGGTGTACAGGTTGCCTATAAAATTAATGATAAATGGAGTATTCAATCTGGAATTCATCAACAAAAAACAAGTTTTCAAAATACAAATATTATTATAACAAACGCGCCTTTAAATAGTGCTTCTTCTGCTATTTTTAATAATAAGAATTCTTTAAATTTTAACAGTAATTTAAATGATAACTCAATGACATCTGGTGTTTCTTTAATAAATACAATAACTTCTAATGGAAGCTTAAGGCAAGAATATGGTTATATTGAAATTCCATTAGAAATAAAATATAATTTAAATAACCATAATAAATTTAAAACCCAACTGGTAGCAGGTTTTAGTTCTTTATTTTTAAATAGAAACAAATTAAATTTAAATTCAAGCACGCTAAAAAATTCTGGTTTTGCAAGTAATTTAAACACAGTAAATTTTAGTGGAAACTTAGGCGCAGACTTTAGTTATCACCTAAATAGTAACTGGTCTATAAATATAAATCCTATGTTTAAAGCACAGCTAAATACTTTTAGTAAAGACTCTAATGGCTTTGCTCCTTTTAATATTGGTATTTATACAGGTTTAAAATATAAATTTAACTAGCGTTTATGTTAGTTCATCGAAAAAATAGACAAACATTTTTCGTTTCATATTATTTTTATCTTCCAAAATTAATATAAATGAATTTATCTAAAAATACATATAGAACTATTACAGGTGTTAAAGAAGTTGTAGAACTAACAAAAAGAAAGTACCACCAATGGTTAGTGTATCAAGATAATAAACCTGCTTATTTTGTAGATTTTTACGATTTAAAAGAAGAATCTAACGCAATGATGAATAGTTTGGTTTTGTGCACAGACAATACTATAAACGAGGTTTTAGAACTTATTAATAAACGCAATAATATAAATTTATCTATTCCTAAAATTTCTAGAATTGGTTTGAAAAAAAAGATAAAATCAGAACAAGCAGAATTAGATTTAAAACCAATTCCTAAAAAATGGTTGGCTTATTCTTTATAGATTTTTACAACTAAATTTCCTTTTTCATCCATAGATGCTCTATACATACCAGCGGTATTAAATTCAAAAGACATATTACCGTTTTTATCTAGAGCTACAACTCCGCCAGTTCCACCAAGTTTAGTTAATTTATCTTGTATAACATTTGAAGTTGCCTCTTTTAAAGATTTCTGCTGATATTCCATTTGAGCAGAAATATCATAAGCAACTTGAGATCTAATAAAGTATTCTCCCCAACCGGTAGAAGAAACACCACAAGTTAAATTATTTGCATACGTACCAGAACCAATTATTGGTGCATCACCAATTCTTCCCCAACGTTTATTTGTCATTCCGCCAGTAGAAGTTCCTGCTGCAATATTTCCGTTTTTATCAAGAGCAACACAACCAACTGTACCAAATTTTGCATTTTTAATATCTGCATCATAAAAAGCAGCTTTTTTATCATTGTGGTCTAATTCTGTCTTATTTTTATTTTTGATTCTCTTTAAAGATTCAAACCTTCTATCAGTAAAAAAATAACTTGGGTCTACAATTTCCAATCCTTTTTCTTTTGCAAAAATTGAAGCTCCTTTACCAGATAACATTACATGATCTGAATCTGTCATAATTTTAACTGCTAATTCAATCGGACTTTTTACATTGGTAACACCTGCAACTGCGCCAGCATTTAGTGTTTTACCATCCATAAAAGATGCATCCAACTCATTGGTTTCTTCATGCGTAAAAACAGCTCCTTTACCTGCATTAAACAATGGAGATTCTTCCATTACTTGTATCGTTTTTACAACGGCTTCTTGACTTGTACCACCATTTTTAAGTATTGTATGCCCAACAGTAATTGCTTCTTCTAATTTTGCTTTGTAGGCAGCTTCTTTTTCATCAGACAAATTTTTCTTTAAAATTGTACCCGCACCACCATGAATTATAATTGCAAAATCATTTACTTTTTTTGTGTTTAAGGTTTCTTTTTTAGTTGATTCTGATGTACAGCTTAACAAAAAAGCAAAGGTTACAATGGCAATAAAGAAGTTTTTCATTTTTATAATTTGTTTAAAATTAAACAAATTATATCATTTTTGTTTAATTTATATATGTCTAAAATAATTCGTAATTTCGAACTTCTAAATTAAACAACTAAAACGTAATAACAAAATGACGGATTTTGGAATAAAAAACGCCTTACAAGAATTAGGTTTAAAAGATATAAATAATGGTACATCTACCGGTTCTAATAACTTTTCTAACGGAGACGTTATCGAATCTTACTCGCCAGTAGATGGTAAATTAATTGGTAAAGTAAAAACGACTACCAAAGAAGATTATGAGAAAGTGATGGAAACTGCAACAAATGCATTTTTATCATGGAGAAATATGCCTGCACCACAAAGAGGAGAAATTGTACGCCAGTTTGGTAATAAATTAAGAGATTTAAAAGAACCTTTAGGAAAATTAGTTTCTTATGAAATGGGAAAATCTTTGCAAGAAGGCTACGGAGAAGTTCAGGAAATGATAGACATCTGTGATTTTGCTGTAGGTTTATCTAGACAATTAAACGGACAAACAATTCCGTCTGAAAGACCAGGACATGTTATGAGAGAACAATGGCATCCAATTGGTGTTGTTGGTATTATTTCTGCATTTAATTTTCCGGTTGCAGTTTGGGCATGGAACACTGCTTTGGCTTGGATTTGTGGTGATGTTTGTGTTTGGAAAGCTTCTGAAAAAGCACCTCTTTGTTCTATTGCTTGCCAAAGTATAATTGCAGACATTTTAAAAGAAAATAATTTACCAGAAGGAATTTCTTGTATTATAAATGGAGATTATAAAGTAGGTGAAATGATGACTGCTGATACTAGAATTCCGTTAGTTTCTGCAACAGGTTCTACAAGAATGGGAAGAATTGTTGGCGCAAAAGTTGCCGAACGTTTTGGAAAATCTTTATTAGAATTAGGTGGTAACAATGCCATTATTATTACACCAACTGCAGATTTAAAAGTTGTAGTTCCAGGTGCAGTTTTTGGGGCTGTTGGTACTTGCGGACAACGTTGTACATCAACAAGAAGGTTAATTATTCACGAATCTGTTTATGATAAAGTAAGAGATGCAATTGTTGGCGCTTATAAACAATTAACTATTGGAAATCCTTTAGATGAAAAAAATCATATTGGTCCATTAATCGATAAAGATTCTGTAAATACATATTTAGAAGCTATTGAAAAAGCGAAAAATGAAGGAGGAAATGTTTTAGTAGAAGGAGGAGTTTTAGAAGGCGAAGGTTACGAATCTGGTTGCTATGTTAAACCCGCAATTATAGAAGCAGAAAATCATTTTGAAATTGTACAGCACGAAACTTTTGCGCCAATTTTATACTTAATGAAGTATTCTGGTGAAGTTGAAAATGCAATTGAAAAGCAAAATGGTGTTGCTCAAGGTTTATCATCTGCAATTATGACCAACGAAATGAAAGAAGCAGAGAAATTCTTGTCTTATTCAGGTTCAGATTGCGGAATTGCAAACGTTAATATTGGTACTTCTGGTGCAGAAATTGGTGGTGCTTTTGGTGGCGAAAAAGAAACTGGTGGCGGTAGAGAATCTGGTTCTGATGCTTGGAAAGTTTATATGCGTAGGCAAACAAATACTATAAATTATTCTGATGAATTGCCTTTAGCACAAGGAATTAAGTTTGATTTGTAAAAGAAATTCAATTTTATAAAATAATAAAGCCTCAACTCTAATAAGTTGAGGCTTTAATTTTACTTGATATTTAAAATTCCGTTTTTAAGAACAACTTCGATATTTCCTAAAAAAGGCACATTTTCATTTCTTTTCTTTTGAAGGATTTTTATAAGTTTTTCTTCTTTATTTACACCAAAAGAAGCTTTAATTTCATTCATGTTTAAAACAGTATTATGACCAGAAATATCCATAGAGAAATTAGTTTCTACTACTTTATAGAAACTTAATTTAGAATAATCTCCTTTTAAATTAAATTTTGTGAAGTTTTTACTAAAATTATACAGGTAAAGTTTGCTATTAAAATCGTTAAAATCTACATTTTTACCAACTTCGCCAATTTGAATTTTAGAGGTTTCTGTAGCTATACTCATATTGGATACTTCTCCAATTACAACTTTATTCATATCTAAAAACTCTATTCTTCCGTTATTAATTTCTTCAGCTTGAAAAATTCCATTCGAAGCAATAATTCTATTTTCTTTACCAAGAATTTTTTTGAATTTGAGATGTGTTTTAAAAGAATTTAATATGAAAGATTTTTCAATATCATATTTAAATTCAATTTTAGAATGAAGGGTTTTTATCTTAATTTTTACATATTTAGGTACTTTTATTGCAAAATACTGCTTAAACTTTCTTACCGATTTACCCCAATCTTTGTTAGGATTCTCTATTTTAAGTTTTTTAAAATAATCATCTACGTAAGAGCCTTTACTAAAACCAATTTCTTTTAAAAGAGAATCTTTAGATTTATATTGATACTGATTTTTCTTTATCGTAGAAAAAATGTCTCTAATATATTTTTTATAAGCTTCTAAACCTATATCTAAACTATACAATTCACCTAAATACATTGAGTTTTTTACATTAAGTTTTACTGTATTATCTGTTTTAACTGAACTTGCATTTAATCCGTTAAAAACTTTAAATTGAGTCTTTTTTGAATCTTCATCAAATAGAATAAAATAATCGAAATGAATTTTATTATCATTAGACTCTTCAAAGACAATGGATACGTTGTCAATATCAATATCTAAAGTTGTGTAATTATCAACATTATAACTTTCTTTTAATACTAATTCTTTTTTTTGCGCAAGGGTTATACTTGTTATTGAAAGAAATATAATACTAAATATAAATGGTTTCATTACTGGTGCTTTTTGGGTTCAACTCTTTAATGTGCTCATTAATTTCTTTAATTAATTGCAAACGTCTTTGCAGGTTCGTTATTAAAGATTCTAATAAATTAATATCGTTTGGAAAACCTTTTAATTGTTTTGTAATTTTTCCATATTCTAATTTTGATTTCTCTAATTTTTCTTCATATTTATTTACTAAAATTGTGTCTGTTGCTATTTCTTTAAAACTATTCCATTCGTTATTTATAGAATTTAAATAGTCTTTTTCAATAGCTTGCATTTGCAGTTCGATTGCTGATTTTTGAGTCAAAGAAATCGTATTTTTATAAAGCAACACACAAGAAATTATCAACAATAAAGAAGCAACTATTTTTAAAAATTTATAACTCTTTTTAGGTTCTTTTTTAGGTTGATGTTCACCTAATTTTTTGATAAAATCTTCACGATGATTTTTTGGTAAATCTTTTTTAAAATCATTTTTTACCTTAAATAAATCTCTAATATCACGTTCCATATTCTTCATTTTTTAAAAGGTTTCTTAACGCCAATTTTCCTCTTCTTAATTGGGTTCTAGACGTTTTTACCGGTATTTTTAATATTTCGGATATTTCTTCATGATCATAACCTTCTATTAAATATAACTTTATAACTATTTGATATTTAATTTTTAAACAATCTATAGCATACAGAATTTCTTTTTTATCAATATTTGCATCAAAATTCCAATTCGTATCATCTAAAATTTCTAAAGGATAATTATCTAAAGAAATAGTTTCTAATTTTTTCTTTTTTAATATATCAATACAAGTATTAATAACTATTTTCTTTAACCAAGCACCAAAACTGTTGTCCTTCTTATAAGATTCTAGATTAAAAAAAGCTTTTAAAAAAGCATCTTGCATTGCATCTTTTGCTTCTTCTTCATTTTTAAGATACCTACATGCTATAAAAAACATCGCTTCACAAAATAAATCATAGAGCTTTATTTGAGCTTTCTGATTCCCTTTTTTGCTTTTTGAAATTAAAAGATATAATTCTTTAGACATTAATTAGTTGGTTCTATTATTAAAAACGAAAAAGATAATTAAAGGTTTCATTTTTCTTAATTTTTATTTCTAAAAATTAAACTATCTTTAATTCTTTTAGTCTAAAGTTCATGAAATCAGCGCACATTCAACATTTATATAACAGAATTGGTTTTGGTATTTCACCAAAAGAATTGGATCGTTTATCAAAAAAAAGTAAAAAAAATGTTATTAATGAACTTTTTAAAGCTTCAGAAAACACAACTATTTTACACGGTGATACTTCTTTTTTAAATGGTAAAAGCTATCAAGATTTTAAAAAAGAGCGAAAAAAACTTCAGAAAATAAGTAGAAAAAAAGTAAAAGAATTTTCTACTGCTTGGTTTACAAGATTAAATAATCCTACAGAAATTTTACGTGAAAAAATGACCTTATTTTGGGCAAATCATTTTGTTTGCGAAAGTAAAAACATCTTGTTTGCAGAGAGTTACAACAATGTACTTCGTGAAAATGCCTTAGGTAATTTTAGAGATTTTATAAAATTGGTTTCTAAAGAAGCTGCAATGCTTGGTTACTTAAATAATAAACAAAACAAGAAAAAAAGCCCGAATGAAAACTTTGCACGTGAATTAATGGAACTTTTTACGCTTGGTCAAGATAATTATACAGAACAAGATATTAAAGAAGCTGCACGTTCTTTTACGGGTTATAATCATAAGCTTAAAGGTGAATTTATCTTTAGAGAAAAACACCATGATAATAATGAAAAAATATTTTTTGGTAAAAAAGGTAATTTTAATGGTGATGATATCATAGATATTATTTTAGAACAAAAACAATGTGCTAGATTTATTTCAGAAAAAATTTACCGATATTTTGTTAATGAAAACATCAATACAAAGCATATTGATGAGATGATTGATGTGTTTTACAAAGATTATAATATCGAAAATTTAATGCGTTTTGTATTACTTTCTAAATGGTTTTATGCGGAAGAAAATATTGGAACTAAAATAAAATCGCCTATAGAACTCTTAGTTGGTATAAATACCATTGTACCTTATAAAATTGAAAAAAAGAACCAAATACTGTTGATTCAAAAATTGTTAGGACAAATATTATTGAGTCCGCCTAATGTTGCAGGTTGGAAAACTGGTCGAAATTGGATTGACAGCAACACCATTGTAACGCGCTTACGTTTGCCTTCTATTTTGTTAAACAATGCAGAAATTGCTTATTCAGAAAAAGGAGATGAAGAAACAATGATTACTAATTTTAAGAAAAGAAAATTAAGAAAAAAAGCTTTTATAAAAGTAAGTGCAGATTGGAGTTCTTTTGAAGAAAATTTTAAAAATAAATCGAATAAAGATTTGGTACATCTAATAATTACATCAAAAATAAATAAAGGCACAGCAGAAATGTTAGATAGAAATGAAAAACTGTCTAAACATGATTTTGCTGTACAATTAATGAGTTTGCCAGAATATCAACTTTGCTAAAATAAGAACACATGAAACGTAGAGATTTTTTAAAACAATCAACTTTTGCTTCTGGAATGTTTTTTGTGCCTCAATTTTTAAAGGCTTTTGAGCACAACACCAACTCGATATTTAGCAATAAAAAAGTAGTTATTATTCAGTTAAAAGGAGGTAATGATGGTTTAAACACAGTTGTACCTTTTAACAACGATATTTATTATCAACAAAGAAATAATATCGCCTTAAAACAAGCAGATTTATTTAAAATTTCTGATGAAGTCGGGCTTCATAAAAGCTTACAACCTTTACAAAAATTGTATGACAAAGGTTTTCTAAGTATTATAAATAATGTTGGATATCCTAACCCTAATTTATCTCATTTTAGAGCTACAGATATTTGGCAAACTGCTAGTGATAGTAATGAGTTTTTACAAAACGGTTGGGTTGGGCGTTATTTAGATTTTATTAAAGGAAACCCTTACACTGCTATTGAAGTAGATGAAAGTTTGTCTTTAATGATGAAAGGAAAAACACAAAACGGATTAGCAATTACAGATTCTAAAATGTTTTACAATTCTATGAAAGCACCGTTTTTTAACAACGTTGTTTCTAACTATAATGATGCGCATCTAAGTGAACATAATTTAGGGTATTTGTATAACACCATGATTGATGCAAAATCGTCTGCAAAACATATTTACGAAAAAACGAAAACAAAAAACTCTTCTGCAGAATATCCAAAAAATTTATTTGGCAAACAGTTAAAAAACATTTCTCAGTTTATTAATTCCGGATTAGAAACGCAAGTATATTACGCAGGTTTAAGTGGTTTTGATACACATGCTAACCAAACAAATACACAAGCAAGATTATTGAATTTGTATGCAGAAACTATGGAAGTTTTTATAAATGATTTACAAAAAAATAACACTTTTGATGATGTGCTTATTCTTACATTTTCAGAATTTGGTAGACGTGTAAAACAAAACGAATCTAAAGGAACAGATCACGGAACAGCAAATAATGTTTTTCTAATGGGTAAAAACCTTAAAAAACAAGGTCTATATAATAATTTACCAAATTTAGCAAACTTAGATAAAAACGGAAATTTAAAATACGAAATAGATTTTAGAGAAATTTACGCTACTATTTTAGACAAATGGTTAAAAGTAGATGATACAGCTATTTTAAACAAATCGTTTTCTAAATTAGGATTTATATAAAACTTGATATTATAAAAATAATCTGCTAAATTCGTTCGACTTGTAATTGTATAATTAACAAGGTACTATAAATATATTTTTAAGGCATAAATATTATTGTAAAGAACAATGATCTCACTTAATAAGACGATAGCGTATACCCAAAATTGGAAACCTACTTTTTTGATTGCTTAATTGTTAGGTACAGTAATTCCGGTTTTGTTAATTACCTTAGAGCCTTTTGATAATAGTAATAGTTTTTCATATAAATATTTAATTCTTTCTGGTTATTCCGTTAGTATAATAATACCGATTTTAATATTTCATCCTATAGAAAATTACGTTTACAAAATTCAAACAAAACGATGGTTTATAGTAAACGAGTGTATTTATATTATTAGCACATTATTTGTAATATTTATTTTTTCTTTCTTTTATCACTTCTTTGTAATTAGCGGTTTAACTTCTTTTACTTATGAATTAATTTGGAGTTTTATAAAATCTTTTGGAGTACCTTTTACACCGATTGTAGTGCCTTTGTGGCTTTATTTACGCTCTAAATACGGTCAAATAGAAGTTCCTGATTATGATAAATCGAGCACTAAAAAGCTTAAAAAAATTACTATTAATGGAACCAATAAATCTGAAACCTTAACAATTTTTGAATCGGATTTTATTTTTGCAAAAGCCCAACAGAATTATGTAGATATTTATTTTAATACAGATAAAGGTATGCAACAAAAAACCTTAAGAAGCACGCTATCTAATATTATAAAACAACTACCTAAAGCTTGGCAAGTGCATCGCTCTTACTTAGTAAATTTAGATTATCTTAAAACTGTAGAAGGCAATGCTAGAAAACGTTTTATAAGAATTACAACAACCGAAGAGACTATACCAATTTCTCAGGTTTACTATAAGGCGCTTAATAAAAGACTTTCAAATTCGTCCCAAGAAATTCAAAAATAGCCCGTGTATTTCAATTTTAACCCAAAAACCTCAGGTTAATCACACTCTTTTTTTTCATTTGTTTTAATGTGTTCTATTTGTTGTGAACTTAAAAAACTAACAAATGAAAACTCTTAATTTTTTTACCGCAGTAAGTTTATTACTACTACTAACAAGTTGTTCTTCTAGTAAATATGTTAACTATTTAGAAAATCATACAGAAGTTATTAAAATGACAGATTCTCTTCAATTTAATTCACTTGATGATAGCTTCTATAATAAAAATCTATTTTTAGTAGGCGAAGTTCATGAAGTTCAAACATCCCCAAGAATAGATTTCGCAATGTTTACACAACTTAACCAGAAAATGCATGTTGATACTTATTCTAATAAAATGGTTAGCTTAAATACGTTGTATATAGATTCTAGATTAACTGTTGATAGTAAAGCGTTACCAAAGTTTATGCAAGATAAAGGCAAAGCATTTACTAAATTTAAGTATTCTTAAGATAATAGGTTATTTATGTATATTGAAGGTATAGCGGATTATAAAAAAGTTACAGAACCAAACTCGATTAGCTTACTTAAATTAGATGCTACAGATTCTCCTTATCTAAAATCGTCTAGAGGTACCAAAGTTAAAAAACTTATAACTATTTGGGATGCTTACGTTATTATTGATGGCACATCTACAACAGACTATGCACAATATATTTTGTTTGTTAGAAATGCAGATTGGATTAAGCCTGATGAAAATTAGATAAATAAAAAAGAGCTTACCATAAATGATAAGCTCTTTTTTTATTTTATAAAACTAAGATTAGTTGTTTAACGCTTCTGCACCACCAACAATTTCAAGAATTTCATTTGTAATTGCTGCTTGACGTGCTTTGTTATAAGTTAATAACAATTCGTCTCTTAAATCTTTAGCATTGTCTGTTGCTTTATGCATTGCAGTCATTCTTGCTCCGTGTTCAGATGCAAAACTATCTCTTAATGCTTTATACAATTGCATTTTTAAAGATTTTGGTATTAAAGCCTCTATAATTTCTTCTTTAGAAGGCTCAAAAATATAATCAGAATTTACAGCACTTGCATCACCACCTTCAATTGGTTTGATTGGTAAAAATTGCTCTACCTGAGTAATTTGTGTAGCGGCATTTTTAAATTGATTGTAAACAATTTCAATTTTATCATACGTACCATCAACAAATAACTCCATTAAGTTTTCTGCAAGAGAAGCAACATTACTAAAAGTTAAATCATCATAGATATCACTTCTATTGGCTGTAACATTATATCCTTTAGATAAAACATCATTTCCTTTTTTACCTATTGTAAATAAATCTACAGAAGTATTGCTATATTTTTCGTTTATAGTTTTTACTACTTCTTTTGTAATAGAAGAGTTAAAACCACCACATAAACCTCTATTAGAAGTAATAACAACTAATAAAACTTTAGAAACATCTCTTTGTTTAGAATATTCTCCACTAGCATCACTTTCTAATGTTGCACTTAAGTTTTGCAACAATTCTGTAAGTTTAGAAGAATATGGGCGCATAGCAGTAATAGCATCTTGCGCTTTTTTCAACTTTGCAGCAGATACCATTTTCATGGCAGATGTAATCTGCATTGTAGATTTAATAGAAGTAATTCTATTACGTATTTCTTTTAAGTTAGCCATACTATGAGTATTTTATTATTCCCGCTTTCGCGGGAATAATAACTATATGTTATGCAAATTGCTTAGAAATTTCTTTAGCTGCTGCCTCTAAAACATCAGTAGCTTCGCCTGTTAATTTACCAGACTTTAAAACATCTAAAGTATCTCTATGCTTTGCGTTTAAATAATCGATATAATCTTTTTCGAATTTCTTTACTTTTTCTACAGGAACATCTTTTAGTAAGTTCTTAGAACCTGCATAAATAATTGCAATTTGATCTTCTACAGAAAAAGGATCGTTTTGAGCTTGCTTTAAAATTTCAACATTACGTTGTCCTTTAGAAATTACACTCATTGTTGCAGCATCTAAATCTGAACCAAACTTAGCAAAAGCTTCTAATTCTCTAAACTGAGCTTGATCTAATTTTAATGTACCAGATACTTTTTTCATGGATTTAATCTGAGCGTTACCACCAACACGAGATACAGAAATACCTACGTTAATTGCTGGACGAACACCAGAGTTAAATAAATCTCCATCTAAGAAAATCTGTCCATCAGTAATCGAAATTACGTTTGTTGGAATATATGCAGAAACGTCACCCGCTTGTGTTTCGATAATTGGTAATGCAGTTAAAGAACCTCCACCTTTTACGATTCCTTTTAAAGAATCTGGTAAATCGTTCATTTCACTTGCAATTTTATCATCATTAATAACTTTTGCAGCACGTTCTAATAATCTAGAGTGTAAGTAAAATACATCACCAGGATAAGCTTCACGTCCTGGAGGTCTTCTTAATAATAAAGAAATCTCACGGTAAGCAACAGCTTGTTTAGATAAATCATCATAAATAATTAAAGCTGGTCTTCCAGAATCT
Source organism: Polaribacter sp. BM10 (assembly GCF_002005425.1). GTDB lineage: Bacteria > Bacteroidota > Bacteroidia > Flavobacteriales > Flavobacteriaceae > Polaribacter > Polaribacter marinaquae. The sequence goes on along the minus strand of NZ_CP019704.1, from coordinate 2,521,829 downwards.
CTAAAATACTCTCCAATTGCAGCTCCGGCAAATGGTGCATAAACTTGCATTGCTGCAGGGTCTGATGCATTTGCTGCTACAATCGTAGTATAAGCTAAAGCTCCTTTTTCTTCTAACATATTTGCAATTGCAGCAACTGTAGAAGCTTTTTGACCGATAGCAACATAAATACAATAAACTGGCTCACCAGCATCGTAAAATTCTTTCTGATTTAAAATAGTATCTAACGCAACTGTAGATTTACCAGTTTGACGGTCTCCAATAATTAACTCACGTTGACCTCTACCAACAGGAATCATTGCATCAATAGATTTGATACCTGTTTGTAATGGTTCTGTTACGGGTTCTCTATAGATTACACCAGGAGCTCTACGCTCTAAAGGCATCTGATAAGTAGTACCTTCTATTGGTCCTTTACCATCAATTGGGTTTCCTAAAGTATCTAAAACACGTCCTACAACTCCTTCACCTGCATTTAATGAAGCAATTCTTTCTGTACGTTTAACAGTAGAACCTTCTTTTACTGATGTAGCAGTACCTAACAATACAACACCCGCGTTATCTTCTTCTAAGTTTAATACGATTCCTTCTAGACCTCCTTCGAACTCTACTAATTCACCATATTGAACATTAGATAGACCGTAAACACGTGCGATACCATCACCTACTTGTAAAACAGTTCCTACTTCGTTTAAAGTAGCTTTAGCTTCAAAATTTGTTAACTGTTCTTTTAAAATTGCTGATACTTCAGCTGGTTTAATACTTGCCATCTTTTATGATTTGATGTATAATTAAATTTTTGGAATGAAATGACTGTTGTCAAATTCCTTTCTTAATTCGTTTAAATAATTAGAGATACTTGCATCATACTGCACATCTCCAACGCGTAGAATAAATCCTCCTAAAATATCTGGATTTATAACATTTTCTAGATTTGCTTTGTTACCTGTTAATGCTACAATTTTATCTAAAACTTGTTTTTCTACTTCTTCTGTTAAAGGCACAGCTGTTGTTACCTTGGCAACCTGCGTACGCTTTAAGTGATCAAAAACAATTGCATATTTTTGTGCAACTGGGCGCAACATTGCAATTCTTTTGTTATCTTTTAACAAATGAAATAAACCTAGTGTAATATTGTTTACTTTACCCTGAAACAATGCCGTTAGAACATTCATTTTGTCTGATGCTTTAACAATAGGGCTGTTTAACATTACCTCTAAATCTTTGTTCTCTGCAATGGTAGCAGCTACTAACGACATATCGTCATTAACCGCAGCTTCAGACTTATTGTCTAATGCTAGATTTAAGATTGCTTTAGCGTAACGTAATGCTGCTCTTGCGTCTTTCATTTATACTTAGTTTAAAGTAACTTCTTTTAAAATACCTTCTACTAAATCTAGTTGGTCTTTTTTGTTAGATAATTCTTTTTTAATTACAGATTCTGCTATACCAATAGATAATTCTGCAACATTCTTTTTAATTTCTGCTAAAGCTGCTTGCTTTTCTTGCTGAATAGAAGCGTTTGCCTTTTCTATTAAATTTGCTGTAACTTCTTTTGCATCTTCTTTAGCATCAGAAATAATTTTGTCTTTTATTTCTCTTGCCTCTTTCATCATTGCATCTCTTTCTGCTCTTGCTTCTTTTACAAGCTTTTCGTTATCTGCTTGTAAATTTTGCATTTCTCTACGTGCATTTTCTGCAGCTTGTAAAGCATCTTCGATACCATTCTCTCTATCTTCTAAAGAGTTTAAAATTGGTTTCCAAGCAAATTTTTTCATCAAAAATAATAAAATTATTAAGATGACGATTTGCATAAAGAACAACCCTGGTGAAAAATCGTTTAATAAAGTTTCCATGCTATAAACTAATTATATTGTTTTTTGTTTAATTTAAAAACACTTTCTGTAACCAACCGTTACAGAAGAGTGTTTTTGTTTCTTTTTTAGGAAATTATGCTTTCCCTAAGATTAATGCACCAAATGCTAAACCTTCTAATAAGGCTCCAATGATGATCATTGCAGTTTGAATTTTACCAGCTGCCTCAGGTTGACGAGCAATACCTTCCATTGCTTTTCCACCGATTTGACCTAATCCAATTCCACCACCGATTACGATTAATCCTGCTCCAATTAAATTGTACATACTAATTGATTTTTAAATATATTAATTAAACAAATTCTAATTCTTCTTTTGTACTTGATTATGCATCAAGATTTCTAATGATGATCGTGTTCTTCAACAGCCATCCCAATAAATAACGATGATAACATCGTAAAAATAAACGCTTGTAAAAAGGCTACTAAAATTTCAATAACCATAATAAATAATGCCAACACTAAAGACATACCTGTAGACGCTACTGGCCCAAAAGCTTCTTTCATTGTTACCATTAAAGCAATTAAACTCATTACCACAAAGTGGCCTGCTGTAATGTTTGCAAATAAACGCACTAATAAAGAGAAAGGCTTAATTAAAATAAAACCTGCCAATTCTATTACTGCTAATATTGGTCTTAAAATTACTGGTACACCTGGCATCCATAATGTGTGTGCCCAAAAATCTTTACTACCGTTTGTAATGTAAATTACCATTGTAAATAAAGCTAAAGCAACTGTAACTGCAATTTGACCTGTAACGTTAAAACCTAACGGAGTTAAACCTAACAAGTTCAAAATCCAAATAAAGAAAAATACCGTTAATAAAAAGCCCATAAACTTTTTATACTTTTTCTCTCCAATATTTGGTCTTGCTATTTCGTCTCTAACATAAATTACCAAAGGCTCTAAAACTCTACCAAATCCTTTTGGCACTTTTCTAGATTTGTATTGTTTTGCTAATGCAGAAAAACCTAAAAACATTAACAGAGAAGCAAATAAAATACCTACTACACTTTTTGTGATCGAAAAATCTAATGTTTTGTGAGCGTTTGTTGCGTGGTGTGTTTCATCAAAAGAAACAGCTGTTGCTCCTTTTTCTAATTCATAAATCTTACTATGAATTTTTGTGAATTTTAATCCGTTTTTTTCTACAATTACATGTCCATCATCATTATGATGAAATTCTGAAGACATAAAAGTTACTAAACCTTCGCTAGACCATAAAATTACAGGTAAAGGAAAACCAAAATGTTTTCTTTCTCCTTGATCTGTAGAATAAGAGAAAAAAGTAAAGTCGTGAGAATCTTTTAAGTGATGTTTAATATAATCAGTAACTTCTTCTTGTGTATTTACCTGACCACCATCGTTTTCCGAATGGCTTTTCTTACCTGTTTCTGAGGCAAAAGTTGTACTTGTAATAACCGCTATTACTGCTATTGTAAAAAACTTAATTATTTTTTGTGCAATCTTCATTGTAAAAATACGCTTTCTAAATTCGGCGCAAAGGTACGCAATAATTCAAAAGTACAAACCTTTTTTTCAAATTTAAATTTATAGTTTTTGATTTCTAATTTTTGATACGATAATTCCTTCTGTTGATAAAAAAACGAAAGTGGGTAATAAGAATGATAATTTTGCTATAACAGACAAAGAATCTCTTTCTATTATTGATGAATAAAAGGCTACGCAAAAAAACAGTAATTTTAAAAATAAAGCTCCTAAATATATATAACCTAAGTCTTCTGGTTTTTTATTAACACTTTGAAGTAATAATAAATTTACACAAATTAGTATAGAAAAACCGCTATGAAAAAGATATAGTTTTTGCAGGTTAAAAGGTAGTATTTCTTTATAACTCTCTATAATAATTTGATGTAAAAAAAAGCCTGAAAAATGTAAACCAAGAAAAACTACGAGTACAATTACTATTTTTTTAATCATTTATTTTATTTGCTTGTTTAATAAGAGCATATGTTGCTAAAAAAATAGCAACTAAAGTAATTGTTGTTGTTAAAAATGAAGTGTCTAACTTTTTATCTAACCATTCTCCTAAAAGAAAGCCTAAATATATTGTTAACCCCATTTGCAAGCCTGCACCAGATAACTGTATTGCTTTATTAAGCGGTTTTTTCTGAGCGTTTTTTTGTTTCATTACCACTTTTATTAAGTTCTTTTAATGCACCCTTCATTGCACAAGTAGCATTAAAAGTGGCACCTGGCTCTATAGATAATTTACCTATAACCACATCTCCAGAAATATTTGCTGTACTTTTTATTGTTAACGTATTTGCTACAGATAAATCTCCAGAGAATTTACCTTCTATATCTGCATTAGTAGATTCTACAGTACCTTTTATTACACCTTCAGAACCAATAATTACTCTTCCTTTAGTTATTAAAGTACCTTCTAATATACCGTCTATTCTAAAATCTCCTTCAGAGACAATATCTCCTTTAAATGTAGAGTTTTTGGCAATTACATTTCTTTCCATAGTTCTTGGGTTTGCTTTTTTCTTTTCTTTTTTAGGTTCTTTGCTGCTAAACATTACTCTTTTGTTAATTGTTTTAAAATTTCTTTCGCTTTTTTTCCTTCTTCTGTACTTCCGTAATTAATAGCAACAAATTCTAATGCTCTTTTATAAGTTTCTTTATCTAGGTACTTACCAATTGCATATGCTTTTAAAAGCTCGAATTTTGGTTTTAATTTAGAATTGTTAATTGTAGGTAAAACATCGTTTACATTAACAAGAACATTTTTAAACTCTCCTTTTTTGTAAAGATAATATAGTTTTTTGTAAGTTTTTTCTACCTCGTTTATAACTTCTTTATTTTCTATTTTATTTTCTGGATTTTTTATAATCTGAGCAAAAACCGTGTTGGGATATTCTGATAGAATAACATTTTTATGTGTATTCGATTTTTCTAAATTTCCGTTTTTATTATAAATTTGATACAAATGCCAATTTATTGGTAATACTAACTCGGTTTTCGGGTTTAAACTAAGCACTCTTTCTAATCTTCTTATTGCTAAGTTTTCGTTTTTAAATTGTTCTTTATAAATTAATCCTAATTCGTATAAAGCTTGATTTCTATCTATTTTTAAAGTGTCTATTTTTTGTTTTTCTGTAGGAATTGTTTCTAAATAACTAGCTAAATTGTACCTAGTATTTATTTTTGAAACATTTACAGAATCGGTATTTCTAGTATTGATGCTTGCATTTGCAGACCAACGCCAATTGTCTTCTAACTTTCTGTTTCCCCAAATTTTCTGGAATTCTGTTTTACCAAAACTAACTACTTGGTTATTATAAAAATACCATTCGCCTTTACTATTGGTTTGTAACGAACTTGTATTTGCACCAAATGCTATTTGATTTAGTCTTAATTGCGCAGCTTCTTCGTCTTGCTTTTTTAAATTTTCTATATAATTTTTAAAATAAGATTCTTGTTCATTTTTTGGTAAAGATGCAATTCTAATTATACTATCGTTTGTAGCAACTACATTTTCGAAATTAATTAACGACGCTAAGTTTTTATACTTTCTTTTTACTCTTCTAATTCGAAGTGCTAAAGAATCTGTAGAAACATTTAAAACACTATCGTAATAACTACTCGCAAATTGATACTCAGAGTTTTTAAAATATAAATTTCCTAAATTCTCGTATGTAAAACTTTTCTGCTTATCGCCACCATTTTTTGCTCTTAAAGATCTATTGTAATAATCTACAGCCAAAGAAATACTATCGTTTTTTTCATGTAAAGAGGCAACTTGATAATACAACTGATCTAAATATGGTCTATTATCTCTATCTTCTATTAATTTCTCTAACCTAGACAAAACACTTGATGAAATAGAATCGTTAACAACGTTCTTTGCCAATTCTATATTTGCATGAATTTTATATTTGTATGGTGCTTTTTTAAAGTTTGCAAGTTTGTTAAAAACGGCTGCAGCAGAATCTTTTTTGTTTTCATTGGCATACATTTGCCCTAAAACAAACATGTTTCTAGCTGCTTGTGCTTTATTTTCTTGTGTTCGTGTAGCTAAAATTAAATGTTTTTTTGCTTTTTGTAAACTATCAGATTTTACATAAGCCATTGCCAAAGCTGTATTTGCTTGCTCTTTGATATCATTTGGCAAATCTGCTTCTAGAGTATCTGTAACCACCAATAAAAGTTTCATGGTTTCTATGGCAAACTCTTCATTATCCATTCTAATATTTGCTTTTGCACGCCAAATTTTAGTTTCTGCAATTAAATTTGCATTCGGATAATTTGCAATTACATAATTAAATGCTTCTACAGCAGGTACAAAACGTTGCGAATAATAACGGGCTTTACCAAGTAATAAATAAGCATCGTCTATTTTTCGGTTTCTCTCTAAACCGTTAATATTCATGCCATGTTTTTGTATTGCTTTTACCGCTTTTTCTTCTGCCTTTTCAAAAGGACCAGCAGGTTGTGTAGTTGTTGTTTTTTCTTTTTTGCTACCAAAACCAGCTCCGAGACTATTATTTTTAAAAGTTGGCGCAACAATTTTACGATCATCAAAAACAATTGGTTCTATTGGTAGTTGCTGAAACCAATCATCTTTATAACCTTGGTTAATACCTTCTATTCCTTTTTTTAATGCTTCTTCACCATTAAACAAAATATTAAAATGAGACGTTAAAGCGTGGTAGTTTCTACTAATAACAGTATCTTTTTTTGTACTACATGCGTAGATTGTTCCTAAAAGAACAGTAAATAGAAGTATTTTGTTTAGTTGTTTCATAAAATTAAAAAACTCTTATCTAAAACTAATTTCTAGTGAAAATAGTATAAATAAGAGTGTAAAAATAGTAATAAATTAAGAATAGACTAAAATGTAAGAAAACATTTATGCTATTGTGGCTATTTGTTTTGTTTTTAATTTGTTACAAAGCAAAATAACTTTCTAATTCTTTTAAGGTTTCTTCGGATGTTTTTATGTCGTTTACCACGGTTCCTTTATCTAAAACCACAATACGTTCGCAAACTTCTGTTACATGTGTTAAATCATGACTAGAAACTAAAACGGTAATATCTCTATCTTCTGTTAGTTTTTTAATAATTTGCTTTAATCTAATTTGTGTTGTGGGGTCTAAGTTTGCAAAAGGCTCATCTAAAATAACCACTTTAGGGTTACCCATCATTGCAGCAACAATGCCCGCTTTTTTCTGATTTCCTTTACTTAAATCTCTTAAATATTTCTTTTTCCCAACAATTTCCCCATTAAAAAAATCTTCGAACTGTGCTATAAATTTAGCAACATCTTCTTTATTCATACCTCTTAAATCACCAATAAAATCGAAATATTCTTCTGGTGTTAAATAAGATATTAAAAAAGATTCGTCTATAAAAGAACCCGTAAAATTTTTCCAATCTTCGCTTTCACTAACAACTATATTATTGTTTTTAACAGAACCAGTTGTTGGTCTAATTAAATCTAATAAAATATTAAATAAAGTAGTTTTACCTGCACCGTTATTACCAACCAAACCAAAACTTTGACCTGTTGGAATGTCTATTTTTTCTACGTTTAAAACTTCTGTTTTTCCGTATTTTTTTGAAACTGTATTTATTGTAATCATTGTATTTTCTTTTTAGGTTTAATTATGCTTCTTTTCCGAAGGCATTAATCATCACATATTTATTTTTTATGTACTGTTTTTCTATCAGGTTTAAAGCATATTTTTTACATAATAAACTTATTATTCCTATAGATGCTACTACGATGTAACCAGAATTACCGCCCACAAATTTGTCGAACAACCAAAAAACCAACATAGGAAAAACCATTAATGGCAGTATAATTAAAAACTGAGTTGCACTTGTACCTTGTGTGTTACCAAATCCGCTTTTATTTAAATCGATTCTTTTTCTATTAAAAGATCCTGCAAATAATAAAAAGAGTGAATTAAAACCAATATTAAAGATTGCACCGGCGGTAATCATTAAAAAAATATCGATTCCGAAATACAAATACGGAAAACTTAATATGTATAAAAAAGAAGTCATAAATACCATTAAAATCCACTTAGATTCTAAAAACTTACGGTATTTAAAACTCTGACTCATTAACATTTTATAATGCGCACTATCCCAAGCAGGAATAAACTGACCGTAATTTAAGGCAAAACCACCTGTTACAAATAAAGAGGCAAACATTAACATTGCTGGCATTTCTCTGTATGTTTTTTGGGTGAAAAATATCAATCCGTAGAACAAAAATAAAAACGACATTAAAAAGACCGTTTTTGTTCTTTTATTTCGCCAAATTAAACGCATATCGTTTTTAATAAATGGCGCAACATCTCCTAATTTATCAGTAAAAGATAAATCTAAAGATTTTGCTTCTTCTACTTTTTGAGAAACTGCTTCATCTAAATATAAAAGATTTCTTAGTTGTTTATAATTTAATTGATACAACACAACTAAGACAACTACAAAAATTAATGCATAAATTGGGTTTTGATAGATGCTATCGAAAATTGAACCTGCGTATGCTGTAACATCAAAAATATTAAACTTTTGTAAGCCAATTAAAGCTAATAAAGTTACTACAATTGTACCAAGTGCAATATTGTTTTTATTAATTAAGAAATTTAAAAAGTTTGCCGATTGAATAATTAAAACTATTGCAAATAACCAACCTAAAACACCAGAAGTATTGTAACCTTCTTTTATTATAACTACAGAAAAAGGGATATAGAAAAATAAACCTAAGATGTTAAAAAACGAAATAGAAGACTTACCTAAAACATAATGTACCAATTTACTTTTTTTAATTGGTAAAATTAACATCGGTTTTATATTCATAACAGGCAATTTCTGCATTAGGTATCTAAAAATTAAATCTCCTAAAATTGCATATAACAAATAAGAATTTACCAATTGTAGTGGGTCTGATTCTGGAAATTGTTTCTTTAAAATATAATAACCTCCAATACCTATTATTAAAAAAGTAGCTAAAAAATACAGGACAAAAAAGCCCATAATTATTTTAATGGCAATACTTTTTCCGAAGGAAGCCGATCGAAGAAATTGCTTCCATTCTAGTTTTAAAAAGCGTAACATCATAAGTTTAGTAATTAGTTAGATTGATAATAAGTAGTTAAGTATTACAATTTGTTACAAATTATTTACAATTTTATACTCGGGATAGGTTTCTATTAACAATTGTTCTGCTTTTTCTGGCAGCACATAATTAGAAATATAAAACAAAATGCACAACAACGTTAAGACTACAGAAATTGCAAACAGCCAATAGATATTTAAGTGACTAAAATCGAACCTAGTTAAGTTAGCAATGTTAAATAAGTTTACAAAAGTAAAACCAGTGTATGTATTTTTGGTTGTACCAAGCATTGCCTCTAACAAAAAAATTTTCTCTTTTTTAATTTCTTTTTCTTTATGCTTTTTTCTGATTTTATAAGCACTGATTCCTTCTAAGCTTATTAAAATCAATAAGGTTCCTAAAAAAATATATTCTGAAAACTTTACTTGTAAAACAGTAAAAAATGCTAAAAAAACAGTACTTGTAATTACAATTTTTGGAAGCGTAAACCAGTCTTTGGCAAAGTTTAGAATAATGCTCCAGTAGCGTTTATTCATTTGTTTTTGCTTTTCTTCTACGACATCCATAAAACCAAAAATACCAAATTTTTTAAATGATTTATCTCGTGCTTGCTCAAAAGTTAAAAGTGGCTGCGCCACCCAAATTTCTTCAATATCATTTGCCAAATGATCTACCAATTCGCTTTGTACATCGTAATGATAAACGTAATGTTTCCTTGTAAATTTAAAAAGTTGCTCTATATGATTTTGAGTAAGTTTCATTATCAAAATAAATTATGAAATTTATATTCTGGATACGTTTCTTGTAGTAACTCTTCTGCCTTTTTAGGAATAACAATTAGAGATACATAACCAAAAAGAATTAGTAAAGTAATTATAGCAGCAGATAAAGCTTTTCTAAAATCTCCCATCAACAAAAAATCTTTCGCATTATCTGGAAATAAAAAGTCGAAAGCATACAATAAAATTAAAGCAGAATTACCAATACCGTTAATAGCGATGATGTTTTCGAACATCCATTTTTTGCCAGTTTTATTGGTTTTCTTTTTTAATTTTCTACTATTTTTAATTATTGTATAGCATTCTAAAAGAATTACAACAATAAAAACGGCGATATACATATTGTATGCATTTGGTAATTTTTGTAATTGATAAAAACCTAAAAAAAGCAATGCTGTAAGCACTATTTTGGGCAATCTAAACCATTCTTTTATAAATTTTAGAATAATTTTAAAATACCTTTTTGTCATTTGAGTTTGTTTTTGTTCTACAACATTCATAAAGCCAAAAACACCAAATTTTTTAAATGATTTATCTCGTGCATCTTCAAATGATAAATCTGGTTGTGACTGCCAAATTTCTTCAATATCATTTGCCAAATGATCTACCAATTCACTTTGTACATCGTAATATTCTACATAATGTTTTCTAGTGAATTTGTAAAGTTCTAATATTTGAAGTTCTGTTAGTTTCATTGTAATAATTGTTTACGCATATTTTCAACTCTTTTAATTGCTTTTACATAAACTTGATACCCTGAATAAGTAAAAATAAAATGTACAGGAATAATAATAAATAGAATTATTTTATGAAATTCTTGAGGAAAACCGTCTTCTACTCTAACAAATGTCACTATTGCATTTAGTATTAAAAAAGACAACATTAAATAATTTAAACCATAATCTTTATGAACAGATTTTCCATACTTTTTAGTATACATTTTGTATAAGACAAACACAAATAATATAAATGGTAAGAAAAATAAAGTATGACTTATTTTTAAAAAAACTTTAGGTTCAAAAACTTCTGAAATGATATAATATCCCAATAAAAAAAGAGCTAAGACAATTAAGTTTTTTATGTTTTTGAAAAAATCTACAAAACCTTTAAAATATATTTTCCGGTAATATTTATTTACATTTTTCCATCCATGTTTATTGACATCATTAAAACTACCATGCCAACCTAAAAGCACAAATGAATTCTGAACCATTTTTTTAAAATCAGCTTCAGAACTATTTACATTTAAATTTTTTTCAAGATCAGAAATTACATGATCTAACATTTCTATTCTAATATCCCAATATTTTACACCTTCGTTTTCTAAACGATGTTCTATGTATTGTATTTGTTCTTTTGATAATTCCATAGTTACACAATTATACTTGGATATTGTTCTTTTACCAATTTTTTATTTTGGCGAAAAACAGATTCTCCAGACCAATAAAACAAAACTAACAACACAAAAACGCCCAAATGAATATTGTTTTGCATTGGATTTAAAAAACTTTCATCGCCTCTAAAATTAGTTATCGAGTTAAAACAAATGAAAATTAAGTTTAACACTTGTAAAAAATTATTGGTTTTGTTTAAAACTAAAAAGGGTTCTTTTTGTTCTTTTTTCGATTTTTTGTTTTCATAAAAAATTCGAAGCACTAGAAATAATAAAACACCATATAAACAAAAGAAGAAATTTTCTTTGTCTTCAAATAAATTCATCAACAAAAACAATACATAAAATAGTGCTCCAGAAATAATGATTTTAGGTAGTTTAAAAAACGTAATTAAATGTTTAAAAGACTGTTTGTAAAACTTTTTATTTACAGATTTTGTTTTCTCATTTAACAATTTACTAAAACCGCTATCAGAAAAGTTTCTGTGAATGTTTCTAATTTCTTTTTTAAAATCTAAATCTGGATTTTTATCTAATTTAGTTTCTAAAATATTGGCAAAATGATCTACAATTTCTGTTCTAACATCGTAATATTTTACACCACAAGAAAAGATGTAATTGTCTATTTGTAAAAGTTGTTCTTTTGTTAATTCCATAACATTAGTCTAACAAGTGTTTGTATTTTTCTAAGATGATTTTTCTATGTTTTCTCAAAACAATAAAAGCTGCAACACCATAATTAATCGTAAATAAAGTATAAACTATAAATAGATAATTATTAGAAGTTATATAATGTTGAAAATCGAAACTTAACGGAAGTTGAACCATTAAGAATGGCAACCAAATTTCTGAACCTAAAAGCTTAACTTCTTCTAACTTTTTTAATTTCTTTTTATTTATCATTCCAAATAATAGAGATGCAGACATAATTATGGCTTGTGAAATAACTAGTGAAAACCATAACCATTTATCGTTTAAAATTTCAGCAAAAAAATAAAAAACAATAACAACTAATAACGAATAAGGAATCAATTTGAAATCAATAAAAAGTCTAAAAAACTGCTCCCAAGTTTCTTTTCTGTATGAGATTTTAAGAGCACTCACTCCGTTAAAAACAAACTTTTTTATAAACTCTAACTCATTAGATAAATATTGAGATAAATTACCATTTTCTGTTGTAGCTTCAAAATCAGAAACCAAATGATCTACCAATTCAATTCTAGTTTCATGAGAAATACCTGGATATTTTCTTAACAAGAAATCGTTTAAAAAAGTCAACTGTTTTTCGGTTATTTCATAACGTTGTTCCATATTACTCCAAACTTAATTTAGGATTTACCAATTGCTGCATGGTTCTTAAAAACTCTTGCATTTCATTTAACTTATTGGCAGTTTCTTTGGTTCCAGATTCTGTTAATTTGTAATATTTTCGAAGTCTATTGCCCACTTTTGCAACCTCAACATCTAGCAAACCATCAGCTTCTAATTTGTGCAATGCAGGATACAAAGCACCTTCTGTAATTTTTAGTTCGCCTTTGGTAAGTTCTTTTACTTTCTGAGTAATTTCATAACCATACATTTTATCATTAGTTTCTAATAATTTTAAAATGATGGTTTGTAAAGAACCTTTGTATAATTTCTGATTTCCCATTTTTTTGGTGTGTTTTTGTCACTTCAATTTAAAAATCATCTAAATTGACAACTTTTAAATATATTTCGTCAAATATACATAATTTTCTTATACATAGAATTCTTATGTATTTGTTTTTTGAATAAAAAAAATCCTGAGTTTTTTAAAACTCAGGATTTAATTTAAATACTTCTTTTAAGAATCGTTATTACTTTTCTACTTTTAAAACCTCTTTAATTATGCGTTCTAAATCTGCTTTTGGTAAAGCTCCGTTTGCCATTTGTGGTTCTCCTTCTGCAGGACAAAATAACATAGATGGTATGCTTCTAATACCAAAAGCGGCAGATAATTCTTGTTCTGCTTCGGTATCAATTTTATAAATATCTATTTTACCTTCGTATTCCTTAGACAATTCTTCTAAAATTGGCGCAATCATTTTACAAGGGCCACACCAATCTGCATAAAAATCTATTAATGCTGGTCTTTTACCTTCAAATTTCCACTCTTTATTTTTTTCAAAATTAAATACTTTTTCTAAAAATGTTGCTTTTGTTAAATTTTCTGTCATATGAATGTTTTTAATTCAACTTTGTTGAATTTTAATTTTATAATTATTTTACTACAAAATTAGTCGTAAAAACCTCTAAAGTATTACAAATAGCTATCGATAACAAATATCGTAAAGTTAAAAACAGTTAAATCATTCTTTAATAAAGCGATTATAATTTAATTTTGATAAAACAATTAACTTTGTTTGGTATATTAAACATCATAAACACACTTGCATTGATTTACCCAAAAACAGAAAAAAAACCAGTTGTAGACACTTATTTTAACACAGAAGTTACAGATAATTACAGATGGTTAGAAGATGATAGAAGCGTAGAAACCAAAGATTGGGTAAAAGCACAAAATAAGGTTACTTTTAACTATCTAAATCAAATTTCTTACAGAGATCAATTAAAAAATCGATTGGCTAGTTTATGGAACTATGAAAAAATAGGTACGCCTTTTATAGAAGGCGATTACACATATTTTTCTAAAAATAATGGTTTACAAAATCAGAGCGTAATTTATAGAACCATAGATAATTCTGAACCAGAAATATTTTTAGATCCAAATACTTTTTCTAAAGACGGTACAACTTCTTTAGGCGCATTAAGTTTTTCTAAAGATGGTAAAACCGCCGCATATTCTATTTCTGAAGGTGGTTCTGATTGGCGAAAAATAATTATTATTGATGTTGTTTCTAAAAAACAAAAAGAACCGGTTATTGTTGATGTAAAATTCTCTGGAATTTCTTGGTACAAAAACGAAGGTTTTTACTACTCTAGTTATGATAAACCAACCGGAAGCGAGTTGTCTGCTAAAACAGATCAGCATAAATTATATTATCATAAGCTAGGAACTTCGCAAGAAGATGATATTGTTATTTTTGGCGAAAAAACATCAGAAAAACACAGATATATTGGTGGCTATGTTACAGAAGACAATCGTTTTTTAATAATTACTGCACAAATTTCTACTTCTGGTAACAAATTATTTATCAAAGATTTATCCGAAGAAAAAAGCACACTAAAACCAATTATAGAAACGCTAGAAAGTGATACTTATGTAATTGATAACAAAGCTTCTACGCTTTTTTTAGCAACCAATTTAAATGCACCCAATAAAAAAGTTGTTACTGTAGATTTTTCGAATCCTACACCAAAAAATTGGCAAGATTTTATACCAGAAACAGAACATGTTTTAGCTATTTCTAAAGGCGCAAATTATTTGTTTGCAAATTATATGGTAGATGCGGTTTCTAAAGTTTTTCAATACAATTTTAATGGCGAATTTATAAGAGAAATTTCTCTACCAGGCATTGGTTCTGTTACGGGTTTCGGTGGAAAAATAGAAGCTAAAGAATTGTATTTTTCTTTTACGAATTACAACACTCCGAATTCGTCTTATAAATTCAATCCAGAAAATGGCTCTTACCAAACATATTGGAAACCAAAAGTGGCTTTTAATACTGATGATTATATAAGCAAACAAGTTTTTTATCCGTCTAAAGATGGCACTAAAATTCCGATGATTATTACACACAAAAAAGGAATTGAGTTAAATGGCAAAAATCCTACTATTTTGTATGGTTATGGCGGATTTAATGTAAGTTTAACGCCTAGTTTTAGTATTGCAAATTTAGTTTGGATGGAGCAAGGTGGTGTGTATGCTGTTGCGAACTTGAGAGGTGGCGGAGAATATGGTAAAAAATGGCACAACGCGGGTATAAAACTTAAAAAGCAAAATGTTTTTGATGATTTTATTGCGGCGGCAGAGTTTTTAATTGATAGTAAATATACTTCATCAGAATTTTTAGCAATTCGTGGTGGTTCTAATGGCGGACTTTTAGTTGGCGCAATTCTTACACAAAAGCCAACTTTGGCAAAAGTTGCATTACCTGCTGTTGGGGTTTTAGACATGTTGCGTTATCATACATTTACTGCAGGTGCTGGTTGGGCATACGATTACGGTACTGCAAATGACAACAAAGAAATGTTTGAATATTTAAAAGGATATTCGCCTGTACATAATGTAAAAAAAGGAATTGCATATCCTGCAACATTAATTACCACCGGAGATCATGATGATAGAGTTGTGCCAGCACATAGTTTTAAATTTGCTGCAGAATTACAAGAAAAACAAACAGGCAAAAATCCAACATTAATAAGAATAGAAACCAATGCGGGCCACGGAGCCGGAACACCTATTGCAAAAACGATAGCACAATTTGCAGATATTTTTGGTTTCACTTTATTTAACATGGGCTTTAAAAAACTGCCTAATAAACTTAAAGACAGGTAATTAATTTAAAAATAATTCTTTTTAATTATTTAATTACCTTTGAAAAACTCACTTAAACATCTAGTACTGTTAAATTATGTAACATATTACTATTTGAAAAACTTATTAACGTAAAACTCAAATTATATAAAGAATGAAAACAGTTAAAAAAGTTCTTTTTACAACTGCAATTGCATCTTTTGCTTTTGTTGCTTGTAAAGAAGAAAAATCAGAAGAAAGATCTGCAGGAATTATTATAGAAAACATGGATACTTCTGTAAAAGCATCTGACGATTTTTTTAGACACGTAAACGGTACTTGGATAGATAAAACAGAAATTCCAGAAGACCGAACATCTTGGGGTGGTTTTGGTGAGCTACGTAAAAAAACAGATGAAGATGTTTTAACTATTTTAAATGATGCCATAGCGCAAAAAGATTTTCCGAAGATAAAAGATGCACAAGGAAATGAAATAGATTCAGATCAAGAAAAAGCAGTAAACTATTACCAAACAATAATGGATACTGTTGCTAGAAACAAACAAGGCAAAGCACCTGTAATGCCTTTTTTAGCTAAAATAGACGAAATAAAAACAAAAAAAGATGTACAAAACTACATTACCAATATGGCGCCTTATGGTGGTGCTGGTTTTTATGGTTTTGGCGTTTATAACGATTTAAAAAACAGCAGCCAATATGCAGGTTATATGGGTGGTGGTTCTTTAGGTTTATCTAGAGATTACTACGTAGATGCAAAAGTTGCAGATAAATTGGCTAAATACGAAATATTTGTTGCTAAAATGCTTCAAGAATTTGGTGATGATGAAGCTACAGCTAAGAAGAATGCTGCTACAATTGTTGCTTTTGAAACTAGCTTAGCAGAACCAATGATGACAAAGGAAGAACGTAGAGATACACGTAAAATCTACAATCCAATGTCTGTTGCAGAGTTAACAAAATTAGCGCCAGCTATCGATTGGAAAGCTCATTTAGAAGGAATTGGTGTTACAGACTTAGAAACAATTATTGTTACAGATCCTGCTTATTTTAAAGCTATGAGTAAAATTTTTACACAAAGATCTGTAGAAGACATGAAATTATTATTCCGTTGGAACACTATAAACAGTTCTTTAAGCTCTTTATCTACAGACTTAGAAACTGCAAATTGGGAGTTTTATAGCAAAGAAATGCGTGGTGCTAAAAAACAACGTGCAAGAAACGAGCGTGCTTTAGGTAACCTAAACGGTGCCATTGGTGAAGCTTTAGGTAAATTATACGTAGAAAAAATGTTTCCGCCAGAAGCAAAAGCAAAAGCAAAAGAAATGATAGACAATGTAATGTTAGGTTTCGAAAAAAGAATTGCTGGTTTAGAGTGGATGAGTGCAGAAACTAAAGAAAAAGCTTTAGAAAAATTACATAAATTAACTGTAAAAATTGCGTATCCAGATGTTTGGAAAGACTACTCAGAATTACAAGTTAAAGGTTTAGACGAAGGCGGTTCTTATTTTGAAAACAGTATTAATGTTACAAAATGGAACTACAATAAAAATATGGCTAAATTAGGTAAAGAAGTAGACAGAACAGAATGGGGTATGTCTCCGCAAACTGTAAATGCTTATTTTAATCCTACAAATAACGAAATTGTATTTCCGGCAGCAATTCTACAGCCTCCGTTTTACGATTACAAAGCAGATGAAGCTGTAAATTATGGTGGAATCGGAGCAGTTATTGGTCATGAAATTTCTCACAGTTTCGACGATTCTGGATCACGTTTTGACGGTGACGGAAACCTTAAAAACTGGTGGACAGAATCAGATTCAGAAAAATTTGCAGTAATTGGTAAGCAATTGGTAAAACAATACTCAGATATTATTGCTATTGATTCTATGCACTTAAATGGCGAATATACGTTAGGTGAAAACATTGGCGATTTAGGTGGTGTACAAGCAGCTTACGAAGGTTTACAAATCTTCTTAGAAAAAAGCGGTAGACCAGAAAAAATTGATGGTTATACACCAGAACAACGTTTTTTCCTTTCTTGGGGAACCATCTGGAGAACTAAAATGCGTGATGAAGCTCTTAAAAACTTAATCATGACAAATACACATGCACCAGGAATGTACAGAGCATACATGCCACTTAAAAACGTAGATGCTTTTTACGAAGCTTTCGATGTTAAAGAAGGCGATAAAATGTATTTAAAACCAGAAGAAAGAGTAAGAATATGGTAAGTTCGTAGAACTTTTTAGTATAATTTTCTTTTTAAAATTTATACATTAAAATTCAAAACCGATACGAAAGTGTCGGTTTTTTTATGTTTTTTTGGGCGTTACCTAAAGGTCGCGCTTTTCGCACTCGCTTTTTATTCGTTCCTCATAAAAGAGCTCATACAAATGCTACAATCGCTAACGCAGGCGTACTTGCCATCTAAATTACAACAACAAATCAAATAGAAACCTTATTTTTGTAAGATGCTAAAAATCGAAAATATCTCTTTCGGGTACACTAAAAACAAAATGGTTTTAGACAACTTTAACTTCAATATAAAAGAAGGAGAACATTTGTGCGTTATGGGAGAAAGTGGTTGCGGAAAATCTACACTTTTAAAAGCAATTTACGGCTTATTAGATGTAAATAAAGGAACAATTTTCTGGAAAGATCATCAAATTCTGGGTCCAGAGTTTCATCTAGTTCCTGGTATGGATTTCTTTAAATATGTAGCACAAGATTTCGATTTAATGCCTTACATTTCTGTATCAGAAAATATTAAAAAGTTTCTGTCTCGATTTTATCCAGAAGAAAGCGAACAAAGAACACAAGAATTATTAGAAGTTATAGAAATGACCGCTTTTGCAAACACAAAAGTTAAAAATTTAAGTGGCGGACAAAAACAACGTGTAGCAATTGCTAGAGCTTTGGCAAAAGAACCAGAATTACTCTTATTAGACGAACCTTTTGGCCAAATAGACAACTTTAAAAAAAACTCTTTAAGAAGAAAACTTTTTGCCTATTTAAAAGAAAAAAATATTGCGTGTATTGTTGCTACACACGATAAAAATGATGCACTTTCGTTTGCAGACACTTTGCTAATTATTCGCAATCATAAAATAGTAGTTCACAATGCACCAAAAGAAATTTATAATAACCCAAAAAGCAAGTATGTAGCTGCTTTATTTGATGATGTAAACGAAATTATAGTAAACGGTAAACATGTATTATTATATCCGCATCAAATAAAAATTATCGATAATTCTAACAGTGTTGCCATCGTAAAAAACGCATATTTTAAAGGTTCTTTTTGGTTGATAGAAGCTGAGTTTGAAAATCAACTTGTGTTTTTAAATCATAAAGATTTTATAGAAACCAATACTAAAATTAAGCTATCTCTAGAATTTTAAACACATTTCCGTTAAAAGAAATTGTTTCGTCTTTTTGCTTTCCTAAAAGCAATTTTCCTATTGGTGATGAGACTGAAACTGCAAAATAATTTGTGCTTCCTATAGTTAAATGACCCGCAGAAATACTCAAGAAATAATTTGCCTTATCCGTATAAACAATACTGCCTAAATGTGCGTTTTTAGAAGTTTTAGAAATATCAATTTTTGCTAAAATTTCTTTCATTTGTGTAATTCCAGCCAATTGTTGGCCAGCTTTCTCCATTTCTAATTGCAACATTGCTCTACCGGTTTCGTGCTTATCGCCTGCAGAACTTTTAGTTTCTGTTTGCAATGCTTTTTGGTTAGAAGAAATAACTTCTTCTACATTTTGCAAACGTTTCTCTACAAATTCTTTACAATTATTATAAAGTGCTTCTTTCAAATTCATTGTTTAGTGTAAATGCAAATGCTCCGTAATTTCCATGATGAGAAATAGAACAAGATTTGGTTATTTTTCTCTCTTGATAATAATATAAAGGCGCACCAACAGAAGATTTTCTTTTTGTAATTTCTCCTAATTTCAAACTAACTATTGATGCTAACTCCGTTTTTAAATCTTTATCTACATTATCTGATTTTCCTATTTTCAAAAAAATAGAAGTTGTAGTTGCGTTTTGTTTTGCAATAGTAGAAACATAAAAAGGATTAAAAGTTGTAGTTGTATAAAAAATTTTGTCTTCAAAAAAAACAGTTCCTTTATCTTCAGAAATTAAAGTACATTCAAATTTTAAAGGTGCAAAAAAACGTTTTTCAACTTGTTGTGTATAACATTTATAGGCAGCTTCTTTCATAGACCAAAATTGCCAAACTTGTAAAAACGGATTTTTAGAATTATAAATTTCTTGCTGTTCTTTTTGGGTAAATTGTTTCTCTAAAAAACCATTTCTTTGCCAATTGCTTTGAGTTTTAGCAAGGTTTAAATCAACAATATCATTACCAATATTATCCATTCATTTTTTCTTGAATAATTGCTACGGTTGCTTTTACAGAAAGCATTTTCTCCATAGAATCGTTATCTATCTCTACGTTAAATTCATCTTCAACATCCAAAATAATATCTACTAAGTTTGCAGAATTTATTTCTAAATCGTTTATAAAATAGGTGTTTTCAGAGATTTTTTTAAAACCATCTTCATTTTGAACATAAGGCTTTACAATAACTGTTAACTTGCTTATAATTTCTTCTTTTGTCATTTTTTATTCTGAATATTTTTTAAAGATAACACAAGCATTTACATCACCAAAACCAAAGCTTGCTTTTGCTAAAATAGTAATATCTTTCTCTATTATTTTTGTAGGAATTTTATCCGTAGAAATTAGTGTTGCAATTTCTGATTGTACATCTTCGCAATTAATATTTGGAAACACAAATTGCTCTTTAATTTGTAAAACTGCTGCTACAGACTCGATTGCGCCAGAAGCTGCCAAACAATGCCCAACCATAGATTTTAAAGAGTTTATATACGGAAAATCAATTCCTTTTCGATTTAAAGCCTTTGCCCAGTTTTCTATTTCTAAACTGTCTTTAGAGGTTGCTGTTAAATGACCATTAATTACATCTATTTCATCCGCAGAAATTCTAGCATCAGAAATTGCGGCAGTAATACATTTTTGCACCGCTTCTGCATTTGGTGCCGTTAACGTTCCGCCATTTCTTTGTCCGCCAGAATTTATATTTCCGCCTAAAACCTCTGCATAAATAGTTGCGTTTCTTGCTAAAGCACTTTCTAAAGACTCTAAAACCAAGGCTCCAGCACCACTTCCCGGAACAAAACCAGACGCCGTAGCACTCATTGGTCTAGAACCTTTTTCTGGTGTTTCGTTATGCTTGTAAGACATTACGCGCATCGCATCAAAACCACCCCAAGTGTATAAACTACTATCGCTAGAACTACCAACTAACATTCGTTTTGCTTTGCCGCTTTGTATTCTATCAAAACCCATTAAAAGCGCTTCTGTACCCGTTGTACAAGCAGATGAATTTGTAGTAACCTGATTTCCTAAACCAAGAATTCCGCCTAAATAAGCAGAAATTCCGCTTGCCATGGTTTGCACTACAGAAGTACTTCCTAAACGTCTTACGTTTTGATTATCAATTTTATAAATTGCTTCTCTAAATTTTTCGATTCCTGAAGTTCCTGTTCCAAAAATTAAACCCGAATCGTAGTCTAAACCTGAATTATCATCAACAGAAAAACCAGCATTTTTCCAAGCATCAATACCAGCCATACAACCATATAAAATAGAAGTAGAATTAAAACCACGTAATTGTAAAGGCGATAAATATGTTTGTTTGTTTTCTTCGGTAACCATTGGAACACCGCCAATACAACAAGAAAAACCTTTGTCTTTTAAATTCTGATGAAAAGTAATACCAGATTTTCCTGTTTTTATTGCATTTGTAAATTCTTGCAAACCAACTCCGTTTGGGGCAACAACTCCTAAACCAGTAATTACAACTCTATTTTTCATTTTTTATTTTGCGATTATCATTCCAGATATAGTACCTCTACAAACCAACTCATCATTGGCATTTAGCATCTTTACTTTACATTTTAGTTTATTAAATCTAAAATATTCTTTTTCTGAAATTACAGTTACTTTCTCGTTAGGTAAAACCGGTAAAAAGAAGTCTACTTCATTAGAAGTTAATGCAATTTGTGGTTTTTTTTCTTCGGATGAAATTTGATCTTCCAAAAGAAAAACTCCTAAACAAACAAGACCAATTTGCGCCATTGTTTCCGTTAAAATAACACCAGGCGTAATTGGATTGTTTTTAAAATGTCCTTCGTAAAAAAATTCATCCTCCCTATAAGTATATTTTCCTTTAACGCCTTTTTCTGAAATTTCTATCAATTCATCAACAAACAAAAAGGGTTTTTTGTAAGGTAAACTTTTTATGATTTTAGTTGAATTCATCTTATTGTTTTTACCACTCTAACAAAATTCTCTGTGCAGAAAAACCAGGACCAAAACTTAACATAATTCCTCTTTCTCCTTTTTCTGGGTTTCTATCCATAAAACGCTCTAAAACGTATAAAACTGTGGCGCTAGACATATTACCATACAATCGTAAAACTTCTTTTGTATCGTCTATATTTTTACCTAAAACACCAAATAAAGCTTCTACAGTTTGTACAATTTTTTTACCTCCGGGATGAAAAATCAAATGGTCGATATCATCAATCTTTAAATTATTTTTTTCTAAAAAAGGATGTATTATTGCCGGAAAATGATCTGATATTGTCTGTGGCACTTCTTTGTCTAAAATCATTTGTAAACCAGTATTTACCAATTTAAAACCCATCATTTTAGTAGCGTTATAAAAATGATACATGGCTTCGTCTATAATTTTAGGGCCTTTATCTTCTTGATACGAAGACAAAATAACAGCAGAAGCTCCGTCGCCAAAAATGGCTGCAGAAACAATATTTGTCATCGAATAATCTTCTAACTGAAACGTTGCCGTTGGTGCCTCTACCGCAATAACAGCTGCTCTTTTATTCGGATTCGCTTTTAAAAAATTTTTTGCATAAATAATACCAGAAACACCTGCAGCACAACCCATTTCTGTAACTGGCAAACGCACAATATCTTGTTTCATTTCTAGCGAATTTATTAAATACGCATCTACAGACGGAATCATGATTCCGGTGCAACTTACCGTAATTATATAATCGATATCTGTAGGTTTTAGATTGGCTTTATCTAAAGATTTTTTAAGAGATTTTTCTGCCAATTGCACAACTTCTCTTGTATAAATATCATTTTTTTCTTCAAAAGAAGTTGCTGTAAAAACCTCTTCCGGATCCATGATAGAATAACGTTTATCTACGCCTGCACCTTCAAAAAGCTTGATAACTTTTCTTTGAAAACGAGTTTCTTGATCTTGCATCCATAATTTTACAAACGGAATAATATCTTTTGTTTCTTTATAATATTTTGGTAATTGCTTTGCTACCGAAGTTATTTTAACTGCCATTTATTTTGTAATTATCCATTGAAAACGAAATGCCCATTTCCAAGAAATTTGTGGTTTTCTATTTAATTTATTAGACATTCTAATTAAATCTTCTCTTTTAAAACTTCTTAAAACAGAAATCAAACCATCATGAATAATCATTTTATTTTTTATAAAAACAGACAATAATTTAAACAAATAATAGGCTAATTTATGTCTGTGTAAATCGTTTACAATAATTGCTTTTTTAGTGTGTTGTAATGTATCTTTTAAGAAAGAAACCAAAGGTTTTTCTTTAAAATGATGAAAAAACAAGGTGGCTAAAACAATATCAAACTCTCTGTTTTTAAAAGCATCAGAAAAAATATCTTCAACAATAAAAGTTAACTCTGTAAATTCTGTAGATAATTCTTTTGCGTACTCTATAGCTGTTGGGTTTGCATCTATACCTAGTAACTTAAATCTATATCCATTTTTTCTTCCAAATTTAGCTACATCACGTAAAATATCTCCGTGCCCACAACCAATATCTGCAATTACTAATTCTTTAGATTTATCGTGATTTTTTAATACCTTTTTTAAAGAATTTACGGTAACCAAATTGCCACCTAACCATCTATTAATATTTTCTAATTTATCTAAAACATCTCTTAAATAATCGCCACCAATAGAAAAATCATCCATCAATTCTTCTTGATCAGACCTTTTTGATGTATCTACTAATAAAGCCATTATATTTTAATTAATTTACCGTGAGTTTGTTTAATTATTATGGGTAATAAAAAGGGAAACTTTCTTAAAACTCTTAATAAAAATGCTGCAATTTTATCTTTTCTAAATAACATTGCTATAAAATGACCTGTTTTTAATCGCCATTTAAATTCTTTGTTCCATTGTCTAATATACTCTTTTTCTAGCTCGTTTCTAGACAAGACAACACCGTCTAGATAATTTAGAATCAATTTAGATGCTATTTGTGCAGATTGTATTGCCATACTCATTCCGTTACCACAAAGTGGATGAATCATTCCTGCAGCATCACCACACATTATTAAATGATTTTCTATTGGCTTTTTGGTTTCAAACGAAATCTGACTAATAGAAAGTGGCTTGTTCCAAACTGGTTTAGAATTTTTAAAAATCTCTTTTAAAAACTTATTTTTAAAAACTACATTTTCTTGAAAATCATCTATATTTTTATACTTTTTAAAAGAAGAAAAGCTAGTGATATAACACAAGTTAATTGCATTATTTTCTACCTTAGAAACCCCACAATAACCACCTTTAAAATTATGCAACGCAACTAAATTTTCTTGAAACCTACCTTTTACATGTATTTTTACACCTAAATAAGGAGATTTCTTTTGGATAAAACCTCTATTTAACTTTACATCTATTAAAGATCTTTTTCCAAAAGCACCAACACATATTTTAGATTGAAAACACTTGTTTTCTTTAGTTTTAACGGTAAAAACATCATCTTTATATTTAACATCTACAACATTGTCTTGTAAAATAACCACACCATTTTCTTTAGCTTTTTCTGATAAAATAAAATCTAATTTATAACGAGAAATACCAAATCCGCCTAAAGGTAACTTTGCGGTAATCATCTTACTTTTTGTGGTTGATAATTTAAAATTATCGATTTTTACAGCTCCATAATCAAACGGATTGATATTTAAAAAATGTAAATAAGGCAAAACTTCATTAGAAATATATTCACCACAAACTTTGTGTTTTGGGTATTCATTTTTTTCTATCAGTAAAACTTTTTTACCAAACTTAGACAAGTGAATTGCGTTGCACAAACCTGCCAAACCTCCGCCAATTAATACAATTTCATAATTCTTATTCATCTAATAATGCTGCCAATTCTTTACCAACTAAACTACCAATTGCAACGCCCATTCCGCCCAAGCGAACACCACAAAAAACATGGTTAGAAATTTGTTTTACAATTGCTTTTTTCTGATTACCAACTCCCATAATTCCGCTCCAACGATGGTCAATTTCAAAATTTGTATCTGGTAAAATCGTTTCTTTTAAAATACTTTCTAATGTATTCTGAATAATATCTGTTTGACCAAATAGTGTTGTTTCTTCGGTTTTAAAATCTAGATTTCTACCACCACCAAACAAAATTCTATCATGTATGTTTCTAAAATAATAATAACCTTTATCTAAATGAAATGTACCTTTAATGTGTAAATTTTTAATAGGTTTTGTTATTAAAACTTGCGCTCTTGCAGGTTGCACTTTTTGTACTATTAAATTATTTGCAAAACCGTTTGTAGCAATAAGCAACTTATTGGTTTTAAAATTGATTTTATCGGTTTTTATTTCAACCCAACTTTCTGTTTCAGTAAAAGCATCAACATATAAATTATTTAAAACTTTAACTCCTAATTTTTGAACTTCTAAGAGCAATTGATGCATCATTTTACCTGTATCTACTTGCCCTTCAAAATTATTAACGATATAATCTTGATGTATATTTTGAAAACTAAAAGTATTGTGTGATGTTGTAAAAACATCGTCCTTAAAAATAGGTTTTAAAAGCTGATTTATTTCATCTTTTTTAGAAATACATTCTTCAAAAAAACTGCTATTATTACATAATTCAAAACCCTTATTTTGCTGAAAATCGATGTTTTTATCTCCTAAATTACTTCTTAATAATTGTAAACCTTCCCAACGCTTGTTAACTAAATTAAAAACTTCTTCTGTTGTATGAGTATTTAAATCGTCTATAATTTCAGATAAACTTCCAAAACAAGCAAAACCTGCATTTTTAGTACTTGCACCTTGTGGTAGCATTCCTTTTTCTAAAATTAAAACCTTTGCTTTTGGGTGTTGTTTTTTTAATTGTAAAGCACAATTTAAACCTACTATTCCGCTACCAACAATAGTAAAATCTATGTTAGTAAACCATTCTTTTAACTCCCAATAACTGTAATTCATTTACACGTTTTTTTCGAAACAAATACTATTTTTCATTCCAATATATTGTCCGTAGTTTTCAATAATATTATACTTACTTTTTTTGTAAAATTTTACTGCTGCTTTTTGTCTTTTGCCAGTTTCTAAAATACATTTAGAAAAGCCCAATTCTTTTGTCCAGATTTCTAATTCTTCTATTAATTTTTGTGCTAAACCTTTGCTTCTATACTTGTTAGAAACATACATCCTTTTAATTTCCATAGTAGAATTGTCAAACTTTTTAATAGCGGCACAACCTACCGCAATTTTATCAACATATAATACAACTACATGTTTTATTACATCAATATGATTAAATTGATTGTAAAAATCATGCTCATCTTGGTCTGTAATTTTAAGAAATGCGTCTAATTCTTTTACTAAAATCTTAAAATCTGGATGTGTTGCATTTGTTCTAAAAACTTCTATATTCATGCTACTATTCTTCTTCGTTAAAAAAATCTGACTCTTTAAATTTTAACTTTAATTGCACCCAAACTGGTTCTTTAATTTCGGTGTTTAAATTACCAAATGACAACCCCAATAATCTAACTGAGTTTGGCAATTCATCCTGAAATAACAACTCTTTTACCACAGGAAAAAACTCTTCCTTTTTCTGCATAAAATGGCCTTTTGTTTTACTTCTAGTTTGTCGTGTAAAATCAGAATATTTTATTTTTAAAGTAATTGTTTTGCCTTTGGTGTCTGCCTTTAGCATACGTTTTTCTAACTCGTCTGCAATTTTGTCTAAACGTTCTAGCATAAAGATTTCCGAAGAAATGTTTTCGCTAAAAGTTCTTTCTGCAGCTAACGATTTTCTAATTCTGTTTGGCTTAACTGCACTGTTATGAATGCCTCTAACAATATTAAAGTAATGCACGCCAGATTTACCAAAAAGTTTTACAAGTTCTTCTAGAGATTTCTTTTTTAAATCGTTACCAACAAAAATACCGTTATTGTACATTTTTGCTGCAGTTACTTTACCAACACCATAAAATTTGTTTACCGGTAATTCTTCTAAAAACTGAATTACCTCATCTGGATGTACAGTTTTTTGACCGTTTGGTTTGTTAATATCAGAAGCAACTTTTGCTATAAATTTATTTATAGAAATTCCTGCGGATGCTCTTAAACCTGTTTCTTCGAAAATTTTTTGACGAATTTCTCTTGCTATTTCATTTGCAGACGGATTTCCTTTTTTATTTTCTGTTACGTCTAAATACGCCTCGTCTAAAGAAAGAGGTTCTACTAAATCTGTGTACTCAAAAAAAATTTCTCTTACTTTCGCAGAGATTTCTTTATAACGCGGAAAATCTGATTTAACAAATATTAAATGCGGGCATTTTTGTCTTGCTAAACTACCGCTCATAGCAGATCTTACTCCAAATTTTCTTGCCTCGTAACTTGCCGCAGAAATAACACCTCTTCTACCTTCGCCGCCAACAGCAATGGCTTTTCCTTTTAATTCCGGATTGTCTAATTCTGCAACAGATGCATAAAACGCATCCATATCTACATGAATTATTTTTCTAAAAGGCGGTTGCAATTCCATATGTCTAAATTACGAAGTTAGACAAGAATATCATTAATTATTTCAATAGAAAACTACCTTTTAATCTAAAAAATGAATACACAAATTTTTAACTTCTTCTAACTCTTTTGATAAAGTTTCTTGTAACCAAGGATGCGAGACATTAAAAACATGATCGGCATTTTCTATAATTTTTAATTTACTGTTAGAACACCAAGAATCTATTTTTTTACCTTCATTTAAAGAAATTGATGTATCATTATCTCCATGGATAATTAATAACGGAATCTTTAAATTTTTTACGGCATTTTCAATAAATAATCGATTTTCGTTTTCTTTAAAATTGGTGTAAAATTGATAAAAATGTGGCATATTTTGCTTTGTTCGTCCATTTACAACATATTTCACACCGTTTTTTCGCCAATTTTCTAAATCGCCTACTGTAGAACTTCTACTACCAAAATCTGAAACCGCGGCCAATGTAATTACCTTTTTTATTCTCGAATCTTCGTTAGCTTTAAGCAATACGATTCCGCCACCTCGACTATGACCAATTAAAGTAATGTGATTCAAATCAACATCATTTTTAAAATTTTCTTCGGATGAAATCCAATCTAATACACTTTCTAAATCGTCTAATTCTTTGGTATAATTATTATTACCAAAAGCCTCTAAATCTGGAAAATCTATTGGTTGTTCTGTTGTACCACCGTTATGAGAAAAGTTAAATTTTATAAAGAAAAAACCAGATTTTGCAAACGCATTTGCCATAATATTCCATGCGCCCCAATCTTTAAAACCTTTGTAGCCATGACAAAAAATTACTACTTTTTTGGGTGTTTTATCCTCTTTATAAAAAACATCTGTTACAATTGGTTTTTTATGTTTTCCTGGTACTACAATATTCTGTATAACTTTCATTTTAAACAATTTTAAAGAACAAATTTTAAAAGTGTACATAACGCAAAAGCCGCAGTTAAAACACATAAAAATAAGTTGATATGATTGGTAAATTTACCTGTTTTTTGCTTAATTACAAGTGCAAATTTTCCGTATAATAATAAAATAGAATACGTACCAAGTACAGATCCTAAAACAAAAAATAAGACAAAAATTATATCGAAATTAAAAGAATTAAATGCAATAAGTAAGGCTACAATTGTACAGAAAAACGGAATTGCAAACATGTTTAACAAGGAAAAAATTATGCCTGTAAAAAAAGAATTTCGTGTTTTAATTTCAATTTTCTTTTGTTCTTTTTTATGCTGTTTATAAAAGTAAATCGACAACAATACAAGAACTAAAATACCAGTTTTTTCTAAAAAAGCTATTAAAACAGTGTTCGTTGAAAAATATTCTATAATGTAAATAGAAAAGCAAACCTGCATAAAAACCACCAGCAAAACGCCTAAGGTAAATTTTGTAAATTCTATTTTGGTAGCGTTTAATCTAATTTTTAAAGCAGTCATATTTAGTACGCTTGGTAGCGTGAAACCTAAAAAAGAACTTAAAAAACCATAAAGAAATAAAGAAAACATAAACACTATCTGGTATAAGATATCAGTCGGTTTACAAACTTATTAATTACTTTTTTAAATTAAAAAAACAATTTTACTATCGAAAATAATGCTACAAAACCAGTTAAAATTGATAGAATTAAGTTTATATCTTTTGTAAGTTTTCCTGTTTTTTGTTGAATAAATTGTGCAAATTTTCCGTAGACAAAGAGAATATAAAAGGTTCCTAAAACAGAACTTATTGTAAAAATAAACGTATCTAAAGTTGAATAATTATACATATCGTAAGCATTTAATAAAATGATTACGCCACAGTAAAATGGTATAGAAAACATGTTTAAAATAGAAAGAATTATACCTGTTAAAAACGGGTTTTCTTTTTTGGTTTTCATTTTAACTACTTTAATCTTACTTTTTTGAGATTCTTTAAAGTAATAGTAACTTAAAAATATAAAAATAACTGTTGCAATTTTTTCTAGAGTTGCTAAAATAGAAGGGTTATCTGCTAAAAACTTGGTTAAAGTAACTGCAATAATTATTTGAGGTATAACTATAACCGCTACTGCAAAAGCATATTTGTACGCTGCTTTCTTTCCGTTAGTTAAACTAACTTTTAAGGCTGTCATATTTAATAAGCTAGGTGTAATAGAACCAGCAAAAGAAAATAAAAACCCAAAGAAAAATAGAAATAAAAGTTTCACATATTTTATTTATATAACAAATATAATAGATTTCCTAGTGCAACAACGCCTGTTAATGCACCTAAAATAAAATCCATTTTTGTAGCTACATATGTTAATTTGTGTTCTATGTTTTTTGCAACTATTGCATACAAAGAATACAAGGTAAAAGAACCAATTGTAGAACCAATTGAAAAATAAAATCCGGTTAAATAAGAATATTCAAAATAATTTAAACCAATTAAAAGTGAAATTGTAGTAAAGTAAAACGGAATTGCAATTGTGTTTAAAGAAGACATCATTATTCCGTGTAAATAAGCTTTCGATTTTGGTATTTCTTCTTTTACTTTTTTCTCTTTTGATGAAAAGTGTAATCGGAAAAAATTAATCGATAATAAGAATAAAAGCCCAGTTCCTATTTTTTGAAGTAAGGTTATATATTCTGAGTTTTTCATTAAAATACTAGACAAATATGCGCCAATATTTGCTTGAAAAAACAATACGGTTGCGTAACCACCAATAAGATAAAAAGCTGCTTTTTTTCCGTTTCTAAGGCTAAACTTTACAACAGTTAAATTTAAAAAACTTGGTGTAATACTACCAGATGCAGCAATTATAAAACCTAAGATTACACAGATAAAGAAGTTCATATTTATATTTTATATCTGCAAAAAAACAAAAAAACGCGTTAAATAATTAACGCGTTTCAATTTTATAATAACTTAAAAGAGTTCTATTACACAACCCCTTGTGCTAACATTGCATCTGCAACTTTTACAAAACCAGCAATATTTGCTCCTTTTATATAGTCTATAGATCCATCGTCGTTTTTACCATATTCTACACAAGAATCATGAATATCTTCCATAATATCTTTTAATCTTTCGTCTACTTCTTTACGAGACCAGCTTAAACGTAACGAGTTTTGGCTCATTTCTAATCCAGAAGTTGCCACACCACCTGCGTTAGATGCTTTACCTGGCGCAAATAAGATTTTCCCTTTTTGAAACTCGTGAATTGCTTCTGGTGTAGAAGGCATATTTGCTCCTTCAGAAACACACATACAACCGTTTGCTATTAATGTTTTTGCTTCTTCTCCGTTTAACTCATTTTGAGTTGCACATGGTAAAGCTACATCACATTTAACAGACCAAGGTCTTTCTCCTGCAACATATTTTGCATTCGGATATTTCTCTAAGTATTCGCTAATTCTACCACGCTTTTCGTTTTTAATATACATAACGTGTTGTAACTTTTCTGTATCGATACCTTCTTCGTCTAAAATATATCCTCCAGAATCTGATAAAGTTAAAATTGTAGCACCTAATTCTAATGCTTTTTCTGCTGCATATTGTGCAACGTTACCAGAACCAGAAATAACTACTTTTTTACCTTCAAAAGAATCTCCTTTACGTTTTAACATATTGTCTGCAAAGTATACGTTACCGTAACCTGTAGCTTCTGGTCTAATTAAAGAACCACCCCAAGATTGCCCTTTACCAGTTAAAACACCTGTAAATTCGTTGTTTAGTTTTTTATACATACCAAACATAAAACCAATCTCTCTAGCACCAACACCAATATCTCCTGCAGGTACATCTGTATTAGAGCCAATGTGTCTAAATAATTCGCTCATAAATGCATGACAGAAACGCATAATTTCATTGTCTGATTTTCCTTTAGGATCAAAATCAGAACCTCCTTTACCTCCACCCATTGGTAAAGTTGTTAAAGAGTTTTTAAATACTTGCTCAAAAGCTAAAAACTTTAAAATGCTTGCATTTACAGTTGGGTGAAAACGTAAACCACCTTTATAAGGCCCAATTGCAGAATTCATTTGAACTCTATAACCTCTGTTTACTTGAATTTCTCCATTATCATCTACCCAAGAAACTCTAAAAGAGATCAATCTTTCTGGCTCTACCATTCTTAATAGAATGTTTTTACCATGGTAAATATCATGATTAATAATATACGGTATTACAGTTTCTGCAACTTCTTGTACAGCTTGTAAGAATTCTGGCTCATGGTTATTTCTTGTTTTAACCATTTCCATAAACTCATTTATTTTTAACTCTATACTTTCAGCCATAATTTTTTATGAATTTAATAAAAATTTAATGGGACAAAGATAGTTAATTTCTGAATTCGCAAATAAAAAAAGTATTTTTATTTATTTCTAAGATATCCATATTTCAATCGATTTCGAAAGCTCTTGTTGTTTTCTTAGCTTTAGATTGATAAAACTCTATAAAAAACACTAAATTTGTCGCATAATTTTACGCAAGAAATGTTAGACAAAGTAAAAGAACTTATTGGCGAGGTACAAGCGTTTAAAGCTACAACCAAAGATGAAGTAGAAACTTTTAGAATTAAATATTTAGGAAGCAAAGGTTTACTAAAAGACCTTTTTGCAGAATTTAAAAATGTAGATGCAGAATTACGTAAAGATTTTGGGCAAGCTCTAAATAATTTAAAAAAATCTGCAGAAGGTAAAGTTGCAGAATTAACAGATGCCTTAGAAAGCAATACAACAGAAAAATCTTTTTACGGAGATTTAACAAGACCGTCAGAACCAATAGAATTAGGTTCTAGACATCCTATTTCTTTAGTAAGAAACCAAATTATAGAAGTTTTTAATAGAATTGGTTTTACTGTTTCTGAAGGACCAGAAATAGAAGACGATTGGCATAATTTTACTGCCTTAAACTTGCCAGAATATCATCCGGCAAGAGATATGCAAGACACGTTCTTTATTGAGCAAGATCCAGATATTTTATTAAGAACTCACACTTCTTCTGTACAAGTACGTTATATGGAAGAAAACGAACCGCCAATTAGAACAATTTCTCCTGGTAGAGTTTTTAGAAACGAAGATATTTCTGCAAGAGCGCACTGTATTTTTCATCAAGTAGAAGGTTTGTATATTGATACTGATGTTTCGTTTGCAGATTTAAAACAAACCCTTTTATACTTTACAAAAGAGATGTTTGGTAAATCTAAAATTAGATTAAGACCTTCTTATTTTCCGTTTACAGAGCCAAGTGCAGAAGTAGATATTTATTGGGGATTAGAAACTGAAACTGATTACAGAATAACAAAAGGTACTGGTTGGTTAGAAATTATGGGTTGTGGTATGGTAGATCCTAATGTTCTTAAAAACGCCAATATCGATCCAACTAAATATTCTGGTTACGCATTTGGTATGGGTATAGAGCGTATTGCAATGTTATTATATCAAATACCAGATATTAGAATGTTTTACGAAAATGATAAACGTTTCTTAGAACAATTTAAATCTATTATTTAATGAATTATTTTACACAGGTTTGGGATGAAAACAGAAATGATGAATATGCAGATTGGGGTAACTCTATTTGGTATTTTGAAACGAATGATGCAGACCAAGTAATAAAACAAGTTACTATTTATGACAATGGTAAACTTGTAAAATATAGTGAAGATAATATAGAAGATAAATTTGGTGGTTTGTGCGAAGGCGCATTAACTATTGATGATTGCGACGGAGAAGAAATTACAAAAGAAGACTTTTACAAAGTTTGGTCTTAATTGGCACAATAAACTTTTAGATTTCATGAAAAAAGACATTCAAATACCAGAAGTTACAGGCGTAGAAATGGCTGTAGTTTATGAGTTTAATGATATTTACAACACCAACGATTGGAACATTTATATTATCAATAATAAAAATGTAGATTTAGAAATGATGGTGATTGTCTCTCAAGGTTTTTCTGATACAAAAACAACTTCTTTACTACGTAAAAAATTAGAAAAACTTCCTGCAAATTCTTTTGCTAAGATCGAGTTTATTCAACCAGAATTATTTAAGTTAAACAACCGTTTTCAGGTTACTTTTTTTGAAGGAAACACTTTGTACGAAAAAACGTTTATCTTTAAAGAAAACACTATTAAAGAAGGTGCTTTGCGTATGATAGACGAAATTAAAAAACGTGGAATTTTAGCAGAATAATTATTTTATATATTTTGCTTTACACATAAATTAAAAACACCTAAAATTTAGGTGTTTTTTTTATTTTATAGCGTTATTAATAGTAAAGTAACCTCTAAATAAACAAGGATTAAATTACTTCTAATTTGTAATTTCTTTACATTTCTAAAGAAATCCGCGTTAGCGATTGAAGCATTTGTTTGAGCTCTTTTATGAGGAACGAATAAAAAGCGAGTGCGGAAAGCGCGACCCTTGTGGTAACGCCCAAATTCTTAAAAATTTTATTAAAATTAGTGAAATCTATTACAAAAACGTTAGCCTAAAAACCCAATTGCTAAATACAATAAAACGGTTATTACACCACCAATTAACGCATAAGGCAATTGTGTTTTTACATGGTCTATATGATCACTTGCAGACGACATCGAAGAAATTATAGACGTATCGGAAATTGGCGAACAATGGTCTCCAAAAATTCCTCCTCCTAAAGTTGCAGCAACAACAATTGTAATATCTGCACCATGAATATTTGCCATTGGTATAGAAATGGCCAACATAATTGCAAAAGTTCCCCAAGAGGTTCCTGTAGAAAATGCAATAAAAGAACTTATAATAAAAACTACTGCTGGTAATAATTCTGGAGACAACCAATCTTTAGTGGCATTTGCTACGTAAACTCCGGTTTCTAATTCTTTACAAGCGTCACCAATTGCAAATGCTAATAACATTAATAAAGCCAAAGGCATTAGCTCACTTATTCCTTTTAAAGTTAAGTTTACTGCTTCTTTTGGTTTTAAAAATCCTTGAATCATATACATTACAATTGCTACTAAAAGTGCCGTAATTACTGCATATAAAACAGAAGAAGAACCAGAACCTTCTCCGATTGCTTGTGAAGCATGATTTAAAAATGATGTAGATTCTTTTACTGCATCCCAACCTGTGTAAATTAGGTTAATTGGCATCATAAAAACCATTACCAAAAGTGGCACTATCATATTATATGCCTTTGCTTGAATTCCTTCTTTTGGCGGAAAAGAAGTTACCTCATCAGAAACCATTGGTTTAGAACCTTCGTTCATTAATTTACCTGTTTCTTTGGTTCTTTGTTCTGCTTTTTTCATCAAACCAATATCTTTTTTTGATAAAATGGTAAAAATCAAAATAACGATTGCTAGTAACGGATAGAAGTTATACTTAATTGCAGCAATCATTACAGAAAAGGGTTTATCGATTCCTTGTGTTAATAACAAACCCATTATAAAAGCTCCCCAAGCATTAAAAGGAATTAATATTGATGACGGCGCAGAACTAGAGTCTGCGATGTAAGCTAATTTTTCTCTGGGGATTTTTAATTTATCAAAAATTGGTCTGTACAAAGTACCAACCGTTAAAGAGCTAATACTAGTTTCTACAAATAACAACAAACCTGTAAATGTTGCTAAAAGTTGCACCATTACTCTACTGTATCCTGTTTTTTTAGTTTCTAATTTGGTAAGTTTTCTGTTGATAATATTTATAAACCCTTCTACTCCTCTAGAATATTGAATAAATATTAGCAATGCGCCAACCAAAGCACTAAATATTATAGTTCTTGTATTTCCTTTAGACTGAAAAACATTTACCATGCCTTCTATCATTGAAAGTGTTCCTTTTAATGGATTAAAACCTTCTATTATCAACCAAGAAAACCAAATACCAAATAACAAAGCAATGTAAACTTGCTTGGTTCTTAAAGCCAAAATAATGGCTACAATTGGTGGTATTACTGATAAAAATCCATATTCCATATAAAAGTTTTTAAGATTGCTAAAGGTAATAATTTCTTAAGCATTTTATCTGTAGTTATTTTGTAATTTAGTGTTTTAAAAAGATTTTAAAAATGTCTAAGTTTTACACCAAATTAACTTCGAGACTTCAAAAATTTATTGAAGCTCAAAAAATATTCTTTGTAGCAACTGCGCCAACTTCTGGCAGAATTAACTTATCTCCAAAAGGTATGGATTCTTTTAGAGTTGTATCTGAAAATAGAGTTTTATGGTTAAACGTTACCGGAAGCGGTAATGAAACTGCAGCACATTTATTAGAAAACAACAGAATTACTATTATGTTTTGTGCTTTTGAAGGCGCACCAAATATTTTACGTTTATACGGAAAAGGAAAAGAGATTAAAGAAGGAGATACTTCTTGGAATGATTTAATTAATCTATTTCCAGAAACTCCAGGAACGCGTCAGATATTTGATATTACTGTAGAATCTGCTCAAACCTCTTGCGGTATGTCAATTCCGTTTTTTGAATATAAAAGCGAAAGAAATGAGTTAAATGATTGGGCAGCTAAACAAGGTAAAGAAGGAATTTCTAAATACTGGGAAGAAAAAAATCAAACAAGTATAGACGGCTTACCAACACATCTACTAGATTAATTTTTAATCTTTATCTACTTTTTTAATAGCGTTAATAAAATCGCTTAGGTTATTGTTATTAGCAACTAAATGTATTGCTTCATCACAAATTTTTTCTGCTCTTTTTATTGAAAAATGTAGACCAACAGCTATTTTTCGCATTAATGCAACTTCTATTAATTTAGCTTCACCATCAATCAAAATCATTTTTGTTAAACGATACAAACGCTCTATTCTTTCATCGTAATTAATTGGCGGATTTATCGGATATTTTTCTGGGTTGTTTAAAATTAAAGAAAACTCTTCTAAAGTTATATTTAAGTTTTTTCCTGCTCTTATTAACAACTCTTTTTCTCCGTCTGTAATTTTACCATCTGCTCTTGCAATTTTTACAATATTAGCAAAATGACCAATTTCTTGTTTGTGTTGTCCGCTAGAATATAAATCTGATATTGCCATTTAATTTTTTCTATAAAAATAAATAAAAACAATTAAAAAGACTATTA
This sequence comes from Polaribacter sp. BM10, assembly GCF_002005425.1. Lineage (GTDB taxonomy): Bacteria > Bacteroidota > Bacteroidia > Flavobacteriales > Flavobacteriaceae > Polaribacter > Polaribacter marinaquae. Next base: position 2,485,235 of record NZ_CP019704.1, on the reverse strand, counting down.
AAAAAAAGCTAAAACATAAATCTAATGAATCGCTTTTTCGTATTTTGCTGTATCATATCGTTATTAAATTTTAATCTAAAACTTAACTTTAGTTATGACCAATTTTTCTTACTTAAACAGAAATAATAATATCAAAGAATTAAAAGAAACTGAATTTGATATTTTGATAATTGGCGGCGGAATTACAGGTGCAGGAATTGCTTTAGATGCAGCTTCTAGAGGAATGAAAGTTGCTTTAATAGAAAAAAACGACTTTGCTTCTGGTACAAGTAGTAAATCTACCAAACTTATTCATGGTGGCTTACGTTACTTAAAGCAATTTGATTTTTGGTTAGTAAAAGAAGTGGGTACAGAACGTGCAATTGTACACAAACTAGCACCACATTTAGTTGTACCAGAAAAAATGATTTTACCTTTAATAGATGGCGGCACCTATGGTTCTTGGTTAACTTCTATCGGATTAAAAGTTTACGATATTTTAGCTTCTGTAGAAGGTGAAGACAAACGTAAAATGATCGATAAAGAAGAAGCTTTAGAAAAAGAACCTCTTTTACCAGAAAGTATATTAAATGGAGCTGGTTATTATGCAGAATACAGAACCGACGACGCTCGTTTAACTTTAGAAGTCTTAAAAACAGCTTTAAATTACAATGCAAAAATTGTTAATTATACAGAAGCTACAGAGTTTGTATATAAAGACGATAAAGTTGTTGGTGCAAAAGTAAAAGATATTTTTACCAATGAAGATTACGAAATTAAAGCAAAATACGTAGTAAATGCAACAGGACCTTGGGTAGATACATTAAGACAAACCAACCATTCTAAAACAGGCAAACGTTTGCACTTAACAAAGGGCGTACATTTGGTTGTTGCTCATGATAAATTACCAGTAAAACAATCTGTTTATTTTGATGTGCCAGATGGCAGAATGATGTTTGCTATTCCAAGAGGTAAAGTTACTTATTTTGGCACCACAGACACTAATTATCAAGAAGATAAAGACAACGTAGAAACAAGTTTAGTAGATGCAACTTATTTAATCTCTGCGGTAAATAATATGTTTCCAGATATAGATATTTCTTTAGAAGATATACAATCTTCTTGGGCAGGTTTAAGACCTTTAATTCATGAAGAAGGAAAATCTGCATCAGAATTGTCTAGAAAAGATGAAATTTTTGTTTCTGATACAGAACTAATTTCTATTGCTGGTGGTAAATTAACTGGTTACAGAAAAATGGCAGAACGTATTGTAGATTTAGTTGCCAAAAAATACAAAAGAAGATATGATAAAGAGTTTGATGAAATTAAAACCAAAGAGATTGTTCTTAATGGTGGCGATTTTAAAGATGCTAGCGAAGTACAAAGTTATACAGATGCAATTTATAACAGAATCGCAGAAGTAGATTTTAACCAAAAAGATGCAGAATATTTAGTGCATAATTACGGAAAACAAACAGATATTATCTTGCAAAAATTTGACGATTTAATGCACGATAATATGCAAGAAAAAATGATAAAAGCAGAAGTTTGGTTTGCTATAAATTACGAAATGGCTTGCACACCAACAGACTTTTTTATGCGTAGAACGGGTCGTTTATTTTTTGATGCTAATAGTGTTTATATACACAAAGATTTAGTAATTCAACTATTTGAAAATCAATTTAATTGGACAGAAAATCAGAAAGAAAAAAATAGCAAAGAATTAGATGAAAAATTAACATCAATTTTAAATTTCAATTAATAAAAAAGATATATTTGTTATAGCAAAATTTAATTTTTAAGGCTTATGAACATATAGTTAGTTATACCTCAGCAAAAGCAGGTTCTTTTAAGAAAAAGAACAGCTACTATATTTATAATAAGTACAACCTTAAATTTTAAAATAATGAAAAAAATACACAGTGTAGCATTCGTGCTATTTATAGCTACGACTTTATCTTTTACAACTAAATTTTCTGATATTCAAAATACAATAACTGCTACATTTATTGAAATTACAAACGATGATTTCTTTAAATTTATAGATGCTGATAAAAAAGAAATCCTTTTTTATGATGTAATCGAAGAAGTAGAAATAAGTTTATATGATGATGAAAATCTAAACAAGAAGTTTACAATTACTTGGGTAGAAAAAGAAATCGAATTAATTGACGAAGAAGGAGATTTAACCGGAGAAAAAAAGAAAGTAAAATCGATAACCTCACTTACTTTAGTAAACTAATTTATAATAGAAACCGCTTTACAAATAAGCGGTTTTTTTATACATTTTCTCTTAAAAGGCTTTTATACGTTTTTCTAAGCTTTATTGGTGATACACCTAATTTATATTGTAAAAACACATAACCGTTTATTAAATTTACTTTTAACCAAGAGTTCTGTTCGTATTTTCTAGCGCTAACTGTAGCCTTAGATTGTATAATTTTAAATTTTATTTTTTGTTTTCGAACTCTACCAATCATTTCAAAATCTTCCATAATACAAAACTGTTCGTTAAAACCATTTAGATTATGAAATGTTTCTTTGGTAAAAAATTGGCATTGATCTCCACCGCCCGCAAATAAGCCATCTTTAGTTGTAAATTTACTGTTAAAGTTTAAAAATGCAGAATCTTTATCAAATTTATAAGCAAAAAAACCTGCTTTATTTCCTTGGTTTACTGCTGTAATTATTTCTGAATAAAAATTAGTTGGTAATGCAACATCTGCATGTAAAAAAAGTAAAATATCACCGTTTGCCTTTTTTGCACCAAAATTCATTTGTGCTGCTCTTCCTTTTTTATCGCTTCTAAAATATGTAACTTTAGAAAAAGTTTTACAAACTTCCGGACTTTCATCTGTAGTTTCTGGAGAGTTAGAAACAATAATTTCTAAAGGAAATTTGTTAGCTTGTTCACATAAAAACGACAACCTCTTTAGAAGGTTTTCTTTCTCATTATATACCGGAATAATAATACTTAATAACATATTTAAACGTACGTAAATTTATATGAAACAGTTTTTTTTAATACTTGCTCTTGCTTTTAGTTTTCACCTTGTTGCACAAGATAACATAAATTATAATGAGGTTTCTCAAGATTTATTACAAAATATTATGGATGGAAAATCCTATGCAAAAGAAGTTAAAATTTTAGAAGAAAGTACTTTAGAAAATTTGGTGACACAATTAAAAACCGACAAACAAAAAATTGCTTTTTGGGTTAATGTTTACAATTCTTTTATTCAAATATCTTTAACAGAAAACCCTAAAGAATACGAAGATAGAGGCGCATATTTTAAAAAAGAACGTGTAAAAATTGCTGGTGAAATTTTATCTTTTGATGATATAGAACACGATATTTTAAGAAGATCTAGAATAAAACTAAGTTGGGGTTATTTAAGAAAGTATTTTAGACCAAAATGGGAACGTAAACTGCGTGTAAAAAATATTGATTGGAGAATTCATTTTGCACTAAATTGTGGTGCTAAAAGTTGTCCGCCAGTAGCAAAGTTTACACCACAAGGTTTAGATAAAGAGTTCGATTTTATGACAACGGAATACTTAAAAGAACAAACTACATATAATAAAGATACAAGAACAGCCAAATCAGTTTCTTTGTTCTCTTGGTTTAGAGCAGATTTTGGTGGTTTGTGTGGCGCAAGACAAATTTTAGCCGACTACAAGATTACATCAGAAAAACCTAAAAAATTAGAATTTAATAATTACGATTGGACATTAAGTTTAGGCAATTTTAGAAAGATTCCTAACTAGTTTACCAATATATATTTTTTACAAAAAAGCCTTCTATTTTAGTAAATAGAAGGCTTTTTTTAAGCTTCTTTTTGATTGTTTTCTATTTCTTCTGTTAAATCTAAATCTCTTAAAACAGGGTTTTTTAAAGCGGTTACACCTACAGTTAATAAAGTCATTGTTCCACCAAAAACTACAGCTGCCACTGGGCCAATAAGTTTTGCAGCTAAACCACTCTCAAAAGCACCTAATTCGTTAGAAGAACCAACAAACATAGAGTTTACAGAAGAAACTCTACCTCGCATATCGTCTGGTGTTTTTAACTGTAAAATGGTTTGTCTAATAACCATCGATATTCCGTCTGCAGCACCACTTATAAACAACGCCAGAATACTTACCCAAAATATAGAAGATAATCCGAAGGCAATTATACTAAGTCCAAAAATAAAGACAGATACTAACATTTTTTTACCTGTATTTTTATTAATAGGAATATATGTTGTTAAAAACATTGTTACGATACTTCCCATAGAAATAGAAGCGTTTAAAATACCAAAACCTTCTGGACCAACTTTTAAAACGTCTTGTGCAAATACAGATAAAATAGCAACTGTACCACCAAATAATACTGCAATCATGTCTAAGGTTAAAACCCCTAAAATTGCTTTATTTTTAAAGACAAAACTAATTCCTGCCTTTAAACTTTCTTTCATTGGTTCCCCTATTTTTTTATTTAAAATCGGTTTCTTTTTAATTAAAAAGGTAAAAATTAAAGATAGAATTACTAAAATAAAAACTAAGCAAAGAGTTTTGTCTACACCAATCCAACTTATTAAAAATCCTGCGGCTAAAGCACCAGAAACCGAAGCTGTTTTCCAGGTACTTGTGCTCCAGGTTGCTGCGTTATGATAAATATTTTTAGGAACAAGTAAGGCAACTAAAGAAAATATAGTTGGCCCGAAAAAAGATCTTAAAAAGCCACCGAAAAAAACCAAACCATATATAGAATATAGTATCGAGTTGGTAGACCAGCTATGTATTACACTGTCTGTAGTTAGTAAAAATAACCCTAAACTAATTAAAGAAAAAGCTGCTGTACATAATGCTAAAAGATTTCTTTTTTCTTTTTGATCTACAATATGACCCGCAAATAATGCCATTGTAAATGCTGGTATAATTTCCATTAAACCAATAATACCCAACGATAACGGATCTTTTGTAATCGAATATACTTGCCATTCGATTACAATAAACTGCATAGACCAACCAAAAACCAATAAAAAACGTACAAATAAGAAAATATTAAATTCTCTAATTCTTAATGCTGCGTATGGATCGAGCTTTTTCATTTTAAAAAAATTTAAATACTGAACTTTTAAAAAACCAATTCTTAATAAAAATCGTAAGTCTTTCGAGTTCTTTTTGTTTTCAACTTAAAATAATTTAAAACAAAAGTAGGGTAATTCTAAATAGAGTTGTCTTATTAATGAACAAGAATAACATCAACCATAAAAAATATACAGATGAAAAAAATTACATTATTAATAGTAATTATTATTACAAGCTTATTTAGCGTTAGCTCTAACGCGCAATCAAACGAAAAATCGTTAACTGCAATTTATAAAGGAATGACGGTTTCAGATAATTTTAAGTTTGAAGACAGCAAAGGAAATCCTATTGTTTTTCATGATGAAGACCAATCTTTTAAAGGTTCTATTACCCTTTGGGATGAAGGTTTAATAGGCAAAAGAATTAAAGTTTCTTATAAATGGGTAGATGTACATTTATTTAATGACCAAGGTATAGCTACAGGAGAAACCATGAAAGTTAAAAGAATTTTTAATTATAGTAAACTATAGTTATTAGAATTTGAACTATTTTGAATTAATTATTAAAAGCCAGCTCTATGCTGGTTTTTTTTGTGCTCATTTAAAAAATATCATCTTTAAACACTGATATAGAACTGAATAATTTGTTAAAATCGTTTAATGAATTTTCTTTTTGGGTTAACGTTTTTTACATATGGGTTAATCTAAAATGTAATTAGGCCGTTTCTTTGTATCAGAATTAAAGGATACATTTTAAAATCTTAATCTATAAAGAAAGACAATAATTAAAATTGTCATCAATCAATAAAAACTTTAAAATATTAGAAATTATGAAAAAATTATTTACTCAAACAGTTGCCTTTTTATTTGTTGCCATTTTATCTTTTAATGCGCAAAGTATAAATGCACAAGAAACTACAAAAACAAGTAACGAGAAAACTTTAACCGCTACTTTTAAAGGTTTAAACGTTAGTGATAACTTTAAATTTGAATTTAATAACGGAGAAGCAATTGTATTTCACGATGAAGCTAAATCATCACCAAGTAAAATTAGTCTATTTGACGAAGGATTAATTGGAGATAGATTTACAATTTTTTACAAGTGGGTAGATGTAATGTTATTTGATAACGGAGTACCTACTGGTGAGACTATGAAGGTGAAAAGAATTTATAACATTATGCCAGCAAATAATTCTTACCAAAGACCAGATGTTTTGGTTACTTCTAACGAACAATAGAAAGAAAAAAAAACTAAAAAAAGGCTTAAAGTTTACACTTTAAGCCTTTTTTTAGTTCAATTTCATGTCCATTAAAATGGCAAAAGTTTGATTGATATCTTGCTCTTTTACAACAATTGTCATTTCATTAGTTGTAGAAATAATTTCTTGTAACGGAATATCTGCCCAAGCTAATTGTTTTAAAATAAAGTAATAAATACCCGATTGTTCTAAGTTTTCTTTTGGCAACTTGATTGTAATAGAAGCCAAATCTAATACGTTAGATATTAACGTTTCTTTTTCGAATATTTCGTTTACAAATGGTTGTAAATTTTTACTTGTAACAATATTTGTCTCGAAAATTCCTTGAGAAACAGTTAGGAAATAATCTGAATTTTCTGATGATTTCGTTAGAATTTTTGCAATTTCTTTTAAAAGAGAAGGTGTGTTTTTAAATGTAAAATCACATAAATCTGATCTTACAATTACATCACCCAAATCTAAAGCTAACTTTTTTATATTCTTTCTAATACGAAGTTCGCTAGCAGGAGAAAGCCTGTTAATTGCCATCATTACTGCACCAACCTTAACATCCTTTTTTAGTAAAGTAGATACTTCTGGTAAAATAATTCTAGCCAAAGAAGAAACATTTATTAATTTTTCATGCAACGCCTCTTCAATAAACGGTGTTTTTCTAATGGTACTTTCTACAACTTCTTGTATTGTTTTCATACTTATTGTTTAATATAACATATTAATGTTCAAAATTAAACAATTAATCTAATTTATTGGTTAACTTTTTAAATTCTTTTTTAGCGTCTTTATTATTGTATAAAACGTTGTAAACCGCATTAATAATTGGTGTGTTTGCTCCGTTTTGCGCTGTCATTTTAAAAGCACTTTTTGTAGCATAAAAACCCTCTGCAACCATACTCATTTCCATTTGTGCAGATTTTACAGTGTAACCTTTACCAACCATATTACCAAATTGTCTGTTTCTACTAAAAACAGAATAACCTGTAACTAATAAGTCACCTAAATAAGCAGAGTTATTAATGTTTCGCTTCATTTTATGAACTTTTTTAATAAAGCGTTTCATTTCTCTAATCGCATTACTCATTAACACAGATTGAAAGTTGTCTCCGTACCCCAAACCATGTGCAATACCAGCAGCAACTGCATAAATATTCTTTAACATTGCGGCATATTCTGTACCAATAATATCATCAGAAATCTTCGTTTTTATATACCAACTTTTAAGAGATTTGCTCATTAACTTCGCATTTTCTTGATTTTGACATGCAATTGTTAAGTAAGACAAGCGTTCCATAGCAACTTCTTCTGCGTGACAAGGCCCTGTAATAACTCCAATTTTTTCATAAGGAATATCATAAACATTATGAAAATGCTCGCCAACAATTAAACCAGTTTCTGGAACGATACCTTTTATTGCAGAAAAAATTATTTTTCCTTTTAACGATTTCTTCAATTTTTCTAACTCACCAACTAAAAATGCAGACGGAATAGCGAAAATTAAAACATCGTAGTTTTCTACCATTTTATTAATATCGCTAGATAAATCTAACTGACTTGCATATACATCTGCAGATCTTAAATAATTAGGATTATGATTGTTCTTTTTTATATGATCTATGGCAGATTTGCTTCGCATATACCAACCAACAGTTTCTAAATTTTCTGAAAGCATCTTCACAATTGCAGTTGCCCAACTTCCTCCACCTATAACCGCTATTTTTTTCTGATTATTCATTTATTTATAAATTTTATGCCCCAAAAGTAAGAAATTTACTATCTAATGATGAATGCTAGTATGAATTATTATATTTGTAAGACTTCAAACTTTATTATGAAAATACAAATCTCTATTCTTTTTAGTGTTTTTTTATTGATAACATCTTGTAAAGTTACATCACAATCCAAAGAAAAATCGAACATTAAATTTGTAAAACAAACCGAAACTAAAGGTACTGTTACTATTTTAGAGAAAGAATTTGTTATTAAAAATCTAAATACAATTTCACATAAAGTTTGGGTGTATTTGCCACCAAATTATACAACTTCAAAAAATAAATATCCAGTAATTTACATGCACGATGCTCAAAATCTATTTGATGCAAAAACCTCTTTTGCTGGCGAGTGGGAAGTTGATGAAACTTTAGATAATTTATATAATAAAACTAAAAAGGGTTTTATTGTTGTGGGTATAGAAAATGGCGGAGAAAAAAGAATTGAAGAATACACACCTTGGTCTAACACAAAATATGGTGGCGGTAAAGGAGGCGTTTATTCAGATTTCTTGGTAAATACCTTAAAACCATACATAGATAAAAATTATAAAACTAAAACCACTGCAGAAAACACGGCTATTATTGGTAGTTCTTTAGGCGGTTTAATTTCTTTTTATGCCGGTTTAAAACATCCAAAAGTATTTGGTAAAATTGGTGCACTTTCTACTTCTTTTTGGTTTTCTAACAAAGTAAATTCTTTTGCAGAACAACACGCAAACCTAAAAAACACAAAATTGTATTTATTAGTTGGCGATAAAGAAGGTGGTTCTATGGTGCCAGATACAGAAAATATGGCCGAAAGATTAATAGATAATGATTATAATCAAAATAATCTAAAAACTAAAGTTGCTGCAAACGGTACGCATACAGAATCGTTTTGGAAATCAGAATTTTTAGAAACAATAACTTACTTATTCAATTTATAAATAAAAATGAACGTACAAATTATAAACAAATCTAAACACGCTACACCAAATTACGAAACAAATGGTGCTGCTGGTATGGATTTAAAAGCTAATATAGAAGAAGCAATAACACTAAAACCTTTAGAAAGAGCCATTATTAAAACTGGCTTATTTATAGCCTTACCAATCGGTTTTGAAGCACAAGTTAGACCTAGAAGTGGTTTGGCTGCAAAAAAAGGAATTACCGTATTAAATTCTCCTGGTACAGTAGATGCAGATTACAGAGGAGAAATCGGCGTAATTTTGGTAAATCTTTCTAATGAAGATTTTATTATAAATGATGGTGAAAGAATTGCTCAATTAGTAATTGCAAAACATGAAAGAGTAGTTTGGCAAGAAGTAGATGTACTTAGCGAAACAGAAAGAGGTTCTGGAGGTTTTGGAAGCACAGGCGTTTAAAATGGATGAAATAGATTTACAGCCTTTAAGAATTACAAATAGTTGGCATGTAGAATGGAATTTATTTTATGAAGTTGATCCTTCTATAGAAACCATGCATTACCTAGATTCTAGCTCTTTATTACATCTAAATAATTACAGTTTAAAGCGTGCTATAAATTTAGATTATAGACCAGAAAATGATATAAACGGATACTTTTATTTAAGAGTTCTTAATTTAAAAGAAATTATTAACTCTAAATCTAAAGAAGTTACTTTTGATGCTGATTGGGAAAATTTACATTTCGAATTAAAATCTAAAAGTAGAATTGAAATTGTTAAAGAAATAGAACGATTAGTTCGAGAAACTCCTCCTTTTAAAGGATAATAAATAAACTAAATAAATTTAAATTATGATTTTAGGTGTATGCGAATGGTTAAGTACAAAAACGCAATTTTCAGCAAAAAACATTAGAATTCTATTTGTTCTTCTTGTTTTATTTGCAGGTTTAGGTATTGGAGCTTACTTTATTTTATGGTTGGTAAAAATTCTGTCTAAAGAATAAATTAAGATTATAAAAGCTTATAAACTTGGCTCATTTTTCTTACCTCGTCGTGTAATAATTCGAAAGGTAAAAAAGTATGTGAATGGTACTTATAACCTAATTTTTTATAAAACTGAAATGCTTGTTCTTGCATATTCATAGCGTCTAACCACAAAACGGCATACTCTTTTTGTACTGCTAAGTTTTCTAACCAATTCACTATTTTTTTACCAAAACCTTTGCCTTGAGTTTTTTTATGAAGATATAATCTATGTAATTTTACTTGTTTTTCTTCGGATAAACCTTCTAAGTTTTCATCCCAAATAATTCTGATATTTCCAACTACTTCATTCTTATAACAAATAAAATAATAAGAAGAATTCTCTTGTAAAAGCTCTTGTTCTAGGTTTTCTTTAGAATATTGAGAGTTAACATACCAATCTCCTTTATCTTTCCAAAAATGACTGTATGCAGACGGATATACTGTTTTCATTAAGGTATGTAAAATCTCTGCATCAGAAAGTAAAATATTTTTTAATGTAAGATCTTCTGTAATTTTAATCATAACAATTAAATATAATAAAAAACTGCCATAGATTGATTAATTCTATGGCAGTTAATAATAGTTAGAACTTTTAAATAACCTTATTCTTGATTTTCGATAGCAACTTTTATTTTACCTTCAAGTTCTTCTGCCAATTCAGGATTGTCTTTAATTAAACCTTTAACGGCATCTCTACCTTGACCTAATTTTGTCTCTCCGTAACTAAACCAAGATCCACTTTTTTTAACAATACCTAAATCTACACCAATATCTAAAATTTCACCAACTTTAGATATTCCTTGCCCATACATAATATCAAACTCTGTAATTTGAAAAGGTGGTGCAACTTTATTTTTAACAATTTTAACCTTTGTACTGTTACCAATAACTCGGTCTCCGTCTTTAATTTGTGTTCTTCTTCTAATATCTAATCTAACAGAAGCATAAAACTTTAATGCATTACCACCCGTTGTTGTTTCTGGGTTACCAAACATTACACCAATTTTTTCTCTTAATTGGTTAATAAATATAACTGTACATTTTGTTTTAGAAATAGTACCTGTTAATTTACGTAATGCTTGCGACATTAAACGTGCATGAAGACCCATTTTAGAATCTCCCATTTCTCCTTCTATTTCAGATTTTGGTGTTAATGCTGCTACAGAATCAATAACAACAATATCAATTGCACCAGAACGAATTAAGTTTTCTGCAATTTCTAATGCTTGCTCACCATGGTCTGGTTGAGAAATTATTAAATTATCTATATCTACACCTAAGTTTTCTGCATAAAATTTATCGAATGCATGTTCTGCATCAATAAAAGCTGCAATACCACCAGCTTTTTGTGCTTCTGCAATTGCGTGTAATGTTAAAGTTGTTTTACCAGAAGATTCTGGTCCGTAAATTTCTATTACTCTACCTCTTGGATAACCACCTACGCCTAAAGCCAAATCTAGACCTAAAGAACCAGATGAAATTGCATCTATATCTTCTGTAACTACATCACCTAATTTCATTACAGAACCTTTACCATATGTCTTATCTAGCTTATCTAGAGTAAGTTGAAGTGCTTTAAGTTTTGCTGCTTTTTCTTTATCTGCCGCCATAAATCTTGCTTGTTTTATTTTTAAATAAGTGCCACAAGTTACAAAAAACTAAGATGAATTCACTAAAAAAAAAGAGTCAAATTTATACTATTTTTACACAAATTATTTATGCAAATGAAAACCAAGGTAATCTTACAAAACAATTTTTCTACTGTTGTAATAGAAAAAGGAGAGTTAATCAGTTTTATAAAAAACAACCAAGAATTTATACATCAAAAAGGAAATAAAGGTTGGCGTAATTCTGATGATGAAATGTTTCCGGTAATTGGTCCGACGGTTAAAAATAATTTTAGAGTACATACAAAAAATGGCGACGCTATTTTAGATCAGCATGGTTTGTTACGAGAATTAGACTATAGTTTAATTTCTTCGGATGAAACTTCTGCAAAATTTAAAAAAGAATACATTAAAAATACTATAGTTACAAATAGCAAGTTTCCTGTAAAATCGAAAGAAGAACACCTTAATTGGCCTTTTAATTTTACGTTTGAAAAACATTTTACTTTAGAAAATGATATTCTAAAAATCGATTTTATTATATATTCTGAAAAAGGAATGCCATTTATGTTAGGCTATCATCCGGCTTTTTTATTATCTAATACTGGTAAAGAAATTTTAGAAGCAGGTAAAGAAAAAATTACATTAAAAGATGTTTATAAAGCTGGCTCAAACGCTTTTCCGGTATTAGGTACAGAAAAAATTACTTTAAAAAACATCAATAAAAACAACTTAGAAATTACCACAATTGGTTTTAACAACTTTATGCTATGGACAGAAGTTGACAACATGCTTTGTATAGAACCAATTACGCAATATACTTCTTATACAGATCAAAAATTTTCGGAAGAAAACATGAGTTTGTCTAAGGGTAAAAATGAATTTTCTGTAATTTTAAATGTATTGTAGTTTGCCAGAAAATCATCATCATTTTATGATTCATAAACCTTGGGGAATGATTTCTCAGTTTATAAATCCCGCGAAACGGAAAAAAAAATTATTAGGAGATTTGTACGATTTTCCTGAAGGAACGATGGCTATTGGTCGTCTAGATGTGCCGTCTGAAGGTTTATTACTTTTAACTACAGATGGTAAAGTATCCGCAGAAATAAGATCTAGAAAATACGAAAAAGAATATTATGTACAAGTAGATGGTGTGATAACAGAAAAGGAAGTTGAGCAATTAAGAAATGGTGTAGAAATAGGTTTTAATGGTAAAAAATATATCACAAAACCCGGAAAAGCTTTTATAATTGATGACCCTAAATTTCCGTTAAGAAGTCAGAAAATAAGAGATGAAAGACATGGCCCAACAAGTTGGGTTTCTATAATAATTAGAGAGGGTAAATTTAGGCAAGTTCGAAAAATGACTGCTGCTGTTGGGTTACCAACTTTGCGCTTAATTAGAGTAAGAATTGGCGATATACTTTTAGGAGATTTAGAAGTGGGCGGCGTTAAAGAAATAACTAACTTAATAGAAAAAGAGAAGTAAAATTACTTCTCTTTTTTATTTTTAGTTCTAACTAAAATTCAAATCCTAAATAGATTTGTACTACTCTATTTTTTGGTTTGTCTTGGTCATAAATATCACTTTGACCAATATGATATCTGGCGCCTAAACTAACCCCTGCATCACTTTTAAAACCAGCACCAAGGTTTACACCCCAATCAAAATTACTTGGTTCAAGCTCTTGTTCTGTATCATATAAAACAAAACCAGCATCAAAAGTTTCTTTGTGTGAAATCGAAAACCCTATTTGCGGACCAGCTTCTATAAAAAAGCTTTTTACTGGATACATTTTTAACATTAAAGGCACATTTATATATTCTAATTTTTGTGTGTAAGTACCGTTATCATCAATTATTTTATAACCTTGTTGTGAGTATAAAATTTCTGGCTGAATTGCAATATGTTTACCAATGTAAGATTCACCATAAATACCAATATGAAATCCATGTAAATTAGAAGTTTCAGATGTTCCGTCGAAACTTAGAGAAGATAAATTGTAACCACCTTTAATACCAGCCGAAGCTGTATTTTTTCTGTCTTGAGCGTTTAATGTAATACTTGTAATAAACATTAAAGCTATTGTAAAATATAATGTTTTCATTTTTTAAAATTTTAAATTATTTACCGCCATTTGCCCTTAAATCTGCTAAACATTGTGCATCTAAAGTTGGTAAACTTCCGCCAGAAACCATGTTGCCAATTCCTTGGCTAGATTCTGCGGCCCAATACATTAAACAATCTTGTTCGATGCAATGTTTTGGGTGTTCTTCATCTTCATGATCACTTTGTAAATCGGTTCCTAGATTTGTTAAACCTAAAATATGACCAAATTCGTGATGAATAACAGAGCTCTCTAAAAGACTTCTATTTGGCTCGAATGTGCTATCGCTTAAGCCTTGTATTGTTTCTTCGTAAATAACAAAAGAAGTGTTCCAATAAGCAGTTCCTAAAATTGCACCTTGGTTGGTGTCTTTAGATGATTTACCATCAATAAATAACACCCAAACTGCAATTGTATTATTTGTGTTGTATTGTGTTCTATTTACTTTTTCAATTTCTACAACCTCATCTAAAGTATAAGTTGTTTTGCCTGTGTTTTCTATTGATTTCTCTACAAACGTTACACCTTCTGGTTTAAAAGTTCTATCGTTTATAAAATTTTTAAAGTTATTTAAAGCTGTTTCTGTTGGTTTAAAACCTTCTATGTAAGCAACTTCAACAATCATTTTTTTAAAAGCAGAAGCAGAAAGTAAATCGTTAGCAGAAGAACCTGTTTGTTGTCTATTTAAATTAACATTTATAGGTGTTTCTGATTCTGTAATAATATCTGTTTCTGATGAACAAGATGTAATTATTAAACAAACTAAAAATACTTTTAATAAAAATTTTATCATTATTGATTGTTCTTTAAAACTTTACAATTGCTATGTAATTAATAGCAATTGTAAAGTAATTCTATTATTTTTTTACTATTAAAGTTTCTGAAAAGTTAATGTAATGCTAGCATCTGTTTTACTTTGTAAAGCAACCATTGTATCGCTGTAAGAAGCTATAACCCAATCGTTATTTAAAACACTAACAGTATTATTGCTACCAAATGCAATGTTTAAAAATACTGATGTATCTGAACTTATAGCATATGTACCTTCTATTTCTGATAAAGTAGCGTTTACATTATTTTTAGCAACTAATTTAAGATCGTTTGTAAACTCTATCGACCAATCTACAAAATCTGCTGCCGTGTTAACACCTGCGTTTACAAAACTTTGTACTTTAAATTGTGTATTTGTTAAAGTTGCTTCTACTTCTGCAGCCATTGTTGCAGCCTCATCTTCTTCTTCTTCAAATTGAACACATTCTGAAATTGAATCTCTAAACTCTGCATCAGAATTTAATTGAACAGTTGTACCATTGCTTAATGTTGCACTTACAGGATAATTAACTGTAAAAAACTCATCTGATTGTAAACCAGTGATAAAAGTATACAATTGCTTTTCAGATTGTAAAACAACTGTACCTGTTTGCTCTAAAGCAATATCGTAGGTTAACATTGTAATAGGAAAATTAAAATCTATACAAGAAATAGCATCTCTACCTTCTGCTTCTGCACTTTCACATGCTGCATTTAAAGCGTCTAATTCTTCTTGATTATTAACTGTTACTTCTGTGTAATTACTAGTTCTTACTTTGATAGGAAAGTTGAATGTAACATTATCTGCATCATCATTAAATTCTGCAAAAATATTTAAGACTGCAGAAAAATCTAATTCAGATATTATTGAAATATTTTGTCCGTTTACGGTTGCTGTTAAAGGAAATAACAATTCTGTACACGCATTACCATCTAAAAAATCATCATCAGAACCATCGTTCATAGATGCTCTTTCAAAATTAGAAGCGGTTGGCGATGTAGAAGAGTTTGCGTTTGGATTAGCACCAACTTCTGTATTTTCTTCTGATTGACAAGATGTAAATCCTAAAACTGCTGTTAATGCAAATACTGTAATTAATTTTAATGTTTTCATTTTAATACGTTTTAATAATAAATGTTTATTGTTTCTGTTAGTAAGACAACTCAATTTTATTTTACCCTACTTTTTTTTGAAAGACTATTTTTTGCCCTTCTGTTAGTTAAACAACTACACATTTATTTACCCTACCTTTGTATTCTATTTTTTTTATTTTTATAATTTAAAACCCTACAATGACTAATAAATCTCTTTGCGACGAAATTTATTTTAATGAGTTTTACACATCTCATATACAGTCTGCTAGTAACTTTGCTTACTACAAATCTGGCAATAAAAATACGTCTTTAGATTTAGCGCAAGAAGCTTTTATAAAAATATGGGAAAATTGTGCAAAAATAGATTTTTCTAAAGCTAAATCTTACTTATTTACAGTTGTTAACAATCTATTTTTAAATAAAGTTAAGCACGAAAAGGTTGTTTTCGAGTATGCAAAAAATAGTCCTTATTTAGATGTTAACAATCAAAGTCCAGAGTATTTATTAGAAGAAGAAGAATTTAAAAATAAACTTAAAAATGCCATAGAAAACTTAACCGAAGGTGAAAGAGAAGTTTTTCTGATGAATAGAATAGACGGTAAAAAATACAGAGAAATAGCAGAAATGCTAGAAATATCGCAAAAAGCAGTAGAAAAAAGAATGTCTTCTGCCCTTAAAAAATTAAGAAGTAAAATAGATGGAATTTAAAAGTAGGGTAAATAAACATTTAGTTGTTACATATATAGAAGTCTAAAAAATGGAAAATAATAAAGACATATTAAAATGGCTAAACAGAGATATTTCTGATGAAGAATTACTGCGTTTAAAAGAAACTGAAGGTTTTGATACTTTAGAAAAAATTGCACATTACACATCGCAAATAGAAACACCTAAAGTTAATGTAGAAAATGCATTGGCAGACTTAAAATTAAAAACTCAAAACAAAACCAAAAAAGGAAAAGTTGTTGCTTTTAATTTTAATAAAGTATTTAAATACGCCGCAGTTATTGCAGTATTGTTAACAACAAGTTACTTTTTACTTTATAACAACGATACCAATTATACTACAGAATTCGCAGAAACAAAAACCTTTAATTTACCCGATAATTCAGAAGTTATTTTAAATGCAAATTCTAACGTTTCGTATGTTAAAAAAGAGTGGGAAAATAATAGAAATTTAACCCTAGACGGAGAAGCATTTTTTAAAGTACAAAAAGGAGAGAAATTTACTGTAAATACAGAAATAGGTAATGTTACCGTTCTTGGTACGCAATTTAATGTTAAAGAAAGAACCAATTATTTCGAAGTAAAAACATACGAAGGTTTGGTAAGCGTAACTTATAAAGACACACTTGTAAAATTACCTAAAGGAACAATTTTTAAAGTTGTAAACGGTATTATAGATACTAATACTACTTTTGATACAACAGAAAAATCTTGGTTACAAAAAGAATCTAATTTTAAAAGTACACAATTAAAATTTGTACTTAAAGAAATAGAAAATCAATTTGGCTATACAATTACAACTAACAACATTAATTTAGAAACTTTATATTCTGGTGGCTTTACACATTTAGATATTAATGTTGCATTACAATCGGTAACAATACCGTTGCAGTTGTCTTATAAGATTGACGGTAAAACAATTACGATCTTTACATATGATCAATAAAATAGCTATAATTTTATTAGGTTTTTTACTTACTACAAGTATAAATTATGCTCAGAAATCGTCTTCTAAAGTTGGGCTTTCTTCTTTGCTAATTTCCTTAGAAAAAACATACGATATTAAGTTTTCTTATTCTGATGATGACATCGAAAACATAAAAATTATAGCACCACAAACAGGTATTTCTTTAGAATCTCTTTTAAGTTATCTAAACGATAAAACTTATTTACAATTTAAAACATTAGACAACAGATATGTAACAGTTTCGTTTTTAAATAAAACTATAAATATCTGCGGAAACGTATTAGAAAGTAAAAATCTAATGCCTTTAGCTTTAGCATCTATAAAAGTTAATGGTTATAATTTAGGAACAACATCTAATACAAACGGATCTTTTTACTTGCAAAATGTGCCGGTAAAATCTGTAATAAATATATCATATATCGGTTTTAAAAACTTAGAAATTTCTGCTAAAGAATTATTTCTAAATGCTAATTGTAAACAGTTGTATTTAGAAGAATCTTCAGAAATTTTATCAGAAATTACAATGCAAAAGTTTTTAACTTCTGGCTTGCAAAAAAGTGCCGATGGAAGCACTATTTTAAACACAGAAAAATTCGGAATTTTACCAGGATTAATAGAACCCGATATTTTAAAAACTATTAAAATTTTACCAGGCGTAGAAAGTGTAAACGAAAGTATTTCTAATATAAATGTAAGAGGTGGTACAAACGACCAGAATTTAATGCTTTGGGACGGAATTAAAATGTACCATGCAGGTCATTTTTTTGGTTTAATTTCTGCTTATAATCCGTATTTAACCAAAAAAGTTACGGTTACTAAAAATGGTACAAGTAGTGTTTTTTCTGACGGAGTTTCATCAACAATTAATATGGAAACCTCGAATAGAATAACGAATAAATTTTCTGGCGGCGCAGGTTTTAATTTGATAAGTGCAGATGCTTTTGTACAGATACCAATTAAAGATAATTTAGAATTGCATGTTTCTGGTAGAAGATCTTTTACAGATTTTTTAAACACACCAACTTATACCAATTATTTTAATAGAAGTTTTCAAGATAATTCTATTGCTTCTAACAGTGTTAACAACTCAGAATCTAAGTTTTTCTTCTACGACTATTCGTTTAAAGTTTTATACGATCTTAATTACAATCATGCAATTAGAGCCAACTTTATTCACATAAAAAATAATTTAGATTATCTAGAACAATACACAAACAATAACAATTCTATTGAAGAAAATAGTAATTTAAAACAAGAAAATTTAGGTGCTAAAATTAATTGGGAAGCCAACTGGAACTCTAAATTTACAACCAATCTTTCGGCATTTATTTCTGATTACAGGATAAATTCTTCAGATTATAATAAAGATACAGATCAGTTTCAAACACAATTTAACAATGTTTTAGAAACAGCGATAAAACTAAATACTGTGTATGAATTTTCTGATTTTTTTTATTTAACAAACGGTTTTGTTTTTAACGAAATAGGCGTAAAAAATACCACAAGTATTAACGCACCAACTTTTTCTAAAACAATAAAAGAAGTGTTGTTAAAAAGTGCTTTTTATTCAGAAATTGAATATAATAAAAACGATACTTACGCTAGAGTTGGTTTTAGAGCTAATTATTTTGATAAGTTTCAAAAAATTATTTTCGAACCTAGAATAAATATAAGACAAAAACTAAATGAAACGTATTCTTTAAAGTTAGAAGGAGAGTTTAAAAATCAAACAACAGCTCAAAAAATAGATTTTGAAGATAATTTTTTAGGTATCGAAAAACGTAGATGGATTTTATCTGATAATGATAGAACGCCAATAATAACAAGCAAACAAGCTTCTTTTGGTATTTCTTATGCCAAAAATAAATTGTACGCAGATATTACAGGTTTTTATAAAGTAGTTAACGGTATTTCTACTGCAAATCAAGGTTTTTACAACAACACTCAGAATTTTAGTTCTATTGGTAATTATAAAACTAAAGGAATTGAATTTTTAATTAACAAACAAACTAATACAATTAGTACTTGGTTAAGTTATACGTTGGCAGAAAACAACTACACATTTGGTGTTTTTAATCCAAAGAAATTTGCAAATAGCTTAGATATTACACACTCTTTAAGTACTGCTTTTAATTATAATTTTACCAAAAATTTAAAAGCATCTATTGGCGGAATTTTACGTTCTGGTAGGCCTTATACAAAACCTGTAGATGGTAACGAAACTTTACAAAATGGCGATAAAACTATTGTAAATTACGACAATCCTAATACAGAAAATTTAGACAATTTTTTTAGAATTGATGTTTCTGGAAGTTATAATTTTAAATTTTCTGAAGCTATAAAAGCCACAATTAGGCTTGGTTTTACTAATATTACAGATAGAAAAAACACCATAGATTCTTACTATATTGTAGATGAATCGCAAGAAAATAATGTGAGAAGAATAGATAATTACTCGTTGCCTTTTACACCTAATTTAAGTTTTAGAGTACGTTTTTAGTTCTAATTTCTATCCATTCTTATATGCGGAATACCATCTTCTAAGTACTCCTCTCCTACTTTTGTAAAATTATGAGATTCATAAAATTTTTGTAAATATTTTTGAGCAGAAATGGTAATTGTATCGCTTTTAAAGTTTTCTTTAATTACGTTTATAGAAGCTTTCATTAAATCGTGCCCATAACTATGTTTTCTTTCTAAAGCTGCTACTACTACTCTACCAATGCTAGCATTTTTAAAATAATCACCAGGTTTAAAAACACGTGTGTAAGCAATAATTTTATCATCTTTAAAACCAATTACATGTAAAGATTTTTGATCTTTAAAATCTATATCTTGATACACACAATTTTGTTCTACCACAAAAACTTCCGATCGTAATTGTAAAATTGCATACAATTCGTTTACCGTTAATTCGTTAAAAGATTTTACTTTGATATTCATAATTAATATATACTACTAGATATTAAAAAAATCACTCAAACTAAATTTTAAAACAGTTTAAGTGATTTTTTTTAAAGATTATCCTGCACAAGAAATTTTACTTACTCTATTAGCATGTCTACCGCCTTCAAATTCTGTAGAAAGAAAAATATCTACAAAACCTATAGCTTGTTGTAAAGAAACAAAACGTGCCGGAATTGTAAGAATATTTGCATCGTTATGTTGTCTTGTTAGTGCAACTAACTCATTGTTCCAACACAAAGCAGCTCTTATACCTTGGTGTTTATTTGCTGTCATTTGTGCGCCGTTACCAGAACCGCATAAAATAACTCCTAACGTAGCTTTACCAGTTTCTACTGCTTCTGCTGTTGGATGAATAGCATCTGGGTAATCCATAGACGCATTAGAATCTGTACCAAAATTAATAACATTATAACCTTTCTCTTCTAAATGTTTTATAATTTCGAACTTGTATTCTGTACCAGCGTGATCGTTACCAATTGCAATTGTCATAATAAATTGATTTTAATTAAGTTGTGTACTACAAAAATACAGAAACTAACGGTTATCAACAGTTATAAACAATCAAAAAAATAGCTTTTTTAATAACTCTTTAGTTTTTAAGTTTTTAGCATTTTAATAGAATGTTAAGAAGTTGCAATGAAAAACTGAAAAGTATTTTTGGTGAATTCAATATTTATTACAATACAGCGGATAGTTTAACATATGCAACTTTTTTTATGAGTTTTTGATAAAAGTTTATCAACATAAAATTTACAATTTGTTTACATAGAAATACAACATAGTTATTCAGAATATTTAGTTAATACCTGTTTATAACTATTGTTAATAACTCTACTTTTTAATTGATTTTAAAGCTTTTAAACTACTAATAACATGTAAACGTTTTTTAATAACTCAAATATTAAAATAAATATTATAAAATTTATAGTAGCTATTCACACACTATTATAACCATCATAGTTTTTTTAAAATTTTATAAAAGAAAAATAATTATACTATAGAATGTTTATAACTGTGAAAAACTCGAAAAAAAATAAATTGAAATTAGAAAGAGAAAATTTTTGAAAAAAAAATTAAACTGTTTTCTTTTCTGCTTTTAGTAGGTAAGTGGTGTCTTTTTGAATTTCTACGCTTTTTTCTTGCGGATCTATTTTGTTAAGAGATTTGTTTACCGTTATAATGGTTACAAAGATGCCTGCAACAAAAATAATTAGAAATAAGCCGATAATTTTACGTAGATTTTTCATCTTAATTTAAAAGTCTCTTTCTATAAAGACGCTTCTTTTTAAGATTCGTTACAAAAAAATTAAGATTTTTTTAACTTTTATACTTGATAACTAATTAATTACAAAATTAATTGCTTTAGGTATAATGCTAATTTGAAGTTTACCAGAAGTTATCAACTCGCCATCTGCTTGTATAAAAGGTTTAGCATTTATAGGCATTACCGTAATTTTTGATGTTTTGTAAGTGTTTACTTTTTTATGATTTACAATTGCACCAGAGTAAAGTTTAGGTAGATTAATTATTAAATCTAAAAAATTTAAGTTTTTAGCAATTGTTATGTCTAATAAGCCGTCTGTAGTATTAACGTCTTTTGTAAACTGCATTCCGCCACCAGAATATTTACAAATTCCGCATACAACCATTAAACATTTTTCTTTTAATTCTTTATTGTTTATAAGTATCTTATATGCACTTTTCTTATAAAAAATTAAACCATAAATACCTGCTAACAAATAAGATAAAGCACCAAATTTTTTAAGATATTTTAGTTTATTAACAATATATCCATCGTAACCAATTCCGGCTACATTGTTATAATAAATAGTATGTTTATCAGTAGTAATAACACCAATATCTTGTAAAATTGTAGTTTTTTTTGATATAATTTCTAAAGCTTTTTCTATGGAATTAGGTTGTTTGTAGGTTTTAATCCAATCGTTACCAGTTCCTAAAGGTAATACGCCAATAGTTATATTAGAAGTTTTTACATACCTTTGCAGCATTACTCCGTTTACAACATTATGTAATGTTCCGTCTCCGCCCACAGATATAATGTTTCTATAACCCTTTTTAATAGCGTTTTGTACCAAATCTATTTCGTGTTTAGAAAACTGAGTAAAAGCAAAAGAATAGTCTAAATTCTTGTTGTTAAGTAATTGCTCAATTTTTTTCCAAATTTTAGAAAAATTTTTATTTCCAGAAGCTGGGTTTGCAATTATAAACCAAGAATCAGTATTGATTTTATCAATAGTAGACATAAACAAATTATTATAAACAAACCAAATTACAAAATAGATTCATAACAGTTTTTTAATGCTTTATTAAACTTATAATTGTAATTTGCAGAGTACGTTAATTTTTATCAAAAAAAACAGAAAGAATTAACGCTAAAACAGAAGTATAAATGACAAAAAAAAAGAAAAAAATTTATAAAAAGAAAGGTAAAGTCGTAAAAAATTTAACTAAAAATATATTCAGAATTTTAAATGAAGACAGCGATAAGTTTTACAATTACAAACAAATTGCTGCAAAATTAAGCATTGTAGATACAGATGGTAAAAACCAAGTAATTAAAAAGTTAGCAGAATTAGCATCGACAAAAAAAATTGTAGAAGTAGATAGAGGTAAATTTAAAATAAATGCAGATAGAAAATACTCTTTAGGTACTTTAGATATTACATCTAACGGTAATGGTTACTTTGTTACAGAAGATTATGAAGATGATATTTTTATACCAAATGTAAATTTATGTAAAGGTTTACACAACGATATTGTAAAAGCTTATGTGTACAAAAAACGAAGTGGTAAAAAGTTAGAAGCAGATGTTGTAGAAATTTTAGAACGTGCTAAAACAGAATTTGTTGGTGTTTTACAAAAAAGTAAAAACTTTGGTTTTGTGTTACCAGACAGTAATAAAATGTATGCTGATATTTTTATTTCTGAAAACAAAATGAATGGTGCCGAACACGGAGATAAAGTACAAGCTACAATTTCTGATTGGCCACAAAACTCTAAAAATCCGTTTGGTAAAATAACCAAAGTACTAGGTAAACCAGGAGATCATAATACAGAGATGCATTCTATTTTATTAGAATATGATTTACCTTACGAGTTTCCAGAAGAAGTAGAAAAAGATGCAGAAAGTTTGCCTTTAGAAATTACTGAAGAAGAAATTTCTAAACGTAGAGATATGCGTAAAGATTTAACGTTTACCATAGATCCTAAAGATGCAAAAGATTTTGATGATGCTTTGTCTTTTGTAAAATTAGAAAATGGTAATTACGAAGTAGGAATTCATATAGCAGATGTTTCGCATTATTTACAACCAAAAACTATTTTAGATGATGAGGCTTATGACAGGGCAACATCTGTTTATTTGGTAGATAGAGTAGTGCCAATGTTACCAGAAATGTTAAGTAATGGTGTTTGTTCTTTAAGACCACATGAAGAAAAATTAACATTTTCTGCAGTTTTTGAAATTAATCAAAAAGCACAAGTAGTAGGAGAGTGGTTTGGTAGAACTGTAACATATTCAGACCAACGTTTTGCTTATGAAGAAGCACAATCTATTATAGAAAATTGCGAATTATCTGATGATGTACAACCTTATACAATGCCATTAGAAACTTCTATCATAGACAAAGAATACGAAGTTACACCAGAAATTGTAGAAGCAACTTTACAGCTAGATAAATTAGCAAAAGTATTGCGTAAAAAGAGAATGAAACAAGGTGCAATTTCTTTTGATAGAGTAGAAGTGAAGTTTAATTTAGATGAAGAAGCAAACCCAGTTGGTGTTTTCTTTAAAAAATCTAAAGATGCTAATAAATTAATTGAAGAATTTATGTTATTAGCAAACAGAAAAGTAGCAGAATTTATTGGTCGTAAAAAAGGAAAACCTTCTAACGACACCTTTATTTACAGAGTTCATGATGAGCCAGATCTAGAAAAATTAGCATCTTTACAAAACATCATTAGTAAATTTGGTTACAAGATAAATACAGAAACTAAAGAAAGTACATCTGCAAGTTTAAATCAGTTATTAAATGATGTAAATGGTAAAGCAGAATCTAATATGATAGAAACTTTGGCAATCAGATCGATGTCTAAAGCAGTCTATACCACACAAAATATTGGTCATTATGGTTTAGCTTTCGATTATTATAGCCACTTTACATCGCCTATAAGACGTTATCCTGATGTAATGACACATAGATTACTGCAACATTATTTAGATGGCGGAAAATCGCCAAAAGCAGAATTGTACGAAGAAAAATGTAAACATTCTTCTAAAAGAGAAGAATTAGCATCAAAAGCAGAAAGAGATTCTATAAAATACATGCAGGTTAAATACATGCAAGATCACAAAGATGAAGTTTTTGATGGTGTAATTACAGGTGTAACAGAATGGGGTATTTATGTAGAAATTTCTACTAATAAATGCGAAGGAATGGTAAGAATTAGAGATATAAAAAGTGATTATTATATTTTTGATGAAAAACAATATGCTATTGTTGGTCAATCTACAAAAAACATGTATCAATTAGGTGATGATGTAAAAGTACAAGTTAAAAAAACAGATTTAGAGCGTAAACATTTAGATTTTAATTTAATTGAAGATTAGTTATTATGATTTTAACAACTACAAACAACATAGAAAATTTTAAAATAGTAGATTATTTAGGTATTGTAACGGGTACTGCTTACGATTCTAGTTATTCTGCTAACGGATCTAAACTATCTTTTAAAGATATGTTTAGTATGTCTAAATATTACGAAAAATATAGTTTAGCATTAGAAGGTATTAAAGAAAAAGCATTTCAGAATTTAAAAGACAATGCGACAAAGTTAGGTGCAAATGCAGTTGTTGGTATACAATTAGATGTAGAACCGCTTGCAAGCTCGTCTACATTATTGGTTTCTATTACTGGTACAG
>NZ_CP019704.1:1255000-1257500 GCF_002005425.1 Polaribacter sp. BM10 | reverse complement strand
GAGATTACCACGTTGATAGGTCATAGGTGTAAAGGCAGTAATGTCATAGCCAAGTGATACTAATAACCCATAGACTTATGTACGCTTCTCACCGTCGCAAGACGGTGAGAGACACTCTTTTTTTTACTTTTACTTACAATATTATTTTACCATATGTTAACTTATACAGTTAGATTCATTTAGCTGAAAAATTTAGGGTGGTTATAGCATTGGGGCTCACCTCTTCCCATCTCGAACAGAGAAGTTAAGCCCAATAGCGCCGATGGTACTGCATTTATGTGGGAGAGTAGGTCGCCGCCTTTCTTAATTCTGATATAAGCAGAATTCTTTAAACCTCATATCTTAATGATATGAGGTTTTTTTATGGAAATTGGTTTCAATCTTTATATAATTAAATTCTAAAAAAATTAATTAGAAGGATAATCTCTATCAAAAATTAGAGTCTTAGTTATTTGATAGCAAAAAGTTTAAATAAAAAGTCCTTATATAAATTTTTATATAAGGACTTTTTAATGATTATTGAATAATTTATTTTTACATAGCTACAAGATCACCTGTGATGTCTTTAGAAGGTAAATCTGAACTTCCCATTAAGAACAAATCAACTTGTCTTGCCGCTTCTCTTCCTTCTGAAATAGCCCAAACTATTAATGACTGGCCACGACGCATATCTCCAGCTACAAAAATATAGGGTACATTAGTTTGGTATTTACCATAATCCGCCTGGTAATTTGAAAATTAGTATCAGACTATGTGAATTAATACAAGTTTTATTGTTACAAATTAATTCAATTTTAATTTTTAAAATTATTGTAAATTATAAGTATCTGAATTGTAATTGTTTAATGGTTTAATTTAAAATAATTTCAAAAAAGGTTGATTAAATAGTTGCGGGATTAAAAATGCGGTGTATATTTGCACCCGCTAACGGAAATATGGGTTAGTAATTAAGTTCATTGTTTTATTGTTTTCGGGTTAAGAAATAAATTAAAAAAAAAGATTTATTTTTCTTGTTAGATTAGAAATAAGTTTTATATTTGCACCCGCTAAACGAGATAGCGAAAACGTTCAGAGAGATTTTGGAATAACGGTAATTTAAGTTAGGTAGTTCGATTCTATCATTTCTACAAGATTAAGATTTAGGTTTTGTTTTTAAAGAGCAAGATTTGATACCTTAAAAGTTCATTGAAAATATTGAAATTGACAGCGTAAACAAAGAGTAGAATAACCACATTATTAATAATGTAAATTCTTTTGAAACTTATTCATTAAAATATTTAAGATATACAATGAAGAGTTTGATCCTGGCTCAGGATGAACGCTAGCGGCAGGCTTAACACATGCAAGTCGAGGGGTAACATTGTGCTTGCACAGATGACGACCGGCGCACGGGTGCGTAACGCGTATAGAACCTACCTTTTACAGAGGGATAGCCTTTAGAAATGAAGATTAATACCTCATAGTATTGCGATTTGGCATCAAATTGTAATTAAAGATTTATCGGTAAAAGATGGCTATGCGTCCTATTAGTTAGTTGGTAAGGTAACGGCTTACCAAGACATCGATAGGTAGGGGTCCTGAGAGGGAGATCCCCCACACTGGTACTGAGACACGGACCAGACTCCTACGGGAGGCAGCAGTGAGGAATATTGGACAATGGAGGAGACTCTGATCCAGCCATGCCGCGTGCAGGAAGACTGCCCTATGGGTTGTAAACTGCTTTTATACAGGAAGAAACACTAGTACGTGTACTAGCTTGACGGTACTGTAAGAATAAGGACCGGCTAACTCCGTGCCAGCAGCCGCGGTAATACGGAGGGTCCGAGCGTTATCCGGAATCATTGGGTTTAAAGGGTCCGCAGGCGGTCGATTAAGTCAGAGGTGAAATCCCATAGCTTAACTATGGAACTGCCTTTGATACTGGTTGACTTGAGTCATATGGAAGTAGATAGAATGTGTAGTGTAGCGGTGAAATGCATAGATATTACACAGAATACCGATTGCGAAGGCAGTCTACTACGTATGTACTGACGCTCATGGACGAAAGCGTGGGGAGCGAACAGGATTAGATACCCTGGTAGTCCACGCCGTAAACGATGGACACTAGTTGTTGGGATTTATCTCAGTGACTAAGCGAAAGTGATAAGTGTCCCACCTGGGGAGTACGATCGCAAGATTGAAACTCAAAGGAATTGACGGGGGCCCGCACAAGCGGTGGAGCATGTGGTTTAATTCGATGATACGCGAGGAACCTTACCAGGGCTTAAATGTAGTATGACAGGTTTAGAGATAGACTTTTCTTCGGACATATTACAAGGTGCTGCATGGTTGTCGTCAGCTCGTGCCGTGAGGTGTCAGGTTAAGTCCTATAACGAGCGCAACCCTTGTCGTTAGTTGCCAGCATGTAAAGATGGGGACTCTAACGAGACTGCCGGTGCAAACCGTGAGGAAGGTGGGGATGACGTCAAATCATCACGGCCCTTACGTCCTGGGCCACACA